>DFGE01000032.1 GCA_002371675.1 Clostridiales bacterium UBA3758
CACGCCTCGTCGCCGGGCAGCTTACGGTCGAAATAATACACATAGCTGGGTTGGGTCATGCGCAGCGCGTAGGCTGTGTTGGCCTTGTGCATCCGACTGTTTTCCATGCAGGGGTCCTCCGCCGCCGCGGTTAGATCGTTTCCGTTACAGCCGAGGATGTATGAAATCGGAAGAACCTTGCCCTGCTCAATAAGCGTATTCCCGTCCTCGGGAATCAATTCTCCATCCACCACTGGCACATAAGGGATGCCCTTGTGCTGCAGGAAGGCCATGCCCAGCGCCTTGTTCAGCGCGGTGCAGAGATCCTCCGTCGGTGTCTCCCACAATGCCTTCCGGGCGGCCTCGCGGCCCGCCTCGCTCTCCTTCCAGGCGTGGCGCGGAAGCCCCAGCGCCTCCAGCAAGTCATTGCCGAAGGTTTCTGCCTGCTCGATGGGGCGGTACTCGCCGAGCGGGTTGTGATAGCCGCCGCCGCTCTGGAGAACCATGCGGCGGAAGAGTCCCGCAGCCTTGGGTGAAACGGCGAGCGCCTGCAGGCTCATGGCCCCGGCGGACTGACCGAATACGGAGATGTTATCCTCATCGCCGCCGAAAGCCGCGATGTTCTCCTTGACCCAGGTGATGGCCGCAAGCTGATCCCAGAGGCCGAGGTTCCCACCGGCTGTGTTCTCACCCTCCGCGGCAAGCAGCGGGTGGCAGAGAAAGCCAAGCGCGCCGAGACGATAGTTGAGCGTCACAACGATCACGCCCTTCTGCGCCAGCTTATCGCAGGCAAAGGGCAAATTGCTGCCCGCGCCGCCGAGAAAGGCCCCGCCATGTACATAAACTGCGACCGGGAGCTTCCCACGGGCCTCTTCCGGCACCCAGATGTTCAGGTACAGGCAGTCCTCGCTGACAGGCACGTCAAAAGCGGGATTGCTGTAGAACTCCTTTTTGTAAAAGGTATCCCGGGGATTGCCGAACTGGATACTCTTGCAGCCATAATGATCCGCGTGGAACACGCCCTCCCATGCCTCGGGCGGCTGGGGCTTGCGCCAGCGGCGTTCCCCTATGGGAGCTCTGGCGTAGGGAATGCCCTTATAAACGGTACAGCCCTCGCCGGACACACCCTCTAAAAGACCGTATTTTGTAGAGATCATGTTGCAACACTCCTTTTTAAAGCTTTGTTTCCCAACGACCACAGAAGACGTTCTCTTCTGCCTTTCCGGTAAATGCGCTTTTGCCGGTGAGCTTCTCCACCAGGGCGCGGATGTTTTCCGGCTTGCTGCCGTAGGCGTTGATGAAGGTTTTGGCCTGAGGAACGTCGATCAGGTGATTGGTCAGGTTCAGACTCACGACCACGGTAGGCACCTCCGTCAAGTACCAGGGCTGATCCACTGAGTGATCCGTGGACCAGGTCACGCGCACCTCATTTGTCTGGGCATAGCCGGTGAAATTCAGCGCCAGGAGAACCAGATCGTATTTCTGCTTGAAGGTTTCGCGGCTGCCCTTGTCCATCATGGTCAGGAAATTGCGGAAGTTAACGCCGCCCTCCGCCTCCAGATCGTAGAAGGTGGGGCATACGTCCACGGTAAAGCCCGCCCCCTCCAGCTCCCGTTTCAGGGTTTCCTTTACCGGGTCGCCGTTGTAGGCGCGGGTGTTCGGGATGTTGCGCTCATAGACCAGAAAGACGCGCTTGTCCTTGGGGTCGATAGGGAGAAGCTTCTGTGTGTCCTTCACCAGTGTGGTACACAGATCAGCCGCCTCCCGCCGAAAGGCCAGGTGCTCCGCGCAGCCAACGTATTTGGTCTTGTATTCCGGAGAGGGGTATTCATAGTTCTCCGTGAGCCCCAGCTTGGCCTTGAGTCCCAGGATGCGCTCCAAGGCCTCCTGCAGCCGCTCGGGGGTAATAACGCCGCTTTCCACGCCGGCGCGCATGTATCCGAAATCCTCTGCGGAATCGTTTGTGAACAGGATCATATCGCAGCCGGCCGCAATGGCGGCGGGGATGGCCTTCTCCCGCGGCATTGCCGCGTTGAAGCCGATCATCTGGGTGGCGTCGGTGATGATGAGTCCGTTGAAGCCCAACTCCTGCCGCAGCACGTCGTTCAGAAGCTCCGGCGCCAGGGTGGCGGGCATGATCTCTTCATCCCGGATGCCGGGACGGTATTTCCGCGACAGCGCGCGTTGGCAGATGTGGCCCACCATGACCGCCTCGATCCCGTCGTCAATGAGGCCGCGGTACACCTTGCCGAAGCTCTTCTCCCAATCCTCCACGCTCAGATCGTTGCAGCCGATCACCAGATGCTGGTCCCGCTCTTCGGTGCCGTCGCCGGGGAAATGCTTGGCCGTGCAGGCCATGGCAAAGCCGGAATCATGAACGCCGCGGAGATAGGCGCGGCACATGGCCAGCACGATGTCCGGATCCTCTCCGAAGGAACGGGTGTTGACGATGGTGTTGCGCCAGTTCTGATAGATATCGCAGACGGGGTTAAAGAGCCAGTTGGCGCCGATGCTGCCCGCCTCCCGGGCGCTGACAAGGCCGATGTGATAGGCCGTGCTCGCGTCGCCGCCCGCCGTAGCCTGAGCCGCCGTGGCAATATAGGTCCCGTCGGGTACGCACTCCGCGCCGCCGGTGTCGCAGTTGGCCGCAATCAGCAGCGGGATCCGGCTGTGCTTTTGATAAAGGCGATTCTGTTCGTAGGTTTCCTCGGCTGTCTTCCGCTGCCAGCGCAGTCCGCCCTGATGGAAGCTGTCAAGCTCCCTTTGAATGTTCTCCTCCCGCACGCCGGGGAGATAGGTCATGATGGTGAAAAGCTGCCCGATCTTTTCCTCCAGAGTCATGGAGGCGATGCTGCGCTTCACCCAGCTTTCCTGCTCTTCGCTGAGAGAATAGGGCTTGGCCCGCAAATCAACCATGTGTTTTTCCTCCCGAGAGATTGTCTAGAAATGCTTTTGCCTTCTCTTCTCCGTATGCGGCATAGACGCCATCTTTCAGCCTCTGTGCCGCCGCGGGAAACTCCCGCCAGCTATCTTCCTCATGGCGGACCAGGATGGGGTAGTACCAGACGCCGTTAGATTCTGCGGCGGCCTTGTCGCCGGGCGCATCGCCTACCATGAGAATATGATCGGCGGCGTAGCCCTTCTTTTGGAGTTCGGCGATGCAGTGGGCCTTGCTGCCCACGTCCTGGCACAGCACCAGATCCACCAGCGGAAGCAGACCGAAGGTCTCCCATTCCTCTTCCACCGCGTCGCGGTTGGCACTGGAGACCACCGCAATATCGGCAAAGGCGCGTACCGCCTCAAAGCCTTCCTTTACCCCGGGAAAGGTCTTCTTGACTTCCCAGGGCAGCGCCGCGATGGCACGGTTCACGGCATAGGACCAGTTCAGCGCTTTTTTCAGCACCGGCGCGTCGTTTGCCTGGATCACTGCTTCCAACGAAGGATTGGAAAGCTCCTTCGCCGTGTCCACCCAGGACTTCAGGGCGGAAAGTCCTTCGATCGGCGTCAGCCGCGCGTCCACTTCCTCCAGCATCATAACCAGGCCTTTGAAGCGGTTGATGCCCCGGGTCATGCTGTAGAGGTTGATCTCATCCCAGCGCGCCAGGATCTCCGTTTTCCAGGCATCCAACCCCCACTCAGCCACCAGGCAGGGGCCGAAGCAGCGTTTATGCTTGATGTCCATGGTATCCACCGCGCAGCCATCGGAATCGACGCAGATCAGGTAGTCCTTGGCCGGCTTGAATTGCTCCAGCGATACAGCCATCTCACAATCCTCCTTCAATCAGAGTTCCTTTTTAATCTGGTGAAGCGCATCGTTGATGCGCAGCATCGTGTCGGGATCATTCTTCAGCTCCCGGCTGAGGATGCTCTTCATCGAAAGCCCCAACGGGATGACATCCCGGTCCAGCACCTCCACCAGGCTGGGGACAAAACGTACGAGCACGGAGCGGGCCCCGCTGAGAACAACCTCTGCCGTGTCCATGATGGAGTAATAGCCCTCCTTAACGGTATCGTCATCACTCAAAAACCAGTTGCGCACCGCGCCGCCGCTCTCTTCGGGGAGACGATAGCTCTCTTCGGGTTTCTCGACACGTTCAAAGAGGCAGCGATCCTCACAGTCACCGGACACCGCCCACAGTCGGTTTATACCGGGAGCAAGAGCCACGTCCCGGAAAAGGACCGTTCCGTTTCCGTTATTCTCCCCGATTCCGATTCTCTCTCCGTCTTTCCAGAGTGTAACACGGGGAAGGTTTGTATAGATTTTGACGTCGATCCGTTCACGCGCGCGCCGTACAAAACGGCTGGCGCAGAGATGAACAAAAGGCTCATCCGACCACACGGCCTTGTAATAGTAGAAAGCGTCCTTGCGAAGACCCCGATCCGCGCTGACAAGACCTTTGGTGTTGAAGCCGGTCACCCCGCCCTCATTGCGGCGGTCACTGGAAAAGTCAAACATATTCCAGACGAAGCTGCCCCAGAGATAGTCCTTACTCTGCAGGATGGGGTAGACAGTCTCATGCCAGAGCGCCTGGAATTCCTCGGAATAATCCTTGCATTTCGGCTCTTCGGCATGGAGATGAGGATTGGCGTCTACGCCGTACTCACTGATTCCGATGGGCATCTCCGGCCGCTCGGCATGGAATTTGTCGAGGTACCTTGAGTAGTCCGGCATCTCACCGTAGTACCAGCCAAAGTACAGGTTATAGCCGATCATGTCAGTGATCTGATTGAGCGGGCTTGAGAACTTTACATTATAGAGGTTAGCACCCGTCACGAGCCTTGTAGGGTCCAGCTCCTTCGCCAGAGCAGTCAGTTCCCGGCAGGCTTTGTGCATGAATTCCGCGTCGCGGAACATGCCGATCTCATTCTGGATCCCCCAGCAGAAGATCGAAGGGTGATGCAAGTTCTGGAGGATCAGCTCACGGAGCTGTTCCTTAGCATTCTCCAGCAGGGCAGCGTTCTCCGTCATTTTCAGCATCGGGATCTCCGCCCAGGTGAGAAGCCCCTCCTCATCGCAGCGATCATAGGTGTGCTGCGCATGCTGGTAGTGGGACAGGCGCAGGGCGTTTGCTCCGATTTCACGAATCAGAGCAAAGTCTTGATCGATCTGCTCTGCTGTCACAGCATTGTAAAAAGCGCCCCAGTCCTGGTGCTTAGCCACGCCGCGAAGACGCAAACGCTCTCCGTTGAGGCGCAATCCCTCATCCGGACGGATCGCAATACGCCGGAAGCCAAGACGGCAGGAGCTCTCATCCACGACTTGTCCGCCGCTTATCAGCTCGGAATGAAGCTGGTAGAAAGCGACGCGCCTGTTCCCGTTCCAAAGCTCCGGAGAGTCAACAAACAGCTTGAGCGTGTCCGTGCTGTCACTTATCTGCTGCACCGCGATTCCTCCGTCCGGTGCAAGGAGGGTATAGCGGATCCGCGCGTCGGGAGAAGAAACACAGACATGCGGTTCGATGCTTATAACGCCGCGTCCGTTTTCGTCCAATGCCGTGCGAGCGAGCACACCGTCTGTCCCGTAATAGAGATAGTCAAAGTGCTCGTCACCCGTAAGCAGAAGATTTACGCCGCGATAAAGCCCGCCAAACACGGTAAAATCACCAAAATTAGGAGAGACCTCGGAATTCGCGCTGTTCGTCAGCGCAGCTTCGATTTGAAGTGCTCCGCCGGCAAGCAGCTCCTGCGGAATTTCAAAGCGGAAGCGGGAATATCCGCCCCGGTGCTCCCCAAGGAAAACGCCGTTCACGTAGACCTGACAGACTTGATCGGCCCCTTCAAATTCCAGAAAAGCTTTTTTCCACTCCTTCCCGACCCCTATCTCTCTGCGATAGAGCACAAGACCGTGGTAAGGATCATCCTCCCGATACCAGGTATGAGGAAGAGATACCGTTTCCCAGTCCAGATTCTCTCTTTCGACGGGGATGCCCTTAGGCAGCTTAACAAATTGCCAGCCTGCATTCAGCGAAATACGATTCATGGATGGTATTCCTTTCCAGATAGATCTTCTCTTTGTTCATTGGCATCATAGCGGAAATTGAAATGAAGAACAAGGCCTCCTGATAAAGTGGTAGCGAATCAATAAAATTGAATAGACGCCAACGGCAATTTCTATGATATAGTTTTATTAGAAAGTACTAAGCATAAGAGACCCAGAGAATAGCCAAACCGGTCGAAATGTTTGAAGCTTGCAAGGACGTCACCAAAGATTATCCACGCAGCTTCGATCAGAATAAGCATATTAATTCCACGGCCCCGGCCACTCCACAAACATGGCCGGCAAGCCGTGAAAAAAAGGAGGAAAAGTTCAAGCCCGGACTCGGGCTGCGGCAGTGTGGAGACCTGTCGCAACGCGGCAAGCCCAACGCGGCGGGCCGTGAGCACACAGCAAGCGGATGCTCTGTGTGCGGAGTCGAGAAACATGGCAGAAGTCAAGCTGGTAAACATCAAGAAGGTCTACCCCTACGTCAGCGGCGAAGAGAAGAAAAAGAACAAGAAAAAGAGCGCTGATGAACCCGAGAAGAAGAAAGTGAACCTGCAGATCACCGATGAAGGCGTCGTTGCCGTTCAGCAGTTCAGCCTGGACATCAAGGACAAGGAATTCATCGTGCTGGTCGGCCCCTCCGGCTGCGGCAAGTCCACCACCCTGCGCATGGTCGCGGGTCTGGAAGAGATCAGCGGCGGCGAGCTGATCATTGACGGCAAGGTCATGAACGACGTGGCCCCCAAGGATCGCGACATCGCCATGGTTTTCCAGAACTACGCTCTGTATCCCCACATGACCGTGTATGACAACATGGCCTTCTCCCTGAAGCTGCGCCACACCCCCAAGGACGAGATCGACAAGAAGGTCCGTGAGGCCGCTGAGATCCTGGACATCACCCAGTACCTGCAGCGCAAGCCCAAGGCTCTGTCCGGCGGCCAGCGCCAGCGTGTCGCCATCGGCCGCGCCATCGTGCGCGCCCCGAAGGTGATGCTGATGGACGAGCCTCTTTCCAACCTGGACGCCAAGCTCCGTAACGAGATGCGCGCTGAGATCATCAAGCTCCGTCAGCGCATCGACACCACCTTCATGTACGTCACCCATGACCAGACCGAGGCCATGACCCTGGGCGACCGCATCGTCATCATGAAGGACGGCTACATCCAGCAGATCGGCACGCCTCAGGAAGTGTTCAATCATCCCGCGAACCTCTTCGTCGCCGGCTTCATCGGCATGCCCGTCATGAACTTCTTCGACGCCGAGCTCAAGCGCGAGGGCGACAAGTTCTTCGTGGAAGTGGGCGGCATCAAGGTGCGGCTCAGCGAGGACAAGGAAGAGCGCCTGCTGAAGAACGACGTGCAGAGCCAGCCTGTTACCCTGGGCGTGCGTCCCGAGCACACTGACGTGGCCGACGAGGGCATCACCGCCAAGGTCGACGTGGCTGAGATGATGGGCTCTTCCGTGCACCTGCACGTGAATGCCGACGGCCGCGACGTCATCATCATCGTCCCGACCATCGACATGAAGGGCAACTACAACATCGGCGACACCGTCCACTTCGCCTTCGACGGCAAGGTCGCTCACGTCTTCTCCAAGGAGACCGACAAGAACCTGGAGTACTGATCTTAGAGCGCAAGCTTTTCCATAACCTGTCAAGAATAGTTCAACGAAAAAGGGCCAGCCAATTTGGCTGGCCCAATAAACCATTAGATTTCTCTCATTTGTCCGTCTGTCAGCACATCCAGCATGATCTTCGCGCCTAACTTAAAAGCCAGGCAAAATGTCTCACAATCGGTCAGCACATTGACCTCACGCTGGGCGGTCATGTAGTCCTCAAAATGCTCTTTCTGTTCTTCTGTGAGGCCATCGGTCAGGGCGTCCCCGGCTCTGACAACCTCGTCAAGGGCCTTTGCGTACTGGCTGTTGCGCTTAAAGCTCCGGTCGCTGGGGCGAACGTCACCGAGGTAAAGGTCTTCCAGAACTTGCATGATGACGACCTCCTCAGCAATACACGAACTCGTGCAGCACGATCTCTTCCGCACGTTTATGGATGTTGTTCATCCGCCTGACCCATTCCATCTGGTCGGTAGCCTTGAGCGCTTCGGTCACGCCTTCCTGCTCGGCCATTTGCCGGACGATCAGTTCCAGCCGATCCTCACAGACGCATTCGATCTCAGCGCAGTGCGGATAAAGATTATCGGAAAGAAGCAGATTCGTGTACAGGACCGGCCGGTGTTCCTTTAGATACTGTTTCCGCATCCAGCCGTATTTTTTGAGCGGGGGAGCATCTTCCGCGACCAGATCGGGAATGAGATAGCCGCCAATCTCGGAATAGGTTCCGCCCATTTCTTCAAAGATAGTTTTCATGTTTTACTCCCTTCATCATTGACCATAAAAATGACCCAAATCATAATAGAATGATTGGAATGAACGGAGCGAAATGATACCTGCTTTTCTGATTTTTGGATTATTTTAGCCGTAAAATGAAAGAATAGATGCAGCGAGACGCGGCACATGGACTTCAAGTCCCGCCTCGCGCACCACAAAAGTTCCGAAAATTGCTTAGAAATAAGCGTTTTCGGAACTTTTTCTTTTCCTTTACTTTTTGCACTTTCCCCAGTTCTAATGGAGTTCTAATACAAACACGTTTTTTGGGCTTTCACGGTTTGTTGCAATACGAAAAAGAAAGGGTTTTCACGATACAGGATTAACATCTTCTCTGTACCGTCAAGTAAACGATAATTCAATCGGCGAGAGCAAACCTCATTTTTCCTGGGAGAAGCTGAAGGCGATTTTATCACTCAAGAGGAGAGGAGCAAGACAACACTAGGGCTTATTTGAAAAATGTACAACACGCCCAAAGCCGATCTTTTACTTGCGTTCGGATGGCTTTTCGTGCTATACTTCATTGAATACTTACAGGCGGAAAGAGGGTGTGCAGCGTTGCAAGAGTATGTTGTCCGACCGCGTGAGGCCGCTCTGGAAGCACTTCGTGCCTATCTGAGACAAAACAGATTGAAGGCGGGCGATCGCTTGCCCGCAGAGCGGGAAATGTGCGAGATGTGGTCGTGCAACCGCAGTACGCTGCGCTCGGCGATCAACCGTCTGGTCAAGAGCGGCGAGTTGGAGGTACGTCCCGGGTCCGGGATCTACTATTCCGGGGACAAATACCGCCGCAAACTGCAGGGTCTGAAATCCTTCGAAGAGGAGACCACACTGCAGGGACGGCCCCATGAGAGCCGTCTGCTGGCCTTTGAAAAGATCGAGAGCGACAAGCGTCTTTCCCGCCTTTTCCGGGTCACGCTGGGCACGCAGTTGTGGCATTTGTCGCGCCTCCGTTTTGCAGACGGCAGGGTCCTGCAGATCGAGAGCTCATATTTCCTGGTCGAGCGCTTTCCGGACATCGACCGCTTCGATTTTGCACGAGACTCACTTTATCGCGTTTTTGAGCAGGAATACGGCGTGGTTCCCACGCAGGGCGAGGAGCGGATCTCCACCACGCGCGTGGGAGAAGAAGCCGAATTGCTTGAGCTTCCCAATGAGACGCCCATCTTTCGAATCGAGAGCCGGACCTATGATCAGGACGGAGCGATGCTGGAATACTGCCGGGTCATGATCCGACCGGACCGGGTCATGCTGATCAGCCGGATGGAAACCCGACTTGCCGAGTGACGCGCATGCCGCGGCGGCGAATGGAAAGGCGGTGTAAGGTGCTTTGAACGAGAAAAAAGTGAATTATCACTCCCCGCTCTATCTTCAACTGCGGGAAGTTATCCGCAGCAAAATCGAGAGCGGCGAGTATCCGCCCGGCACACCGATTCCCTCCGAGAACGCTCTGGCAGAGACCTACGGGATTCACCGCCTCTCCGTACGCTCCGCGATCTCCGCGCTGATCTACGAGGGTTTGCTGAAAAGTGTGCAGGGAAAGGGCGTGTACGTCACGAGCAGGAAGGACGAGCGTGATCTAGAGACCATCGGCGGCTTCAAGCAGACGATGGAGCAGCTCGGCCACAAGAGCTCGGCCAAGATACTCATCAAGGCAACGCGAGAAGCCGGCCCCTATTATGCAAGTCTGCTGAAAATCGATCCCCACGACAGCGTGTACTATATCAAGCGCGTTCTCTGCAGCGACGGCGAACCCTACTCGCTCGAAGAGCTGTATATCCCAACGACCGTACTGGAAAACCTTCCGCAGGTGGATCTCAATGTTTTTTCCATGTATCAGATATATGAATTCTACGGCATCCGCATCTCCCGCGTGTGGGAGCGGCTGGAACTGGAGGAGCTTGACCCCATGGAGGCGCGTCTGCTGGACATCGACAGTTCCTTTGCCGTGATGAAGTTCCAGGGTCTGAGCTATGATCAGCACGGCCGGATCGTGGAATACGCCCGCACTTATACCAGAGGCGATAAGTGCAACTTCAGCGTCCATTACCAAAGAGAGGGATAATTGAATCACGATCGCAGGATCATAACGCCGCACGGCGGGCTTCGGCTCGCCGTGCGGTATTTTATATAATTGTTGTTATTTTTTGTACCAATTTAACAATTCGTGTCCGACCGGGCTTTTCGAAGGCGAATGCTCTGCCTCGGGCGAGCCAAACGAAGTGCTCGGAAAGAGCGAAAATATGCCATATTTTGCTGCTTCACAGGCCTTGCGATTGCCGCGCCTGTGTTCCACCAAAGTGGTACAAAGTTATTGACAAGTTATATAGAAAATGCTATAGTCAATTTAGCGTGAGAAACCGCTGAATACTGCGGTTCTGCTTTGGCGGAGCCGTGAAAAAAGGAGAGAACGCCATGAAAACCTGGAAGAAGATCCTGCCGCTTTTGCTGGCTTTGCTGATGCTGGCGGGCTGCGGCGCTCCTGCCGCGCAGGAAACGGTTCCTGTTCCCGCGGCCCCTGCAGACGCCGCGTCTGCCGATACCGCAGCGGACGGCGACTACAAGGTGTTGAACGTTGGCCGTATGGCTGAGCTGTTCGACATGGATTCCACGATCGCCACGGAGGCTGACTGCTTGGAGGTTATCTCCGCGATCATCGAACCGCTCTTCGTCACTGCTGCGGACGGCACGCCGGTCAACGCACTGTGCGCATCCTATGAGACGAACGAGGAATCTACCGAGTATGTGTTTCACATTCGTGAGGACGCCAACTGGATGAACGGCGTACCCGTCACGGCGGACGACTTTGTTTTCGCATGGCGCCGTCTGGTCGATCCCGTGACTGCCTCCGAATACAGCTTCATGATGGAAGTGGCGGCCGTGAAGAACGCAACGCCAATCATCAGCGGCGAGCTGCCCATCGAGGAGCTCGGCGTCAGCGCTGTGGACAGCAAGACCCTGAAGGTCGAGTTGGATCATCCTGTTTCCTATTTCCTGAACCTGATGACCTTCCCCAGCTTCTGTCCGATCAACGAGGCCTTTGCCACGGAGCTCGGCAGCGAGTATGCGCTGGGTGCCGACAAGCTGCTCTGCTGCGGGCCCTTCTACATGTCTGCCTGGGACGTGGGCGGCAACACCTATCAGCTCAAGAAAAACCCCAGCTACTATGACGCGGACAAGGTCAATCTGGACGAAATCAATTTCCAGATCATCAAGGATCCGCAGCAGACGATGCTGGCCTATGAAAACGGCACCTTGGACTATGTCCGCCTCTCCGGCGACCAGATCGTGAAGTACCAGACCATGGACGGCTTTACCCGCATCGAAGAGGGCTATCTGTGGTATCTCTCCCCCAACCTCAATCCCAAGAGCGAGGAGTATTCCTGCGGCCTTGAGAACGAAAACCTGCGCATGGCCATCGCACTGAGCTATGACAAGGACGTGATCTGCTTTGAAATCCTGCAGGACGGCTCCACGCCCGCCGACTTCGCGATCCCGAACCGGCTGGCCACAGGCCCGGACGGCAAGGACTTCCGTGAGACCGCGCCGCTCTATCTGCAGACCGATAAGGTGAAGGCGCAGGAGTATTGGGAGATCGCCAAGAAAGAGCTCGGCGTTGAGGAAGTCACCATTGAGCTGCTCTATGACGACTCCGACTCCACGCCGCTGATCGCCCAATTCCTGCAAAGCGAGATCGAGAACAATCTTCCCGGCGTTCACATTCTGCTGAAGGCTCAGCCCAAAAAAAGCCGTACCGAACTGATGCAGAACCGTGAGTATCAGCTCGGCCTGACCCGTTGGGGCCCGGACTACGCCGACCCGATGACCTATCTGGACATGTGGACGACCGGCTCGACCTATAACTACGGCGAGTGGAGCAATGAGGAATATGACATGCTGATCGCGGCCGCCAACGGCGATCTTGCTAACCGGTACGAGGAGCGCTGGGAGGCGCTCAAGCAGGCCGAGGCGCTCGTGATGGAGCACGCTGTGATCCTTCCGGTCTACCAGAAGGGTACCGCCGCCATGGTGCGGCCCGGCATCACCGGTTTGGCTTTCTTCCCCGTCGGTGTGGGAACGATCTACAAAGACGTGGATGTGAACTTCTGATACAGCATTCTTACAGCAAATCCGTTAAAGGGCGGCCGCGCTACATCGGTTGCGCGGCCGTCCTTCGTAAAGGGGAAAAAGTATGTTTAAGTACGTCCTCAAACGGGTGCTGATCTCGGTGGTCACCGTCCTCATTATTCTCGCCGTTCTCTTTACCATGCTTCACAGCATGCCGGGCAGCCCCTTCAACGACGAGAAGATCACCGCGGTGCAGCGGGCAAATCTCGAGGCCAAATACGGCCTGGACAAGCCCCTTCCCGTTCAGTTTGTCAATTATCTCAAGGCCATGCTCTCCGGGGATTTCGGCGTTTCCTATGTCATCCAGAAAAATATGCCCATCGCCTCGCTGCTGCGCGCACGCATTATGGTTTCAATCCGCATCGGGGTGCAGGCGGTGGCGCTCGGCACGCTCATCGGGCTGCTGATGGGGATTGTGGCTGCGATGAAGCGCAACTCCTTCCTGGATACTTTCGCCACGGTGGTCTCCGTTATTGGCGTTGCCTTTCCCTCCTATGTGTTTGCCATGGCCATGAGTTATTTTATCGGCTTCCGCCTCGGCTGGCTGCCGCTGCTGTACAGCACGGCGGACGCCGCGCGCTCGACTGTGATGCCCACGATCTCGCTAAGCATGTTTTCCATGGCTACCGTCGCGCGCTTCGCCCGGACCGAAATGGTGGAGGTCATGGGCTCGGACTACATGCTGCTGGCCGACTCGAAGGGCATATCGTCGTTTCGGCTGCTCGGCGTACATGGTCTTCGCAATGCGCTGATCCCGATCGTCACGGTGCTCGCGCCCCTGACGGTCGAGCTGATGACGGGAAGCCTTGTGGTGGAGCAGATTTTTGCGATCCCCGGTATCGGCAGCCTGCTGGTGTCGGCGATCCAGTTCAACGACTATAACGTCGTGCTGGCGGTGGTGTTCGTTTACAGCATCATGTTCATCTCTGTGATGCTGATTGTGGATATCCTTTACGGTGTGATCGACCCGCGCATCCGTCTGGCAAAGGAGGATGCTTCAACATGATGACGGCAAAGGAGTATGCCTCTCTCGTAGAGAGAGAGGATTTCGTACCGGCGCAGAACCGGGATCTCGGCATCGATAAAGTTTACAGTGCACAGAGCTTCTGGAAGGACGCGCTGGGCCGCTTCGTCAAGAACCGCGGCGCGGTGTTCGGGCTTGTAATGATCGTGCTCATCGTATTCATGGCCTTTGCCGGTCCCGCGCTGAGCGGCTATGATTACCGCACGCAGGACATGTCCCAGCGCAACCTGCCGCCGCACATCGCGGGCTGGGAATCCGCTCCGGTTTTTTCCGGCGTCTATACCCAGTATGTCAACGGCGAGGCGATCCGCAGCAACGTCTATACCCAGAAGGGAATCGAGGATGTGACGCACATCTTCGGGACCGACGCCCTTGGCCGCGATCAGTTCGCGCGGACATGGACCGGTACGCGCGTTTCGCTGTATGTGGCGCTGGTGGCCATCCTTATCGACACCTTTGTCGGTATGAGCTTCGGGCTGGTCTCCGGCTATTATGGCGGAAAGCTTGACTTCTTCCTCCAGCGAATCGTTGAGATCCTCTCCACGATCCCCACGACAGTGATCGTGACGCTTCTGATCGTGGTGATGAAGCCGGGCCTGACCAGCATCACCGTGGCTCTGATGATCACTGAGTGGATCGGCATGAGCCGCGTGACTCGTGCCCAGACCCTGCGGCTGAAGGAACGGGAATTCGTCCTCGCTTCCCGCACCCTGGGTGAAAGCACCTTTTCGATCATTTTCCGGGAAATCCTGCCGAACATCTTCGGCCAGATTATCGTCATGTGCATGATGACGATCCCGAACGCCATCTTCACCGAGGCCTTTCTGGCATTCATCGGCCTGGGCATCCCCGCTCCTCTGGCAAGCCTCGGCTCGCTGATCAGCGACGGCTTCAAGTCCATGACCATGTATCCCTTCCTGGTGCTCTTCCCGGTCACGGTGCTGGCACTGCTGATGCTGAGCTTCAACCTGATGGCCGACGGCCTGCGCGACGCCTTTGACCCCAAGATGAAGGAGATGTGAGCATGGAAAAGACATTGACGATCCGGGATCTCCGTATCTCCTTCCAGGCAAGCGGCGGTACGGTGCGCGCCGTGCGCGGTGTGGATCTGGACCTTTATCAGGGGGAAACGCTCGCCATCGTGGGTGAGTCCGGCTCCGGCAAAAGCGTGACCGTCAAGGCGATCATGGGAATTGTCAGTTCCAACCAGATTGTTGAAGGCGGGACAATCCTTTATCGTTGCCGGGAGAAGGATGAATGGACGGAGCGGGATCTTCTGCGTCTGTCCCGCCGCGAGATGCGCCGGCATATCAACGGCACGCATATTGCCATGGTCTTTCAGGACCCGATGACCTCGCTCGACCCTACGATGACGATCGGCATGCAGCTGATGGAGGGGATGATCCAGCATCTGCACCTGTCCAGAGCGCTGGCCCGCCGCCGGGCGATCGAGCTGCTGGAGCTCGTCGGCATCCCGGAGGCAGAAAAGCGGATGCGGAACTATCCTCACCAGCTCTCCGGAGGCATGCGCCAGCGCGTGGTCATCGCCATTGCCCTCTCCTGCAGCCCGGACATTCTGATCTGCGACGAGCCGACGACGGCACTGGACGTTACGATCCAGGCCAAGATCCTGGAACTGATCCAGGAGATCCAGCGGAAAACCGGCATTTCGGTGATCTATATCACACATGATCTCGGCGTCGTGGCGAAGGTGGCGGACTATGTGGCCGTCATGTATGCCGGGCGCATTGCGGAAAAAGGCACGGTGGAGGACATCTTCTACGACCCGCGCCATCCCTATACCTGGGGTCTGCTCAGCAGCATGCCGGACATCTCCGATGAAAGCAGCGAGAGGCTTTACACGATCCCCGGCTCGCCGCCGAGCATGGTAGACCTGCCGGCGGGCGATCCGTTCGCCCCACGCAACGCCTATGCGCTGGAAGCGGATTATAAGGCGGAGCCGCCAATGTTTCAAATCAGCCAGACACATTATGCGGCAAGCTGGCTGCTGGACGAGCGCGCGCCCAAGTTGGCGATGCCCGACTCGCTGCGCCGTCGCATCGAAAGCATGAGGGAAGGAGGAAGAACAGATGGCTGAACACCTTCTTGAAGTGGAGGACCTGAAGCAGTACTTCCGCGTCAGCAAGAAATTCACGGTCAAGGCGGTGGACGGCGTCTCGTTCTATATTGACGAGGGAGAGACCTACGGCCTCGTCGGCGAATCCGGCTCTGGCAAATCCACGATCGGCCGCTCAATCATTCGTCTCTACACGCCGACCGCGGGCCGCGTTCTCTTCGAGGGCGTGGAAATCTCCGGCCATCTTGGCGCGGCGGAGACGCGGCACCTGCGCACCCGCATGCAGATGATCTTTCAGGACCCCATGGCCTGTCTCAATCCGCGCAAAAAGGTGGGAGATATTATCGCTCAAGGCCTTGATGTGCATCACCTCTATGTCAATGCTGACGAGCGGCAGGAAAAAGTCTACCGCATTATGGAGCGCATTGGACTGGACCGGGAGCACGCCAATCGCTATCCCCACCAGTTCTCCGGCGGCCAGCGCCAACGCATCGGCATCGCCCGCGCGCTGATCATGGAGCCCAAGCTCGTCATTGCCGACGAGCCGATCTCTGCGTTGGACGTCTCGATCCAGGCGCAGGTGGTCAACCTGATGAAGGACCTGCAAAAGGAGCTCGGCGCGGCCTATCTGTTCATTGCGCACGATCTGTCCATGGTCAAGTACATCTCTGACCGCATCGGCGTGCTGCATCTGGGGCATCTGGTGGAGACCGGGACGACGAAGGACATCTTCGATCGTCCGCTGCATCCCTATACGAAGAGCTTGCTCTCTGCTGTTCCGCACCCGGACCCGCGGGTGGAGAAGCAGCGCACGGCGATCGCCTATGATTACAAAAGCTCCGGCATCGACTATACCAAGGGCAGCTATCACGCCGTCAGCGAGACACACAGCGTCCTCGCAACGGACGAGGAATTTGCCCGCTGGTCGGCACGCTGAGGGCAAAACTGGATAGAAAAGAAGGCTGACGGTGCTCCGTCAGCCTTCTTTTGATTGTGAGGCTCAATAATCGAACTGCCTGTAGTAACGTCGGATCGAGAGCGGGTGACGCAGGAACAGCTCCATATAGGCGTCCACGCGATTGTTGACCGCGTGCATCACGAGATGCGAGATGCTGCCGCGGAACTCCTTTCGAATTCCCTCCAGCTCCAGCTCGGCCGTGTCGATGATCGTGTAGTTGGCGCAGACACGAGGCAGAAAGCGCGCGACGCGTTCTGCAAGCGGGCGCTGTTCGTCCTCGCCGATGAAGAGCGTGACGGGTGTGTCAGCGACGATGATCTCCTGCATGCCGTGGAAGAACTCCTGACAGCTGATAGACTTGGTGCGGATCCACATCTGCTCTTCCCAGTAGCACATGGCGTAGGAGTAGGTGGCTCCGTACTGGTTGCCCGAGCCGATGAAGTAGTGCGGCAGATCGGGCCGCTCGCGGTGGAAAGCGACCGCCTTTTTCGCGTACTCATATGCCCAGGCGTCCGCGGCCTTTTCTACCTCTGCCAGCGCGAGGGCGAGATGGGCCTCGATCTCGCGGTTGTACTCCTCATAGGCGGCGAACTCGCCGTTTTTGTACATGAGATAGTTTGCGACCATATAGAACTTCAGCTGCTCGTTCTTCGGATAGAGGATCAGATAATCCTGCTTGTCCGGCGCGGTCAGCATCGAATCCGGCGTGTCGATAAAGGCGAAGATCTTGCCTCCAATTTCCCGGACGCGCTCGACGAGCCGCACCATCTCCTTGGTGTTGCCGGAAACCGAGGAATAAATAACCACGGACCGTTCGGTAAAGCGGCGGTTGCCGGTGGTGAGAAACTCTGCGGCGTTTTCAACATAGATGGGCAGAGAAGAGCGGCCGCGCATATAGACCTCCACCTGCATGGCGGAAGCATAGGTGCCGCCGATGCCGATAAAATAGATCCCGTCAAAGCCTTCCTCCCAGATTCGGTCGATAACCGCCTCGATCTGGGGACGGAGCGCCAGAGCGCCCTGCACGCTCTCAATCGCTTCCTTTTCATCAAAATTGCGCAGGCAAGGACCCTCTGTCTCCTGCCATTTTTTCGCTTCAAAACTCATAGTACGACTCCTTAATAGAATTCTCCGTCCGTCTCCAGTCCGAGGAAGAAACGGAGCGCGGTCTGAATAGCCCGATCCCAGTATGGCCAGGCGTGCTCGCCGGGTCCCTCGCCATAGCAGTGTCCGTATCCGGCCTCCTCCGCCGCGAGACGGAAGCGCCGGTTATGCTCGTAAAGGAAGTCCTCCGTGCCGCAGAGCTGAATCAACCGCGGCCGGTCAGCCTGTGCGGCGGCGCGCCGCACCAGCGCGATCGGTTCGTCCTCCTCGGGCAGCTCGCCCGTCGGGTAGAGCGCGTCAAACTCGCCCGGCTCTATCTCCGGCAGCATCCCTGCGCGCGCCTCGTCGACAAAACGGCGGAAGTCCAGCACGCCCGAAAGAGCGGCGATCGTGCCGAAGCGCTCCGGTCTGCGCAGACCGATCTTGAGCGCGCCGTAACCGCCCATGCTCTCGCCCGCGATCATGCAGTCCTCGCGCGGCCGCCTGAGCGCGAACCATTGCTCGCACAGCTGCGGCAGCTCGTCGGCAACATAGTGGAAATAACGCGGGGCAGTGGGATAGTCGCAGTAAAAGCTGCGCTGCGCCTCGGGCATGACGACAATCAGATTGAATTTTTTCGCGTAGTATTCGATTTTTGAAAAGCGCAGCCACTCGTCGCAGTTGCCTCCGAGGCCGTGCAGCAGAAAGAGCAGCTTCGGCGTCCCGCCGAGCAGCGGCGTGACGTCGTTGGACGCATCCGGCAGGATCAGATTGATCCGCGTGGTGGTTTTCAGCTCTTCGGAATAAAAGTTGCCGCTAAAGCTTCCCATGTTTGCTCCTTTCAGCGCTCGACGATCAGCTCTTCTTCACCGCCCTCGGGAATCAGAACGCGCTGCAGCGCGATCACACGTCCCTCGCTATCAAGATACTCCCGCTCGAGACACAGGGCGGCGCGCTCCTCCCTGAGCCGCAGGATGCGCAGATCGCGCCGCTCAAGCTCGACAAGCTCAAGACTCTGGCGTGCTGTATGAACGCCGGGGAGAGGCAGTCTCCACAGCGAGCCGCGTTCGGGTATCGGCGCCCGCTTCCGTTCGGTGCCGTGTCCGGGCAGCACCAGTTCCTCAAGGAACAGCGGATTCCCACCTCGGCTGAAAAGACGGCGCAGGCACAAAATCTCCTCATCCTTACCGATCGAAAAGCGAGCGGCGTAATACGCGCCCGCCGGACGAAGCTGCCGGCTGCAGGTCCTCATGCGCAGACGCTCGGCGTCAATGGAGGGACTGGAATAAGCGTTCATCTCTGTGCGGCGGCTTTACCATCCGCCGAAATAGCCCAGCGTCACGGTAGCGTTTGCCGCGCCCTTTGCCATACAGTCCTCCAGCGGCAGCCCCTCGACAAGGCCGAAGAGGAACCCGGCGATATAGCTGTCGCCCGCGCCCATCGTGTCGACGAGCTTTTCGCAGGGGACGATGCCGAAGCTGTGGAAGCGCTCTCCGTCAAAGCAGAGGCTGCCATTTTCGCCCAGCATCGCGACGACCAGCCGCGGTCCCCGCGCATGATAGTCTCTCATTTGCTCGCGCAGCGCACCGGTATCCCCTCCGTCGCTGGAGAAAAACAGTACATCCGTAAAAGGCATGGCCGTCTGCGCTGCCTCATCCTCGGGGCGCGTGGCGCAGTCGAAGGCTGTCTGCATCCCGCGGCGCTTGAGCTCGCAAAACTGACCCTCCACCTTGCCCCAAAGATCGCAGATCACCATATCGTGCGTGCAGATGAAGGAAAGATCGTCCTCCGAGAGCACGTAATCGGAAAGCACGCCCTCGTCGTAATCGCCGAAAACGCGCTCTCCGTCAATCAGACTGACCTGCGTGACGGCAGTCTTTCCCTCGCGAACGGACAGGTGCGACACGTCCACACCCTTCTCGGCAACGGCGCGGCGCATCAGCGCGCCAAAATCATCATTCCCGACCGGGCCGATATAGGAGGCCTCGCCGCCCAGACGCACGGTGTAGACGGCCATATTGACCGGACCGCCGCCCGGATAGGCTTTTCCGCCCTCCACATTTTGATAAAAATCCACGCAGTTGCTTCCAACCGCAGCAAGTTTCATATTCTCACCTCTCAAAGCAGCAGACGTATCCTGTCTGGCCGCAGGATCACGCGGTGGTTTTCCTTCAGAGATCCATCGTCCTCATACCTGAAGACGCGGACCTGGATCAGCGCTTTCCCCTCCGGAACGGAGAGCAGCGCAGCCTCTTCCTTCCGTGCACGCAGGATGCCGATACGAAGCGGCCCCGCTTCGCTGTGGGGAGCGGCCATTGCGGAGAGCAGCGCGGCGCCGCGTCCATCGCATTCTTCGCCTGGCGCGTACCGCAGGACGCGGCTCTCCAGTGCGATCGGCGTCCGTTCCGAGCACCACAACGCCCGAACGTCAAGCCACTCGCCGCCCTCCTTTTCCGGAAGGGGGAGCTTCGGCGAATGCTCCCAGACGTCCAGCAGCTCACCGTGCATGCGCAGCGCTTTTCGGCGCAGCGTTTCATACAGACTCTCTTTGCCCGCCGCGTTCCATTCCGGACGAGGCGGAGCGACCGTATATCCCGAGCCGCCCAAAGCGACGAGCCGTCCCGCCGCGGTAAGACGCCGCAGCGCCGTGCGCAGCGTGCCGCGGCTGACGCCCCATTTTTCGCACAGAAGGCGCTCGCTTGGCAGCCTCCTGCGCGGGGGAAGGGAAAGGAGAAGGACTTCCAGTGACTCCGCGGCGAACTCGCCCGGAGCAGGCACGCGCGGCCTTTTCATCCTTCTCCCTCCTTTTTGCCCCCGCCGCGGCAAGCCTTTGCCGCGGCGGGGCGTATTGCTTGTTGCTTGATTTGCTTCTGATCTTCTCAGATCAGGCGCTCTGCTGCTCCTTCTTGTTCTTGCGATCCCAGAAGTAGAAGGCAGGCAGACCGGTGGCAACAGCGATCACAGCGCAGATGATCGCCGGGATGGGGGCGTAGGTCAGCTCGCCCCAGATCAGCGTCAGGGTCATAAAGCTGGCGATGATGGGCATGATCAGTCCGCCGGGCATCTTGTAGCTGGGCTTGTAGTTTTCCTTCTTGCGCAGCACGAAGATCGTGCAGAAGGTGGCAACGTTCTTCAGCAGGGCCACCATGGTGAAGTAGCCCAGCAGATCGGACAGCGTGGTGGCGAAGATCAGGACGATCGCCACGGCGCACTGGACGATGATGGAGAAATAGGGGGTCTCAAATTTGGGGTGGACCTTGGCAAAGGACTTGAAGAAGAGATTGTCCTTCGCCATGGCATATTCGATGCGGGGCTGGTACATGATGCAGCTGGACAGAGAACCCATCACGACGATGATCGCCATGATCGCAACGGCGGTGCCGGCGAAGTGGCCGATGCCGGGCAGCTTGGAAGCCAGAAGGGCGATCGGGGCGTCGGAAGCGGCCAGCTCGTCCACGCTCAGGATTCCGGAAGCGACAAAGGTCAGTCCGCCGTAGAGGGCGAGAACGATGACCGCGGTCAGGATCAGGCCCTTGGGCATGTTCTTCTGAGGATCGCGGATCTCACCGGACATGTAGCAGGGGGCACCCATGCCGTCGTAGGACCAGGTGGTGGAGGCGATGCCGGCGATCAGCGCGGCAACACCGCCGGTGGCGGCACTGGAGAGCCGTTCACCCGAGAGCAGCAGGCTGCCGTTGAGATTGAACAGACCGATGCCGATGATCAGGGCAAAGGGCAGGATCTTCAGTGCGGTGATGAAGGTCTGGAACGCGCCGCCGTTTTCCACGCTGCGCAGATGGACGAACATGAAGATCAATACGAAGACTACGGCAACCAGGCGAAGCACAAAGCCGTGGATCGGCAGGAAGTAGGCGAGGTGGTTTACAATCGCCAGCGCCATGATGGAGATGGACGGGGGGTCCGTGGCCCAGAAGCTGATCCAGCCGCAGAGGAAAGCAAGGGGGCGGGAACCGGCCTCACGGAAGTAGACATATTGGCCGCCGTCTTCCGGGAAGGCCGAGGCCAGCTCGGCATAGCAGAAGTTGGCGGGGATCTGGAGCAGACCGCCAATGATGAAAGCCAGGAACAGGAACAGGGAGCTTCCGGCCGCATTGGCGACCTCGGACAGGGACGAGAAGATGCCGGAGCCGACGGTCGTGCCTACACCAAGGGCAATGACTGCGCCCAGGCCTAACTTTCGGCCCAGTTCTTTGTTGGATTCAGACATGATGATCCTCCTTTGATTATCGTGCGGCTGTGCACACCGCGCGTATCCTCTCTTAATTGGAGCTCATCGGTCTTCTCTTGCTTCTTATGATACAGAATGCTGGGGCTGCGGCGTCCGCTTTGGCCGGGCGCCGTCAAAGGCGCAGGCGCTTTCTTACAGGAAAGGCCAGCGCTTTTCGCGCTGCTTTACGGTCCTGTCATTCCCCCTCCACTATGACCAGAATCTCCCGCCGTGCGGGACCGTCGAATTCACAAAAATACACGTCCTGTGCGCCGCCTTTTTCCAACACACCGCCGCGGATCAGAAAATGGCAGTGATTGCCGGTCAGCATGGCTTTGAGATGCCCGGTGGGGTTGCCTGCCGTCGAGCCGTAGTCGCGCAGCATGCGTGCGTGACAGTAGGGCCGCTCCTCCGGCGCGAAGAGCGCCAGCGCTGTCTGGATGTCGCTCTCAAGGCATTCCAGCGCTTCGTTGACGGTCACGCCGGTGGTCGTGTGGCGCGTGAGAACCGTCACCATACCCTCCTGCACGCCGCTCTCGAGGACGATCTCCTCCACGCGCGGCGTGAGCACGGTCATTTCGTTATAGCTTTTGGTGCAGAGCACCAGCGTCCTGACAAACATCATGCACCGCCTCCTTCACCGAGAAAAACAAGGGCGTTCTCCCCACGGATCAGTTCCAGCGTACTCTCGCGCAGCCCCAGCGTGCCCAGCGCTTCAGCCATGCGGATCTGCTCAAAGCGCGGATTGTCCGAGCCGAACATCACCTGATGGCGAAGCGACCGGTCGATCCATGTGAGCGGGATATCGCGGGTGAAGCACTGCGTATAGAACTCCCGCGCGTTGTCGAAGTAGAGCGCGGCGGTGTCCGCGTAAACATTGGGATATTTCAGCAGCAGCATCGCCGTCTCCCGAATCCAGGGCCAGCCGAAGTGCCCCAGGCAGATCCTCAGACGGGGATGCTTTTGCGCCAGAGCCTCGAAGCGGAGGGGATGACCGTATTCCGCAAGCGTATCTTTTTCCCAGGACAGTCCCGCATGGAACAGCACCGGTCTGTCATGCCGCTCGCACACGGCCCAGAGCGGCTCGAGCACCGGATCGGCCGGGTCGAAGCGGGAACGCCCGGGATGGAGATTCAAGCCCTTGAGCCCCAGACGCGTAAAAGCGTCTTCCAGCCTGTCCGGAGCATCGCCGTCGTGCGGGTCGACCGAGGCCAGGCCCCAGAAGCGCTCCGGCGCCAAGGAGACGAGCTGCGCAACTTCCTCGTTGCTCACAAGCGGGACTCCCATTGCGCTTGAATAGTCCTGCGCCAGCAAACACAGTCGATCGAGAGAGGCGCAGCGCATTTGATTGAACACGTGCTCCAGCGGCGCAAGACCGTTGCGGTGAATGTCCAGCTCGCGGTGGCGCAGCTCCTCGCGCGCGGCGTTGGCGTTGATCGGCTCGTAAAAGGCCGGGTGGACGTGGATGTCAATCGTCATACCTTACCTCACATCCCTGCGGCAGCCATCATGGCGCGGACATTGTTCACGGCACGGCGCGCGTAGAAGCGCGGCTCGTTGATGTAACCGGTGACCAGCTCCAGCGTGGCAGTGCCCTCGTAGCCGATCCGCTTCAGCTCACAGAAGAGTTCGCCCAGCGGCATGCTCCCCTCGCCGGGAAGGATGTGGCTGTCGGTGCCCTGCTCACCGTCGATGATGTGCAGATGATCCATCTTCGCGCCCAGCTTGTCGAAATAGGCCATGATGCTTTCGTGCTGCACAAAGGGGGGGACAAGGTCGCACATGCCTACGATCCAGGGATTGTCGACACGGCGAAACAGCTCGACCAAATCGTTGGCGCGGGTGAAGAAATTGGACTCATAGGGCGTCAGCGCCTCGACCGTGAGCTTGACCTCGCACTTGGCGGCGTAGTCGCCCAGCTCACGGATGGTTTTCTCGAGCCTCGGCCAAAGCTCGTCATAGGTGGCCAGATACCCGCCGTTGGCGGGGCTGGTCAGCATGAAGGAGGCGCCCATTTCTTTGGCCATGTCAAGACACAGCTTGAGATAGGCCACGGCGTCCTCGCGCTGTGCTTCCGAGCCGATCATGTAGTTGTACGGATAAGCGTTGTGCTCGGGCGTATACCCCACGACGGGCATTTCATAGCAGTCAATCAGGCGCCGCAGCTCTGAGATCTCGCCTGCCTTAAGGTCAGGGGCATAGGCATGGGGCCGTCCGCCCCAGAGTTCGATATAATCGTAGCCGTATTCCTTCGCATCCTGAAAGCAGTGCTCCAGCGGATTGCGCTGATAGCCGGAGGTGAACATTCCGATCTTCATGGCCTTACTCCTTTTATATGTTAAGATTCTTCCGTGACCCAGGGTTCAAATACGGATACGACCTGCGCCGCCACACGCGAGCCGATGCGCATGCATTCGTCGATCGGCTCGTTCCTGAGCAGACCGGAGAGGAAGCCGGCGATATAGCTGTCTCCCGCGCCGACGGTGTTCACGACTTTGCCCGCAGGATAGATCCCGCAGGCGGTCCAGACCTTTCCGTCCCAGGCGAGGCTGCCCTTTTCACCGAAGGTGGCCACGGCGAGCTTCATGCCGCGCTGCACCTTGTCCTGCAGAAACTGCTTCACAAAGGCGTCGGACTCGTCATGACAGGAGAAGAAACCGACGTCAACCCAGGGCAGCGTCCTTTCGATGATGGGATCGCTCAGGCGGTCGCAGTAATCAAAGCTGATGAGGACCGCCGGATTGTGCGCCTTGATCACACCGAGCACACCGTCGGCCTTGCCCCAGAGCGCCGTGTGCACAAGATCGTGCGCCGCGGCAAAGGCGACGTCCTCCTCATCGAATACGATGTGCTCGAGTACGCCCTCCACATATTCGCCGTGTACACGGTCGGTGCCGTTCATATCCATATAGGTGATGGCTGTCGCCCCGTCGCCTATCTTAAGGTGAGACAGATCAAGGCCTTCCTTTTCCAGGGTCTCGACCATCCAGCGGCCATTGTCGTCGCTGCCAGTGGTGCTGATGATCGCGGTTGGTACGCCGAGCTTGCGCAGATTGACGCCGGTGTCCACCACATTGCCGGTCGGGTAGCGCCGATTGAGCGCCTTTCCGTCGATGAAACGATAGACGTCGATGCAGTTGTCTCCGATCATGGCAGCCTTCATTGCAACCGCCTCCTTGACAGATGAGTAACTGTGTTTATTGTACCACTTT
>DFGE01000038.1 GCA_002371675.1 Clostridiales bacterium UBA3758
CCTTGTCAAGTAAACGCTTGCGTTCATGGGTAAAAAGCATTATACTGTTTTTCGACAAAGCCTGATCCGGAGGAAATGCAATGAAAACGATGGATAAGCTGTTCACGGTGAGCCTCTCGCTCATCAGCATCACCTCGCTCATCACCGCGGTGAGCGGACTGATCGGCATCCCGCTGCAGCCCCTGGCGCTTCGCATTATCGGCGCGGTGAGCCTCGTCAGCCTGCCCGTGCTGATCTATTCCACGGTCAAGAGCATGCAGGAAAAGCTCGCCGCCGCCAAAAAGCTCGCCGGCAACACCAAGGCTGTCCCGGCGAAAGCGGAGAGCGCTCCGCAGCAGCCGGAGCCTGCCGCAGCGGAGCCCGCCCCGCCGAAGCGGACAGGCGGCAAGAAGGCCACAGGCGGAAACGGCAAGCAGAAGAGCAAGAACAAGAGGAAGAGAAAATGATGGAGAAACCTGCCAGACTGATCCTTGCATCCAACAACGCCAACAAGCTGCGCGAGATCCGCGAAATCCTCGGCGGCCGCTTTGAGGAGATCGTCTCCCTGCGCGAGGCCGGGATCGAGCATGAGACCGTTGAGGATGGGGAGACCTTCCTGGATAACGCGCGGAAAAAGGCGCGCGAGATCGCTGCGCTCTCCGGCTGCTGCGCCCTCGCGGACGACAGCGGCCTCTGCGTCGACGCGCTGGGCGGTGCGCCAGGCGTGTATTCGGCTCGCTTTGCCGGCGTCCATGGGGACGATCAGGCCAACATGCGCCTCCTGCTTGAGAAGCTGCAGGGCGTGGAGAACCGCGCCGCGCACTTCACCTGCGCGATGGTGCTTGTGTATCCGGACGGGCGGGAGATCTCAGCTGAGGGCTATTTCTATGGGCAGATCGGCTATGAGCAAAAGGGGAGCAACGGCTTCGGCTACGATCCGCTGTTCTATATCCCGGAATTCGGCTGCACCTCGGCGGAGCTCTCTCCGGAGCAGAAAAACGCCGTCAGCCACCGCGGCAGCGCGCTGCGCACGCTCGTCGCCAGGCTGGAGGCCGCCGACGCCTGAGCGGAAAAACGCCCGGATTAAAAAAATAGCTTGACAAACTCCGAATTCCATGTATAATAACATTTGCGTTTAGCGGAGTTGTGTAAAGGTAGCACACCGGACTCTGACTCCGTTTGTGAGGGTTCGAATCCTTCCTCCGCTGCCAAAGCAAAACAGCCGTACCGAAAGGGCGGCTGTTTTGCTATACACAGAGGGACGGAATTCGAAGCCTCACAGTATTTCAATCGCGCGCGAAGCGCCGGAGGCGCTGAGGGCTTGAATCCTTCCTCTGCTGCCATGAAAGAAACCTCTTTTGTCTACCAAGGCAAAGGGGGTTTCTTGTTGTAAAGCAACCATTTCACGTGCTATAATAATTCTTGCAAAAGCACAAGGAGAGGCTATGATGAAAAAATTGGTTTTCTTGATTGTCGGTTTGCTTTCGTGTTGTGTAGTCTTAACCGGGTGTGGACTGTTCAATGATGATGTGTCCAGAGACCGGATTTTTGAATATGTCAGAAAGAATCACGAGATACTGGAGTATATCGCAAAAGACATATTACTAAGCGAAAACGCTGAAGAGGAAATTATGATCCGTGACCGTCTTGGCATACGAACAATCGTGAAAAGTATTTACAGATTCAACGACAATAATATAGATTTTTATTGTGGAGGAACCGGGTTGGCGACCAATTCAACATATTCTGGATTTTATTATTCTGCGGACGACACGCCTTTTGCGCTGGAGTTTCCTTCGGATGAGTTGACGGAGACCTCTCCCGGGGTTTTTGAATGGAAGAGCAGAACCGGAGAAGCGATCACTACGGAAAGAATTATGACAAACTGGTTTTACTATTACATGGAATGGTACTAATCTGAACACGGGGGGCATCCTGTTTTGGTGCACTATGCTTGATTTCGCCCCTTTTGGGCGTACTTACACATCCAAAAAGCCTCTTTTGTCTACCAGGGCAAAAGAGGTTTTCTTGTTTTCTGCTGAAGGATATGTTAAAATCCATGTGTAGCTTTATTTGAAAAAGGGGCGACGGAATGGCATTGTTTAAGTTTGGGAAAAAGAAAATAATGTATTTCTATTCGGAGCAAGATCAAGAAGCATATGAAAAAATGTTAAAGGACAATTTCGGCGCGTATAATGAAGTTATACATGAGATTGTTTCTCTAGGCCTTCATATTGACGTGATCCCCATTCCCCCCAGCAAAGATAGAAATTATTATACTTTATTTACAATGGGGATGGGCGCGTACAAAATGAATGTTCCTGCTGTCTATGGCAAAATGAACAGAGCAGAGATGGCAATACGGTTACCTGCTGACTGGGACATTAAGTCAAACGACGAGAAATGGTACTGGCCAATTCGCATAATAAAGTCATTGGCAAGACTTCCGTATTATGAAGATAGTTACCTGGGGTTGTATCACGATATAGATTTTGGAGACTCTTTTTCTGAAGAGACAGACATGTGTGGTATCTTGTTGGAGATATTTGATGAATCTGTTGAGCCCTTGGCCTTAGAGAGCGGCGATCAGCTGATTATCTATAATGTTATCCCAATATACCGCACCGAAATGGAATTCAAAAACGCGAGCGGAGCTGAGGCGCTTCTTGGAAAAATGGATGATGATACCATCCATGGTCCGATAAATATCAATCGCAGAAGTGTTGTATAGTATTTGCCTCGGTGCACTTTTACGCGGTCTTTCTATGGCTTCGTACCTTTTACGCGCTCTTACACACGTTAGTACCCAAGCTATGATACAATAACCCGTGTATGTTTGCGTTTCTACCTGGGACCCCCTTGATACATGGGACAAGCAAGACAGGCGGGTGCAACCATGCTTCTTCCTGCCTCGTTTTGTAGGGTCAGGTTGTATTATCCACCTTACAGAATGTGATGGCGAGAGGTCCCAATGCCTGTTTGTCCATGCAGACAATCCGGCCAAGGCGGCTCAAGAAGTGATTTGGGCAGCAATTATACGCTGACCCTGGATTTTTAATAAACTGATATTCAGATAAGATAATCTAAAGGAGTTATTTGATGACCGAACTGTCCCGAGAGATTCTGCGCGACTGGCAGATACGCAAGACGAAGGTGCAGAAGCTGCGCTTCATCGAATTCCTGCAGAGTCGGCTGCCCGGTCTTACGGTGGAGGAAGGTGGATGCCCCCGGTGCCGCAACCTCGTGCTGGGTGATCCCAAAACCGCCGATGTCGTTTTCAGTGCACACTACGACACCTGCGCCCGGCTGCCCTTCCCCAATTTCATAACGCCCAAAAACCTGCTGATCTATCTGCTGTACCAGTTTCTGATCCTCATTCCCTTCTTCGCGGCAGCGGGGCTGCTGGCCTGGGGCCTGTTCAGACTGGGAGTATATGAGCCGCTGGCGATGATGCTCAGTTGGTTCGCCGCCTTCGCGCTGATCCTCTACGTCTTTATCCTTGGCCCGGCCAATCCGCACACTGTCAACGACAATACTTCCGGCGTCGTAATGCTCTGCGAACTGATTGCCGCACTGAGCGAGGAAGAGCGGTCGCGCTGCGCCTTCGTCTTCTTCGACCACGAGGAGACGGGCCTCTTCGGCTCGGCGTTTTTCCATTCGAGGCACAAAAAGGCCGTGAAAGACCGCCTCGTTGTCAACTTCGACTGCGTTTCGGACGGCGATCACATTCTGATTGTCCAGAACAGCAAGGCGAAAAGGCGTGCAGGTGCTGCGCTCAGAGAGGCCTTCTTCACCGCGGGTGACAAACAGCCGCACCTCTGCGGCCCGCTTGGGGCATTTTACCCATCGGATCAGATCAACTTTCCCTGCGCCGTAGGCGTAGCGGCGATGAATAAATCCCCTATCCTTGGGCTGTATATGTCGCGGATCCACACGCCGCGGGACACCGTCTGCGACGAACGGAACTTCTCCTTCCTCGTCGAGGGCATGCGGCGCTTTCTGCGCTTATACACAGTGAAGAACGATTGATGAATCCCCGAAGCCAAGGCTGCTCAGAAAGTGAGTCGATTCTTTTGTTTGCGCCGTCTCCCGCAAGACGCAAATGCAGGCGAATCTCTCCATCTCCGGCAAAGCAAAAACGACGCCCCTATGTGGGGGCGTCGTTTTTGCTTTGCCTACTACGCCGGCTTCGAGCACTCAGGCCACGAGCCACTTGTACTTCTCGACGCTGTAGAGCGGGACGAAGGGGAGCAGGATGGGCACGGTTTTGACGAACTTCTGGTACTCGGGATCCTTGCCGTAGTTCTTGTTCTGGCGGATCTCCAGACGGCGCGCGCCGGAGAACATGACGAAGATGATGCCGGCATAGCCGATGATGCACACGAGCCACTGCCAGCCCTTGACCGCGCCGATGCCGGAGAGGAACACGCCGGTCCAGAAGATCATCTCGCCGAGATAGTTCGGGCAGCGGACGATGCGGAACAGGCCGGTGTCCACAAAGCGGCGGGGGTTGACCTTCTTGGCCTTGTTTTTCTGGATGTCGGCCGCGGATTCGAGCGTGATGCCGCAGATCATGATGACGGCGCCGATGTAGACCCAGGCGTTGCTGCCGGCGTTGTTATACAGGCGGAAGAAGACGGGGGAGACCTGCGTGGCGTAGAGCAGGGCGCAGGTGATCCAGATGGCGAGCTTCACGCCCATGGGCACGGTCTTGCCGTCCTTGATCTCGCCGACCATGTTCTTCTTGTAGGAGCTGCTCTTGAGTTCGCGATAGGCCAGATAGCCGCCCAGACGGCAGCCGTAGAGGAAGAAAATGATGCAGCAGAGGATGGTGCCTGCGGTGAGGGATTTGCCGAAGAGGATCAGCATGAGCAGACCTGCAGCGGCGATGGAGAAGCCATAGCCGAGGGAGATGAACCAGACATAGTTCTTGAAGCCGATGGAGCTGACCAGCATGGCCAGAAGGAACAGAAGCAGAAAATACCAGGCAGGATACATATGAATACCTTCTTCCTATTTCATTATAATTGTTTATCGCGCAGCCCTGCGCGGTGGAGACTGAGGACGCCGCTGAACAGCAGCAGCTGACCGAGCGAATTGACGCCCTGCTCGATCCAGTTCATGGCGGCGGAGCTGCCATCCCGGGAGGCGAGATAGCCCATTCCCATATAGCAGAAAAAGCAGAGAATGAACACGGGGATCAGGCCCTTTTTCTTCATCTTCACGGCCAGCACGCTGAGACTCGCGCAGATCGCGCCGAGGCCGAGCACCATCATGCAGACAAAGACGAAGGTACCGGAAAAAAGCGGGGGAGCGACGGCCAGCGCTGCCTTTTTGCGCTGGGTCAGCATCAGCACGAGGCCGAGACCGGTCAGCAGCAGACCGAGGGACTGGGTGGGCAGGAACATGGTGTTGAGCACGTGGAAATCACACACACCGAGGGCATAGAGCAGCTTCCAGAGGGCCTTGAGAAAGCCCGCAAGAAACGCGTCTACGCTTCCGGCGGCCAGGCATGCGAACGCATACTTCGGCATTTTACTGTAGAGGTCGCGCTGCATGAGGACAGCCGCGGCTCCGAACAGGAACACGGGGATAAAGTCTGCAAGCGCCATCGGGACGGAAAACTCGTACACTTCCATGCCCGTTCCTCCCCTACTTGGTCTTGCCCTTCTCCTTGGCGCGCTTGTCGTTGATGATGTCCATCTCGCGGGCCGTGACCTCGGTCACGCCGTTCTCCTTCGCCCAAGCCACGCAGCCCTTGAGCACAGTGGGCAAGAAGATGCGCGGGACATTCAGCAGCTTTTCGAGCGCGTCGTCGGTGAAGTGGACGTTCGGATCGGTACGGTCGGCGGCATAGCGCACGGAGGAAAGCGTCGCGTTACGGATCGGCAGCAGCTCAGGCACGAGACGCGGGGTCTTGGCGAACCAGAAGTTCTTGCTGTCGCGGTAGCCGTGGCAGATCAGCACGTTCGGCCAGAGCCTGCCCTTGACGCCGTTGATGATGTTGTCATAGTACTTGGGCTTCATGAGCATCTTGTCGATGCGCAGGATGAAATGCGCACCGTACTGGCTGGTGATGCCGTTGAAATCACGGTAGGGAGGGGGGTAGCAGCCGTCCTCAAGCACACGGCCGATGTCCTCTTCAGCGTTCTCCAGGTCGCTCATCCAGGTGCATTCCATCACCTGGTAGGCCTCTGAGACCACCTTCGGGCGCGGCGTGGCGGGGTCTTCCTGAATGCAGAGACCGTCCTCCAGCGTAAAGCCGAAGTTCTTCATCTTCTCTGCTGGCGTGTCGCCGGGCCAGCCCTGGGCGACGATCTTCTTGTGATAGCCCCGGCCCTCGGGCATGAAGTTGATGGCCAGGTGCTTGCGCCCCGCCAGCAGATGCTGTGCGGTGTTGGAGGAGTTGCGCGCCTCGAGGATCATGGCGTAGTAGCCCTTGCCCGCGATGTAATAGGGGAAGCACAGCGAGTAGGAGCCGACGGAGGTGCTTCCGTCCTCTGCCAGCGTGGAGATCATCACGGTCGGCATGGGGAAGTAGGAGCTGGTCTGGTAGAAGTTGTCTACGATGCGGAGGTCTTTGAAGCTGCTCAATTGTTTGACTTCCTTTCTATAATAAAATAATGTATGCGCAATACAGGGGGAGAATGAAACGCTCAGTTCGACGCGCGGCGCTTTGCGTAGAGCAGGAAGCACAGCGCCATGCACACCTCGCCGAACATGCTGATGAAGAAGATCAGGTCAAAGTTGCCGGTGGCCGGGCCGAGCGCCGAAAAGGCGAACATCAGAAAACCGGAGAGGAAGAGCAGCGGCGTCTTCTGCTTGACCCATACGACGATGCCCGCGAGGATCAGCGGCACGACCGCGCCGTAGGACAGCACGCCGCTCACGGCCTGCGCCCAGCCGGGCGTCGCGTCGCCGGAGGCATAGCGGACGAGACCTGCGGCCTCGCGCAGATCGAGCGCGGTGGCGAAGCCCTCGGCGATGCCCGCAGCAATCAGGATGCCGGTGAGCACCCAGACGACGGTCTTCCAGGTCCTGTTGAAGTCCAGCGCGTAAGCGCAGATCGCAAACAGCAGGGGGATCAGCGCGCCGTGCGCCACATAGCGCATGCGGCTGAGCGCTGCGAGCAGGGGGCCGCCCTGCATCAGCGTGCCGAGCGAGAGGATCAGCGCGTCGTAGAAGAGCCCGAGCGCTACAAGGGCCGTCAGCAGATAGAGCGGCTCGCGCTTCTGCTTCCAGCCGACGAAGGCCAGAATCATCAGCAGAGCCTGGATGGCGGTTATGAGCCAGACGAGGATCGGACAGGATGCGAGCAGTGCGTCTCTCATGGCGAAGTCCTCCAAATAATAAAAGCAGTTCCGTGCTTTTCCACAAAAAAGTATACCGCAGAACAGCACGGCTTGTCAAGGATGTCAACTTTCGCTGCAGCAAAGGCAGGCACACTGTCCGCAGCGAACTTTGAACGCCGGTTTCCTTCCTGTATACGCAAAAATCCGCGATTGACAGAAGCCAAAACGGGTGATACTATACCAGCGTACAAAAGCTGTGACGGAGAACGCGATGGTCCCGCCGCGCAGAGAGGGAGCGCCCAGGCTGCAAGCCTCCCCGGTTCTGACCATCATCTGCGACCGCTCCCGAGCCGGGCGGAGGCAATGCCGCCCCGTGTGACCGCGTTACGGTCTGTTGAGTGAAATCCCGAGGTGGAACCGTGTAATTTCTGCACCCTCGGCGGCTGAGCGCCGCTGAGGGTGTTTTTTGTTTGGAGGAGCACTATGAAGATCATTTACAAGGACGGAACCGTCGCCGAGTGCCCGCAGGAGGAAGAGCTGCACGTCCTGCGCCACACCGCCGCGCATATCATGGCCCAGGCAATCAAGCGCCTCTTCCCGGAGGCCGACTTTGCCTACGGCCCCGCGACCCAGAACGGCTTCTATTATGACGTCGATCTGGGAGAGCGCAAGCTCGGCCCCGAGGATCTTGAGGCCATCGAGAAGGAAATGAAGAAGATCTGCAAGGAGAACCTGCCCGTCAAGCCCTTCATCCTCAACCGCGAAGATTCCAAGAAGCTTATGACCGAGCGCGGCGAAAAGTTCAAGCTCGAGCATATGGACGATCTTGCCGACGAGACCACCTTCAGCTTTTTCCAGCAGGGCGAGTACGTGGACATGTGCCTCGGACCCCACCTGACCTATACCAAGGCGCTCAAGGCCTTCAAGGTCACGCAGCAGTCCGGCGCCTACTGGAAGAACGACAGCTCCCGTCAGATGCTCACGCGCATCAACGGCGTCGCTTTCCGCAACGCCGAGGAGCTGGCCGAGTGGGAGAAGCAGCAGGCCGAAGCCCGCGAGCGCGATCACCGCAAGATCGGCCGCGAGATGCAGCTGTTCATGACCGACGATCTGGTCGGCCGCGGCCTGCCGATGTTCCTGCCCAACGGCACCATCATCTGGGAGGAGCTGCAGAACTATATCGTGCGCAAGGAGCGCCGCCTCGGCTATCAGCACGTGATGACCCCCTGCGTCGGCACGGTGGATCTGTACAAGACCTCCGGCCACTGGGAGCACTATAAGGACAACATGTTCCCGCCCATGGAAGTGGACGACGAGGCATATGTTCTGCGTCCGATGAACTGCCCGCACCACATGCGCATCTTCGCCAGCCGCCCCCGCTCCTACCGCAACCTGCCGCTGCGCATCGGCGAGATCGCGCACGATTTCCGCTATGAGGCCTCCGGCACGCTCAAGGGCATCGAACGCGGCCGCCATTTCTGCCAGAACGACGCGCATTTGTTCTGCACGCCTGAGCAGATCAAGGGTGAGGTCGCTGCGGTCTGCGATCTGATTTTCGACGCGTACAAGGACTTCGGCATCACCGACTACCGATGCGTCCTCTCCCTGCGAGACCCTGCGGACAAGAAGAAGTATCACGACGACGACGAGATGTGGAACACCGCCGAGAGCGCGCTGCGCCAGGTGCTGCAGGAGCTCGGCATCCAGTTCACCGAGGAGATCGGCGAGGCCGCCTTCTACGGCCCGAAGCTCGACGTCAACGTCAAGCCCGCCGTCGGCGCGGAGTATACGCTCTCCACCTGCCAGCTCGACTTCTGCCTCCCCGCGAAGTTTGACCTCAAGTATATCGACTCCGACGGCACGGAGAAATGCCCCGTAGTCATCCACCGCGCCATCCTCGGCTCTCTCGACCGCTTCATGGCCTATCTCATCGAGGAGACCAAGGGCCGCTTCCCGGCATGGCTCGCGCCCACGCAGGTCAAGGTTCTGCCGGTCAGCGAGAAGACCCTCGCCTATGCCGAGGAGATCAACGAGAAGCTGCTCGACGCGGGCTTCCGCTCCGTGCTCGACGCCTCCAACGAGAAGATCGGTTACAAGATCCGTCTTGCCCAGCAGGAGGATCGCGTGCCCTACATGCTCGTCATCGGCGCGCGCGAGGCGGAGGCCGGCACCGTCGCCCCGCGTACCCGCAGCGGCGAGGATCTCGGCGCGATGAGCCTGGAGGACTTCTCCGCCAGACTCCGCAGCGAGATCGACGGCAAGCTCAGATAAAGCAGCAAAGCGAAACGAATAGAAACACCGTCCGCCTCACATACTTTGTGTGGACAGTACCATGAAAGCGCGGCTTTCGTGCACTGTGTATATATAAGTATGTGAGGTGTTTTTATGTCGAGAGAACGCAGGCGGCTCATCCTGGCGGCAGCCATCCTGTTCGCCGTCAATATCTTCCTTGTGGCGCTCGCGCAGACGGCCTCCGCCGATCTCTACAAGAAGGGGAGCAGCGGGCAGACCGTACGCGAGATCCAGACGCGCCTCAAGGCCTGGGGCTATTACGCAGGCGCGGTGGACGGGCTCTACGGCAGCCGCACCGAGGAGGCCGTGCGCTATTTCCAGCGGAAGAACGGCCTGAGCGCAGACGGCCAGGCTGGGGATCAGACCCTCGCCGCGCTCGGCATCCAGCCTACGGGTTCCGGCGGCGGCTCCGGGGATCTCGACCTGCTCGCGCGCCTCATATCCGCCGAGGCGAGAGGAGAGCCCTATGTCGGGCAGGTGGCCGTCGGTGCGGTGGTGCTCAACCGGATCGAGCACCCCTCGTTTCCCAACACCCTCTCCGGCGTCATTTTTCAGCCCGGAGCCTTCTCCTGCGTGGACGACGGGCAGTTCGATCAGCCTGTGAGTGAGAGCGCCTACCGCGCTGCGCAGGACGCGCTGGCCGGCTCCGATCCCTCCGGCGGCGCGATCTATTATTTCAATCCCGTCACCGCCACGAGCAAGTGGATCTGGTCGCGCCCGCTCATCGTCGTGATCGGCAACCACCGGTTCTGCTCCTGAACGGCGAAAGCCGGAAGAACCCTATTGAAAACAGCGGAAAAAGAGGATATAATGGCTCCATCTGCTAAAGAATCGAGGGGTTCTGTATGCCATACTGCAAGAGCTGCGGCGCCTATATTCCCGACGGTCAGTCCAAGTGCCTGGCCTGCGGCTACGACGAAGAGGCTGACCGCGCCGCTCAACAGGCGGCAGCGGCTGCATCTGCAGCGGCCGTTTCCGCGACGAACTACAGCTATGTCGATCCCGAGCTGAAGGAAAAGCTGGAGGAAGAGCGCAGAAGGAAGCAGGAGGAGCACAGGCGCTGGGCCGAGGAGGAGAGCGCCCGCCGCGAGCAGCGCAGAGAAGCGCAGGAGTGGGCCCGCAAGGAGGCCGCCAGACGCAGGACGGAGCAGCATCGCGCCGAGTATACCAGCGGCGCGGAGGACGCCGGCGTGAGGCCGGGCTCCGTGCAGCAGAACGAGTCCTCGCAGGGGAGCGGGCTCGGGAATGTCATGCAGACCGGCGGAAACAAGGTTTTGGCCGCGCTGTGCTATCTGAGCTTTCTCTTCGTCATCCCATGGATCTTCACTCCGACGGACAAGTTCGCCACTTATCACGCCAAGCAGGGGCTGATTCTTTTCCTCGCCGGCGTGATCCTCGACATGATCGGTATCGTCGCGCCGCTGGTTTGGATCTTCCGCATCTACCTAATATATAAAGGAATGTACAACGCACTCAACGGCATCAAAAAGCCGCTGCCGCTGATCGGCAGGATCTTCGGGGACACATGATTTTGCGTCGCATTTCGACTGAAAACCACCACATTTAGACGCACAAAAAAATCCGAAAAACGGAATAAAAAAGTGTTGACAAACAGGGCCCTGCGGTGCTATATTAACAGTCACCGCAGGGCTTTACTCTGAATGCAGGAAAAAATCTTCTAAAAAGATAAAAAAACTGTTGACAAAGGCAAATGCCTGTGGTAATATAAGCAAGCTGTCACCCAAACGGGAGACAGCGGATGTACCTTGAAAATTGAACAATGTAAGAACAAAAGCTTATGCTAAATAAGCACCAGAAAAGGGTTCTTGAAAGTCAGAAATGACTATAAAAATTCTTTTGAGAGCTAGTAAGCTTCAATAAGATTTTAGACCGGCAACGGTTTAAGATACCATTTATTGAGAGTTTGATCCTGGCTCAGGATGAACGCTGGCGGCGTGGTTAACACATGCAAGTCGAACGGACTTATTTGGAAGCTTGCTTTTGAATAAGTTAGTGGCGGACGGGTGAGTAACGCG
>DFGE01000004.1 GCA_002371675.1 Clostridiales bacterium UBA3758
TTCAATCACGGTTTACATTATCGCTTCTCGGGCGAAAAATCAATGATTTTATATCCCCCCGGGGGGCTTGCGGAAGAAAAATGCGGTGCTATACTGAATGCAGAAAACACAAAGGAGGCCGATGCAATGCATATGGCAGACGCTCTGCTGGCTCCCGCCGTCGCGGCGACGATGTATGTCGCTTCCGGAACGGCAGCCGGCGTATCCATCCACAAGCTGAGGAAGGACGACGAGCCACAGAAGCTCCCCACCATGGCGGTCACGGCTGCGCTGGTGTTCGCCGGGCAGATGATCAACTATACGATCCCCGGCACCGGCTCCTCCGGGCACATGTGCGGCGGCATGCTGCTCTCCGCGCTGCTCGGCCCGCAGGCTGGCTTCCTGTCGATGATCGTGATCCTGACGATACAATGCCTCTTCTTCGCCGACGGAGGCTTGATGGCCCTCGGGGCGAACATATGGAATATGGCCTTCTACGGCTGCTTCGTGGGCTACTACCTCATCTGGCGGCCGATCATGCGCAGCAGGCTCTTCGGCGAGGGCAAGGGCGCCGTCCGCGGCCGCATCCTCCTCGCGTCCATCCTCGGCTGCGTGATCACGCTGCAGCTCGGCGCCTTCTCTGTCGTCCTGGAGACGAGCCTCTCCGGCATCACGGAGCTGCCCTTCGGCGCCTTCGTTGCGCTCATGCAGCCCATCCATCTGGCGATTGGCCTGATCGAGGGGCTCATTACGGCGGCAGTGCTGCTGTTTGTGTATGAATCCCGCCCGGAGCTGCTGCGCGACTGCACGGCTCCCGCAGAGGGCTCCAGGCGCTCCCTGGCGGCGACGCTCGCGGTTCTGGGCGTGGCGGTGCTGCTGGTCGGCGGCGGGCTGAGCCTGCTGGCGAGCTCCAACCCCGACGGGCTGGAGTGGGCGCTCTTCGGCAACGCCGAAGCGGGCTACAGCGAGAACATGGGTCTCGACGAGGAAGACTTCGGCGTGCAGAGCGCCGCGGCGGACAAGGCCGGTGCCATTCAGGAGAGCACTTCTTTCCTGCCGGACTATGCCTTTGCCGACAGCGACAGTCCCGTGGGTACGAGCGTCTCCGGCATCGTAGGCTCAGCGATCGTGGCTGGCGTCGCGGTACTGATCTCCCTCGCGGGAGGCTTCTTCCGGAAGAAAAATGCAAAGGGTTGAGTCCTGAGCAAGCTGAACCTGATGCGTCTCCACTTTCACCTCTCTCCTCAGATTCAAGGGCGTCTTTTGGCGCCCTTGAATTTGCGTTTTTCTGCGGAACATGGTACAATCAGAGAAAAGCACTATCACCGCTCTGCTTATTCGGGCAGTAATGCTGACCGGATAAGCGCGATGGCGCGTTTCGTCTTCAGGAGATCACGATGAACAAAATGGACAAGGCGCTGCGGGAGCTCGCGGAAATGGACGAGCTCGCGGCGCAGGATTCGCCGATCCACCGGCTCTCGCCGACGGCGAAGCTGCTTGCGACAATTGCATATATCATCACGGTCGTCTCCTTCCGCAAATACGATCTGACGGGGCTCGTGCCGCTTGTGCTCTGGCCGGTGCTGCTCTTCCAGCTCAGCGGCATCCCTGTGAGCACCTGCTTTTACAAGCTGCGGATCGTGCTGCCGCTGGTGATGGCGGTCGGGCTTTTCAACCCGCTGTTTGACCGCGCTCCCCTGCTGCAGCTCGGCGGCGTTGCGGTGTCCGGCGGCCTCGTCTCCATGCTCACGCTGATGCTCAAGGGCGTCTTCTGCCTGATGGCCTCCTTCCTGCTCATGGCCACCACGCCGATCGACTGTCTGTGCGCCTCTCTGCGCAAGCTTCGCGTCCCGAAGCTGCTGGTAACCCTCCTGCTGCTCACCTACCGCTATGTCGGCGTGATGACGCGGGAGCTCGCCGTGATGACCGACGCCTACCATCTGCGCGCGCCGGGACAGAAGGGCATTCAATTCTCCGCCTGGGGCTCCTTCCTGGGGCAGCTCCTGCTGAGGAGCATGGATCGCGCGCAGGAGCTCTACAGCAGCATGCTGCTGCGCGGCTACCACGAGCATTTCCACTACGCGCCCGACAAGCCCTTCCGGGAAAAGGATGCGGCGTATCTGCTGCTGTGCCTGGGCTGCTTCGCCCTGCTGCGCTATGTGCACATCGCGCAGCTGCTCGGCGGACTGTTTGTGAGGTGAAGACGATGATCGAATTTCAGCATGTGAATTTCTCCTATGAAAAGGACAGGCCCGTGATCCGGGATCTGAGCTTCCGGATTGCGGACGGCGAGGCCGTCGGGCTGATCGGCGCAAACGGCGCGGGCAAATCGACGATCATGAAGCTGCTGCTCGGCCTGCTGCAAGGCGAGGGGAAGATTCTCGTAGACGACGTGGAGGTCACCAAAGCCAACCTCGCGCAGATCCGGCGCAAGCTGGGCTTTGTGCTGCAGAATTCCGACAACCAGATGTTCATGCCCACCGTCTATGAGGACATGATCTTTGCTCCGCTCAACTACGGGCTGAGCCGCGAGGAGACAGAGCGGCGCGTGGACGCCGTTCTGGAGCGGCTCGGGATCAGCGAGCTCAAGCAGCGCCACAACCACAAGATCTCCGGCGGCGAGAAGCGCATGGCCGCCATCGCCACGATCCTCGCCATGGAGCCGGACGCCGTGCTGATGGACGAGCCGAGCTCCGCGCTCGACCCCTGCAACCGACGCCTCGTCATCAACACCATACGCGACATGAAGCAGACACGCCTCATCGCCTCGCACGACCTCGACATGATCCTCGATACCTGCACGCGTGTGCTGCTCGTCAACGGCGGACGCCTCGTCGCCGACGCGCCTGCGGAGGAGCTCCTGCGCGACAGGGCGCTGCTGGAGGCAAACCGCCTGGAACTCCCCTTCTGCCTGGCGGGACGCGGCTGATACGCGATTTGGCGCCGGTTCCGCGCTTTTCTGCGTGACAAACCGCGAATGCTGTGGTATGCTGTTGTCAGCTAAACAGGCAAATTCAGCTGAAAAGGAACAAGAGATATGCACGAACTTAGCACCATCGAATACGTGATCCGCACCGTCGAAAACCTCGTCGTGGAGAACAAACTCACCAAGGTCGGCTCCGTGACGCTGGAGGTAGGCGAAGTGAGCGCCATCATCCCCCGTTACCTCAAGGAGTACTGGGAATTTGCCCGCAAAAACACCCGTTTTCTGCAGGAGGCGGAACTGAAGATTGAGACGCTCAAGGCCGTTACCTACTGTCAGGACTGCGGCAAGACCTACCCAACGATCCAATACAAGAAGATCTGCCCCTACTGCGGCAGCGGCAACACATTCCTCGTGACCGGCAACGAATACAATATCAAAGAAATCGAGGCCATGTAGCCTCGCTGCTTGAGCAGAATACGCCCGTCCGGAGATTTTCTCCGGGCGGGCGATTTTGTTTATACGAAAAAGAAGTCCTGCAGGCCATGCCTGCAGGACTCAAGTTGTCGACAAAATGTCGACAGCTTGAATCGCCAAAATGGAAACTTCCGAAAAAGTTCCCATTTTGGCAAAGATTGAACGTGAAGGGGGGTATACCCTCCCCCCCTTCACAATCCCCCCATGCGTGTCCAAGCTTGGCCGCATAGGTTTGTCTACAGTCTGAGTCCTGCAGGCCATGCCTGCAGGACTTCTTTCTGTATTCCGTTTATTGCCTGTGCGCGATGACAGCGCCAGGCTCTCGATCAATACAGCTTCGCGCCGGCCGGGATGTGCGGATCGAGCATCAGCAGATGCAGTTTTTCCTCGCCCTCCTCATGATGGACGGCGGAGAGCAGCATGCCGCAGGAATCAATCCCCATCATCTTGCGGGGAGGCAGATTCGTGATGGCGATGCAGGTCTTGCCGATCAACTCTTCCGGCTCGTAATAGGCGTGAATGCCGCTCAGGATGGTGCGCTCCGTGCCGGAACCGTCATCCAGCGTAAAGCGCAGGAGCTTCTTGCTCTTGGGCACGGCCACACAGTCCTTGACCTTCACTGCGCGGAAATCAGACTTCGAGAAGGTCTCGAAATCCACGAAATCCTTGAACAGCGGCTCGATCTCGACCTTGGAGAAGTCGATAGGCTCGGCGTTCTGCTCATTCTCCGCGGTCTTTTCGCTTCCGCGGATCGTATCCGGCTTCGGATCGTCCAGCGCCTCGAACATATCCTCCGCGCGGGCGGGGTCGCTGACCCAGGGGTTGCCCTGGCCGTTGTTCTCCGGCCGCATGGTGGGGAAGAGCAGAACGTCGCGGATGGAGGCCGAGTCGGTCAAGAGCATGACCAGACGGTCGATGCCGTAGCCGATGCCGCCCGTGGGGGGCATGCCGATCTCCAGGGCATTGAGGAAATCCTCGTCCGTGTGGTTGGCCTCTGCGTCGCCCGCGGCAGCCAGCGCATCCTGCGCCGCGAAGCGCTCGCGCTGGTCGATGGGGTCGTTGAGCTCGCTGTAGGCGTTGCACATCTCGCGCCCGTAGATAAAGAGCTCAAAGCGCTCGACCTTGCTGGGGTCGCCGGGCTTTTTCTTGGTGAGGGGGCTGATCTCGATGGGGTGATCCATGATGAACACCGGCTGGATCAGATTCTCCTCGCAGAAGGTCTCGAAGAAGAGATTGATAATGTCGCCGCGCTTATGCCGCTCCTCATAAGCCACATTGTGCTCACGTGCAACGCTCTTGGCCTCCTCCTCGGTGAGGATCTGGTCGAAGTCGACGCCGGCGTAGCGCTTGATGGCGTCGATCATGGTCAGCCGCTCAAAGGGCTTGCCGAGGTCGATCTCGGTGCCCTGGTAGCTGATGGTCGTCTTGCCGCAGACGACCTGCGCCAGCCGGCGGAACATCTCCTCGGTAAGATCCATCATCCCATGGTAGTCGGTATAGGCCTGATAGAGCTCCATCAGCGTGAACTCGGGGTTATGGCGGGTATCCAGTCCCTCATTGCGGAAGACGCGGCCGATCTCGAAGACCTTCTCCAGGCCGCCGACGATCAGGCGCTTGAGGTAGAGCTCAAGGGAAATGCGCAGACGCACGTCCACGTCCAGCGCATTGTAGTGCGTCTCAAAGGGGCGCGCGGCGGCGCCGCCCGCATTGGCGACGAGCATGGGCGTCTCGACCTCGATAAAGCCCTTCTCGTCGAGAAAGCGGCGGATCTCGCTGATCACGAGAGAGCGCTTGATAAAGGTATCGCGCGATTCGGGATTCACGATCAGATCGACATAGCGCTGGCGGTAGCGCAGCTCGCGGTCGGTCATGCCGTGGAACTTCTCCGGCAGCGGCTTGAGCGACTTGCTGAGCAGGGTCACGCTCTCCGCGTGGATCGTGGTCTCGCCGGTCTTGGTCTGGAAAACATAGCCGGAAACGCCGAGGATATCGCCGATATCCATCTTCTTGAAGTCGGCATACGCCTCTTCGCCGATGGAATCCCGCGCGACATAGACCTGGATCAGCCCCTCGCGATCCTGCAGCTTGCAGAAGGAGGCCTTACCCATGACGCGCTTGACCATCATGCGCCCGGCAACGGAGACACGCTGCTCCAGCAGGGCTTCCGCGTCCCGCAGCACATCTGCGCTGTGATGCGTCACGTCAAAGCGCGTGATCGCGAAGGGATCCTTGCCGGCATCCTGCAGCGCGGCGAGCTTGTCCCGCCGGATCCGCAGGATCTCGCTGAGCTCCTGCTGAGGCTCCGCCTGGGGAGTGTTATGATCTGCCATATGCTCTCCCCTTCTCAGTTCTCGACGGAGAGGATTTCGAAGCGGAAGCTCCCAGCGGGCGCATCGACGCTGACGGAATCACCGGCGCGGTGGCCGATCAGCGCGCGGCCGACAGGAGAGTCGTCCGAAATCTTGCCCTCGCGGGGGTTGGCCTCCTGAGAGCCGACGATGGTGTAGCGCTCCTCAAAGCCGTCCTCATCACGGACCGTCACGGAGCTCGAGAGCGTTACAGTGTCCTTGGGGGCGTCATGGTCGATATTATCCACGATCTCAGCATTGTCGATGAGAACCTGAAGCTCGGCAATACGGGTATAGAGCTTTGCCTGCTCGCTCTTGGCTTCGTCATATTCGCTGTTTTCCGACAGGTCGCCGAAGCCGCGGGCTTCCTTGATCTGCTCAGCATTCTCTTTGACGCCGTCGGTCTGCAGGTAATCGAGTTCCTTTTTGAGCGCGTCATAACGCTCCTGGCTCATCTTGAAGCGGTTCACATTGGCCATGTCAAAATCTCCTTTTCGGTATTGAATGCTTGACTGTTTTGAGATTATAAACGCAGAAGAATGCTCTGTCAACTCAAATAACGAAGCGCCTGCATCAGCTGCTCGTCATTGGAAATACTGGCGGTGCCGTCTTCGCCGCCGGTCGTGCCCTCCGTGGTGCCGGTGGCGGATTCGTCACTGTTGTAACAGATCAGGTCGGGCACGACGCCGCCTGAGGCGGAAATATCCAGTCCGCTTGCGGTGAGATAGCTATGGGTGGACAGGCGGATCGCGCTGCCGTCGGAGAGAACGATCGTCTCCTGGGAGCGCGTATTGCCTACGGTGGGTTCGCCGAGCAGCGTTGCCCAGCCGGATTCCTTGAGCACCGCGGCACAGAGCTCCGCCTCGCGGTAAGTGCCGGAATTGATGAGCACTGCCATCGGCAGCTGGAGGCTCATGCTGTCCGAGCCGGTCTCGATGCGGTTGCCGTCCTTATCGACCTCAACGAACAGCGTGCCGCCCGGGAGCAGGTAATCCAGCAGCGTTGCAACCTCGGTGCTGAGGCCGCCGGAATTGTTGCGCAGATCGAGCACCAGCGAGTCCGCGTCCTGCGCAAGCAGCGCCTCGATCGCGTCGACCGCAGCCTGGCCGCTGCCCGCCTCAAAGTTTTTGATCTGAACATAAGCCGCGCCCGTCTTCTCCAAACGGGAGACGACGGCGCCGGAGTTTGCGTTCGTGCAATCGACCTCGATGCTGTTCTGGCCGTTGGAGATCTCCAGGACAAAGACCGTGTTGAGCTTGGAACGGATCAGTGTACGCACCTGATCTGCGGAGTAGCCGGCGAGTCTTTGCCCGTCGACCGCCGTGATGATCATGCCGACACCAACGCCTGCGTTTGCGGCAGGCGAACCGGGGTAGACGGAAATGACCTGGAAGCCGCCAACGTTATCGTCCTTGACGATGGACATACCGATATCGGAGTAGTCATTCGAGGAAGAGAGCTGATAGGTGCGGTACTCGTCCTCGCTCATGTAGTAGCTCCAGGAGTCGCCCAGCTCATTGACCATGGCAGCGGCCGCAGCGTTTCCGAGTGCTTTGCGGTCGACCGGGTCGATAAACTCGTTCTCGAGCGTATCCTTGATCTCAATATAGCGCATCGCTTCGCTGTAATCGTCCTTCCCGCCCACGCGGTTGAGCATCGAGTGGTAGGTCATGAAATAAACGCCGCCGCCCAAAATGGCGAGCAGGAGCAGCACGTATTTGAGCGGAATGCCTACGTTGAACAAAACAGAAAGGATGCGCCCCAGGCTGCGCCCGATTCGCGTGAGCAGATTCTTCATGCGGATTCTCCTTACTGACAAGGGTTTACCGGACAGCATAATCCATGCTGTCCGGTGAATGATTTGCCTTTATGCATTTGGGACGTCACACGCCCGCGTCCGGCGAAATGGTCAGACCTGAAAAATACATCTCGGGATCGACGCGGCCGCCGTTGATGTAAATCTCAAAATGGCAGTGCGGGCCGGTCGCCCAGCCGGTGTCGCCCACAGCGCCGATATACTGGCCCTGCGAGACCGCCTGTCCGACCGAGACGCCAAGGGAGCTCATATGCCCGTAAAGCGTCACGCGGCCGTTTCCGTGGTCGATCATCACGCAGTTGCCGTAGCCGCCGTAATACTGCGCCAGCGTGACCGTACCGCCGTCGGAGGCGTTGATGCTCGCACCGTAGCTGGCTCCGATGTCGATGCCGGTGTGGTTGCGGACCGTGCCGAAGATGGGGTGGACGCGGTAGCCGAAGCGGCTGGTAATATAGGTGCAGGACGGAACAGGCCAGGCAAAGCTGCCGGTGCCTGTCACGACCGGGGGCGGGGGAGGCGCGGCCTCTCCGCCGGTTTCTCCGCCGCTGCTGCCGCCATTGTTATTTCCGCCGTTGTTGCCGCTCTGCGCAGCTCTTCTGGCGGCATCGGCAGCCTGCGCGGCAAGCGCGGCCTCACGCTCACGCTCTCTGCGGGCGATCAGCTCGGCCAGCTCCTGGTTTGCCTGGTTCTCGGCGGCCAGAAGCTCTTCATACTGCGCCTGGTTTTCCTCGATGTTCTCCTGGAGCTTTGCGATCAGGTCGGTAGCCTCGGCCATCTCGGCCTGCAGCTCCTCCTGCTCTCCGCGCAGCTCCAGCTTGCGGGAATCCAGCTCGGTGCGGGTAGCCTCGTATTCGGCCTTAGCGGCCTCGGTGGCCTCGCGCGCCTCGATGTAGTCCTCATAGAGGGCAACGTCGCTCTTCATGACGTCGCTCGCATCGTCGAGCAGGGTGAGCAGATCGCCGAGGCTGCGGGCATTGAGGATGATGGCCACCAGACCGGTGTTTCCGTCCTCCTCCATGGAGCGCACGCGTGCGCGATAGCGCTCAAGCTGGGCGTTCTCGGTGATCTGCGCCATATTGACCTCGCGGGCCTTCTGTTCGATCATCTGATCGTAGAGGTCGATCTCCTTGTCGATGCTTTCGATCTCCAGAAGGATCACGCCGTTGCGGTCGTCCAGAGCCTGTTTCTGCTCCAGGATGCCTGCCTGCTCCTCCTTCAGACCGTCCACAACCGCCTGTTTTTCTTCTCTCTGCTGCGTCAGCGCGTCGCGCTCGGCGCGCGCCGCGTCAATGTCAGCCTGCGATACCGCATGAGCGGTCGTCGGCAGGAGCGGCAAAAGCAGCAGCAGAACGAGGAAACAAGCTATTGTTTTTTTGAATGCTTGAATACTCATGATTGTTTGCCTTTCAGCAGTTCCAATACGAAAGATTCATCCACGAATAGAACTGCACCGGGTCTGTCCGGCTGCCCCAGACATAGACTTCAAAGTGACAATGCGTACCGGTCGCACGGCCCGTAGCGCCGAGATAGCCGACCGTCTGGCCCTGTCCGATCCAGGAGCCGTAGCTCACAGCGACGCCGGACATGTGCGCATAAAGCGTCATGTAGCCGTCCCCGTGGTCGATGATGACATAGTTGCCGTAGCCGTCGTTGTAATTGACCGCAGAAACCGTGCCGCTCTTGGCTGCGACGATGGGGTATCCGTCATGAGCATAGCCGTCGATGTCGATGCCGGAGTGGTAGCGGACAGCTCCGGTGAAGGGATCGATACGGTTGCCGTAACGGCTCGTGATGCGCGAGCTGCAGGGCACGGGCCAGGCCCAGCCCTCCGGTGCCGGAGTCGGCGCGGGAGTCGGCGCGGGAGCAGGCGCCTGCGTTGGCGCAGGGCCGGGCGCTTCGCCGCCAGTTTCTCCGCCGGTCTCGCCTCCGGTTTCCCCGCCAGTCTCGCCTCCGGTTTCCCCGCCGGTCTCGCCTCCGGTTTCTCCGCCGGTCTCGCCGCCGGTCTCACCGCCCTGATTCTCCTGTTGCTGGCGCTGCCGTTCTTCTTCCTCGCGGCGGCGCTGCTCCATGAGCTGGGCAATCAGATTCTGAACCTCTGCGGCGGCCGCCTCCTCGGCGGCGCACTGCTGTTCATATTCTTTTTTGGCTTCGTCGATCTTCGCGGAGAGAGCCTCCAGCTGCGTGTTGACGTCGTCGATCTTCGCGGAGAGGGCGATCTGATCGTCACGCAGGGCGGACTGCTTCTTCTCGCACTCGTCGCGGACAGACTCATACTCGCGCGTGACGCGCTCGGTCTCCTCGCGCGCAGCGCGGTACTGCGCCTCGAGGGCGCGGTCGCTCTCCATGATGGCGGCAGCGTCGTCCAGCGCCGTCAGGAACTGGCTCAGGCCGCTCGAGCGGAGGATCAGGACGAGGATGTTGACCCCGCCGTTTTCCTCGATCGCGCGGACGCGCGCACGATAGATCGCAGCCTGGCCGGCTTCCTGCGCCTGTGCGGCAGAGAGCTCAACGCGCTTATCGGCGATCATCTGATTGTACATCTTGATCTCTTCGCCGACGAGCGCGAGCGCCTTTTCGCTGGCCTCGATCTCGACCTCCAGAGCGGCTTTCTGCTCGAGGACGTTGGCCTCCTCCGCCTGCAGCTGCTCAAGGCGCGAATGTGCCTCGTCTGCCTGGGCGGCGAGCTCTTCCCTCTCGCGCTGCATCTGCTCGATATCGCTTTCATCTATGGCGAAAGCGGCAGGGAGCACGCTCAGGATCAGCGAGAGCGCCATGATTACTGCAAGAAGGATCGCGAGGATGGAAACAAATTTACTACGTCTCATATGGACGCTCCTTTGATCAGACCTTCAGATAATTCCGGATTGCGTTCACACCGCCGAAGGCGCCGACAAAAACGCCGATGCCAAGATACACTGCCAGCATAGGCATGGCCACCGCAGAGAACGGGACGACCGTGAGGAAGCTGCCGGTCAGGCTGCCGATCAGCTGACGGGTGATGAGCGTGTACAGCCCCCACTCCGCCAGGAAGCCGAGGCCGCCGCCGAGCAGACCCAGGATAAGACCCTCGATCACAAAAGGCAGGCGGATAAAGCCGTTCGTCGCGCCGACCATCTTCATGATCGCGATTTCCTCGCGGCGACCGAAGGTGGCGAGCTTGATGGTGTTGGTCATGATAAACATGGAAATGAACACCAGCAGCACCATCAGGATCAGGGCGATTACCGTAATGATATTGCGGATTCTGATGAAGAGGTTTGCGTATTCCAGATGTGCGTTGACCTTGGCGATGCCGTCGACATTCTTGAGCTGCTCTTCCGTCTGTGCGGTGAGGGCGATGTCCTCAATATGTACGATATAGCGATGCCGGAACACGGTCTCGTCGATTCCCTCACGGGACACCGTCCCGTTATAGGATTTGTAATAGTTCTCCATCGCGTCGGCACGGGAGACGAACTCCGCCGACACCACATTGGGGACGGCCTCGAGAGCCGTCTGCAGCGTTCTTGCGCTCTCCTCGTCCGCGTAGTTGGGGTTCTCGTCGTCCACGAAGGCGACGAGCTCGTTTTCGTCCTCCAGATCATCGATCAGCGCGTCGATATTGACGGCTACGAGGGCGAAACTGCCCATGATGATCAGGCAGGCCATAATGATGGTAACCGAGGCGAAGGACATGAAGCTGTGGGTCTTGATGCTCCGGAAGCCCTCGCTGATCAGATAACCGCTTCTACTCAATCTCATCGCTGTTACTCCCATCCATTTCTTCGCTGTAATAGCCGCCCTTCACGTCGCTGATCACCTTGCCGGAATCAATGGTGATGACGCGCTTGCCCAGGGCGTTGACCAGCTCTTTCTCGTGCGTGACCACGAGGACGGTGGTGCCCATCTCATTGATCTTCTCCAGCAGCAGCATCAGCTCGAGGCTGCGGACCGGGTCAAGGTTGCCGGTGGGCTCGTCGGCCACAATGAGGCGCGGGCTGTTGACGAGCGCGCGCGCAATGGCGACACGCTGCTGTTCGCCGCCGGACAGCTCGTTCGGCAGGCGCTTCTCGCGGCCGTCGAGGCCGACGAGCTCAAGAACGTAGGGCACACGGCGGCGGATATCCTTCGCGCTCGCCCCAACGACACGCATGGCGAAGGCCACATTGTCGTAGACGTTCATATTTTCGATCAGGCGGTAGTCCTGAAACACGGTGCCGAGCGTTCTGCGCACCTTGGGGAGCTTGGAGCGGCGAATCTTCGTCATATCAAAATCGTTGACCATGACCTTGCCGCTGCTCGCCGTGACTTCACCGGTGAGGAGCTTGATAAGCGTGGTCTTGCCGGAGCCGGAGGGCCCGACCAGGAACACGAACTCCCCCTGTGTCACGTCGATCGTCACGCCGTCAAGCGCGACGGTGCCGCTCGTGTCATAAACCTTCGTGACGTCCGCCATGCGGATGTCATGTACCGTTTTGTTTTCGTTCTTAACACGACCCATTGAGAAAACCTCCGTAGGGTGATAGTATTTCGGGATTCATCTATGTTAACCGGTTCGCCCCCACGGCCGCGCTGGGATCAATAGCGGCTGCTGTTGAGCGAATCCAGATACTGCTTGACCATCATTGCCACCTTAAATACGATGGCATGGTCGAACTCGCGCAGGTCCAATCCGGTGATCTTCTTGATCTTCTCAAGACGGTAGACCAGGGTGTTGCGGTGGACATAGAGCTTACGCGAGGTTTCGGAGACGTTGAGGTTGTTCTCGAAGAACTTGTTGATCGTCTCGAGCGTGTCGTCGTCAAGCGTCTCGATGGGGCTCTTCTTGAAGACCTCGTTGAGGAACATCTCGCACAGCGTCGTCGGCAGCTGGTAGATGATACGGCCGAGGCCGAGATTTTCGTAATTGATGATGGTCTTCTCATTCTCGAAGACCCGTCCCACATCAATGGCGACCTGGGACTCCTTGTAGCGGTCGGCCAGCTCGCGCAGATGATGCGCGGTGGTACTCACGCCGATCACGCAGTTGATGCCGAGTTCCTCGTGAAGTGCCTGCTCCACGGAGAGCGCGATGCGGTGTACCTCCTCGGGGCATTCCGCCGAGGGCAGCGATTTGACAATGACCACATCCGTCTCATTGATGTTGAGCACGAAGTCCTTCTGCTTCTCGGGGAAGATCTTCTGAATCGTCTCCACCGCGGCGACGTCGGCATTATCGGTCTGCCGCACGAGCAGCACGACGCGCGGCTCGTCGGTCACGAAATGGAGTTCCTTGGCGTGGACATATACATCTCCGGGGAGGATGTTGTCGGAGATGATGTTCTTGATGAACGCGGCCTTGTTGTGTTTCTCCTCGTAATTGCTGCGCGCCTCGTTGAAGGCCACGGCGGCCATGGCGCAGATGGTCTTCGCCGGCGCGTCGCAGTAATCGACAAAGGCAAAGAAGTCCGGCTTCACATCATCCGGTGACAGCACGCAGTAGGTCCGGCTGCCCGTCACGGCAAAGCGTTCCCCATTCTCAAGCGCAGAGCGGGAAAAATCATCAAGGCGGGATCCGATCATGGCCAGCTCGCTGCTCGCCACGACAAAGCCCTGGTCGTCCACCACGCCGACCGTCCGATCCACGGAGTCTTTCATCTGAATAATCACATTCTGGAATATTCTGCTGGACATGGAATCTCCTCCTATACGCTCTCGAAAAGCTGTACTGGCAAAATTGCCGAGCCGGTCAAAATGTCTTCCAACATAATAAACCACTTTTCTGTGATTTTCAATAGAAAATGCGGTCGATTTTTGTTAATTTTTTTGAATTTGTGATCGGATCGCTCAAATGAGTCGAAAAAACCGAGCTCGTTTTTGACTATTTTTCCAAAAGATCAGGCTTCAACACCTTGCACAAATCGTTTTCGTCGAGTTCGCGCCATCCGCCGGGCCCGAGATCGGCCTCCAGCAGCAGCTCTCCGACGGACAAACGCCGCAGCCGAAGCACCGGTTTTCCGCGTGAAGCGAGCATACGCTTGACCTGGTGGTACTTCCCTTCCATGACCGTCACGTAACAGGCTCCTGCGCCGGCGGGCTCGAGCAGGGCGGGCAGACACTTCGTCCCGTCGCCCAACGTAAGTCCCTCGGCGAAGGCGCGCGCGTCCTCCGCGTCCGGCTCTCCCTCGACTTCTGCATAATACCGTTTTTGCACACCGGATTTTGGCGAAATCACGCGATGGGCAAAAATTCCGTCGTTTGTAAGGAGAAGAAGGCCGCTCGTGTCCTTATCCAGGCGCCCGACCGGAAAGAGATCGAGCCTCTGCAGCTCCGGCGGCAGAAGATCGAGCACGGTCTTCTGTCTGGCGTCCTCCGTCGCCGTAAGGACGCCGGCGGGCTTGTCCATCATGAAATAGCGGTACTTCCGGTAACGGAGCAGCTCGCCGTCCAGCGTGACGGTCTGCGCGTCGGGATCCAGCTTCTCGTCCGGCGAAGCTACACACCTGCCGTCCGAGCGAAGCCTGCCTGCGCGTATGATCTCGCGCGCTTCCCTGCGGGACGCAAGACCAAGCTCTGACAGGAATTTATCTGCGCGGATCACTGCCATAGCGCCTCCTCCGTTTCCCGCTTCTGCGGATTCTCCGATATCATACCACATTTTTTACCGAATTGCAACCATTTTTCATTTTTTTGATTCTTTCATTCCCCACATACGCCCCATTTTCGCGCAATATACTGGCAATATACCGGTATAGCAAGGAGGAAAAGGATGCTTCTATCACACAAACACTCCACTCGGGGCAAAATGCTCTCTATCGTCGCCGCTGCCGCGGTGCTGCTTGCAGCGCTGATCTTTCTGCGAAGGGCCGCCGATGAGCACAGAAACGCCGAGACACGCGCGGAGCGTGTCGCATTCGCGGCGGCGCTCGGCTGGGAGCTCGACCCCGAAAGCGAAGAGACCGCGCGCGTGGATCTTCCGGAGGAGCTCTCGGACGTACTCGCGGACTACAACGCCCTGCAGCTGCGCTGCGGTTACGACCTCTCTCCGCTGTGCGGGAAGAGCTGCAGGCAGTACAGCTACCGCGTGCTCAACGCGCCGCAGGAGAACGAGGTCGTGCTGCTCACGCTCTATGTCGACCGCGGGCGCGTTGTCGGCGGGGACATACACAGCACCGCGCTCGACGGGTTCATGATCGGCCTGCAGACCAATCCCGCTGCGGCAGGAAACGCACAGTAAACGCAAAAGCACAGCTTGAGGGACGAGGTTTAGCCTCGTCCCTCAAGCTGTGCCTGTTATTGGCTGGTACTGTTCCCGCGCAGTCGTTCTCAGTCGCTTTTCCAGCTCGTAAAGTCCCGACCGAAATCCGGCTCAACGGAGCCGAAATAGGCAGAGAAGAGGCCGCCCTTGTCGTTCCAGGCCGCAAGGAAAGAACCGTCCGGGTCAAGCTCTTCGACGCCGCGCAGATCACCGGCAAAGTATTCCCAGTTGAGCTCGTCGGCATACGCCGTCAGGCGTTCCAGCTCTTCCGCAGCGAGCTCTCCGGCGAACTGCTCGGCGACGTTTACGCGCATGCGCGCCGCCATCGCCTCGTAGGAGCTCTCTGCAAAGCGCAGCAGCCGCTCGTCGGTGCTCCCCTGCCGCGAAGCCCAGGCGGCGACGTCCACCGGCCTTGTCTCATAGGACAGAGCGCCCTGCTGCGCTTCCAGCAGCGCGTAGCGGCAGACGCCCATCGTCAGCGGCGAGGTCGTGATCTCGGTGAGGCCGTCCTCCGTGAGGATGTGCTGAATATGCAGATGCCCGCTTAAAAAGAGGGACACGTCGTATTTCCGCAGCAGCGCGGCGAGCTTCTCCCCCTCCACCAGCACATAGCCGAAGCCAAAGAACGAGTGCTTGTAGAGATTCTGGTGTCCTGCGGCAAGGATGGCGACGCCGTCGCGTCTGGCCTCCTTGAGCTGCCGTTCGATCCAGGCGAGCGTCTCGTCCGAGAGGCCGCAGGGATCGTGCATCGTGTTGCAGTCGAGCATCAGGACGCGGGTCGTGGCGTTCAGATCGTATACGTAGCTGAGGGAATCCCCGTCCTCCGCACGCGCCTCATCGTAGCCGAAGGCGGCGTAGATGCGCCGGAAGTCCTCCGAGGTCGTCACCGTCGCCCGTGCGGTCTCCGAGCCGATGTAGGAGGCGCTGCTGCGGTACACGTCATGGTTCCCGGGCAGAACGAGAACCGGGATCCCGGCGGCCTCCAGCGCAGCGAGCCTCTTTGCGAGCGCAAGATGGCTCTCCTGCGCGCCGTTAAAACTGATATCGCCGGTGAGGATCAGCGCCTCGGGGCGCAGCTCAATCAGCTCGGCAAGGAAGGCGTCCGTGATTTCCTCGCAGAATTCCGTCATTTTTCCGTCGCTGTTGGCCATCATCTGCCGGAAAATCTCGCTGTGATCGGTCAGCTCCGGCGCCAGGTAGTGCAGATCGGAGGCCACGGCTACGCGATACGTCGGCTCCGGGAGCCTGCCGCAGCCGTTCAGAAGCGCCGCAGACAAAAGCAGACAGAGAAGGACGGATAGGATGCGTTTCATCTCTCTGTCCTCCTCTGTCTGGTTTCAGGGGCTCTTTTAATCCAACTGCTGTTCCCGCAGGAAAAGGGGCTTGCGGTATCCGTCAGCTCTTAGAATCTGATCTTGCTGCGGTCGATATCCTTCAGCGTCGCGGCGCCGCACATGGTCATCGTGCTCTTGAGCTCGCCCACGATCTTGTCCATGTAGACCTTGAAGCCCTCTTCACCCGCGCCGTAGATGGCGGTGAGCACGGGACGGCCGATCAGCACGCCGTCGGCGCCGAGCGCCAGGGCGCGGAACACATCGACGCCCGAGCGGATACCGCCGTCGACCAGAATGGTGATCTGACCCTTGACCGCGTCGGCGATCTCCGGCAGAACCTCCGCCGTGGAGGGCACGCCGCCCTGCACGCGGCCGCCGTGGTTGGAAACCACGATGGCATGCGCACCGGCCTCGACGGCCTTGCGCGCTCCGGCAACGGTCATGATGCCCTTGATGATGAAGGGGCGGCCGGCGTAGTCAATGATCTCGCGCATCTCCTCCACGGACTTGCTGCCCGCGTTGGGGTTCATGGCCTTGAGGAAGGGCAGGCCTGCGCCGTCGATATCCATGGCGACGGCAAAAATATCCGCCTTCTCGATGATATCGAGCTTTTCAAAGACAGCTTCCTTGTTCCAGGGCTTGATGGTGGGGATGCCCATGCCGTCGACTTTCTCCATGTCCTTGACGGAGCTCTTCATGATCTCAGGGTCGACGCCGTCGCCGGTGAGTGCGGCGAGGCCGTAGTTCGCGGCAGCGGGAACGAGGATGGCGTTGTAAGTGAAATCCGTGTGCTTGGGGCCGTAGTGCATCGGCAGGCCGCCGAGCGGAGCTGCGAAAATGGGCGCGGCAAAGCGGTGGCCGAACATCTCAAAGGAGATATCGGGATCCACGTTGGGGCAGAGCGTGTCCATATTCACGAAGATCTCCTGCCACTTGTCGAAGTTGCGGGAGGCGGTGGGGCCGGGATACTTGCAGCCGGGGCCGGGCATGGTGTTGCCGCAGGCGCGGCCGTTGCAGACAGGACATGCTTTGCAGTAGGGGCCGACGCATTCTCTGGCGGCGGCAAGGACTTCCGGATAGGTCATTTGAATACACTCCTTTTTACTTGGTCGGTTCGGATATGTTCTTCTCACGGTTCAACGAATCTCAAGCGACAGAGCGCCGCGCGGGCAGGATCTGATACTAATACCTGATAAAAAGCTTTAGAAAGATTTCCGAGACAGAATTGCGCCAGACGAGGCGGCGGCCGCAGCGAATAATGTCGTCGTCGCAAGCTCCGTATCGTCTCACTTCCACGTATTGACGTGAAAGCTCGCTCACTCCGCTGCTCCTCCTCTCAATTTCAAAGCATTTCGCTTTGAAATTGGTAAGGAAAACGGAAGGAGCGGATAGGAAGCTTTCCCGGCTCTTCACAACCGGGAAAGCGTAATGGAGCGAGTTTCGTTTGACGCGGTCAAGGCCGCCAACAAGGTATGGCACAATTCTGGCCGGAAAGATTCAAAGGTTTTTATTAGGCGTTAGTATTAAGCACGCACGCCGGTGCCGTCAAAGGAAGGGATCATGGCGTCCGTGGCGGAGTCGGGCTCCTGCCAGAAGCCGGCGAGCCCGAGACGACGCATGTAGGACACCAGGTTATCATTGCTCTCCCGGTCGACACGGCGCTGCAGCTCGGGAAAGCGGTCAAGTCCCGGCATGGGCGTGTACTGGCTCATGAGGGAAAACAGCACCGCGTCCTGTGGGAAGTTCTCCGCCGCGAAATCCATCACGTCCATCGCGGCGAGCTCCTGTCCCGGCAGGATCAGGTGACGGATCAGCACGCCTGAGCGGAGCAGACCGTCCTCCCCCATCCGATAGGGGCCGACCTGGCGGAACATCTCCCGAATCGCGGCCGCAGCGACTGCGGGATAGTCCTCCGCAGCGGAATAGCGCTTCGCCGGCGCGGACTTCCAGTATTTGAAATCCGGCAGGTAGATCTGGACAAGCCCCTCCAGGAGCTTCAGCGTCTCCACGCTCTCGTAGCCGGAGCTGTTCCAGACAACAGGGATCCCCAGTGTGAGCCCCGACAAAGCCTCGGCGATAGGGCGCACGAAATGGCTCCCGGTCACGAGATTGATGTTGTGCACGCCCTTGTCCCGCAGGCGGAGCAGCATGTCCCGGAGCTCGGCGACTGTGAGCGTCTCCCCCACGCCGCCGCGGCTGATCTCCCGATTCTGGCAGAACACGCAGCGCAGGCTGCAGCCGGAGAAGAACACCGCGCCGGAGCCGTTTTCGCCCGAAATACAGGGCTCCTCGCCGTAATGCGGAGCGCTGCGGACGACGCGCGGGAGAGACGTGCTGCGGCAAACGCCGCCCGAAAGCGCGTCGGCGCGTTTTGCGCCGCATTTGCGGGGGCAATCGTAGCAGATTTGTTCCATATTGCGCGATCCTGTGTACCTTTTCGGCTTTTTGGCAAAATGCCAAGAAAACGTGACTTTGCATCAAGGATTATACCCTCATTTTGTGGATATTGCAAGAACTTCTGTTTTAATAAAAAAAATACATGATTTTCTGAAAAAATGTGCTAAAATACTCCCGGACCGGAGAAAGATATTCCAAGACGGGAGAAACAGTATGATCGACATCGTTCTGGTGGAACCGGAGATCCCGCACAACACCGGCGCGATCGCCCGTACCTGTGCCTGCACCGGCGCGCGGCTCCACCTTGTCAAGCCCCTGGGCTTTGACATTTCCGATAAATACGTCAAGCGCTGCGGGCTCGACTACTGGCCGCTCGTGGATTTGAGCGTCTATGAGGACCTGGACGATTTTTTTGCCCGCCACGGCGACGCGAACCTCTTTCTTGCAACCACCAAGGCGCCGCGCTCCTATGCCGAGGCCGACCTCCGCGGGGATGTGACGCTGATGTTCGGCAAGGAGACGGCGGGGCTGCCGCTCTGGCTGCGGGAAAAATACCGCGAGCGCTGCATCCGCATCCCGATGATCTCCGAGGCGAGGAGCCTCAACCTGTCCAATTCCGCTGCCATTTTGACCTACGAGGCGCTGCGCCAGCAGGGCTTCCCGGGTCTGATGGGGACCGGCGAAATGCTGGCCCGATAAATCGTTCTATCTTTATTTAACTATCTTAGGAGGAAACGCATGAACTACAACAAGAAGACTGTCCGCGACGCAGACGTCAAAGGCAAGAAAGTCCTTGTCCGCTGCGATTTCAACGTTCCCCAGGACAAGAAAACCGGCGAGATCACCAGCGACAAGCGCATCGTCGCTGCGCTCCCGACCCTCAAGTACCTGCTCGAGCAGGGCGCTGCCGTCATCGCCTGCTCCCACCTCGGCAAGCCCGCCGCCACCTTCTCTTCCTATGTGAAGAAGCAGGTCGAAAAGGGCAAGAACGAAGCCGACATCACCGAAGAAGAGTGGAAGAAGTCCCTCCGGAAGCTGACCCTCGCCCCCGTCGCCAAGCATCTCGGCGAGCTGCTGGGCCAGGAGGTCATCTTCGCGGCCGACACCATCGGCCCCGACGCCCAGGCCAAGGCCGCCGCGCTGCAGCCCGGCCAGATCATGCTGCTCGAGAACCTGCGCTTCGACAAGGGCGAGACCAAAAACGACCCCGCCTTCGCCAAGGCTCTGGCCGACATGGCCGAAGTTTACGTCTCCGACGCGTTCGGCACCGTGCATCGCGCTCACGCCTCCACCGCCGGCGTTGCCGCCTATCTGCCCGCCTACTCCGGCTTCCTCGTGGAGAAAGAACTGAGCATCATGGGCAAGGCGCTGGACAACCCCGCCCGTCCCTTCGTAGCCGTGCTCGGCGGCGCTAAGGTCTCCGACAAGATCAACGTCATCAACAACCTCCTCGAAAAGGCCGACACCATCATTATCGGCGGCGGCATGGCCTACACCTTCAAGAAGGCGCAGGGCTTCGAGATCGGCCAGTCCCTGCTCGAGGCCGACCGCATCGACTACGCCAAGGAAATGATCGCCAAGGCCGAGGCCAGGGGCGTGAACTTCCTCCTCCCTGTTGACAACATCTGCGCCAAGGAATTTGCCGCCGACGCCGAGCCCGTGCTCGTCGAGGGCGACATTGCCGAGGATCTGATGGGCATGGATATCGGCCCCAAGACCCGCGAGATCTTTGCCGAGGCAGTCAAGGGCGCCGGCACCATCGTGTGGAACGGCCCCATGGGCGTGTTTGAGTTCGACGCTTTCGCCGAGGGCACCAAGGCCATGGCCAGAGCGCTCGCCGAGAGCGGCGCCGTGACCATCGTCGGCGGCGGTGACTCCGCTTCTGCCGTGGAGAAGCTCGGCTTCGCCGACAAGATCACCCACATCTCCACCGGCGGCGGCGCCTCCCTCGAGTTTCTCGAAGGCAAGGAGCTGCCGGGCGTGGCCTGCCTGCTCGACGCCTGATCCCTACGCTCAGAACAACAACGCTCCCCCCTGGGAGCATAGAAAGGATAGCAACCATGAACAGAAAGTACCGCAAAACCGTTATTGCCGGCAACTGGAAGATGAACCAGCTCGCCTCTACCATCAAGCCCTTCATGGAAGAGCTCAAGGCCAATATGCCCAAGGCCAAGACCTGCGACGTCGTGATCTGCGCCCCCGGCGTCATGATCCCCGCCCTCATCAAGGCCGGTAAGGACTGCAAGGTCGCCGCCGGCGCCGAGGATGTCTCCAAGTTCGAGAAGGGCGCCTACACCGGCGAGGTCTCTGCCTCCATGCTCGCCGATCTCGGCGTGAAGTACTGCATCGTCGGCCACAGCGAGCGCCGCGAGTATCACGGCGAGGACGATATGCTCGTCAACGCCAAGGCCAAGGCCCTGCTCGAGAAGGGCATCACCCCGATCATCTGCGTGGGCGAGAGCCTGGAGCAGCGCGAGATGGATCTGACCATGGAGTATGTCGCCTATCAGGTCAAGGCCGCCCTCTCCGGCATCGACGCCACCCAGCTGCGCCGCTGCATCATCGCCTATGAGCCCATCTGGGCCATTGGCACCGGCAAGACCGCTACTGCCGAGCAGGCCGAGGAAGTCTGCGAAGGCATCCGTGCCGTGATCCGCAAGATCTACGGCGCCCGCCCCGCCCGTGCCGTCAGCATCCTCTACGGCGGCAGCATGAACGCCAAGAACGCGGCCGAGCTGCTCGCTCAGCCCGACATCGACGGCGGCCTCATCGGCGGCGCTTCCCTCAAGCCCGTTGACTTCTCCGCCATCATCGCGGCCACCGCTCAGGAATAAGAGACAAGTGCAAGGAGCGGTCATCCGCTCCTTGCTTTCTTCTGCCCCGCGAATCTTCCTTCTCAGAAAGGGTCAATATGAAAAAAGCAGTTTTAATCATTCTTGACGGCTTTGGCATCGCTCCGCCCACCGCGGGCAACGCGATCGCTCAGGCCAACAAGCCGAATCTTGACAAGCTCTTCTCCCGGTATCCCTGCACGCAGCTGCAGGCCTCCGGGCTCGACGTGGGTCTCCCCGCCGGTCAGATGGGCAACTCCGAGGTCGGCCACACCAACATCGGCGCCGGCCGCGTCGTCTTCCAGATCCTGCCGAAGATCTCCCAGGAAATCGAGAACGGCAAGTTCTTCCAGAACCCCGTCTACCTCAAGGCGATCGAGGACGCGAAGACCAATCACAAGCCCCTGCACGTGATGGGTCTGCTCTCCACCGGCGGCGTCCACAGCCATCTCAATCACATCTTCGGCATGCTCGACATGGCCAAGCACTGCGGCGTCGAGCAGGTCTATGTGCACTGCTTCCTCGACGGGCGCGATGTTCCGCCCAGGAGCGGCGCGGGCTTTGTCGCGCAGCTCAAGGAGAAATGCGAGGAAGTCGGCAACGCGAAGATCGCCACGATCCAGGGCCGCTTCTGGGGCATGGACCGCGACAAGCGCTGGGACCGCGTGGAGAAGGGCTACAACGCCATCGTCTGCGGCGAGGGCGTACAGGACCCCGATCCGGTGCACGCCGTGGAGGCCAGCTACGAGAAGGACGTGACGGACGAGTTCGTTGAGCCTACTGTTGTCTGCCCCGAGGGTGCCATCAACGAGGGCGACAGCGTCATCTTCATGAACTTCCGCCCCGACCGCGCCCGCGAGATGACCTGGGCGCTGAACCTGCCCGGCTTCGACGGCTTTGCGCGCAAAAAGACCGTCTATCCCCTCTCCTACGTCTGCACCGCGCAGTATGACGAGACGCTCACGCTGCCCATTGCCTACCCGCCCGAGGTCATTGAGAATACCCTCGGAGATATCGTGAGCGCACGCGGCCTCAAGCAGTTCCGCGTCGCGGAGACCGAGAAATACGCGCACGTCACCTTCTTCTTCAACGGCGGCGTCGAGAAGCAGGCCGAGGGCGAGGATCGCTGCCTCGTGCCCTCCCCCAAGGAATTCCCGACCTACGACCTGATCCCGCAGATGAGCGCGGAAAAGGTCGCCGACAAGGTGATCGAGGCCATCGCCTCCGAGCAGTACAGTCTCATCGTCTGCAATTTCGCCAACTGCGACATGGTCGGTCACACCGGCGTCATGGAAGCGGCTGTCAAGGCCGTTGAGACCGTGGACGCCTGCATGGGCCGCATCGTCGCCGAGGTGGAGAAGCACGACGACGTCGTTCTCCTCGTGACCGCCGACCACGGCAACGCCGACGTCATGTTCGACGAGAGCGGCAAGGTCAACACCGCGCACACGACCAACCCCGTCCCCTTCTGCGTACGCGAAGAGGGGCTCACGCTCGAGCCCGGCCGTCTGGCGGATATCGCCCCGACCATCCTGCATCTCATGGGCATCGAGCAGCCTGCGGATATGACCGGCAAGTGCCTGATCCGCGCATAACAGTAAATCTTATCCAAAATTCGAAAAATGTCCTCCCCGAATGGGGAGGACATTTTTCGTCTGTTCAGTTGAACGGCCAGGGGATGCGCTGATCGCCCTTCACTAGAAAGGCGTGCTGCGCGATCTCGGCCATCGGCGTGTCGGAGAGCGAGTCGGAATAAAAAGCCTCGACCGTCTCCCCGGGGAACGCAGCGCGTAAGCGCCTGACCTTTTCCTGGTCATGGCAGTTTCTGCCGCGGATGCGTCCGGTGTAGGGCTCCATATCGGTGGCGATCAGGCGCACGCCGAGTTCCTCCGATATGGGGCGCAGCAGGAACTCCGGCGAAGCGGAGATGATGACGTCGTCCGCACGCTTCTGTTCGAGATACCAGGGCGCGATGTTCTTTCGGTGCTCGTCCCAGAAATCGTGCACGACAGCCTCGACTCCCGGGAGCCAGGGCAGGAAGGAAAAGACCTGCTCCTTGAGCTCCTTTGTCTCGGCTTTTTTGAGCAGCCAGGCGCAGCCCACCGCGATCGTCCCCGGCAAAGCGTGAAGCACGGCGCGCGTATGGTGCCGCAGACAGAACATCACGAAGCAATACGAGCTGTCGGGGTAGAAGATCGTCTGGTCGAAATCGTATGTATTCATGCGCGGCGCTTCTCCACCAGATAGGCGCGCAGGGCGTTTGCCATAACGAGTACGGTGAATAGCGCGTCGAGCCCGACGGCGGCCGGCGCAGGGGCCACGCCCGTGAGGGTCAGGACCAGCAGCAGGAGCTTCACGCCCAGCGTACCGTAGAGGTTCTCGGCCGCGATGCGGCTGGAGAGACCGGAGATGCGCTTGGCGAGCGGCAGGCGGCTGATCTCCCCATCCGATAGAACAAGGTCGGCGGCGTCCGCCTCCTCCCAGGCGCGGATGGCGTTGATCGCAATACCGACATCCGCCTCGCGGAGCATCGCCGCGTCGTTGATCCCGTCTCCCACATAAGCGAGGGTGCAGCGCTCCCCCTGGCTGTTTTTGAGATACTTCACGGCGGAGACCTTCTCCTCCGGCGTGAGCTCCGTCTTCAGCGAGTCAAAATTCAGCGCCATGGCGATGGGCCGCGCCTCGCTGCGCACGTCGCCGGTCAGCATGACGAGGCTCGTAACCCCCTGGCTGCGCAGGCTCTCGAGCGCGTCAAACGCCCCGTCGCGCACCTTGTCGGCGACCATGATATAGCCCCAGTAGACCCCGTCGACCGAAACGTGAATTGCAGCGCCCTTGCGCAGCGGCACCTGATAGGCGACTCCGTGCTGCTCCATGAGCGAGCCGTTGCCTACGCAGACGTGCCGCCCCTGCATGAACGCGCTGACGCCGCGGCCGGGGATCTCCTCGACTTCGATGACGCCCTCAGAGTCCTCCGGGAGCCAGCCCGCCGCCTTCTTCAGCATCTCGGCAATGGGGTGGTTGGAGTGGCTCTCCGCAGCGGCAGCGACCGCCAGAAGCCGCTCCTCGCTCACCTTGACGGGGAAGACCTCGGTGATGGTGAAGTTTGCCTCGGTGATGGTCCCGGTCTTGCCGAAGACGACGGTATTCACGCGCGCGAAGGCGTCAAAGCTGCGGTGATCTTTGGCGAGGATGCCCTGCCTTCCGGCGGTGAGCACCGCGCCGAGATACGCCAGCGGAACGGAGATCGCCAGTGCAGCGGGAGACGAGAGCAGCAGCACGACCGCTGCCCGGGTGAGCCAGGCGATCCAGTTGCCTGCGAATATGGGCACGATGATGCCGAAGATAAACGCGAGGACGCCCATGGCTATGGCAAACCAGCGGGAAACATCCGCGGCAAGGATCTCTTTCTGCGTCCTCTCGGCAATCCTGACCTGGGTGCTGTTGAGCAGCTTCACCGCAGCGGATTCCTCAAAGCCGCGTGTGACGCGCATACGGATCGGAGCGCCCTTGTTGACCGTCCCGGAGAGGACAGAGGAGCCGGGGCCGACGGTATAGGTCTCCATGCTGCCGGAGAGAACGGAAGCGTCCAGCTCCGTGACACCCTCGAGGATCACGCCGTCAAGCGGGATGATCTCATCCTTTTCGACGAGAACGACCTCGTCGATCTCCACTTTTTCCGGCGAGCGGATTACCGGCTCCCCGGCCGTCTCCACGCGGGCTTTTTCCGGCAGACCGTCCTGGAGGCGGACGATCGCGGCGTTTTTCCGTGCGACGACATAGGCCTCCGCAAGCTCACCGATCCGCACGAAGACAGCGCAGAACGCCGCGGCAACGGGGTGGCCGAGGCTCGCCAGCAGGATCAGCCCCAGGAGAAACAGCAGATCCTCGTACGGGATCTGCCGCGCGAGTACGGCACGCGGGATACGCAGGATGACAGCGCTGCCGGAGAGCAGCAGCGAGAGCACAATGAGCACCGCGCGCACGAGCTTCCCCAGCGGGAGCACCAGCGCGGCGATCAAAAACAGCACAGCGGCAAGCATCGTGACAAGATCAAACAGCGTCAGGCTGCGCTCATATTCCTTCCCCGCAGCATGCTTTGCCTTTTCGGGCAGCAGCCGGGGAAACTTGGGGAGCACGAGCTCCACGTTCCAGTTGCGTTTTATGGTGTCAAGAAGGCGTCCAGCCATTCAGATCACACTCCAGGATCAGATTTGCGGCGCGGATAGAGCAGCGCCGTGAGCGCGGGGCCGAGGAGATAACCCGCGCCGTCGATCAGCACATCGCTGAACAGAGCCGCGCGGCCGGGGACGAAGCTCTGGTGAAGCTCGTCCGAGCAGGCATACAGAAAGCAAAACGCGACAGCTGAGAAAAACGCCGGCCAGCGCTTCTCCAGCGCCTCCGAGAAGAACAGGCATACGCCGACGCCCAGGCAGAAGTACTCAAACATGTGGGCGTATTTGCGGATGTCGAAGTCGAGGCCGCGGTCGCTCAAACGCGGGAGGAAGCGCGAGAGGAAGGCGCCGATGGGGCCGCTGAGAAAATCCGAGCTGAGCTCCGCGGATTCCTCCCCAGGCTGCGCGGAGAGCAGAAAGATCGCCGTCATGATCGCGAGACTCAGCAAGGCGTAAAGCCACAGGCGGATCCGGTGCCCCCTTTGTCTCTCAGCGTTCATGGTCTTCCTCCACAGCATCTTGTTTCAATCAATCTATTATACCCTATATCTGCCTTGTATTGCAAGACTTCCTGGCGATTTCTTTTGACACCTGGCGCAGAAAACCCGGCTCCGCAGTGAAGCCAAACAAATAATAACACATCGCAAAAACCATGCCTGATTCCCGGATTTTCGCTTCTTTATAGTATTCAACAGGTTTTTTGAGATAAATGCAACAAAGAAATCTCTCTTTTCCTCCGTATCTTTCCTTCTCGCCGCTTGCGTACCGGCACGTTTTGAATGTAAAGGGATAATTTAGGGCTACAAAATACACACCCCTAAAAATTGAAGCAAAAAAGTGCAGGATTTCTTCTGAAATCCTGCACTCAGACTGCAGACAAACCCTTGCGGCAATGGTTCGTCTCGCATGGGGAGATTGTGAAGAGGGGACGGTAATCCCCTCTTCACGTTCAATATATGCAAAAATGGAAACTTTTTCGGAAGTTTTCATTTTTGCCTTTCAAGCTGTCGACACTTTGTCGACAGCTTGAGTGCAGGATTTCTTCTGAAATCCTGCATTTTCAGGTCCGAGTGTTCATAACTTAACTGTTGCTTTCTCCAAAAACCGAATCGAAGCCCAGCGAAGCGGGTTCGATTCGGGAAGGAGGAGACATGGAGCACAGACGGGAAAACGGCGACCGCCATAGCAATCGCCGTTTTCTTGCCGTGCGGAATGATCTCCGACGCTGGGAAATCACGCTGATTATGATACCAAATGCACCCCGGGGTCAAGGCGGGGTGCATTTTGCTCTGCCCGGGGTGCATTTTCGGGGGGTTGGGTGCATTTGTATTGAGTGGGGTGCATCTCGACAAACTGGAATTTGACCTTACGGAAGAGAAGCTCGAATTGACTCTACAATATCCCTTGGTTCGTAATCGAATTCCTTAGATGCTTTTTCATGTGAAAAGTGGCCGTTTGTATGCAGGGTATAAACGGAATACGGAGTGAAAAGCGGTGATGGCCTTTTAAACAGAATTGATATCCGCTCAGCTGCCGGAGCAAATACTTTTGCCATACTGTGAGGTAAAACCGTTTTCCTGACCGATTTTCCCCGCATCTTTCTGATGATATTGAGAAGGTCAGACACCGTGATATAGTGGCCGTTCAAAATATAGCATTCTCCGGCGCGTCCCTTCTCTTCACATGCGAGAATTCCGTCCACGACGTCTCTTGCATCGACAAAATCATATCCTCCGTGGAGCGCAACAGGAATTATCCCTTTTGCAATTGCGTGGATTGTTCGGATCATATGATTTTTGTTTTGGATATCCCCGGGACCAATAATGCCGGAAGGATGAACAA
>DFGE01000030.1 GCA_002371675.1 Clostridiales bacterium UBA3758
TGCGCATCCTCTGCATCGTGGCGGCTGTGGTCGTGGCGCTGCTGCTGGTTTGGGTCGTGTTTTTCCGCTGCAAGCGAATCGCGCTGCCCTGGCAGCAGCCGGAGGGCAGGCACGCCGCGGGAGCAGGAGCTGCGCCCGAGCGCCAAAACAAAGAATGACCGCAACAGCGGGCGCACAAGCTGCGCCCGCTGTTTGTGCTTTTCGGCTGAGAAAGGGCTGCGGTAGCCGAGCGAGACGGCCGTTATAAGAACAGCATCGCTCCCAGGATGAGCAGCAGCTCCGTGTCGCCGCTCTCGCGGTAGAGCAGATAGAGCACCGCGATCATCAGCAGGTCGCCTGCCTCCAGCTCCCGCAGCGGCTGCAGGAGCTTCTCCGGCAGCAGCTTCCCAAGCTCGCCCAGCGGCCCCGGCGATGCGTGGGCGCGCCCTGCCGACGCGGCGGGGGCGGTCGGCGGGGGCTGCGCCGGCATCGGAGCGTCGGGTGGGGTCGTGACTCCCGGTGCGAGCGGCGGCTCGCTGCCGCCCAGGATCTCCACCCGCCCGGTGTTGCCTTCATAGCGTTTCACCATGCTCTCCGTCCTTCAGCGCGAAGCCCGCAAGCTTCAGAACGCGCGCGATACGCAGCGCGCGCTCAAGCTTGCCCTGCCGCTTTTGCGAGAGATAGGGCTTCATCGCGCGCAGCAGCTCCTGCGCAGGCGAGCTTCCGCCGCTCTGCAGCAGCCCGGAGAGCTTCGCCATGCCGCCCGTCGGCTCCGGCTGCGCGCCGGGCGCGCCCTCGCCCATAAGCGAGCGCGCCATTTCCTGGATCTGCGCCAGTTGCTCCGGGTCGTTCAGGATCCCGGCGATCCGCTCCTCCCAATCGCCCACGCAGCCTCACCCCCGTTCACTTTCCTTCCATCACACTGCGGATCTGCTCCGCGAGCCGCCGCCCTTCTCCGCTCTGCAGCACGCCGCGCAGAAAGGCCTGCAGCGCGGCCGTGTCCCCGCTGCGGAGCGCTTGCTCGGCCGCTGCGCCGTCGAGCTGCCCGCCGAGGCTTTTTCCCTCGCCGGACGCGGCGAGTGACCGCAGCGCGTCGAGCTTGCCGCTGCGGCGCAGCTCCTCCTCCAGCTTCCTGAGATCCTGCATGCACGCCACCTTCCTTCGGCCTATTCTATGCTGCGCCGGGGATAGTCTTGACAGAAAAAGGAGAACAGATCATGATTGCTGCCGTTTTTGCCGATTCGCACGGGAACACCGCCCGCATGCTGCAGGCGGTGCGCGCGCTGAAGCCGGACGTCCTTATCCACCTGGGCGACTATGCCCGCGACGCCGACGCGCTGCGCGATGCCTTCCCGGAGCTGCCGCTCCATGTCGTGCGCGGCAACTGCGATATCGTGTCTTCCGCGCCGGATACGGCCGTGGTCGAGCTCGGCGGCGTGCGCGTGTTTCTCGCCCACGGCCACCAGTACGGCGTGGACTGGGGGCGGCTCGACTCGCTGGTGTATGCGGCGATGGAGCAAAACGCCCGTGTCGCGCTCTACGGTCATACGCACGAGGTGAACGTCGAGGAGATCGCCGCCGTGCAGCTCATGAACCCCGGCACGGCGGGAAAGGGGAGAAGGCTCAGCTTCGGCGTGCTCGAGGTCTATCCCAACGGCGGCGTCACGACGGAGATACGGGATTTGTAGTATCGAGCCGGGCAGGAACGGAAAACGCTCCGTTCCCGCCCGGTTTTTCATGTTTTTGCGTTAAAAAAATTCCTGAAAACGCAAGCTGCCGCGAGAAAACGCTCAGGGAAAAAAGCAAAAAATCGGCCGAAACAGCGGCATGTTTTCCTTGAAACGGGGCGGGAAATGCGGTATGATAGGCGAGTAAGTTTTTGCGCCGTCCGCAGCGGGGCGTTTTCCCGCAGCGGGAGAAGCGGCGCATGGCAAATAGAAGGAAAAAAGGAGGTGTGCCGATGTCATTGGAAGCGTTAACGAGCGTGACCGAAGCGGAGAAGGCGGCGAAAGACACGATCGCCGCGGCTCAGCTCCAGTCCAGGCAGATCCTCAGCGACGCAAACAAGGCCGGTGAGGCTGCGCTCAAGGCGGCTGTGGCTGAGGCGGAGAGCAAGCTCTCGCAGCTGCGGGACAAGGCTGCGGAGAAATCGCATACGGATTCCGCCGCGCTGCGCGAACAGCTCGAGCAGCAGAAGGAAGAACTCCGCAAGAAGGCGGAATCCCGCCTGGAGGAAGCCGCAGCTCTCATTGTGGAAAGGATCGTGAAGAACTGATATGGCCATTTTGCAAATGAAACGGCTGCGGCTCATGATCCTCCGCTCCAAGAAAGAGGCGCTGCTGCAGGAGCTGACGAAGCGCGGCTGCGTGCAGCTCACGGAGCTGGACGAGGAGGCCAGAGAGCTTCTCCGCCCTGCCGGCAGCGAGCTGATGGCGCTCAAGAGCGAGCAGGCCGCTTATGAAAAGGCACTCGCACTCCTCGGAAGATACGCGCCGGCCAAGTCTCCGCTGCTCAGCGCGAAGCCGGAGCTGCCGGAAAACAGCTTTCTGGAGAAGGAGGGGGAGGAGAGCCTCGCCCTCGCCCGGAAGATCGCGGACGCCGATGAGCGCATCCGCCATATCGCGGCGGAGGAGAGCAGACGGCGCGGCGTGATTGAATCGCTGCAGCCCTGGCTCGCGCTGGATCTGCCTCTCGAAACAGCGGGCACCGAGCGCGCAGCCCTCGTCTTCGGGACGCTGCCTCTCAAGGGCGGCCTTGCTCCCGCGGAGCAGGCGCTCGCGGAGGCCGTCGAGGAGGCGGAGCTGTTCCCCGTTTCGCAGGACAAGAAAGAGCAGTATGTGCTGCTGCTGTGTACCAAGGAATATCTCCCCGCCGCACAGGAGGCGCTGCGCGGACAGGGCTTCAACGCCGTGAGCTTCGGCGGCCTTACCGGTACGGCGAAGGAGGCCGAGCTGCGCGAATGCAAAGCGCTGGAGGAGCTCGCTGCCGAGAAGGCTGCGCTCGCCGAGGAGATCAAGTCGGAGGCCGGGCATCGGGACGAGCTCAAGCTGGCCTGCGACCGGCTGAATACGCGCGTCGGCATGGCCGAGGCGGAGGAGCACCTCGCAGAGTCGGACAGCGTTATCTTCCTCGAGGGCTGGATGCCAGCCGAGAAAGAGGAGGAGCTCGCCGGGCTCTTCGCGGCCTATGACTGCGCCTGGGAGTGCGAGGATCCGAGCGAGGAGGAATACGCGCAGGTCCCCGTCAAGCTCCGCAACAACAAGTTTTCCAACGCCCTCAACATGGTCACCGATATGTACAGCCTCCCGGCTTACGGCTCGGTGGACGCCAACCCCATCATGGCCCCCTTCTTCATCCTGTTTTACGGCCTCATGATGGCGGACATGGGCTACGGTCTCATCATGATCGCCGCGGCGCTCGTGGCAATGAAGAAGATCAAGCCCCGCGGCGGCACGCTGGCCTTCTGCCAGCTGCTTCTCTACGGCGGCATCTCCACCTTCATCATGGGCGCGCTCACGGGCGGATTCTTCGGCAACGCCCCGGAGATCATCGCCGGGATGTTCGGCTCGAGCTGGAAGGGCCTGCCGCATCTGTTCAGCCCCGTCGAGGACAGCAACATGGTCCTCTACGGCGCGATGGTGCTCGGCGTGCTGCATCTCAACACCGGCATGGCCGTCTCCTTCGTGCAGAAATGCAGGAAGGGCGACGTGGCGGGGGCGCTCTTTGAAGAGGGCTCGCAGTGGATCATCCTGGTCGGCGGCGTGATGCTCGCGCTGCAGATGCTCGTCTTCAAGACGAACGGCACGCTTCATACCGTCGGCCTTGCGGTGCTGATCGCGGGCGCGGTGCTGCTGCTCTTCGGCTCCACCAGAGGCGCCAAGGGCATCGGCAAGCTCACAGCCCCCTTCGGCTGCATTTACAACACCCTCACGGGCTGGTTCGGGGACATCCTGAGCTACTCGCGTATCATGGCGCTGATGCTCGCCGGCGGCGTCGTGGCGCAGGTGTTCAACACCATCGCCGCCATGCCCTCGAAAAACGGCGTGACGATCGCCTCCGGCATCGCCTTCATCCTCATCTTCCTGATCGGTCACGCGCTGAACTTCGCGCTGAACCTGCTGGGCTGCTTCGTGCATGACCTGCGTCTGCAGTGCCTGGAGTTCTTCGGCAAGTTCTATCAGGACGGCGGCAAGCCCTTCGAGCCGATGAAGGTTCGCACCAAGTACATCAATCCCGAAGAGTAAAAAAGTATCCATACAAAACAATTAGGAGGAAACAAAAATGGAATTTCTCAACAGCATCAGCGGGTACGCCCTCGGTCTGCTGGGCGCGGGCATCGCGGCGTTCATGGCGGGCATCGGCTCTGCCAAGGGTACCGGCATCGCCGGTGAAGCGGGCGCGGGCCTCGTCTCCGAGGATCCCAGCAAGTTCGGCAAGGCCATGATCCTGCAGGTCATCCCCGGCACCCAGGGTCTGTACGGCTTCGTTATCTGGTTCCTCGCGTACAGCAAGCTCGCCGCCGTCGGCGACGCTGTCACCGTGGCGCAGGGCATGCAGGTGCTTGCCGCCTGCCTTCCCATCGGCTTCGGCGGTCTGCTCTCCGGTATTGCCCAGGGCAAGGTCGCCGCTGCGTCCATCAACATCCTCGCCAAGAAGCCGGACGACTGGTCCAAGGGCATGATCCTCTGCATTACCGTGGAGTTCTACGCCATTCTGTCTCTGCTTGCTTCCTTCATGATGCTCAACGCGATCGCTCTCTGATCGCACCCGGATAGGAGTTGCTATGAAAGGCACGGAAAAAATCATTGCGCATATCCAGGCCGACGCCAAAGCCAGGGCCGACGAGATCCTTGCGCAGGCTGAGCAGCAGGCCGCTGCGCTCCGCGAGGAGCAGGAAAAAGAGGCCGCCGTGCTGTACAGCGAGAAAATACGCGCCGGTGTGAAGGACTGCGAAGACTCCGCCGAGAGCCTGGAGAGAATCGCCCGCATGGAGAGCCGCAAGGAGCTGCTGGCTGTCAAGCAGAAGAGCATTGAGGAATGCTTCGTGCTCGCCCAGAGCAAGATCGTCGCGCTGCCGGACGAGGAGTACGCCGCGTATCTGGCCTCTCTCGCCGCAGAGGCGGTCGTGACGGGGGAGGAGGAGATCATCCTCAACGCCCGCGACCGCAGGCGCGTGGGCGAAAAGCTCGTGGATCTCGTGAACGCGCGCGTCGAAAACGGCCGTCTCACGCTCTCCGACGAGACGCGGGACTTCATCGGCGGCCTCATCCTGCGCCGCGGCAGCGTGGAGACCAACTGCACGCTCGAGCTGCAGATGGACCTGGCCCGCGCGGAAATGGCCTCCCGGATCGCCGGCGTCCTCTTCGCGTGAGACGTGAGGAGGGAAGAAGTTGGCTACGAAAAAAGAAGCGTATCTGAGCCTGTCGGCCATGCTGCGCGCGCGGGAGCCGAAGCTCCTCAGCGCCGAGCGTGCCAGCCGCATGCTGGACGCGGCCTCCTTTGAGGATGCGGCCAAGCTCCTGACCGACTGCGGCTACGGCGACCTCTCCGGCTGCAGCGCGGCGGAGATCGAGAAGGCGCTTGCAGAGCGGCGCAACCGCATTTTCACGGAGATGGACGCGATGGCTCCCGACAGGGGCATCGTCGATCTCTTCCGCATGAAGTACGACGTCCACAACGCCAAGACCGTCCTCAAGGCCGAGGCCACGGGGCAGGACCCGCTGCGCATTATGAGCGCCTCCGGGCGCATCGCGCCGCAGAAGCTGCTCGAGGCCTACCGCGAGGAGCGCGTGAGCGAGCTGCCGAAGCTCTTCGGCGAGGCGCTGCTGCACGCGCGCGAGACCCTTGCCCGCACGGAGAACCCCCAGAAGGCGGATTTCGAGCTTGACAAGGCCTACTTCGCCGAGATGAAGCAGACTGCCGACTCTGTCGGCGGCAGCTTCCTCAAGGGCTATGTCAGCCTGCTGATCGACACCGCCAATCTCCGCTCTGCCGTGCGCACCCTGCGCATGAAAAAGAGTGCGGACTTCCTGCAGGAGGTCCTGATCCCCGGCGGCAGCGTCGATCCCGCGCGTATTGCCGCGGCGGCGGACGGGGAGGCCCTCGCGGCGCTCTTCGCCTCCGACCGGCTGGCCGACGCGGCAGCACTCGGCGCCCAGGCGGCGGCGGGCGGCGCGCAGACTGCCTTTGAGCGCAGCTGCGACAACGCCGTGAACCGCTATCTGCGCGAGGCGAAGCTCGTCAGCTACGGCAGCGAGGCCCTGGTCGCCTATCTCGCGGCCGTGGAAGGGGAGATCACCGCCGTGCGCATGATCCTCACGGGGCGTCTGGCCGGCATCGCGCCGGAGACCATCCGGGAAAGGCTGCGTGATCTGTATGCTTAAAATTGCTGTGATCGGCGGTCGCGAGACCGTCATGGGCTTCAAGGCGCTCGGCCTCGAGGCATGCCCCGCGGCGAACGCCGAGGAGGCCTCGCAGATCCTGCGCCGTCTCACGCGCGAGAGCGAGGACTATGCGATCATCTACATCGAGGAGAACCTCGCCGCCCAGCTGGAGCGGGAGATCGACCGCTTTAAGGACAGCCCCAAACCGGCCATCATCCTGATCCCCGGGCGGGACGGGTCCATCGGCTTGGGGCAGAATGCCCTGCGCTCCGCGGTAGAACGCGCCGTCGGCACCAATATCCTGGGAGACTGAGCTCCCGACAGGTTCCTTTATACTGATTGAAAGGAAGTACGCAAATGAGCGGAAGAATTACCAAAGTATCCGGCCCGCTGGTCGTGGCCGAGGGCCTGGCGGACGCCAACGTCTCAGACGTTGTGCGCGTGGGCTCTCACCAGCTGATCGGCGAGATCCTGAATATGACGGGCGATCGCGCCTCCATCCAGGTCTATGAGGAGACCTCCGGTCTCGGACCCGGCGCCGAGGTCGTGACCACCGGGATGCCGATGTCCGTGGAGCTCGGTCCCGGCATGCTCGACAACATCTATGACGGCATCCAGCGCCCGCTGCCCGAGATGCGCGCCATCTCCGGGGACTGCATCACCCGCGGCATTTCGGTGCCCGCGCTGAACCGCGAGAAGGTCTGGGACTTCGTGCCCGTCGCCCGGGTGGGCGATAAGCTTGTCGCGGGCGACGTGCTTGGCACCGTCCAGGAGACCAGCGCCATCCTCCACAAAATCATGGTTCCCTACCGCGTCTCCGGCGAGGTCGTGAGCATCGAGGCGGGCAGCTTCCATGTGGACGATATCGTTGCCAAGCTGCGCGATGACCGCGGCAACATCCATGAGCTCAGCATGGTGCAGCGCTGGCCCGTGCGTATCCCGCGCCCCTACACCCGCAAGTATGTGCCCAGCCGCCCCATGAACAGCGGCCAGCGCATCATCGACACCCTGTTCCCCATCGCCAAGGGCGGCACCGCGGCCGTTCCCGGCCCCTTCGGCTCGGGCAAGACCGTTGTGCAGCACCAGCTGGCCAAGTGGTCGGACGTGGACATCGTCATCTACATCGGCTGCGGCGAGCGCGGCAACGAGATGACCGACGTTCTGATGGAGTTCCCCGAGCTGAAGGACCCGCGCAACGGCGAGCCGCTGATGAAGCGCACCGTGCTGATCGCCAACACCTCCGACATGCCTGTGGCCGCGCGCGAGGCCTCCATCTACACCGGCATCACCATCGCCGAGTATTTCCGCGACATGGGCTATGACGTCGCCGTTCTGGCCGACTCCACCTCCCGTTGGGCCGAGGCTCTGCGCGAGATGTCCGGCCGTCTGGAAGAGATGCCCGGCGAAGAGGGCTATCCCGCCTACCTCGCCTCCCGTCTGAGCCAGTTCTACGAGCGCGCCGGTGTGGTCGAATGCCTCGGCAAGGATACCCGCCGCGGCTCCGTCACGGCCATCGGCGCCGTGTCGCCTCCGGGCGGCGATATCTCCGAGCCCGTCTCCCAGGCCACGATGCGCATCGTCAAGGTCTTCTGGGCGCTGGACTCCAGCCTGGCTTACGCCCGCCACTTCCCGGCCATCAACTGGCTGACCTCCTACTCCCTCTACCTCGACACCCTGACGCCCTGGTATACCGAGCAGTTCGGCGAGGCCTATATGCAGAACCGTACCCGCGCCATGCACATCCTCCAGGAGGAGAGCGAGCTGCAGGAGATCGTCCGCCTCGTCGGTCAGGACGCCCTCTCTCCCGCCGACCGCCTCACCATGGAGACCGCCAAGAGCATCCGTGAGGACTTCCTGCAGCAGAACGCCTTCGTGGATGAGGACGCCTACTCCACGTACCGCAAGCAGTACCGTCTGATGAACATGGTGCTCCTCTTCGACAGCCTCTCCCGCGACGCGCTTGCCAAGGGCGCCGATATGAACAAGCTCTTTGCCATCCCCTCCCGCGAGAAGGTCGGCCGCGCTAAGATGATCGTTGAGGATCTCGTCGACGCCGAGTACGACGCTATCGAGGAGCAGATGAAGAGCGAGATCGAAGAAGTCATTGCCGGAGGTGAGGACGCATGATCAAAGAATACAAAACCATCCATGAGATCGCGAGCCCCCTGATGGTCGTCGAGCATGTCGAGGGCGTCACCTACGACGAGCTGGGCGAGATCGAGCTGCCCAACGGCGACGTGCGCCGCTGCAAGGTGCTCGAGGTCGAGGGCGACCGCGCGGTCGTGCAGCTGTTCGAGTCCGCCCAGGGCATCAACCTTGCCGAATCCAAGGTCCGCTTCCTGGGTCACCCCCAGCAGCTCGCCGTGAGCGAGGACATGCTGGGCCGCGTCTTCAACGGCATGGGCCAGCCCATCGACGGCGGCCCCGACATCCTGGCCGACGCCCATATGGACATCAACGGCCTGCCTATGAACCCCTCCGCCCGCGCCTACCCGGCCGAGTTCATCCAGACCGGCGTTTCCACCATCGACGGCCTGAACACCCTGGTACGCGGCCAGAAGCTGCCGATCTTCTCCGGCTCCGGCCTGCCGCACGCCGCCCTCGCCGCGCAGATCGCGCGCCAGGCGCGCGTCCTGGGCGACAATGAGACCTTTGCGGTCGTCTTCGCCGCCATCGGCATCACCTTCGAGGAGTCCGAGTACTTCATCAACGACTTCCGCCGCACCGGCGCCATCGACCGCACCGTCGTCTTCTCCAACCTCGCCAACGACCCCGCCGTCGAGCGTATCGCCACCCCGCGCGTCGCGCTGACCGCCGCGGAGTACCTGGCCTTCGAGAAGGACATGCAGGTGCTGGTCATCCTGACCGACATCACCAACTACGCCGAGGCGCTGCGCGAGGTCTCCGCCGCCAAGAAGGAAGTCCCCGGCCGCCGCGGCTACCCCGGCTACCTGTACACCGACCTGGCCACGCTCTATGAGCGCGCCGGCCGCCGCCAGGGCAAGAAGGGCTCGATCACCATGATCCCGATCCTGACCATGCCCGAGGACGACAAGACCCACCCCATCCCCGACCTCACCGGCTACATCACCGAAGGCCAGATCATCCTCAGCCGCGAGCTGTACCGCAAGGGCATCGTGCCGCCGGTGGACGTGCTGCCCTCCCTGAGCCGTCTGAAGGACAAGGGTATCGGCGTCGGCAAGACCCGCGAGGACCATGCCGGCACCATGAACCAGCTCTTCGCCGCCTATTCCCGCGGCAAGGACGCCAAGGAACTCATGACCATTCTGGGCGAGGCCGCCCTCTCGGATGACGACAAGCTTTTCGCCAAGTTCGCCGACGAATTTGAGAAGCGCTACGTCTCCCAGGGCAACTCCACCAACCGCTCCATCCAGGAGACGCTGGATCTCGGCTGGGAGCTGCTGGCCATCCTGCCCAAGCGCGAGCTCAAGCGCATCAAGCCCGAGATGATCGAAAAGTATTTGCCTCAGAAGTGATCCCTCTGGGAAACAACACATTGACGGAGGTGAAACTTTTTGGCTAAAACCGCAATTACCCCGACCCGCATGGTGCTCAATCAGCTCAAGGGGCGGCTCAAGACCGCCCGCCGCGGCCACAAGCTCCTCAAGGACAAGCGCGACGAGCTGATGCGCCAGTTCATGGACGTGGTCAAGCGCAACAAGGAGCTGCGCGGCATCGTGGAGAAGGGGCTGACCGAGGCCTTCGGTTCCCTGCAGGTGGCAAGCGCCATCATGTCCCCCGAGATGATGGAGCAGGCGCTGCTCTATCCGCGCCAGAGCGTGGAGCTGGATATGACATATCAGAACATCATGAGCGTCAACGTTCCGCGCTACAGCTTCCACACGAAGAACAACGACCCCTCGGAGATCTATCCCTACGGCTTTGCCCAGACCTCCGGCGAACTGGACGACGCGCTGGACAAGCTCGCGCGTGTGTTCCAGGATATGCTGGAGCTGGCCGAGGTCGAGAAGACCATGCAGCTGCTCGCGGAAGAGATCGAGAAGACCCGCCGCCGCGTCAACGCCCTGGAGTACGTCATGATCCCCGAGCTCGAGGAGAACATCAAGTACATCACCATGAAGCTCGAGGAAAACGAGAACTCCACCAAGGTGCGTCTGCTCAAGGTCAAGGAGATGGTTCTGCAGGACGCGCACCACTACAAGCGGTAGGGGAGCGCCAACAGAACCGCAAGGACAGAAAAATCCCATCCGATCATTCGGATGGGATTTTTCTGTCCTTGTACTAACACCTGAGTAAACGCTGATTAAAGCCGCTTCAGCAAACAATTGGTGAAAAGTTGGCTCGAAAACGGCAAAATAGCCACAAGAGCGAGCTTATTTCGAGATCTTTGGGGAAACTTTCGCAAAATGAGCGCACGAAGCCAGCAATCAGGCTAACATGAAGCATCTGGCTCGTCAAATACTATAAGCACAAATGTGTTAGAACAAATAAATATTCTTCCTTGAATTTGCTTCAGTAGCGTATATACAGTTTTTACCCGAATCGCTCCGCAATAAAGATGGCAGCTCGGGATTGTGTTGCTCTGGCAGCGTCCTCCGCAGAGCAGTCACCTGCAAAGAACTTTTCAGCTTCTTCGTTTATTATCTGTGTTAGCTCCGGGTATCGGTTCATCAATGCCACCGGACGAGAAATCAGTTCATTGAAAATGCTAACCGCATATTCATCTAGTATAATATAATCCCGCTTCGGATCATACCAAAACCCCGTTGTTTTTCCGCTCTCCAATAGCCTGGTCAGAGATGTTTTAGATGCGGGAAGGACAAAACGCGGATCATCCGGTAGGTCTTGCGTAAAGGCGTATTCAACAAACGCCCAAGCGCCGTCTTTATGGAGACTCGATTTTGCAATCGAAAAAGCATCAGGGACAGTGAGGCCAACTCCCATTCCCGGAGCGAAGCAGTAATTATCTCCACACTGTACTTGCCAGAAAAGCAATCGCCCTAAGCCGGGAAAGCTGTCATGATAAAACAAATATGGGATTTCATCGAGTGAGAGGCCTGACTCATCAGGAGTTGCCAACATACAGCTTTTTAGCAAGTCTACATATTCAGGAGTATCAAACTCGCATGTGCCTTGCATTGAATCTATGTGATTTGCTTGATACATATTGCTGAGCCATTGCCACATTACTGTACGAGAGCATTCAGCCGTAATATAACGCATGCTTCCACTCTCAATTTCCGGCAGATTCATTGTATCCATGAAGCTCATTTTCTCAGTAACAAGGTCTGGGCGTGTACAAACCATAGTATATAGCTCCATGTCGATGGGAAACGTATATAATTTCCCATCCAGCATAATGGCATCCAAAATGCTTGGGAACAGACTGTCACGATTTACAACTGTACTGCTATCAAGATAGGGAAGCAAATCTTCAAAAACTGCTTCATTCTGGTAGGAAGTAAACATACTACCGGTACCCGTAAAAAACAAATCCGGGCCTTCGCCTGCTACAATCTTGGCCTGTAAAGTGGAATCGTTCGAGTCGACATATTCAACTTGAATATGATACCTGCTATTGTCACGATTGAAGCCGGCAACCAAGGCAGGAAGCATTTCTGCAGAATAAGGCACCCAAAGAAGAAGTTCCTCTGTTTTGGGATTCTCACCATACACCAGATAGTCAATACTAGACTGGTTTCTTCCTGCGAGGAAAAGAACGGTATCTATTTGAAATATTGTATCATACGGAGCAGAAATCCCGTTTTCCCGAAAACGAAACACCGCTTGGATTTCACCCTCACCCGGTGAGAGCTGCGACAATTCACCATCCATTCGAAGAAGCATTCTATCGTCGGCAAAGCCGATGCCCGCGAGCAGGCTGTCAGGATCGGAATAAAGCGTTTCAAATGTGAATTGCTCTGGGGAAACGAGGCGTTCAACATGGGCAGCATTATCGCCGCCATCAAGAGATGAACTATACAGCGCCACCGCTAAACCTTGGGGCGAAAGCGCCTGAGAGATGAACAAACCGCCCTCCAGGTGCCGCTGGTTCAGTATCACTCCATCTGTGCTTATTTGGTACAGCGTTGATGCATCGAGCAAATAAAAGCAGCTATCTGCATACAAAAGAGAGTAAAAACTTGCTCCCTGCGAATATGGCAAATCCAAAGGGATCGATGTCTCAAGCCCTCCGTCTTTATCAAAAAGGAGTAGGAATAGAGCATACTGATCCTGGCGATTTTCCACATCATTCTTTTGAGCGTTTTTCCAAAAGACCGGATAGTCACCAGCCAGGACTGCCACCCCATCGGCGGATGGGCAGCAGGCGTGAAGATAGGAAATGTCGCTCGGTATTGGATATGAAAGCAGTTCTCCGTTATCAAAGTTATAGTTATACAGGAGCGGTTTGCTGCTGGCATCCATCCCACAGAGATAGATTGATTTACCGGCAGCATACTGAGATACCGCCAAAACCATTTCGCCAGGTAGCTTTTCATGTACAAGCTGATAACCATAGTCGCTTTCAGGGCTGGGTATACTGTCATCACGATCTGATGGCACAGTCTTTCCTCCGCAAGCAGGAAGGGAAAGACAGAGTACAATAATTAGGACGAAGCAAGTCCATTTCTTTTTCATGATACACCTCCCTAACATTTTATCCTCCGGTAAAAGGTACCGGAGGATAAAAAAGAAACTTATACTAACACATAATAAAAACCTTTGAATCCTTTCGGCCAGAATTGCGCCGAAGACAGTATGCTCTGCGGCCGCTGCTCCGTCTGGCGCAATTCTGTCTCGGAAATCTTTCTAAAGCTTTTTATCAGGTATTAGTATTATTGGCGCTTAGCCGCGGCCGAGGTCGAGCATGCAGTAGGGCCAGGAGCCGGTACGTTCCCCGAAGATCAGCCCGGTGAGGCGCACCTCAAGGCCGTCAGCGATCTTCTCGAGCGTCTCGAAGGAATAGTCCGAGTCGCTCCCGCCGAGGAAGAGCAGGTACTGCTCCTGCGGCTCGAAGAGGAAGAGATAGTTTTTTACAGATTCCGCCGCCGGGCGCGGATGGCCGCTCGCCTCGTAAAAGTCCGTGTAGTCCACGCGGATCTCCAGCATCTCGTAGCTGCCGCGCGTCCCCTCGGCGACGAGCTCCGCCGTGCCGCCGTCCATGCCGAGCAGCAGATCCCGCTCGTGGATGGAGCAGCAGTCCATCGCGCGGATTTCCAGCAGGGCGGCGTTGGGCTTCTCCCAGTGGTAGCCGACGTACCAGCACTCGGCCTCCTCCGCCGTCAGGCCGGCCTCCGCCAGCAGCGTTTCGAACGGGCGCACGCGCCAGCCGGGATAGAGCTCGAGCTCGCTGCCGTCCCGCAGCAGGCGAAGCAGACTGTAATCAAGACCGGCGGCGGTACCCGGCTCGGGCAGACCCTCCGGCAGCCAGCCGGGGCGCAGCACGGGAAGCCTGCCCTGCGCCTCGCAGTCTACGCGGACGACCATGGCGGTGTCCGGCAGATTGATGTCATGGATGCCCTCGGCGTCCATAACGGTGTAATGCACGCCGTTTTCCGGTACCTCGGCGCGCAGATGACTCAATACCGCGGCGCAGCCGAGCAGGAACACCAGCGCTGCTGCTACCAGCAGCGCGTAGCCGAGCTTCCTGCGGGGGATACGCCTTGTCTTCAGCTTCAGCCGCTCCTCAGCCTCGAGCAGCCAGCGCTCGTCCGTGCGGTTCAGCGCTTCCATCAGATCCTGTGTCGTCACAGATAGTCCTCCTCTCTCAGCTGCCTCTGCAGCTTTTTCCGTGTGCGGTACAGCGTGGTCTTGACCTTGCCGAGACTGCAGCCGAGCCGCTCCGCGATCTCGCTCAGCGGCAGGCCGTACCAGTAGCGGGCGAGGAACATTGTCCGCTCCCCGGCGGCGAGCGCGGCGAGAAAACGGCCGATCGCCGCGGCCAGCTCCTTCTGCTCCAGCTCCCGCTCCGGCGCCTGCGACCCGGCGAGCACCTCCTCCAGCTCCTCATAGACCAGGAGCGTTTCCTGCCCGCCGCGCTTCTGCCGCCCCTCGCCGCGCAGGCGGTCGAGACAGAGCCAGCGGGTGAGCCGCCCGAGATACGGCCCCAGTCGCTCGGGACGGTTTTCGGGCATACTGTTCCAGGCGCGCAGCCAGGTGTCGTTCAGGCATTCCTCGGCGTCCTCCGGGCTTCGCAGCAGCCGCGACGCGATGCTCCGGCAGTAGGAGCCGTATTTGCGCTCCGCCTCCGGGATCGCCCGCTCGGAGCGCTGCCAGAACAGTTCCACGATTTGGGGATCGTCCATCCGGATCCCTCCTTTCACCCTATAAACGCCGTTTCTGTGAAAAGGTCACAGTATGCAGCGCAGGATCCCTTTTCACGTATTTTTCTCTTTCATTGTAGCGCAAGGCGTCGCAGAAGAAAAGAACGCCGTCCTCCCCGCGGACGACGAACAGAGAGGGAGCGGCGGCAGTTCATACTTTGTTTCCTTGACGGCGGGGGATGGCGCGGCTACAATACAGGCGCAGGGGGATATCCCCGAGCATGCTGTCAAGAGGCGAGCAAGCATCAAACAGAACGTACAAAAACCGGATAACAGTCGTCGGCTCCGCGCTTGCGCCGCCGCCGTTCTCTTCGCGCTCCTTGTGGGACTGCTGATCTGGGCGGGCGTGCTCATGAGCCGCCAGCTCAAGGACCCCGAGACTTTCAGCCAGGCGGTGCAGGCCATGGGCGTAAAGGGTAAGCTCGTTACGCTGCTGCTTGCCGCGCTGCAGGTGATCGCCTCCGTGATCCCGGCGGGGCCGCTGGAGCTCGCCGCGGGCTATGCCTTCGGCAGCGCAGAGGGGACGCTGCTCGTCCTCGCAGGCTGTGTGTCGGGCGGCCTTGCCGTCTTCCTGCTGGTGCGCCGGCTTGGGCTGCCCTTTGTGCGGCTTTTTGTGTCGGACAGGCAGCTGCGCTCCGTCCGCTTCCTGCTTAACTCGCCGCGTTGGAAGCTGTTGATGGTGCTCTGCTATATCATCCCCGGCGCGCCAAAGGACGTGATCGGCTATGTCGCGGGGCTGACGGATATCAGGATCTGGGTCTGGCTGCTGACGATCAGCCTCGGGCGCATCCCCGGCGTCCTGATGACGGTGCTGGTCGGCGCGAAGGCAGGGGAAAGGAATTATCTTGCCGCAGCGCTGCTCTTTGCCGGGATGCTGCTGATCGGCGGGCTCGGCCTCTGGCTCTACCGCCGCGTGGAGAAAAAAGAGACCGCCCGGACTGAGCCTCAGTCCAGCGGCGAGAAAGAGGATATCGGATGAAAAATGCAATCAAAAAACTCTTTGGCGGGCTCGACCTGAGCTGGCCGAAGCTCATCCTGGCGGCCGTCATCGCCGGCGCCTTTACCGCAGCCATGGCGATCATTCCGGCCCTCCGCTACACCTCGTTCAATGCCATAACCGTCACCTTTGAGGTGTGGATCTTTTTTGGCATCGTCATCATTATGAACAGCAAGTCGAATCTGGATTCCGCGCTGAAATGCTTCGTCTTTTTCCTGATCAGTCAGCCGCTGGTCTATCTGCTGCAGGTGCCCTTCAGCAGCCTCGGCTGGGGGCTGTTCGTCTACTACAGGTTCTGGTTTATCTGGACGCTTCTCTGCTTCCCCATGGGCTTTATTGGATACTATATGAAGAAAGGGAAATGGTGGGGCTACCTGATCCTGTTTCCGATGATCTTATTGACCGCCTATTCCTATCTGAAGTATTTCTCGGATTTTCTGTTCTACATGCCGAAATACAGTTTGATCTGCCTCTTCTGCATCTGCGCGATGCTCCTCTATCCTTTGGCGATCTTTGAGGACAGGAAGATCCGAACTGTCGGCGCAGCCGTCAGCATGGCGGTCATCCTTGTGTCAACGGCAGTCTGTCTCCTGAACCCTCCCGTATACAGCACGGAGATATTGGGGAACAGCGAGGACCATCCCTTTGACGACAACTATACGGCCTCGCTGGCGGATGATCGCTACGGCACGGTGGAGATCGTCTATCTGGACGCGGTGGAAGACTATACGGTTCACGCCGAGTTCAAAAGAGCGGGCAATACCGTTCTGACGCTGACTTCCCCGGACGGAGAGAAGACGGAATACGATCTTTCCATTGAACGGGATACCTATACGGTGAATCAAATTCCATAAGGATCAAGCGAATCGGTTTTTCTGAAAATCCAGCTTCGCCATGTTGAAAACGCGGGCTGCGCCATCCGGCACAGCCCGCGCAGGACTTATGTTACAGGTACTGGTTGTGCTCCATGTGGTCGTACCACTTCTGGAGAAGGGGGGCCACGGCGCTGGTGAGCTTCATGTCGAGGTTGAAGAAGTAGACCGTGAAGGTCACCACGAACAGGCCCAGAACGATGCCGACCAGGCTCAGGCAGAATTTCAGCAGTTTATTCATTGTTGCTCTCCTTTCCGATTACCACGCCTCGTTGTCGTCGATGACCTCGATGGCCGGATCCAGCGGCTCCTCGCGCATGACGGTGCGCATGTAGAGGTTGACCTGGTCGCGGATGGCCTGGCGGGTGAAGACGCGCGGATCGCAGAGGTCGTGCGAGACCCACATGATGTGAATGCCGCGCTCGCGGGCCTGCTCCTCAAACATGCCGTGCATGCCGGTCAGCGCCTTGCAGCTCATGTGCTCCCACATCATGACCATGTCGGCGTTCATCTTCTCGCAAATCTCCCAGAGCTCGTCCACGAGCACCTTATAGCCGCCGTGGGTGTGGTTGCGCATGATCATTTCCATGTTGAGCATGGCCATGTCACGGTAGGCCTGCTCGCGGTTTTCCGGGGTGTCCTCCTCGGCGATCATGTCGGTGTTGACCATGGAGAGCATGTCCGTGAGCGGCACGACGCCCCAGCACTGGACGAGCCAGTAGAGCATGTCGATAAGGTACTGCGGCTGCACGCCCCAGACGATACAGCGGTGGCGGTACTCCCTGGCCATCATGTGCTTGGCGGCCAGGCCGCGCTCGGCCAGCGCAAGCAGCTTCTTGTCCTTGCGGCAGAACTCCTCGTTGCGGCCGCAGTTGCCCATGTAGTTGGTGTCGTTATAGAGGCTGAACACCGCGCCGACGAACTGCGGGTAATTGGTGCAGTTGATCTCCAGCTGCGCCACGCGCTTGCGGGTGGCGTCGTTGACACGCTTGGCGGCGGCAAAGTAGGTATCCCAGCTCCAGGCGACGCCGGTGTGCTTCTCGATGAAGGCGATGGCGTCCTTGATGTTCTGGGCGGCGTACTCCAGCACGTCGTCCTCCTTGTGGCGCAGCGGGGCGGCCAGCTGGAAGGTGGGGATGCCGTACTCGCGCTCCAGGCGCTTGGCGATGATGCCGTTGCCCATGAGCGAGCCGTCGCAGGTGGTGTTGTTCTGCACGGCGCAGCAGCCGAGCACGCAGAAGTCGTCGTCGATGGAGATACCGGCCTCGGCCTCGGGCATGGGGCAGACGTCGCCGGGCAGACCGTGCTCCTGCGCCACGTCGAGGTAGTGCGTCACGGAGAACTGGTTGAAGATGTTGCCGGCGAACATCGTCGGCACCTCGCGCAGGATGGCGGGCACGACCTTCGGGTCAAAGCCCATCATGAAGCAGGTCATGGAGTTCTCGTCGGTGATGACGCAGCGGTCGGAATAGGCCTTGTCGTTGCCGACGCGGCGGTCGCCGCGGAAGCAGTTGTCAATGGCCTGGGTCACGTCGGCAATGACGTAGTTCATGGCGATGTGCGTCATGCGCAGCGCCTCGTCGCGCAGACCGATGGTGAACTTGTCCATGCCGTGCGGCACGAACAGGTAGTTCATCATCCAGCGATAGCGGAAGAAGCCCTTGATGTTGCGGGGCTTGATGATAAACTTGCCGATGACACCCAGGAGGTAGAGCCAGCGGGTGTAATCATAGAAGGTGTCCTTGACGCCGCGCCATTCACGGCGTTTGCGGACCTTGCCCTTGCCGTAAATGCCGGAGCAGGACTGTTCGCCCGCCTTGGGCGTGGGGCATACGATCTTCTCTACCGTCTTCATGCTTGCCCACCTTTCTGAATCTTCTTGATCTCAATGCTCTCCACGAAGGCCTGCACGCGCGTGCGCATCTGGCCGGCGGAGGAGTCGATGGTGTAGGGCCGGTCGACCGACAGGACGGGCATGTTGTAGTCGTCGCGCATCATGGTCGAGCCGAGCATGCGCTCGTAAGCCCAGGGATCGCAGAACTTGACCTGCTCGTAGATCACGCCGTCGGCGCGGTACTCCTTCGCCAGGTCGATGACGTACTGCTTGCGCCCGTAGACCTTCTCCATGTTCATCATGCGCGGACACTGGCAGGCGTGGATGTAGTGGCGGCAGACCTGCGTGAGCGCGTCCTCCTCGTCGCTGAGCACGATCTCGTTGCGCCCGGGGAAGGAGCCGAAGCAGAAGCGGTCGCAGCAGACGTAGGCGCCGGCCTCCTCGATGAGCTTGATGAGCCCGCTGTCGTCGACCTCGGAGCCGACCACCAGCACGCGGGCGCGGGCGGCCTTCTCGTCCGGCTCGCGGGTCTTGAGCTCCTCAAGGGTCTCCTCGAGCTTGTCGATGACGAGCGCGGTGGGACAGACATAAGTGGCCAGGCACAGCACGTGGAATTCATAGCCCGTGATGCGCGGGTGCTCGTCCTTGCGGAACTCTCCGATCGCGCGGATGGCGCGGCACATGCGGTTGTGCTCGGCGACGGCTTCGCGGATGGACTTGTCGGAGATATCAATGCCGTAGTGTTCGTGCAGGGGCTTGAGGATGTGGTTGGTGCACTGCAGTACGCTGAGCTTGACGTCGGCCTCCGTGTCCTTGAAGGCAATCTCCATGTACTCGTGGAAGAAGTTCGGGTTGCCCTCGCCCATGGTGTGCAGCAGCTCCATGTTCTCCACCGCGCGGTTCATCATCGTGCAGCCGTCGGGCGTGATGACGCAGTCGGCAAAGTTGAAGCCGCCCTCCACGGCGCGTTCGAGCAGTGCGCGGCTGGGTTCGCAGAGGAGGTTGGTCATGTAATAGGTCGCGATGTCGATGCTGCCGGTGTGCGGGGCGTGCAGGCGGATGGAAAAGGCGCGGCCCAGGTTCAGCAGCGGTTCCGGGACGTTCTCACAGGTGTAGGCCACGGCGATGCCGCCCTCGGCCTTTGCCTGAGTGATGAGGTCGTTGTTGGCCTCCTGCAGGAGATTTTCAAAGTAGGTCAAGTACTTGAGATCTCGCATGCTTGATGATTCCCCCTATCTTGATAGACTTCCGATGGTTTTCCCGCCGCTCTCTCCCACGGCGGGAAGCAGGAAATTTTCTGTTGCTCAAGCAGAAATCATAGACAGAAAACCCATTTTTGCCTTGATATTTTAACAATTTTTGAACAAAAAATCAATATAGCGGCTTTCTTTTTATAGAACCTGCATAATTTGGGACAAATGGATTTGAACATAATCACGACCGGAGATAGACAGATTCTCGGGAATGTTTAGAAAAGGCCTCGAATGTCGGTCGCCCCAGCCTCACCGGAGCAGGGGAGTTCCCGCCTTTTGCGCAGGCCGGTGAAAAAACGGCAAAAAAATCTTCGAGAACGAAAAATAATCCTTGACTTTTCCCGGCGGCTCTGCTAATATAACCCTTGCCCGCGGGAAAGCATCCCGTGATCTGGGGGTATAGCTCAGCTGGGAGCACTACCCATTAAGAACGCACCCCCATGGTGAGAACGCACCTAAACCGCAAAAACCCTTAAAACTGTATATATCACACCCCTCTATCCGGGGGTATAGCTCAGCTGGGAGAGCGCTTGAATGGCATTCAAGAGGTCAGCGGTTCGATCCCGCTTATCTCCACCAAAGGGTGTGATTAAAGGCTTGTTTTCGTATGAAAACAAGCCTTTCCCTTTTCAAAAACTACATATCGGGATGATGTTGGCACGATCCACCGCCATTTAAGCATCTCCCCTATCAGGGCCGTTTTTACGATTCGTGAAAACGGCCCTTTTTTGTTACCCAAATACGTTTCACGGTGAAACGGATTAGGCAAACCTACTAGCTTTCTTTTTTTGTGATGTAGAGGCTTTCGATACAGAAAGATTAGCTACAGAAGAACGACGAGATTTCTTCTGTATGTGGTACGCACAAACTTCACATTTGGGGGTGTTCACACTACGACTTCTAATCTCAATAATTATCTTTTCCTTTGCTCTGATTCCTTCCATGTATTGCTGGAATACTTCATCTGTTATTTCAGTACGAGACATAATGCTCATCCTTTCCTGCTCATTGCGCTTACTGTCCAAATAACATTAAGTAGCGGAATAAAACTATCTTTTATTTCTGTGGCAATCGAATCAATATCTTCCGAACAAAGCTTAGCCTTCTTCATGGGTATAATTTCCAAAAAGCCTATAACGTCTTCTTTGGGGATGAATTCTATTCCGATATATTGATTATAAAGGAAGCCAGAATTTAAGCACACTTTACGAGTTTTGCTCTTTATTATTTCCTCCTTTTCTTCAGCAGTCCATTTGTCGCATTTAAACTCCTTAAGAATTGATAGCCAATCTGGAAGAATGTACTTTTTATCCTTTCCTCCGACTTCACCTTTAAGAATACGTATGCAGTAATACTCCTTTATACGTTCATCATCGATACTAATACCCTCAAAGCGGTTGATATAGAGAAGGGGATTCTCTATTTCGCGTTTCTTCTCTGCATATTGTGATGGCGTAAACGTATCGATCATTCTTACAGTTCTATCACGCAATTCGTATATGTTAATTGTAATATAATCGTTGTCAAACAACATCAACAAAGAGTTATATAAACACGAAACAATTATTTCTGAACATGCAGCTAAATCTATCTGTTCCTTTTGGAGCTTCTCAGCAAGGGCTCGAACAGCGTTGATTGAAAAAGAATGGTATGCCAACAGAAGACTGTTCTCAGCAACTAATTCCTCGTTCTCTATATTCTTTTGTTCTTTACTCAACTCAATCTTCTTTACTACCTCTGTAAAGAATAATACTTTATGATGCAACAACAAAAGAATAATTACAATCGCACAAGTAAGGACTATATTTATGACGTTTCTCCAGCATACGACTTTCTCTGTAGCAAAAGGGTTAATTGCGTAGAGAATTGTAAGAAACAATGGTCCAAATATAGTTGCTCTATTTGAGTATTTGTTCCATCTATCATAGTCTTTTTTTGCTTTTGAAAGAGCTTTTGATGAACTATGCGCTCTATAGATTGAAATCTGCTCATCGATTCTTGTTTCTCTATCTTTCATAATATGGCATTCTTCCTTATATATTTACAGACTTTAGTTTACTAGCAAAAACATGGGAAGATAGGATATATTGATAGAAAAAAGAGTATTAAAAATCAGAACATCTGATTGCCGGATACTCTTTATAGTGTTGACCATCCAATTCACTTCCAGATTGACTGTGGTGAAATCCTCCCCATTGCTTAAAAAAGAACGCAGTATTACTATCTTGGGCTTTGTCGCGGAGTTCGACAACCCATTCTTTTTCCAACGGTCGGCAACCCGCCCCGGATTCTCCGCCGACAATCAACCAGTCTATCCCGTCCAAATCAATATCTTTAATTGACTCCAATAGGGGTTCTGCCGAAATAAACTTTGTTTGTGCACCGGTTTGTTTCAATGCTTCACATCTTGGTATTGCCCGCCTATTCTCAACAGAAACTCCCATCCAAATATTTGGCGTCCAGTTGATTTTAGGTGCGAGCTCAACTAATCTGTCTGATCGTTTAGTTAGTACCTGAAAGGTATGCCATTTTGCTTTGTTCATTACATCGAACAGTTCCAAAATGATCTCTTCCGGAATCTGTTCGTGAAATAGGTCGGACATAGAATTCACAAATATCATTTTAGGCTTTTTCCATTCAAGCGGGCGCAGGAACAAGTCCTTATGGATGGTTACATTGAAACCGTTGACATACCTAATATTTCCCATCGCTTTCAGGCGCTTTGCCATAGTTGCAGCGTAGCAATGCTCACAACCTGCAGAATACTTAGTACAGCCTGTAATGGGATTCCATGTCGCTTCTGTCCATTCAATTTTAGAGATTCCAGACATTGTTTCACCTACTTAAAAAGAATTGTTGCTTTCTTAGGCATAGTTGGAACGCCGCCACGCACTTTAATCTTTCTCCCTGCAACAACGGCGATCTTCCCTTCAAGTTCCATCCTTTTCAATACATCTGTCACATTTTTTGATACAAATTGGTTTGTAAAATCGCAGTCGACCTCATCACACAGTTCTTGAACCGTCACAGTTTGTCCCTGGTATTTGGAAATCATAGCACGTTCCAATTCTTTTATCGGTCCATCAAACAAAGATAGTTGTGAAAAACTACCGGCAAAGTTTCTACTATCTTCGAACGAAAAAGTTGCTACGCCATCGTTATCCTTAGCACTATTCGTATACATGATCTGCTTCATGATTTTGCATGCCACAGGGTTTTTTGTTACAAACACTATAAAATGGCTTGTACGGAGCATTTCTGTACTATAGAACTTGAAAGGTAAGACATAATTGCTTTTATCTTCCAACAGGGCGTCAATCAGTGCATCTATGACAACAGGCTCCCGCTGGGTTGGAGATAATGGCGCCAATTGTGCTTTCAATAAGCTTGTTCGTTCTGTTCCAAATATTCCTGCAAGATGGTCATCAAACTTGGTATTAGAACTCAGCGCCATATTGATCCTATTGTAATTAAAAAAGAAGATACAATCAGAGCCGCTATTTGCAATCAGTTTGTTTATCAGATCCCGTGTAAGGCCTTTGTATCCAAAAGGGTCTACAAAAGACAGGACTGGTACATTTCTTGGGATAACAAGCCTGCTGTGAGTATCAATATCTATTGTCTCGGTATAATACTTAACTCGTGAGAGTTTTTTACCTGTATCCAAAGAGGTTATCTCCTGCCGTAGTGATTCGATGTTTGCGGCATCGCGGTCATTGAACAGAAACATCATTTTCTCAATGAGCACAGGATCACTCAAAGTGCTTTGGATAATCTGTATTGGTGCAGATGGCTTATTATCATCATATCTACCCGGCCCACAAAACAGGTCAATGTAAGCCATTCTACAATCCCATTTCTTGATTACCCGTGACCAAGCTGTAAAGTAACTCGAAACAATATGTGCCTTTGTTGCGGATTGCTCTGTCTGATCCGAAAAGAACGCTTCATTCTCAGGCATGGATTGTTGACCTCCTAGCTATAGGCAATACTACAATCAGAATCTGCTTGTTTGATGTGTCAGATAGACTCGTTTTTTTGGATTATTATACCATAATACAGCCTCTATATCAACTTGTTCTAATCCGTTTCACCATGAAACGGATTTTTTCTATATATACCGCAAGCCCTAATCCACACCGAAAGGAGGTATGCCATGTATTATACCAATGGCGATCATCGGGCATTTGAAAATCTCATGCGGGACAAGCCAGGCGATCACTACGACAGCGGCGCGGACGGCCCTTTCCCGGAGTGCCGGAGCTGCCGCTGTCACCGACCGTATCGCAAGGATCGGTACTGCAAGTACGCCGAGTGTCCCTACACCCCAGGCCGCATGACCGCCATCGGCAAGGGCAATCCGCCGGGGAAAGGAGGTGAGGCCACCCGTTAATCACCTCTCCCAAAACTTCGAAAAAAGGAGGAACAATGCCCTTAGCCAAGAACAAATGGCGCAGAAGCATCGCTGTGCTGCTCTGCGCTATGCTCATCTTCAGCACAGCATTTTCGGTCACGGCCTTCGCGGATAACGCCGTCGTAACCAGCGGCTCCATGTATTCGTACTTTCAGACCTTTTCCTCAAAAGGTCAGTGGGTAGACGTGATGACGCCCTCCCATTGGATCACGGACACAGGAGAAGTGGCCTACTGCTTACAGACTTCCAAGGACAGCCCGTATAACAGCGGTTACCACACCGTAGAAGGATCGGATTACTACGATCAGCGCACCTTGACCGGCCTGTATGCGATCCTTGAAAACGGCTACCCTGTGACCACGGGCGGCTTTAGCGACGAGCAGGCCAGGTATGCCACCGCCAACGCGATCCGTTTTTGGTGCGCGGAAAACTACTGTGAAGGGATGCCCCAATACCTCAACCTCAACGTCAACGGCGATTGGATCAGAGGCAAATATGGGTATGAGGATCTGTACAACTGGTGCCTCGGCCTTGTCCAGAAAGCGCGAGACCAGGCGGCAAGCTCCCCCTCCACCGGGAACATCAGCTTTAGCCCGACCTCTCTCACCTTGACCGAGGACGCCAACGGAGCTTATTTCGTTGGCAGCGCAACCATCAGCAAGAGCATCAGCGGCAGCTACGGCCTGTCCCACAATCTACCTGACGGCTCCAGCATCACCGGATACAGCGGTAACAGTGGCGACCGGCTCAGTATTCAGATCCCCACGGATTACGGAGAGCAAAGCTTTACGATTACCGCCTACGGCAGCCACAGCGAAAACACTGCCAAGCTCTTTTTCTGGCAGCCGGACGCCTATAACCAGCAGCGCGTTGTGACCTGTGTGCTGGACACGGACAGCACCTATGTTGAGGCCAACATGACCGTTATCACGCCAAAGGCCACACCGAAGAATGGCAGCATCCAGCTTACCAAGCTGGACGAGGACGGAAATCCCTTGCCGGGTGTTTCTTTTGCCCTGTATGACAACGCAAAGCAGCAGATCAGTAGCGGAACCACAGACGGCAGCGGCATAATCACCTTTGCGGATCTCCCGCTGGGCAGTTACTACTATGCTGAAACTGCAGCCTTGCCTGGTTATGTGCTGGACAGCACCCTATACCCGGTCTCCATCACCGAGGGCGGCCAGCTTGTGACTGTCACGGCTACCAACTTCATAGCCCGCGGAAATGTGTCTGTCCTCAAGACTGACGAAACTGGCACGCCGCTAGCCGGTGTTCACTTCACGCTGACGAACAGCAACGGCCAGATCGTGGCCGAGGGTGACACGCCCAGTGACGGCAAGCTGACCTTTACCGGACTTTTGCTTGGCAGCTACACCCTGCAGGAGACGGCGACGGTTCCCGGTTTTGTCTTGGACACGACCCCGATCCCGGTAGAGGTGACCGAGCACGGCCAGACGGTGACGGTAAACGCCACGAACCTTTTTGCCCGTGGTAATGTGTCGGTTCTCAAAACCAATGCGGAAACCGGCGAGCCGTTGCCCGGCGTACATTTCCAGCTCAAGGACAGCGGCGGGAACCTTGTGGCCGAGGGCGACACTCCGGAGGACGGAACGCTTACCTTCAGCGGGCTCCTGCTCGGCAGCTACACCCTTCAGGAAACCGCCACACGGGAGGGCTTTGTTTTGGACAGCGACCCGATCCCGGTGGAAGTCACCGAACACGGCCAGACCGTGGAGATCAGCATGACGAACACCCCCATCCGGGGTAACCTCAAAATCGTCAAGCGCGATGCCTACGAGGACACCCCGCTTTCCGGTGCTGGCTTCCGGCTCTTTGACAGCGGCGGGCATCAGATTACAGAGGGCTATACCGACGCAAACGGCGAGTTGATCTTTGAAAGCCTGCTTTACGGCAGCTATCAGTATCAAGAGTTTGCGCCCCCGAAAGGCTATGAGCTCGACGATACGGTTTACCCGTTCTCAATCACCGAGCACGGCGTAACGATTACCCAGGAACGCGACAATCTCCGCAGACCGGGAACACTGGAAGTGAAGAAGCAGGATCAGAACGGAAAGCCTCTTGCCGGGGCGAGCTTCCTCCTGGAATACTCGACGGACAACGGCGCGAGCTGGACAGCGGTTTTCTCCCGCAGCGGTGGCGATGTTCAAACCGGCGGCTGCACCAGTTCCGGCCTCTCTGACGGTCAGCTTACCACTGACGACGGCGGCAGCGTGACCTTCAGCGGCCTCCGGGCAGACAGTGCGATCCTTTACCGCCTTACCGAGACGCAAGCTCCTGTCGGTCATTCTCTGCTTGGCAGTCCTCTCTACGTTGGTACGCTGCCCGTAGAGATCAACGGCACCGCAGAGGATAGCGAAACCGTGGATGGCGTGACAAACTGCTACACACTCTATGTGACCGCCACTGACGACCCGCTTTTCCGGCTCCCCGAAACAGGAGGCGCGGGCTTTGCCTGGCTTCCCTATGTCATGGGCTTTCTGACCATGCCCTACATCATTACGAAACGAAAGGATGAACGCGAAACTTGAAGAAAATCTTTGCGCTGCTGCTCGCTATTTTGGTAGTGAGCAGCTTTTCTATTACGGCCTTTGCCGCTCCTGTGGACGAGGCCACGATTGACACATCCCGGACCGGCTCGCTGGACATCTACAAGTACGATCTGACCAATGCCGAGAAAGACGGCGTATGGGACAGCTCCTATGTCAGCACCGGCGTCAAGGATGAAAGCGGCGTGGAGGCCGTGCTGGGCGATCCTGCCCGCGTCTCTGCGCTGAACGCCAACGGCAACGCCTACGGGTACGCCATCAAAGGTGTGGAGTTTACCTATGTGAAGGTCGCAGATATTCGCACCTTCACCGAGAGCGAGGACAGCGCAGAGCATATTGAAGTGCTGTACGGTATTGCCCCCACTGAGCAGAACAACGCTTTTCTCTCGGCAATTGGCATCAGCACCGAAGATCGCTATGCCCCCGCCGATGAAGTGGTAGACGGCATGACCGTGTACTACTACCGCTCCGACGTGCTGATCGACGGCCTGAAAGCCTCTCTGGACGCCAATTCAATCGCGGTCAAGAACGCCCTGGAACGCTATGCGCATGATAACCACGGCGTCGCCATGACCGAGACGGATGCTTACGGCCACACAAGCGCCGCCAATCTGCCCCTCGGCCTGTATTTGCTGATCGAAACCCGCGTCCCGGAAATGGTCACGGATACTACCGCACCTTTCCTCGTCTCTCTGCCCATGACCTCCGTTGACGGCAGCAACGCCAGCGACGGCGGGACCCGCTGGATCTACGATGTGACCCTGTACCCCAAAAACCTTACCGGCATCCCCACTCTCGAAAAGACGCTGCGTGAGGACAAGGCCGACACGGGCAAGAATGGCGGCAGCACCAGCGACATTACGGACGGTTACGCCCACACCGGAACAGCCTCGGCGGGCGACGTGATCGACTATCAGATTGTCAGCACGCTCCCCAGCATCACCTCCGCCGCGTCTTATCTGACGGATTATACCTTCATCGACACGCTCAGCAAGGGTATCACCTACAACAAGGGCGATGTGCTGTTGGAGTTCTTCAAGGACGAAAGCTGTACCGATCTTGTGGCCTCCTGGGCGGAGCCCTCTGACCGCTTCCTTGCCTCCTACAACACCACCTCGGACGGCGCAAGCGTTATGACGATCTCCATGACCGCCTCCGGCCTGGCGGAGATCAATTCCGGCAGACAGGTGTACCTCAAATCCAGTATGGTCAACAGCGGTTACTCCGACTGCACCCTTCGCATCACCTACAAAGCTACGGTGAACAGCGATGCCTCTGTGACCTACGGCGACGCGGGTAATCCCAACGATGTTGTCCTCACCTGGAAGCGCACGAACAGCTCCTACTATGACACCCTTGTGGACGATTGCCATGTCTATCTCTACGGCATCGACATGACGAAGCAGTTTTCCGATGGGCGCGGGGACTTCTCCAAAGTGGAGTTCATCGTCCACAACGACACGGACGGTTATTTCCTCGTCGGCAAGCTGAACGAGGTCGAGGGCGTTTGGTATGTGACCGAACATGTAACCGAGGAAAAGGACGCTACCCACTTCATCCCGACGAAGGACGGCAAACTGATCCTCAAAGGCTTGGAGGACGATACCTACACCTGGACGGAGGTACAGACCGCAAACGGCTACACGCTGCTGAAAGACAGCATCAAGGTCGTCATCTCGCAGGCCGAGAGTGAAACCCTTTGCGGCATCTACGGGACGGACGTTCTCGGCCTCATTCAGAACGATCCCCGCTATGCCTCGGTCGATCCCGGCCTGTATCACAACATGCCCCAGAAGCAGCTCGCCCACAAGCTGCTGACCGCCTCGGCCACGGTGGACAGCAACAAGGTCAACATGGAGCCGGACGGCAGCTCGGCCAATGCTTTTGTCCCGTTCACGGTCATCAACACCCGTGGCTTTGACCTCCCGCAGACCGGCTCTTACGGCAACTGGATGTTCCCCGTGGCGGGACTCTCCATGCTGACGCTCTGTGTGGTGAGCATCGTCGCCCTCACCCGCAAAAGTAAGAAGAAAGCGCAGAATACCTAATCCATACTGACAGACAAGAGGGCGGCCACGGCTGCCCTCTTGTGCTATGAAGGGAAAGTATGAATAAGAAAATGAAAATCCTGTTTTTGGCTCTATTGCTGATTGTTTCCCTCATTGTCATTCTTTACCCGCTGATCGCCAATTATCTCTCCGAGAAAAACCGCAGCCTTATTGAGACACAGTACACGGAGGCCATCAAGCAGATGGACACTTCCGCGCTTGACGCTGCCCGTGCTGCAGCCAGCGCCTATAACGAGACCCTGTTGACCGTTCCGGACAAACCCTTTACCAAAGATGCGCTTATAAAAGCGTCTGAGAGCTACGATGCGCTCTTGAATGTGCGGGAGGACGGTATCATGGGCTATGTGGAGATCCCCGCGATCGGCGTCAATCTACCAATCTATCACGGTACGGAGGAAAGCACTCTTGACCGGGGTGTGGGGCATTTGCTCGGCTCCTCTCTCCCGGTGGGCAGTACAGGAACCCATTGTGTACTGACCGGTCACAGCGGCCTTGCCGGACAGAAGATGTTTTCCGACTTGAACCTTCTGAAAGAGGGCGACATTTTCTTTCTCCGTGTGCTGGGGCAGACCCTGGCCTATAAGGTGGTCGAGATCTATACCGTTCTGCCGGAGGACACGGGCAAGCTGACGATCGACGCCGGGCGCGATCTCTGCACCCTTGTCACCTGTACACCCTATGGCGTGAACAGCCACCGTCTGCTGCTGCGCGGAGAACGTACCGAGTATGAGGAAGCCGTTAGTGTGATCGAGGACGCGGAGTTTACGCCCGTGGAGGAATCCACCTGGGGCGACGAATACCGTCACGGCTTGATCTACGGCGGCCTGACCGTGGCCGGGATCGGTGCCTGTTATGGCGGCTATAGGGCTATCCTGCACGCGAGAAGGCCGAAGCGGAGGCGGTACGCTATGCGACGAGAGAGAATGAGAGGCAGGCATGAAGCACATTAAAGTAAAGCTCATCCTTCTTGTTCTGCTAATCTGCCTCGCCTTTGCCAGCGCAGCCCTTGCGTTAAAGCCGCTGATCGACGGCGCGGAAAAGAGCATCGAGGTCAAGCAGGCCGTGGAGGAATACCGCGAAACGATTGCCGAGATACGCGAGGAAGCAGAGAAAGCCGAAGAAAACGAGGAACAGCATGAGCCTGTCCCATACGCTCAGCTCTACGAGGATATGCAGTTCTATAATCGGCAGCTCTATCTTTTCAAGCAGGACAAGCTGGACAGCCGGAGTGCCTATGAGCTGTCACAGTTCAAGCTGACCGATTACGGCCTGCCCGATGAGAAATTCGGCATCATTACGATCCCGAAGATGGACTTGGAAATGCCCCTTTTCCTCGGTGCGTCAGAGGCGAACATGGCGGCGGGCGCGGCGGTGCTGTCACAGACCAGCATCCCCCTCGGCGGCGTCAACAGCAATGCCGTGATCGCCGGACACCGCGGGTACAGCGGCTACCCTTACTTCAAGGAAATAGAGCTGCTGGAAGTGGGCGACGAGGTGACGATCACGAACATTTGGGGAACGCTGACCTACGTTGTGACAGAGATCAAGATCATCAATCCGAATGACGTGAACGCGATCCTTATTCAGAAGGACAGAGACATGATAACCCTGCTGACCTGCCACCCCTATGCCAGCGGCGGGAAGTACCGCTATCTGGTCTTTTGCGAGCGCGTGGAGAATACCGGATGAGCTTTGAATACTTCTACGGCGGACAGTCCGAGTCCTATTCGTTCTACCGGATTCCCCGGCAACTTGTGACCGGGGCAGAGTTCCGGCACCTGTCCACCGAGGCCAAGCTCCTGTATGGCATGATGCTTGACCGCATGGGCCTGTCTGCCCGCAACGGCTGGTTTGATGATTTTGACCGGGTGTACATCTATTACACCATCGATGAAATCATGGAGGACTTGTGCTGCGGCCACAACAAGGCTGTGCGGCTGTTGGCGGAGTTGGACACAAAGGGCGTCGGGCTTATCGAGCGGAAGAAGCAGGGCCAGGGCAAGCCGACCATGATCTATGTCAAGCAATTCGTGGAAACCGTGTCCAATGCGCTCAAGGGGAAGTCTGCCTCACCCAGACTTCCCAAAACGGGAAGTCAAGAAGATTCAAAAGAGGAAGTCCAGACTTCCCAAAACGAAACTTCAAGACTTCCCGAAAACGGAAGTGCAGAGTTCCCAAAAAGGGAAACAAATTATACTGATACAAGCAATACTGAAAACAGCTATACTGATCCATCTATCCATCCATCGTACTGCCCTAAAGTGGAGAGAGCGGTGGTCGAAGCGGACGTGCGGGAGCAAATCGACTACTCCCGCCTGGCCGAGAGCTACCCCTATGATGACCCGGAAAGCATTCTGGAGCTGATCTGTGATGTGCTGTGCAGCACCGCCGATACGATCCGAATTGCCAATGAGAGCATTCCGACGCCCAAGGTGCAGGAGCGATACCGACGGCTGGATTTTGAACATGTGACCTATGTGATGGACTCCCTCCGAGAAACCACCACGAAGATCAAAAATATACGGGGCTATCTGTTGACGGCGCTTTACTATGCGCCCATCACGATAGGCCCGTATTATGCTGCCGCCGTGCGGCATGACTTTGGCTGAAATGCATTTCACCATGAAACGCATTTTCGCAGATTTCAAGACATGAAGGAGGAAATCAATGCCCAACGAAAAACCCATTCCCCAGCAAATCCCAATCGAGAAGATCCATGATCTCCCCGGCGTGACAGACTTCAAGCTGCCGGAAAAATCCTACGGGACGCTGGTAAGCAGCATCCTTGTCAACGGTCTGCGGGAGCCGGTGATTCTGCGCCCGATGGAAAACGGCGAGTATCAGCTTGTGCATGGCTACCGCCGCCGCAAGGCCGTCGAGCTTGCTAAGCTCAAAACGCTGGACGCCCTGGTGTACGAAATGACCGAGAAAGAGGCAAAGGATTACCGGCTGGCTGTGGCCGCAAATCCCGAAGCTCCTGTTCCCGGAAAGCTGGTCGAAAAACCGGCAGAGAGCAAAGCAGCTCCGCCGAAAGAAGAAAAGCCCACGGAAAAGAAGTCGGAGGCAGCACCCGCCGAGAAGAAAGCCGATTACAAGCAGGCCGCCAAAGCAGCCGAACCGCAGGAGAAGAAAGCCGAGCCTGCCGAGAAGAAAGCGGAAGCTGCAGCTCCTCCCGCTGCAAAGCCGGAGGAAAAGAAACCCGCTGAGCCGCCTAAGCCGGTTAAGGAAACGAAAGCTGACGATCAGAAAGAGAAAAAAGCGGCAGAAGCTGCTGCCCCTGCTGCCACAGAAAAAGTGAAAAAAGCTGTGTCCGCGAAGGCCCCGGCAAAAGAAGAGGAAAAGCCCATCGGCACCGCGGCTGAGGGACCAACCGGCACAGCAATCACAAAACTGCTGGGTGAGAAGCTGAGTCCGCCCACGGAAAAGGACAAGAAGGCGCTGCCGATCCCCGGCGAGGGCGAAGCCTTCTCCGCGATCCTCCACCCGGCGTATCTGAAAAAGGCAGACATTAACACCTTCTCCGTTGACCGGGACAGCGACGACTTCAAGGAACTGTACCAGTCCATCAAGCGCTTCGGCGTAAAAGACCCGGTGCTGGCCCGTTTTAACAAGGACGGCGAGCTGGAGATCCTGTCCGGTCAGCGCCGCCACCTGATCGCCTCTGAGCTGAACTATCCCGTTCCCACGATCATCCAGCAGCTCGACGATGACGACGCCCGTATCCTTGTCGCGGACGGAAACCTCCACCGTGAGCATATTTCCACCTATGACCTCTCCCGCGCTCTGCGCATGAAAGCGGACAGTATGAAGCGCAAGGCAGGCCGGAAGATCCGCGGCGCCAAAAGCGGCCCGGAGACGGATGAGATCATTGCCAAAGAAATGGGCATGAGCACCATGAAGCTCAACCGTCTGATGAAGCTCTCCGAGGCCACCCGCTCCATCTGTGATCTGGTGGATGAGGGCAGACTGCCCACCTCCGTTGCCTACAACATTGCCTTCCTACAGCCCAAGCACCAGGACACCGTTGCCGATCTGATCGGGATCAATGTCAGAGTCAATAACGAAAATACCGGGATTCTGAAAAAGGTGGCGTCCGTTGAAAGCCTGACCGAGCAGAAGATCCGGGATGTGCTGGAGGGCAAGTACCCGCCGAAGGTGGTGGAGAAGCCCAAACCAGTCGCGCCGCCTCCGCCTGCTGCCCAGCCGATGGCTCCGGCCAACGTTCCCAAGTCCCCGGACATTCCCGTACCGCCTGTGCCTCCCGCACAGCCGAAAGCCACGGACAATGTTGTGCCGTTCTCGTCCACCGGTGCAGCACCGACGCAAGCGGCTCCCAGCGTAACCCCGGGCAAAGAAACCGCGCCCGCTGCTCCCGTCCCGCCTAAGTCCGCTGCTGAGCCGCAGGATCGGGAGAACAGCTACGAGACGAAGATCGTCCTGCGCGGCGACCGGCTCCGCAAGTATTTCCCCGATGTGTCCATGACGCCGCGTGAGATCGAGGACAGCGTATATGACGCGCTGGAAATGCGCCGTCAGATGCAGGAAAAGGCGAAGCAGAAAGCGGAGATCTTCGGCAAGGAGAAGAAAGGCCCGGTGAAGTGATCGGATGAATGTACTGGTCGTGGAACCGGGCTATCAGCCCTATGAAAAGGAGATCCAAGACGGCGCCGATCATCTGGAACAGATGCAGGCCATCGTCGGCGGTCTGATCGAGCCGATCTATCCCTATCACGAGGAAGTGGCCATTGTCTGCAATGAGGAGGGGCTGATCAACGGCCTGCCCTTCAACCGCAGCGTCCCCGGAGGCTACGGCGGCGTATTCGGCACCTTCTTCATCTGCGGTCTGGGTGAGGAGGACTTTTGTTCTCTCCCGCCCAAACTGATGGAACGCTTCAAGAAGGAGTTTGAAACCTCCGAAATATTGATCGGCGTCAAGGGCGACGATCTCATGACCTTCAAAGTTCCTTCCCGCCCCAAGCCGTCTAATTCACCGCCTCATGAAAAAAGCCACAGCAGCCCGGAGCGATGAGCTCGCCGCCCGCGTCAAGGCGCTGACGGACAAACTGGAAAGCGGCGTCAAGGACGTTTTTGAAAGCGACGCCTACAAAAGCTACCTCACCGCCATGTCCAAGCTCCATCGATACAGCTTTGGAAACGTCCTCCTGATCCTCTGGCAATGCCCGGAAGCAAGCATTGTCGCGGGATTCGGGAAATGGAAAAAGGAATTTGGACGGACGGTAAAGCCAGGCGAAAAAGGCATTCAAATCCTTGCCCCCATGCCCCGCAAAAAACTTGTCCTCCAACAGAAGATCGACGCACAAACCATGACGCCGATCCTCGGCGCGGACGGTCAGCCCGAAAAGGAATGGGCGTTTGTGCGGTGGACGGATTTTCGGATCGTCTATGTGTTCGACATTAGCCAGACGGAGGGCAAGGAGTTTCCCTCTTACGGCGTGGACGAGCTGACCGGCGAAGTACCGCAGTATGCGGAGTTCGTGGCGGCGATCGAAAAGCTGTCCCCGGTGCCTATTGAGTTCCGGGAGCCAGAAGCCTCCAAGGGATGCTACAACCTGTTGGAGCAGAAAACCTATATCAACGAAGGCATGAGCCAAGTGCAGACCCTAAAGACGCTGATCCATGAGACGGCCCACGCCAAGCTCCACGCCCTGCCGGTAGAAAACGGCAAGATTGTCGGAAAGCCGGACAAGGACAACCATACCCGGGAGGTGGAGGCCGAGAGCATTGCCTATGTGGTCTGCCAGCACTTCGGAATCGACACCTCCGACTATTCCTTTGCCTACGTCACCGGCTGGAGCCGCGACAAGGAACTGCCGGAGCTGAAAGCCTCATTGGAATGCATCAGCAAAACCGCCGCCGAAATGATTGACGCGATTGAAGCCTCCTGTCCCGCTCTGGCAAGGACGCCGCCTGAAGAAACTGAGAAAAATGCGTTTCACCATGAAACGCATTATCCCGAGAGAAGATGAAGCAAGCCCAATGCGGTTCACCATGATACGCATTGGGCTTGATAGATAATTCTTTATGTATGGAATAGTTCACTACTTATGGCATGGCGTTCCTGTGGCATTTGCTTTGTTATTTCTTTCCCTCTTAGCTCGGTTCGCAGTAATGGAGAGCAATTCATAAAACTCTTCCTCATCATAATAGATGGCTTCAAAATCAGCAAGATTGTCCAAGCACATAGAACGAGGTTCTACGAAACAGTATTCTTTTTGAAATGGATTTACGTATTCCCACGTTGACCACGAAAAACCATTATCCAAAGAATGTTCAACTTCTTCCCCTAATCCTGTGCAGATGTGAAAGACGATATGGAAATTGCCGATCTCCGCATATTGGAATCTATCAAGGTTATCCAGAAAGCGTACTCTGTCACTCCCCGGCCACACGAGATCAATTTCATGCTCAGTGGTATTCTTTCTCGTGTATAGAATTTTTTTGGGCTTTTCACATTCGCAGAAATCAAATATCCAGGTTAGCTTATACCCCAAACCCAAATAAAAAGATGATCTTGAAATGAATTCTTTACGCGTTATTGGAGAGTGTTGAAACTCCAGAACATGGCCTGTCCCCTTATGCGAGAACATGACATCAGCAAAGTGTACTTCGGAATGACTGTCATTCCAGACTGTCACCTCTTGACAATCCTCTGGAAACATACTCTGTAACTTTCTATGCCAATCGGACATTCTGTCTTTGTACCACGGATCACATAGTTTTCTCGCTTTGTGGGAAAAGTGATGTGCTACGATGTTCCCGCATTTCATGATCATTTTAGCTTTGCAAGCGGGGCAATAATAATCAATTCCTTTTTGGGCGTTGTCGATGAATACTCGATTTCCGCTTTTATCACTCGCATAATACATTTATCATCACCCTTTATTGTTCTTATTCCTGATTCTACTATAGCCTTGTTTATTCCATAATTCAAGGCTATAGGAAGCGTCAAAGAAGCACAAGCAGGAGGCGCCGCTCTGCGGCGCTGTTCCTGCAAGTATGGCATTTGTTAAACACAAACGCCCCTTGTTAGGGGGATACCCCTAAAACCCCACGCGACAATGCGTTTCACCGTGAAACGCAATTACTATACGAAACGGAGGAATGCTATGAAATTCAATTTAGACTTTGCAGCCGGAGCTATCGCAGGTATCTGTCTCATGCGCCTTGTTCAGATCATCAGGCACAAGGGCGACAGCCGTTAATTCGTTTCATGGTGAAACGAATTGAGAGAACGAAATCATTTTATCGGGCTATGGCTGGATGAAAAAGAGTACAGACATTTAGAGGAACAATGCTCAGTGACAGGATTGAGTGTAAGCACCCTTGTCCGAAAGCTGATTGCCGGTACGCAGCTCCGCCCGCGACCACCGGATCAGTACGCCGCCCTGCTGCGCGAATTGTCCGCCATCGGGAACAATATCAATCAGATCGCGTACTGGGCAAATGCCCAAAAGAGCATACGGGAGGCCGAGATCGTGGACGCCGCTGTGCTGGCCCGTCGTGCCTGGGAGCTTGTAAAGAATGGCCTATGACAAGATCATCGTCGTTCGCGCCCGCATGGACAATCGGATCAGGTACGTGCTAAACGAAGCCAAGACGCAGTGGCTAGAAAACGGCCAGGTTCTCCAGACAGCAATCAACTGTCAGCTTGATACCGCCTACCGGGATATGCTTGAAACCAAACGTCGCTGGGATAAGGAAAACCGCCCGGTTCAGGGCTATCACATCATCCATTCCTTTTCTCCCGGCGAAGTGACGGCAGAGCAGGCGCACCGGCTCAGCGTTGAAATGGTCGAGCGTTTGCTTCAAGGCCGTTTTGAGGCGGTCGTTGCCACCCATACCGATCACGGACATATCCATGCGCATATCGTGTTCAACTCTGTTTCCTGCGTTGACGGGAAGATGTACCGGGACGACTTCAAGGCGTACTATGGAGATATACGTGGTATCTCAAACGCTATCAGCCGGGAAAACGATCTATCCGTCATTGAGCCAAAGGGCACGGCCAAGCACTACGCCGAGTGGAACGCCGAGAAGAACGGCAAGCCCACCGTGCGCGGGCTGATCCGGCAGGACATTGACGCGGCGCTGGATAGTGCTTTTACTCTGCAATCCTTTTATGACACTCTGCAGAAGCGGGGCTACACGGTCAAGCGCGGCGTAAATGTGAAGCACACGGCAGTCAAGCCGCCCGGCTCGGATCGCTTTGTCCGGCTGGACAGCCTGGGCGACGGTTATACCGAAACGGACATACGGGATCGGTTGAACAGGAGCCGCACAGAGCCGGAGAAGCCGGAGCCCATGATGGCAACGCCTTTGTATATCCCCAAAGGCCGATATAAAGTCAAGCGGCGTTCTCCCGCCTATGGGAAAAAGCAAAAGCTGTCCGGCCTGCGCCGTCTGTATCTGCATTATCTGTATCTGCTTTCACCACCCCGGCCACGGCGACGGCCTCCGCCGTTTCCCGTGCGGGCCGAGGTCAGAAAGCTCGACCAATACAAGCGGCAGTTTGCGCTGCTGCAAAAATACCGTATCAACAGCGAGAGTCAGTTATCCATGCTTGCGGACGCCCTGCAAGCGGATATTGACTCTCTTGTTTTTTCCCGGCGTGAGCTGTACCGCCGCCAGCGGCGCGGCGAAGACATGAGCGCCGAGATCAAAGAAATCTCGCTTGCCCTGCGCCCAGTCCGCCGGGAGCTGAAATGCTGCCAACAGGTCGCGGACAGAATACCGCAAATTCAAGAGCATATACAGCTCACCCGGCAGGCCGAGGAACAGAGCACGAGTGAGAAAACGAAACCCAAGGAAAGGAGGCATGACCTATGGAAGTAAGCGGCGAAGTGGCCGATCTGATGGTCAAAGAAGGACTGGAGGCCGCCAAGATCGCCACCGAGCTTTCTGCAAAAGGGCTCGTCCATGTGGCGGCGCTGCTGGCCGCTATGGTCAAGCAGAATTACAAAGTGGTCGGCAAAGTCGGTATTGAACGGCTGATGAAAGACAGCAACGCCGAATCCGTTATCATCCCGATCAAGGCTGCGGACTATGAGAAGTTCCAGAAGATCGCCAAGCAGTTCGGCGTCCTGTACGCAGCCGCCAAGCGTGAGAACAAGGAAACCGGCGTGCTTCACATCATTTCCAACGTGAATTACAGTGCTCAGCTTAACGCCGTTATGGAGGCAATGGGCTACCCTATGCCGGAAATGAAACAGGAGGAACAAGCCGCAAAAAAAGCGAAAGCCCGCGCTCCACAAGAGAGATCCTCCGAAGAGCGCGGGACTGGCTTGAATCAACCGCAGAGGGATGAAAAACCCTCTACTAGGCAAAAGCTGGCCGAGCTGGACGCGGTGGCAAAGCAGAAGAAACCCCGCGCCCCTGTTCGCAGCAATGACCGGACACGATAATCCGTTTCACGGTGAAACGAATTTGGGAGGGATGCCTATATAAACCAAAAGTCTTTCCGGGACGCCGCCCCTATGTGGGCGGCGTTTTCCCTGGCCGTGCTGTATCTGGCTGTACTGGCTGCAGGCGTCTATGAGGACGGCATGAATCTCTTTCAGTTCATGGCGGTCTTTCCCGACGCTATGAACAAGCCCTTTGCCCTGCGCTGGACGCCGTACACCGTCAAATTCATTCTTGGCAGTCTGATCCTGTATGCGGGCGGGATTTCTCTTTACTATTCTTCGCGCATGAACAGACGCCCCGGTGAAGAACACGGCTCTGCGAAATGGGGCAGCGTCCGGGAGCTGAACAAGAAGTACAGCGACAAAGATCCGGCCAGGAACGTGATCCTCACTAAGCACCTGTGCATGAGCCTCAACGGGAGGCAGCACATGAGGAATCTGCTTCAGATCGTGGTCGGCGGCAGCGGCGCGGGCAAAACCCGCTTTGTCGTAAAGCCGAATTTGCTCCTTGCCAATGCCAGCTTTATCTGCACCGATCCGAAGGGTGAGCTTGTCCGCGCTGTCGCCCCATTCCTTTTGCAGCAGGGATATATCGTCAAGGTGTTCGATCTGATCGAGCCGAGCCATTCCGACAGCTATAACCCGTTCCGCTATATCCGCAAGGACTCCGACGTGTTCCGGCTCATCAACAATTTCATTCAGAACACCACGCCGAAGAACGCCAGCCAGAATGATCCCTTTTGGGAGAAATCCGAAATTGCTCTCGACTCCGCCCTTATGCTTTACCTTCTCCATGAGTCTCCGCCTTATGAGCAGACCATGGAAATGATGCTCACCATGATCGAGTACGGCGGGGCGAAAGAGGACGACGACGATTTCCAATCCGCGCTGGATCTGCTTTTCGAGGCACTGGAGGAAGAACAGCCCGATCATATCGCCGTGCGGCAGTATCACATTTTCAAGCAGGCGGCGGGAAAGACAGCAAAGTCCATTTTGGTCAGCGCCGCCGTCCGTCTGGCCTCGTTCACGCTACGGGAGATCCAGGACATTACCGACGAGGACAATCTGGAGCTATCCAAGCTGGGAGAACGCAAGCAGGCTATTTTCTGCGTCATCCCGGACAGCAATGACGTAAGCCTCAATTTCCTTGTTGGCATGCTCTATACTCAGGCGTTTCAAGAGTTGTACTACCAAGCGGATAAGGTACACATGGGCGGCCTGCCCGTGCCGGTTCGCCTCATGTTCGACGAGTTTGCCAACGTCGCGCTGCCGGACGGTTACGCCCGGCTGCAGGCGACCATGCGCTCCCGTAACATCATGGCCACCATCATCCTGCAAAACATATCCCAGCTCAAAGCCCTGTTCAAAGACGACTGGGAGGGCATCATCGGCAATGCCGATACCTTTGTCTATCTCGGCGGCAATGAGCAGAGCACCCACAAGTATATCTCCGAACAGCTTGGCAAGGAAACCATTGATACCCGATCCAGCAGCCAGAGCAAGGGGCGCAACGGATCGTTCTCTCAAAGCTACCAGCAGACAGGCCGCGACCTTATGACCCCCGATGAAGTCCGACTCTTGGATAACAAAAACGCTATCGTGTTCATCCGAGGCGAGAGGCCGGTCATTGACGAGAAATACGATCTGATGAAGCATCCCAATGTTCAATACACCGAGGACGGAGGCGCTGCGCCCTACGTCCACAGCCCGCATTGTCTCTACGATATGCGGTATCTACTATCTACAATGGAGGAAACCGAATGAAGAAACCTACTTCCAAACACGCCAAGATTATCATGTCTGTGTGGAGCGTCCTCACGCTCTGCGTTGTCTGCTTCAGCACCACCGCCTTTGCCTCCGGCGGCGACCCGATCACGGTGGTCAACAACCTGTCTGACTTTATCTTTTCCGCGATCAAGGCCATCGGCATTATTATTCTCGGCTGGGGCATTGTCCAGGTCGGTATGTCGATCCAGAGCCATGACGCCAGCCAGCGATCCCAGGGCTTCCTGTGCCTGTTCGGCGGGCTTGTGATTGCCTTTGCAAAGGAGATCCTTGCCGCTATCGGCGCGGTATAAAAGAAAAGGGGTAATGCGTTTCACGGTGAAACGCATTACCCACTTTGGCAGATGAATCAGTCTTCGTCAGCGTACAGGAGTTCAACGAACTGCGCGGGAGAATAAACCGGCATAGGAGCGCCTGCATAATCCTTGAGATTGCGCGTAACGATGCAGTCGATCTCGGCGCGGGCCGCTGCTTCGATCATTACCGCATCCTCATAGTCGGAAATGTCACTTGTCAGTGCCCTCCGGCAGTCGATTCCACAGGTGTCCAGGATCTCAAACAAGTTGAACAGGACGCCGAGAACCTTTTTCGTCTCTTCGGCGCTGTGCAGCGCCTTGTGCATCAGGTAGTAAATATCCGTTATGGAATTGGCGGTGAGGAACCCTACACACCGTCGATTTGCCACGGACAGAAATACAGCCTCGGCGTCCTTGTTAAACGGTTCTCTGCTTTGCAGCGCGTCAATGATGATACAGGTATCAATCAGAACATTCATACCGTCTCTAGCCGCTCCCTATGTGCCTGCTCAATGGTCATGTCGCCGGGGATGATGCCGAACAAAGATTTTGCCATATCAACTCTGTCCTGGTAAGGATTCGTGAGCTTGGCTACAACTTTGCCGTTTCGGGTAATGAATACATCCTCCCGCTCCGCCATTAAGAGATACTTGCTTAGGTTCTGCTTCAACTCTGTTGCGGTAATGGACATATAGGACTCCTCCTTTTCGTCAAGATTGGGTTCATCCATATTATATGCCAATCGTACGATTTTAGCAATAGAATCGTACGATTTTTCTCTGGAAACTTTTTGTGAATGTGAGGTGTAAACCATAAGTGATAACTGGGTCATAAGAAACCTCGAAAATGCCATTGCCACCTGGAACGAAAAGCTGGCCGAGCTGTGGCAACTGATTACGCAGACGCCGGAATCCTTTAAGGGCGGGCAGATTTGGGGCGTGATCGTTAACATCAACTCCGCTCTGGTCGGGATCGGCTACGGACTGCTTGTCCTGTTCTTTGCAATCGGCATCTTTTCCTCGGCTGCGTCCTTCCGGGAACTGCAAAGGCCGGAGTTTGCGCTGCGTCATTTCATCCGCTTTGTGCTTGCAAAGGTGGCGGTCGGCCGGGGCATGGAGCTGATGACCGCGATCTTCTCCATCTGTGGAAGCGTTGTGTCAGCTTCCATGAACAGCATCGGTGGTGGAGTAACGACCACGGCAGCACTCCCCGCCGAGATCGTAAGCGCCATTGAAGATGTGGGCTTTTTGCAGAGCATTCCGTTATGGCTGGTGTCCTTCCTTGGCAGTCTGCTCATTACTGTCCTGTCCTTTATCCTGATCCTCACGGTGTACGGGCGGTTCTTCAAGCTATATATCTATACGGCGATTTCTCCGCTGCCCTTTGCGTCCTTTGCCGGAGAGAATACAGCCGGTATTGGAAAAGCCTTTGTGAAGTCCTATATCGGCGTTTGCTTGGAGGGCGCTGTGATCGTGCTGGCCTGTCTGATCTACTCCGCGTTCCTGTCCAGCGGATCTCCTGTTGTGGACAGCAGCCTGCCCGCCGTGACAATGGCCTGGGAATATATCGGGGAGCTTGTTTTCAATATGCTGGTGCTGACCGGCCTTGTGAAAGGCGCGGATCGGATCGTGCGGGAGATGTTCAGCCTATAAGAATAGCGGTGAGATCGTCTGATCCCACCGCTTTTGTCTTAATCCGTTTCACCATGAAACGCAATCTGTCCGTAGTCCAGTACCGGGGCTGTCTCCAGCACATGATCGAGCCATTCCTTTTCTCGGCGTTTCTTGGCTGCGTAGCGCAGCGCCCAGGCCACGACGAAAACAAGGATGCTCGCCGCGAGAAGAATCCCAGAGAGCGTTTCATTTGCCGCGGCCCACTTCGGCCAGAACAGGCGCGTTGCCACCAACCAGCACCCCAGCGGAAACAGGTAAAGCCTCCACAAGAGTTTTACCACAAACGGCAGCGCAATCAACGCCCCGGCCACGATCAAAAGCTGTTGTATTATGCTCATTTTTCGCAAGCTCCTTTCAAAACATTTTTCTGCTAATATTATCTCAAATATGCAAATACCTGTCAAATTTTCGCACGAATTGGAGGTAAAAGTCATCAAAGAAGTTAAAATCCCGAAAGAGATACGGCAGTACAAAGAAAGCATTTTCTTTGGCCTGTCTGCCCGTCAATTCTTCTGCGCGATCTTTGCCGTCGGCATCGCCGCCGGCGCGTATCTGCTCCTGGGTGATGTGATCGGCAAGGAAACCGCAAGCTGGCTCTGCATCGTCCTGGCTGCGCCCGCTGCCATGGCGGGCTTTTTCAACTATAACGGCATGACATTTGAGCAATTTCTGTGGGCGGTCATCAAGACCGAGTTCCTGTTTGCCGGGGATCGTAAATACGTCGGGGAAAACCTCTGCTATAACAGCTTCAACAGAAAGGGGCGTGGAGACTTTGATTAAAACCCTTGCAGCCGCGAATAAGAGCGAGCGCGTGAAAGTAAAGGTGCCGCGCTCCGTCCAGCAGAGCATCCCGATCAAGCGCATCTTCACCAACGGCATTTGGGAAGTCGGGAACAAGCACTCCCGGAGCTGGAAGCTCACGGACGTAAACTATATTGCCGCCTCGCAGGAGACGCGGGAAAGCATTTTCAGTGCATATTGCGGTGCGCTCAATTCGATGCCTACCGACGCCACCGCCAAGATCACCATTGTCAATCATCGGCTCAACCCGGCAGAGTTTGAGCGCCGTATCCTTTTTCCGTACAAGGATGACTGGCTCGATCACTACCGGGAGGAAGCCAATGGCATTATGAAAGGCCGGGCGGCGCAGAGCAACAATCTTGTCCAGGAACGCTTTGTGACGCTCTCCATCCCCAAAAGGAAGATCGAGGAAAGCAAGACCTATTTCCGCCGCGCCGGAGCAAATCTGCAAAAGACCTTTGCCCGCCTGGACTCCGGCATCACCCCGGCCAGGAACTATGACAGGCTCCGTGTGCTGCATGACTTCTTCCGTCCCGGCTATGAGCAGTATTTCGACTATGACGATTACCGCTTTATGCGGACCGGCAGAGACTTCCGAGATCTGATCTGTCCGGACAGCATTTCTTTCAAGCGCAACCACTTTGAGTTTGGGGACAAGTTCGGGCGCGTTCTGTTTCTGCGCACCTATGCGTCCTTCTTGACAGACGATCTCATTTCCGATCTGACCGAGTATGCCCGCGATCTAATCCTGTCCATCGACATGATCCCGGTGCCTACGGACGAGGCCGTGAAAGAGGTTGAATCTATCATCCTCGGCGTGGAGACGGACATTACCCGCTGGCAGCAGCGGCAGAACAGCAAGAACAACTTTACCGCCGAAGTTCCCCGCACAATGGAGCAGAAACGGGAAAACTCTCGCGGCTTCATGGACGATCTGACGCAGAACGACCAGCGCATGATCTTCTCCCTTATTACCATCGTCCATACCGCCGGCAGTATGGAAGAGCTGGACGCCGATACGGAAAGTCTGATCGCCATCGGCAAGGAGCATCTTTGTGATATATCCCCGGCGCGTTTTCAGCAGGAGGACGGCTTGAACACCGCTTTGCCCTACGGCCTGCGCCGCATCCACGCGCTGAACACCCTCACCACGGAAAGCTGTGCCGTGGCGATCCCGTTCCGGGCGCAGGAGATCCAAGACCCCAGCGGCTTGTCCTATGGCATCAACGAGGTCAGCAAGAATCCCATTGTCTGCGACCGCAAGCTGCTATCCTCCCCCCACGCTTTTTATCTCGGTATTTCCGGCTCCGGCAAGTCCATGGGCATGAAGTCCACCATTATGAATGTCGCCCTCGGCACCGACGACGATATTATCATCGTGGACGCCGAGCGCGAGTACGGCACTCTGGCCCGCGCCTTCGGCGGCGAGGTCGTGGAGATCAGCCCGAACAGCAATCACCATCTGAATCCGCTGGAAATCCCCGCAGGGTACGAGGATGAAAACCCCGTGGCTCAGAAGTCCGAGCTGATTATGAGTATTCTGGAACAGCAGATGGGAACCGGCTCAATCAGCGGCAGCTATAAGTCCATCATTGACCGCTGTACAGCAAACATCTACAAGCCTTATCTGCGAGGAAAAGCACCCGCGCCGCTCCTGTCCGACTGGCGCAACGAGGTCATGCGTCAGCCGGAGCCGGAGGCGCGGGAGCTGGCCTTGACTGCCGAGCTGATCACTGAGGGCAGCTTGAATGTATTTGCCCATGCCTCGGACGTGGATATGGGCAACCGGATTATCGTCCTTGATCTCTACGAAATGGGCGACTCCCTGCGCAAGACAGCGCTTGTGGTCACGCTGGAGGCCATTCAAAACCGCGTCATGGAAAACCGCAAACGTGGCAAGTTTACCTGGGTATTCATCGACGAGGTGTATCTGTACTTCAAGTACCATTATTCCGCAGAAGTCTTGTACAAGGCATGGAAGCGTTTTCGCAAGTACGGCGGTATTCTGACCGCTGCCACGCAGAACGTGGAGGAATGTCTAACCTCCGACACGGCGCGTCTCATGTTCGCAAACTCCGAGTTCCTTATGCTATTCAACCAGGCCGCCACCGACCGGGCGGAGCTGTCCAGCCTCCTGCATATCTCTGATACGCAGATGGGCTATGTGACGGACGTTGAGCCGGGACATGGTCTTATGCGGGTATCCGGCGCGGTGATCCCGTTTGACTGTACGATCCCGCAGGACACGGAGCTGTACCGGCTGATGAACACCACGCCTGGACGCGGCTGATATGGAGCGCAGCAAAGCAAAAGAGGCCGGGCGCAAAAGAGCCATCCGGGAGAAAGCCAATGCGCTGAAGGACAAGCCGCCCCGGAAAGCACCGACGAAAGAGGCCATCAAGCAGGCAGGCCGATACCACGCGATAGAGACGGCGAAAAAGCAACTCTCCGAAGCACAGCAGGCCATAGCCCCCGACCGGGAGCAGCAGCCCTATACCGCCGTGGACAAGGTGGAAAGCTATACCGCCAATGCCGCCCACGAGGTGTTGCAAACCCTGCCCTCCGCAGGAAAGCCCAGACAGCCCCCCGATAATCCGTTTCACCGTGAAACGGATTTCCGGGAGAAAAAAACGCGCAAGCCCAAACCACAGGAACAAATGCGCCGAGAGGCGGTCAAGGAGTTCAAGAAGCGCAGAACAGAGGAGCAGCAAAATGCGTATCACGGTGAAACGCATTTAGAGCCGCCCGAAGCGCAGCAGCCGAAAGAGCAAATGCGGCGCTCCTTTGTTCGGCAGTTCCGGGAACAGAAGCAGCAGCCCGCGAGGAACGCGCCGACCCCGGAGGAAATAAAGACAAGCAGCCAGACTTTCCCGCATCCCCTCGACAACACGGCAAAACGCCAGGACATTAACACCCCGGCGCAGAAAAGAGCAATCGAGTACAGAGAACGGACAAAAGAATCTATCCCCTCCAATATCACCACGGGGCAACGTCATCAGACGCTGCCCCGCAATACTTCCTCTGTATCTGCCCCAAAAACGCAGATTGTCAAAGAGCAGGGGCGCAGATACGCCCGCGACCAGGCCATCCGTGAGATCAAAAACGGCACGGCTAAGATCATGTCCGGGAAAGCGGCAAAGGCAACCGGTGACTTTTTCAAGAAGCTCGGAACGGCTGTCACAAAAGCCGTTACGCCCAGCCGGGAAACGCTGCTTTATGCAGCCGGGGCGCTGGTGCTTA
>DFGE01000031.1:0-15376 GCA_002371675.1 Clostridiales bacterium UBA3758
TCGCACCATCCCGTAGGGGAGGGGCTTGCCCCTCCCGCGGTTTACGCACCGCCTGACGGCTTCGCACCCGCCGTTCCCGCACCGCGGCACGGTCCCGCCTTTCCTCCCCTTTTTCCCCCTCCGTCTCCCTCACCCCCCGCGCGGATCCGCGCGGGGGGTGTTGAATTGTTCACAGAACTGTGCTATACTGATTGTAATTGTGCCGCGGCGGGGCTGCCCTCCGCGCGCCGGATTTTCCCCCGGCTTCTGCATCCCTCCCCCTTTTTTCAAAAAATGATCCCCAGGCGGATGAAACCTTTCGGCGTTTATCGCGTCCTGTATCATGGGGAGTGCAGATCCGTGGGGCATCGCTTTCCCAGGAGGTACCGTATGAGATGTTATTCGTGCAAGCATGAGCTGCGCCCGGGGCAGGAGTTCTGCTCCCGCTGCGGCGCTCCGCAGGGCTTTGACCGCGCGCTGATCGAGGCGGCGGAGGAGGAGGATCCCGAAGCGCTCAAGGAATTGTACCAGCGCAGTCTCGACAGCACCTATTTTACCGTCCGCGGCCTGATCCGGGACGAGGACGCCGTGTTCCGCATTCTCGAGAGCAGCTACGTGCTCGCCTTCCGCAACCTCGACCGGCTGCAGGACGCGGCCAAGTTCCTGCCCTGGATGCAGACCATCGCGCGCAACCGCTGCATCGAGTATCTGCAGCAGGCCGATCCCGCCGTCTTCACGGAGACGGACGAGGAGCGCTCCGCGCTGCTCCAGTGGGAGGACGACCGCAGCGAGCCGCTGCCGGACGTGCTGCTTGAGCGCAAGAGCGCCGTGCGCATGATCAACCAGATCCTCGACGCCATGCCCAACAGCCAGCGCGTCCCCGCCGCGCTCTATTACTGCGACCGTGTGAATCTCCCGGCCATCGCCGCCAAGCTCGGCCTGAGCGAGAGCGCGGTCATCTCCCGCCTGATCCACGCCCGCCAGCGCATCGAAGCGCGTGTGGAGCCGCTGCGCCGCAGCGGGCAGTTCCCGGAGCTGTCGTCCATCGGCTTCTTCCGGCTGATGCTGCGCAGCCGCGAGGCCTCCTACGCCAGCGTCCAGGTCGAGGCGCTCTTTGACCGCATCCTGCTCGGCATGGCCGAGCGCGAGAAGATCGTCCGCTCCCGCCGCAGCAAGCTGCACGTGTCCAAATCCGCCGTCACGCTGGCGGTGGCCGCGGTGCTCGTGATCGGTCTGCTGGCCGCCGCCTTCCACATCCTCCGGCAGCGGAACGCCCCGGCGCTCTCCCCCGCCCCCGGCGAGGCGGGCGAGGAAGTCGTCGTCGCCCTGGAGGAGACCGAGCCCGTCATCCTGCAGACCCCCGAGGAGCAGGCCGCCCTGACGCACCCGCTCGTGCTGCAGCGCATGGAGAGCTTCAGCTATCTGGACATGAGCATCGAGTACCCGGTCTTCCTCGGCGCGCACAGTGAGGCCGTCAACAGCTTCATCCGCGACTGGGTGGAGCAGACCGCGCGTCCCGTTGATCCGGAGGATCCGGGCGCGACGCACATCGCCTACCGTTCGAGCGTCACGCTGCTGTCCGACCAGCTGGTGAGCATCGTCTTCTACGGCGAGACCGGCGCAGCCGGCATGGCCTATCCCCTCTCGGAGATCCACCCCATCACGCTCGACCATGAGACGATGCAGCAGCTGGAGCTCTCGACGCTCTATAACAACGGCGACCCCGGCTTCTACGAGGCCTTTTTCAACAGCGCCGTATACCCGACCCGCCCCGCCACCTCCTTCACGGTTGACAGCTTTGCGGAGGCTCTGGCGCTGGTGCGCAGCAGCGGGGGCGATTCCTCCACCTGGACCCGCTTCTATCTCAAGCAGGGCGCGCTGGTGCTGAGCATGGACACGCCGCACGCCAGCGGCTGCGACCACTTTGAGGGTCAGGTGAGCTATGACGACGTCATCAGCTATTTCAAGTGGCCCTACCCGGCGGAAGCCTTTGCCGACATCCGCCACGCCGCCGGCGACTGACGGTTCCTACTCTGCGGCTTCGCACCGCCCCCGATATTCGCACCACCCCCGATATTCGCACCACCCCGTAGGGGACGGCGTCCTCGACGTCCCGCGGATTCGCAGCCACCTCACGGCTTCGCGCCCGTAGGGGAGGGGCTTGCCCCTCCCGCAGATCCGTGCCCAACCCCACGGCTTCGCACAATCCCGTAGGGGACGGCGTCCTCGACGTCCCGTGTTGGTTTCGCACCGCCTCACGGCTTCGCACCCTCCCGTAGGGGACGGCGTCCCCGACGTCCCGCAGATCCGCGCCTAACCCCACGGCTTCGCACCCGTAGGGGCGGCTATCAGCCGCCCGCGCGGCAAAAAATTCTATCCACAACAAAAGCATCGGGCGAATCCGTACCGGCATACGGATTCGCCCGATTTATATTGAAATGATTGATACGCTTTGCCGCCCCTGCGGCGGAAACGGACGACGCTCACCCCCGCAGGGGCGCGTCCGGCGCTCAGGCCAGCTCCGCGTCGCGGAAAACCTGGGCGATGCGCTCGGCATAGAGCCGCACGTCCTCCGGCGCGTCCGCCGGCGGCATCGTCAGCAGGAAGCGGCTGCCGCGGTGGGGCAGCCCGGTCAGCACGTCGTGGAGCGCGTCGAGGTTGTTGCCGTACCAGGGCGCAAAGCCGAGGCTCTCCCTCAGCTCGGCGTAGAGCTCGTGCACCCGCCGGCAGCCGGAGAAATCGACCGTCACCACGTCGGTCAGCTCATAGAGCAGCCCCCGGCAGGCCGCGTACACGTCCTCCCAGGTGCGCTCGAAATCGCGGGTGTACCAGGGGTCGGCCACCGCCTCGCCCGGCCGCCCGGCGTAGTCCATCAGGCAGCGGAGCTTGCCCTCCGGGTCGCCGCCGAAGAGGCGGCGCATGTCCGTCAGGTTCTCCCCGTCCATGCCGATGAGCAGGTCGAAGTCGGCATAGTCGCCGCGGCGGATGCGCCGGGCCTCGCGCAGCGGGCAGGAGATCCCGTGCGCCTCCAGCACCCTGCGCATCGGCGGGTAGACGGAGTTGCCGATCTCCTCGGACGAGGTTGCGGCGGAGGCCACCAGGAACTCGTCCTCCGCCCCGGCGCGCCGGAGCAGCTCCTTGAGCACCAGCTCCGCCGCCGGACTGCGGCAGATATTGCCGTGGCACACAAAAAGTATCTTTGTCAAATGCGATCAGCCTCCTGAAAAGCCGGTTTCTGCCCCGTTTTGCCGCGATTTGCCAGGCAGAAAGAGTTGTTAATATACTGTGACTCTGTCACGGAAAAAGCAAAATACGGCAAAATGCGGCAAGTCAATGCCGTCAATGGTAGTCAAATGGCAGTAAAAATCGGGGTGGTTTAAAAGGGCATTTTCCTCGGTCCGAAAGACATGCTTGCCTCCCTGTTAAATACAGTTGGAGGGAGAGAAAAACCCTCCAACCGTTTCCTAACAAAAAGGCAGAAATGTACCATTCCAACCCCTTAAGGTTTCAAGTGGTACTCTCCATAGAAATGAGTTCCTCAATTTGTGTTCTATACTTCACTGCGAATGCCTTTATTGCAAGACTCTTGGTCACGGTGGAGAGGACAAACAAAAAAGCAAACATAATAACCGGTATGAATCCAACAAATGGGGTCTCCAAAGAACCATCGAGATAAGATTTTATCAGAAAGCATTGTAAAAGGCCGTAACTGGTATAGAAAAAAGCAAGTGCAGCGCGCACGCTTTTCGTTAGCTTTCCAACAAGACATAAAACCACCCCGGACGAACTCGCAGCCTTTTCCACAGTGATTATCGGAAGAAAGGAATTATAGCTCAAAAAAGTGCAGGATTTGGGATAATAGATAATAACACCGCCGTCTTCGTTCTCAAGCCTCTGTGATGTATAACAGTATCCCTGCAATTCAACCGTGATTTTACTCAGCAGCTTCAAATTGATCGACTTGCAATTCGGAAAAGAAAGCAGCGTTTTTTTCTCCATAAACCACGGACTCATTTTATCACACCCGCAAAATTAAGTAATTTATTATACCTCATATCAGCGGATTTTTCCACTATAACTTTGCCTCTGCGTCCGCTGAATGCGGACGCGCAGACAAATGTCTGCGACTGCGGCTTGAAGAGCCGCAGCCAGAGCCTCCGTTGCAATTGCATCCCCGAATGCGCAAAGGCGCATTTGCTGAAAAGATGGCCTTTTCAGCAGCGGCATTCGCCGCCGGGGGAAGCAATTATAAAAAAACGGCACTCTGCTGCGGCAGAGTGCCGATACTTTGAGCAAAAAAGCATCCCTTTATAACAATCTGCGGTATAGCCGAAGTGATGTTGTTTATGGGTTCACACCCGGTACTTCCTCCGGTATTCGGTCGGCGTGTCGCCGTACTGCGCCTTGAAGAGTTTGATCATATAGTTGGCGTCCGGGATCCCCACGGCGGAGGCCACCTCCTGAACCGGCTGGTCCGTTGCAGCCAAAATGCGGGCCGCCTGTTTCAGGCGGTGCTGCCGGAGGTAGACATTGGGCGTGGTATGCATCTCTTTTTTGAACACGCTGATCAGGTGATTGACGGATACGTCCAGTTCCTCCGCCAGGCTTTGTATGGTGATCTCACGAGTATATTCGTTTTCAATGCAGTACAAGACGCTTTGAACCAACGCGCTGTGGGTCTGCCCCCGGTTTGCCCGGACCGCTTTGCAGAAGTCCCGAACCATTTTCTCCTGGGCGCGGACGATCTCATCCACCCTTGTGGCCCGGATACAGGCGACAGTGTTTTCCCGCGAGATCCTGTCCGCAAGCAGGCTGGGAAGCCCCGCGCGAAGAGCGGACAGCCGCGCGGTTGTCCGGACGATGGCGGCGCCAACCCGTTCGATTTCCAGGGCGTTTCCCTCGCGCTTGAGGTAGGCGACGTCCATCTGCATGCTGTGCAGATTCTGGATGGCCTTTCTGCCGTTGCCCTCCTCGATGCTCTGCATGAAGCTGCGCTCATAGGCATAGCGCTGTTCCAGAAGGCGGATGTAATCCTCGCGCATGCTGGTCAGTTTGGCTTCTGATTCGATCTCCGCCTTTTCCAGGTAATTGATGCTGAGGATGTCCCTTGCCTTTTCCTCCGGGTACAGGACCTGAAGCAGGGAAGTGAGGATGCCGGACACCTGCGTTTCCGGCAGGCATGGGAAGGAATTGAGATAGTAGAGGAGCTCGCTCTCCTTTACATCGGGGAGCGGGTATTGCAGCAGCAGGGATTTGACGTCTCGCTCTGTCAGCAGGACAGAGGTAAACGGCCCGAACAGGACCGGGACCCCATCCAGATAAAACATGGCGGTGCGGACCCGGAAGGCGTCGGTCAAAAACAGGATCTGGCCGTCGTTCAGATCACGCAGCAGCTGCCGCATGTTATCGACGGAAAACATATGCTGAAGCGGATGGAAGCGGTAGCGCCGGGAGAAGGCCTCCAGGGCTTGGTGATCGTAGATCACAGTCAGATTGACATGGTACAGCAGACGGATCAGCTGCAGCGCCTGCTCGGTGTTTTGCGGAAGGCTGTTCGACATAAGAGGACATCCTTTCCGAAGAAATACATTTTCTTCTATTCAGCGTGATTTTATTATATCACATCCTGTTTTGATTTGCTACTATAATGTCACCAAAGCAAACACAGAAAACATAAACACCTAAAAAAAACAGGAGGAAGAAACATGAAAAAGCTCATCGCACTGCTCCTCGCACTCGCTATGGTGCTCGCGCTGGCTGCCTGCGGCAATTCCGGCAGCAGCACCGGGGCCGGCACGTCCGCCGAAGGCGGCGACAAGCCCGCGCAGATCGAAAAGATCCGCATTTACGTCCCCACCTCCGGCAAGTATGACGACATCGACGCCGTCATGGAAAAGGTCAACGAGATCACCCGCGAGAAGATCGCCGTGGAAGTCGAGTTCGTTCCCTTCCAGTTTGGCCAGTGGTTCGGCCAGTACTCCCTGTTCCTCAGCGGCACCGAAGACGTTGACATTCTGGTCAACTACGGCGGCTTCCTGAACGCCTACTCCCAGGGCGCCTGCTACGATCTGACTGATCTCATACAGCAGTACGGCCAGGACATCATCGCCATGGAAGGCGACTACCTCAAGGGCGGCGTGATCGACGGCCGTCAGTACGCGCTCCCCATCTACGCTGTTTACTCCTGGAACATGGGCATCATCTACCGTCAGGATGTGGTTGAGGAGCTGGGCCTGCAGGATCAGGTAGCGGCCGTGAAGACCATCGAAGACTGGGAGCCCATCCTGGCTGCCGTCAAGGAAGCCAAGCCCGACATGACCCCCTTTGTCACCAGCAGCGGCAGCACCGCCCCCAACTTCCAGTACGGCACCTGGGACGACCTGGGCAATAAGTACGGCGTTCTGATGAACGGCGGCGAGACCAGCGAAGTTGTGAACTTGTTTGAGACCGAAGAGTATGCCCGCCTGTGCAATGTCATGCACGACTGGAACGTGAAGGGCTACTCCAGCAAAGACATCCAGACTCAGACCGACGGCTTCACCGTGCTCACCCAGAGCGACGCTGCTTTCTGCACCCTCGGCCAGGTCGACTTCAACACCCCCTTCTACCAGAGCACCACGATCGGCAAGCCCATCAACGTTGTCCAGCTTGCTCCCGCTGTGGGCCGCACCTACAACAACGTCACCTACATCGTCATGAGCAACACCAAGCACCCCGAGGCTGCCATGAAGTTCCTCAACCTCTGGTTCTCCGACATTGAGGTTGGCAACCTGATCAAGTACGGCATTGAGGGTACCCACTACCAGGTCAACGCCGACGGCATGGCCGAGTACCTGCCCGGCCAGGACGCCAACTCCTGCACCTACCACATCGGCGCCTCCATCTCCAACGTGAACTCCATCCGCTGGAACACCGAGAATCCCGACTATGCCCAGCTGCTCATCGACAGCAACACCAATTCCCCGAAGTCCGTGGCCCTCGGCTTCGCCTTCAACACCGAGAACGTCACCAATGAGATCACCCAGCTCGACAACGTCTGCGCCAAGTACCAGATCGGTCTCGAGTCCGGCGCGATGGATCCCGCCACCGCCCTGCCCGAGTTCATCCAGGCGCTGAAGGATGCCGGCATCGAGAAGGTCATCGCCGAGAAGCAGGCCCAGCTCGACGCCTTCCTCGGCAAGTAAGAAGTCAAAAAGCCAGTGCAAAAAGCGCGTTACAGGATCCCCTGCAACGCGCTTTTCCAAAAGGAGGATTTATTTCCATGCAGAAGAAAAGCAGCCTCATGAAAAAGCTGAAAAAATACTGGCCGTTTTACTTCCTTGCCCTGCCCGGCCTGATTTATTTCTTCATCAACAACTACATCCCCATGGGCGGTCTGATTCTGGCCTTTGAGAAATACACGGTCAGCGGCGGCATCTTCGGCAGCAAGAAGATCGGGTTCCAGAACTTCAAGTTCCTCTTCTCCAATGCCGACGCCTGGATCATGACCCGCAACACCCTGCTCTATAATATCGTGTTCATTCTGCTGGGCCTGGTCATCTCGATCCTCACCGCCTATTTCCTGCACGAGCTCAAAAGCAACATGTCCCGCAAGTTCTATCAGACCGTGATCCTGTTCCCGAGTTTGCTCTCCATCATCATCGTCTCCTATCTGGCCAACGCCCTGCTGGCCGGCGACACGGGCTTCATCAACAACCACATCCTGCTGCCGCTGGGTCTGGAGCCGATTTCCTTCTACAGCGAAAAGAAATGGTGGCCCTTTATCCTGGTTTTCGTCCACTTCTGGCAGATGACCGGCACCAGCTGCATCCTGTATCTGGCCAACATGTCCGCCATCGACCCCAGCCTCTATGAGGCGGCCAGCATGGACGGCGCGACCCGTTGGCAGAGCTTCTTCAATATCACTATCCCCTGCCTGGTGCCCACCATCATCACCCTGACGATCCTGGCCGTGGGCAAGATCTTCAACTCCGACTTCGGTCTGTTCTACCAGGTCCCGATGAACTCCGGCGCGATCATTGACGTGACCCAGACCATCGACACCTATGTGTACCGCGGCCTGATGAATACCGCAAACCTGGGCATGAGCGCCGCTGCCTGCTTCTATCAGTCCGTCGTCGGCTTCTGCCTGGTGATGATCACAAACAGCATGGTTCGCCGCATCAGCAGCGAAAACGCCATGTTCTAAGGAGGTACTGTCATGGTTAGAAAAGATACAGGTTTTCAGGTGTTTTGCCATGTGATTCTGGCGATCATGGCCGTGCTGGTGCTCTTCCCCCTGGCGCTGCTGATCCTCTCGTCCATGTCTTCCGAATCCGATATCATCAAATACGGCTATTCCCTGATCCCCAAGAACTTCGATTTCACCGCATATAAGTTTATTTTCAGCGAGGGCAGCGTGTTCCACTCCTATCTGGTCACCATTTTTGTGACGCTGGTGGGCACCGTCGCCAGCGTTCTGGTCACCACGATGCTGGCCTACACCCTGACCATCAACGATCTGCCCGGCAGACGGATCCTGAGCTTCCTGGTGCTCTTCACGATGCTCTTCTCCGGCGGCCTGGTTCCCAGCTACATGATGTGGACCACCATCTTCCACATCAAGAACACTATCTGGGCGCTCCTGATCCCGAATCTGCTGTGCAGCGCCTTCCACATCATGATCACCCGCTCCTACTTCCAGAACAACATCCCGCCCGCCATTCTGGAGAGCGCCCGCATCGACGGCATGAGCGAGTTCGGCATCTTCTTCAAGATCGTGCTTCCGCTGAGTGTGCCCATCATTGCCACCATCGGCTTTATGAAGGCCCTGATGTACTGGAACGACTGGACCAACAGCCTCTACTACATCACCGACAAGAACCTGGTCGGCATCCAGGCGCTGCTGAACAACATGCTCACCAACGTCCAGTATCTGGCCCAGTCCATGGACGCTTCCAGCGTTGCCACCGACATGGCCACCGTGCCGTCCCTCTCCATGCGTCTGGCCATCGCGGTCGTCGGCATGCTGCCGATGATCATCCTCTACCCGTTCTTCCAGAAATACTACATGAAGGGCCTGACCGTCGGCGCGGTCAAGGGCTAAGCAGAAAAGGAGAATTGACAAATGGCAGAAGTCAAGCTGGTAAACATCAAGAAGGTCTATCCCTACGTCAGCGGCGAAGAGAAGAAAAAGAACAAGAAAAAGAGTGCTGACGAACCCGAGAAGAAGAAAGTCAACCTCCAGATCACGGACGAGGGCGTCGTCGCCGTTCAGGCCTTCAACCTCGACATCAAGGACAAGGAATTCATCGTGCTGGTCGGCCCCTCCGGCTGCGGCAAGTCCACGACCCTGCGCATGGTGGCGGGCCTGGAAGAGATCAGCGACGGCGAGCTGTACATCGACGGCAAGCTGATGAACGACGTCGCGCCGAAGGACCGCGACATCGCCATGGTTTTCCAGAACTACGCTCTGTACCCCCACATGACCGTGTATGACAACATGGCCTTCTCCCTGAAGCTGCGCCACACCCCCAAGGATGAGATCGACAAGAAAGTCCGTGAGGCTGCCGAGATCCTCGATATCACCCAGTACCTCGAGCGCAAGCCCAAGGCTCTGTCCGGCGGCCAGCGCCAGCGTGTCGCCATCGGCCGCGCCATCGTGCGTGCCCCGAAGGTGATGCTGATGGACGAGCCTCTTAGTAACCTGGACGCCAAGCTCCGTAACGAAATGCGCGCCGAGATCATCAAGCTCCGTCAGCGCATCAACACCACGTTTATGTATGTCACCCATGACCAGACCGAGGCCATGACCCTGGGCGACCGCATCGTCATCATGAAGGACGGCTACATCCAGCAGATCGGCACGCCCCAGGAAGTGTTCAATCATCCTGCCAACCTGTTCGTCGCCGGCTTCATCGGCATGCCCGTCATGAACTTCTTTGACGCCGAGCTCAAGCGCGAGGGCGACAAGTTCTTCGTGGAAGTGGGCGGCATCAAGGTCGAGCTCGCCCCCGAGAAGGAAGCTCGCCTTCTGAAGAACAACGTGCAGTCTCAGCCTGTTACCCTGGGCGTGCGTCCAGAGCATACGGACGTGGCCGAGCAGGGCATTGCCTCCACGGTGGAAGTCGCGGAAATGATGGGCTCGAGCGTGCATCTGCACCTGAACGCCGACGGCAAGGACGTCATCGTGATCGTCCCGACCATCGACATGAAGGGCAGCTACAAGCAGGGCGACACCGTGCACTTCACCTTCGACGGCAAGGTGGCCCATGTCTTCTCCAAGGAGACCGACAAGAACCTCGAGTTCTGATCCAACTTTACGGCTCCGGCCGGATCCCTCGACCGGAGCCGTTTTGAAAACTCACTCCGAAAGGAGCAAAAGCGAATGAATAGAATTCCTCTGAACGAGGCCTGGCAGTTCACCAAACTCTCCGAGGGCACATATCCTCCTGCGGTCGAGCCCGCGTGGGAGACGGTCACGCTGCCGCATACCTGGTACAACGATAATGATCAATACCACGGTCTGGCCCTCTATTGCAGAGAGCTGCCTGTCGACCCCGCGTGGGAGAAGGCCTTTCTGGAATTTGATGGCGCCGATCAGCGCTGCCGCGTGTTTGTCAACGGCAGAGGGATCGGCGAACACAAGGGCGCCTATGCCCGCTTCCGCCTCCCGGTGCCCGATGAAGCGCTGGAAAGCGGCCTGCTGCGGATCGAGGTACTGCTGGACAACCGGGTTTCCCCGGATGTCTCCCCCAATTTCGGAGATTTCACGATCTTTGGCGGCCTGTACCGGAATGTGAATCTTCTGGTCACCGGCGAAGACCATTTTGATTATTGCTATTACGGCACCGACGGCGTAATCGCCCGCGCAAGCGTACAGGACGACGGCTCCGGCCTGCTTGCACTGGAGCCCCACGTCTGTACGGAGCGGGAAGACGCGCGCATTTCCTACACCCTGACCGGGCCGGACGGAGAGCTCGCCGCCGAGGGCAGCGCCGCCGCAAACGAGACCTTCTCTTTGCGCGTAGCGGAGCCGAAGCTCTGGAACGGCAAAAAAGCCCCGAAGCTTTACACGCTCCGCGCCGCCCTGCGCATCGACGGCGAGACGGCCGACGAAACGGTGATCCGTCTCGGCTTCCGCACCGTCAGCATGAGCCCGGATGACGGCCTGCGCCTCAACGGAGAGCACATGAAGCTCTGCGGCGTAGCCAAGCATCAGGACCGTGCCGGCGTGTTCTCCGCCGTGAGCAGCGAGCAGATCGACGAGGACTTTGCACTGATCCGCGAGATCGGCGCCAACGCGGTCCGCCTGAGCCACTACCAGCATCCGCAGCACACCTACGATCGCTGCGATGAGGACGGCCTGCTCTGCTGGGCGGAAGTCCCCATGCTGAAGATGACGGAGAACGGCGCGCTCTACGCCAACATCGAGCAGCAGCTTATCGAGCTGGTGCTGCAGAATATCCACCATCCTTCGATCTTCTGCTGGGGGATCCAGAACGAGATCGGCATGTTCCGGGACGCGCCCTTTATGCACGAGGAGTGCCGGGTGCTGACCGCGCTGGCAAAGCGGCTCGATCCGAACCGGCTTGTGACGGCGGCAAACCTCTATAATGTAAAGCCTGCAAGCCAGCTCAATGCTATCACCGATATGGTGGGCTACAACCTGTACTTCGGCTGGTACTACGGCGAGATGCCGGACTATTCCAAATACTTGGACAACTACCACGCCCAGCGCCCGGAAATGCCCCTCGGCATCAGCGAGTACGGCGTGGACTGTAACGTAAAGCTGCACAGCGAGGACCCGAAGGTCAAGGACTACTCCGAGGAATACCAGGCGCTCTGGCACGAGACGGTCTATCCGATCCTGCAGAGCAAGGACTACCTCTGGGGCAGCTTCATCTGGAACATGTTCGACTTTTCCAGCGACCGGCGCAACGAGGGCGGCGTGAAATACCTCAACGGCAAGGGCCTCGTCAGCCACGATCGGACGCTGCGGAAGGACGCGTTTTACTACTACAAGGCCAAGTGGTCGGATGAGCCCTTCGTGCACCTCTGCGCCCGCCGCTTTGTGAAGCGCTGCCGGGAAAAGGTGGACGTGAAGGTCTATACCAATCAGAATGCCGTCACCCTTTTCGTCAACGATAGGGAGCTGGCGACTGCGCAAAACAATGGAAACGGCACCGTGCTGTTCCGGGATGTGGTGCTGCGCATGGGGGAAAACGTGCTGAAGGCTGTGAGCGGCGATCTCGCCGATTCTCTGGTTTTTGAGCGCGTGGAGACCGCAGAAGAAAGCTACCGCCTGCCGGAGGAAACGGGCGGCCCGGTGCGAAACTGGTTTCTCAGCGACGATGAAACCGTGCGGGAGGGCTATCTGTCCATCATGGATACCGCCGAGGACGTGCTGAACGGTGCAAGGAGCGTGCTGGCAAAGTTCGTACCGAAGCTGCTGGCCGTGCTCGATTCGGACGTGATCCCCCTGGGTCTGCAGATGAAGAGCATCCTGGAGCGGGAGTGCCAGGACGAGCCGGACACGATCCTGCAGATCAACAAGGAACTCAATCAAATCAAAAAAGCATTGTAATTCAAAAGGCGCGAGGGGAACCCACTTCGCGCCTTCTTTAGAAGGGAAGGATCCAAATGGCTTTTACACTGGAGCAATTTCGGAAGAGCAAAGAGTATCTGATCTGCGTGGATTCCGACGGCTGCGCGGTGGACACCATGGACATCAAGCATAAGCGCTGCTTTGGCCCCTGCCTGGTGGCCGAGTGGGGCCTGGAGCAATGGAAAAATGAGATCCTCGCGCGCTGGGACGAAATCAACCTCTACAGCATGACCCGCGGCATCAACCGCTTCAAGGGCCTGGCCATGATGCTGGAGGAAGTGAACGAGCGGTTTACGCCGATCGACGGGCTGCCCGCGCTGCGGCGATGGGCGGACACGGCAAAGGAACTCTCGAATCCCGCGCTGGAGGCTGAGATCCGAACAAACGACGCGCCGATCCTCAAAAAGGCCCTGAGCTGGTCCTATGCCGTGAATCGCGCCATCGCGGCGCTGCCCTGGGAGGTCAAAAAAGCCTTCCCCGGTGTGAAGGAGGGCTTTGAAGCGGTGCGCGCTTTCGCGGATATTGCGGTGGTGTCCAGCGCCAACCGCGACGCCGTAGAGGAGGAGTGGGAGAAATTCACCCTGCTGCCGCTGGTGGATCTGGTGCTGTGCCAGGACGTGGGCAGCAAGGCTCACTGCATCGCGGAACTGAAAAAGAAGGGCTACGCCGCCGATCACATTCTGATGGTGGGTGATGCCCCCGGCGACAAGGCCGCAGCGGAGACAAACGGCGTCTGGTACTACCCCATCCTGGTCCGCCATGAGGAAGACAGCTGGCGGGAATTCCCCGCGGCAGCCCGGAAGCTGAAGGACGGCAGCTATGCCGCATACGGGGAAGAGAAAGCAAAAGCGTTTCTGGACAATCTCTCAGGAGGCAAAACACATGGTTGATTTACAGGCAAAGCCCTATTTCCTCAGCGAAGAACAGGAAGCCTGGGTGAAGCGCACCATCGACTCCATGAGTCTGGAGGAAAAGATCGGCCAGCTTTTCACCATCATGACCTATCTTCCCGGCGTGCGGGAGGACAACATCAAAAAAGAACTGGACTGCTTTCACCAGGGCGGCTTACGCTGGCAGCGGAAGACGGCCGAGGAAACCTACGAACAGAATCGTCTTTATCAAAAGCACAGCCGGATCCCGCTGCTGATCGCGGCCAACTGTGACACCGGCGGCGCGGAGTGCGTGCCCGACGGAACCTATATTGCCACGGCGGCTCAGGCTACGGCGGGCGGCGACGGAAGCACGGCCTACCACATCGGCCTGGTCAGCGCCCGGGAGGCGGGCAGCATCGGCGCCAACTGGCTTTTTAACCCCGTCTGCGATATCTATCAGAATTGGCGCAACACCATCGTCAACACCCGCTCCTTCGGAGAAGATCCGGACACCGTGCTGGCCATGTGCCGCGCCTATCTCCGCGGCGTTCACGATTCCGGCTTTGCCATGGCCTGCACGGCCAAGCATTTCCCCGGCGACGGTACCGAGGAGCGGGACCAGCATCTGGTGATCGGCTGCAACGATCTGAGCGCGGAGGAGTGGGAAAAGAGCTTCGGCAAGGTGTACCGCGGTCTCATAGACGACGGGATCGAGGCGGTCATGGTGGGCCACATCTGCCAGCGCGCGCTGTCGCGGAAGTATCGTCCCGGCATCCGGGACGAGGAGATCCTGCCGGCCACCCTGGCGCCGGAGCTTTTGAACGACGTGCTGCGGCAGGAGCTGGGCTTCAACGGGCTCATCATTACCGACGCCACCCAGATGATCGGGTTCAATGCAGCCATGCCCCGGGAGAAGGCCATTCCCGCCGCCATAGCGGCCGGCTGCGATATGATCCTGTTCACAAACGATACCGCAGAGGATTTCGGATATATGCGCGCCGGCGTGGAAAGCGGCGTCATCACTCCCGCGCGTCTGCAGGAGGCCTTGGAGCGCATCCTCGGTCTGAAAGCCAGGCTGGGGCTCACCGAAAGCTATGCATACCCCTCTCCGGAATACAAGGCCAAATACGTTGGCTGCGCGGAGCACCTGGCCTTTCGGCGGGAGGCGGCGGATCTTTGCACCACGCTGGTCAAGGATACGCAGCATCTGCTCCCGATCGACCCCAAGGGCAAGCGCGTCTTTCTGGTCTATGAACGCAACATCCCGAACAGTCGCGCCTACAGCGGCGACCCGGTGAAGGAAACCCTGAAACGGGAGCTGGAGGAAGCGGGCTTCACCGTGGACGTATGCCCCACCTTCTATGATCTGGAGGCGGAGAACGACGTGAACTTCCGCAATTTCCTGACCATGATGGACAAGGGCAGCCGCGAGGCCTTTAAGGAAAAATACGATCTGGTGCTACTGGCTCTCAATTACACCGGCTATGCCCAGACAAACGAGGTGCGCGTGACCTGGTCCACGGACCACTCGGTGGACCAGCCTTGGTATCTGGCCGAGGTGCCCACCGTGGTCGTGAGCCTGAACCTGACCAATCACCTGATCGACGTCCCACAGGCCAAAACCTTTATCAACGCTTACGGCAGCAAGGAAGAAAACATCCGCGCCCTGGTGGAGAAGATGACCGGCAAGAGTGCCTTTACCGGCAGGGCGGAAGACAATGTGTTCTGCGGCCGCTGGGAAACCAGATTATAATGACCATCGGATGGCGAAATCAATCGAGGCTGCGATTGATTTCGCTGCCAAACGACAGGTTTGGCAGCGAATGATTCATAGAATCATTCGCCCGATGCTCATTGCAATGCGTATATGGCAAAACAGCCAGGCTGTTTTGCTGCGCCGCAAAGCGGCGCGGCGAAAAGCTTTTTGGCTTTTCGCCAT
>DFGE01000031.1:15440-49699 GCA_002371675.1 Clostridiales bacterium UBA3758
TGGCTTTTCGCCATCTTATAATCATGATAAACAGGAGGGAGCCCCTATGATCATCACCACGAAATACGGAAAGCTCGAAGGCGTCAGGGAGCGCGGCTGCACGGTTTATAAGGGCGTGCCCTACGCCAAACCCCCGGTGGGGGCGCTGCGCTGGCGCAAGCCCCAGCCGCTTGACGCCTGGGAGGGCGTGCTGCACGCGGATCATTTTGGAAACAAGAGCGTCCAGTTCGGCAATCCCATGGACACCTTTTACAAGAAAGAGTTTTACAGCAATCCCGCCTTTGACCTGCCCATCAGCGAGGACTGCCTCTATCTGAACATCTGGACGCCGGAAAAGCGGGCGGAGAAGCTGCCCGTGGCGATCTATGTCCACGGCGGCGCCTTTATGGGCGGGGCCGGCAGCAATCTGCCCTTCGTCTGTGACGCGCTGGTGAAAACCGGGCTGATCGTTGTCACCGTCAACTATCGTCTTGGAGCGCTGGGCTTCCTGTGCCACCCGCTGCTGGGCGTCCCCGGCGAAAACGAGGCCGGCGGCAATTTCGGCCTCTGGGACCAGCTTGCCGCGATCACCTGGGTCAAAGAGAACATAGCCTCCTTTGGCGGCGATCCGGACAATATCAGCGTCTTTGGCCAGTCCGCCGGTGCCATGAGCCTGCAGGCGCTGGCTGTTGCGCCGCAGATGCGGGGCTTGGTGCAGCGGATGGCGCTGCAGAGCGGCGGCGGCTACCGCAACCCGCTGGGGGAATATCGCGCCATCGAAAAGGCGGAGACCTTCGGCGACGATGTGTTGGAGGCGCTGGGCCTGCCGCGCGAGGCATGGAAAACAAGTGAAGAGGCCAGGAAAGAAGCCGTAAGAGCCCTGTGGGAGACGCCGGAAGAGGAGCTCCTGCCGGCGCTGGGCAAAGCGGTCGGCATGGCCTTTATGCAGCGCAAGGGCATGCCCTATGTGCCGGTCGTTGACGGCGAGCTCATCACGGACGACGGCAATCGTCTCATCGAGCAGGGTAGCGCACTGCCAATCCCCTATCTTCTCGGCTGCAACGGAGACGATCTGACCGCCAGCAAGGAGGGACCCTCCCCGGAAAACAGCCCCATGCACAAGGCCAATATGGAGTACGCAAGGCGCATGGAGAAACCATGCTACGTCTATTACTTCGATCGGAAGCTGCCCGGCGATGAGGCCGGAGCCTTTCATTCGGCGGAGCTTTGGTATGTTTTCGGCAGTCTGGATTACTGCTGGCGCCCGCTGGAAGCGCACGATTTCGCGCTCTCCCAGGAGATGGTCGCCTATTGGAGCAACTTCTTCAAAACCGGCGATCCCAACGGCGAGGGGCTTCCTCCCTGGCGCCCCTGCACAGACGCCGATCCCTTCTACGCGCTTCTGAAATAAAACCGGAGAGGTGCCACTATGCTTGATCTGAAAGCAAAACCCTTCTGTCTGAACGAGGAGAATATCGCCTGGGTCCAGGATACCCTCGCCTCCATGACCCTGGAGCAGAAGGCCGGGCAGGTGTTCTGCCCCATGGGCTTTTCCGCGGATCCGGGCCTGCTGCATCACCTGATCTGTGATATTGGAGTTGGCGGAATGATGTACCGCCCCGGCTTTGCCGCCGAGATCCAGAACACCCACCGCCAGATCCAGTCCATGGCCAGGATCCCGCTGCTGCTGGCCGCCAATACCGAGCATGGCGGCGACGGCCTGGCCTTTGAGGGCACCAGCTTCGGTCAGCCCATGGCTGTCGCGGCGACGGATGATCCCGAAAACGCCTACCGTATGGGATATACCGCCTGCGCGGAGGGCGCGGCCCTTGGTCTCAACTGGAGCTTTGCCCCCATCGTGGACATCAATTATGAGTTCCACAATCCCATCACCAATGTGCGCACCTTCGGCTCTGATGTGGAGCGCGTGATCGCCTGCGGCAGCGCTTATATGCGCGCTGCGAAGGAAAACGGCGTGGCCGTCTCTATCAAGCACTTCCCGGGCGACGGCGTGGATGAGCGGGACCAGCACATCCTGACCAGCGTCAATTCCCTGAGCCGGGAAGAATGGGATGAGAGCTTCGGCAAGGTCTATTCCACGCTCATCGAGCAGGGAGCCGAGACGGTCATGGTCGGTCATATCGCGCTGCCCGCGTATGCATCCGCGGATGAGAAGTACCTGCCCGCCAGCCTTTCCCGCTCCATTATGACGGGTCTGCTGCGTGAGAAGCTGGGCTTCAACGGCCTCATCTCCACCGACGCCACGCCTATGGTGGGCTTCACCGCCGCCATGCCGCGCGAAAAGGCGATCCCCACGGCCATTGCCGCCGGGGCAGACATGATCCTCTTCAACAAGGAACTGGAGGAGGATTACCGCTTCCTGCTGGCCGGGATCGAGAGCGGTATCTTGACCGTGGAGCGGTTGGACGAGGCCGTCACCCGCATCCTCGCGACCAAGGCCGCGATGCGTCTGCATGAAAAGCAGAAAACCGGCACACTGGTTCCGGGGCCGGAAGCCCTCTCCGTCGTAGGCTGCGAGAGGCACCGCGCCTGGGCGAAGGACGTCGCGGGCAAAGCCGTCACGCTGGTCAAGGACACGCAGGGGCTGCTGCCGATCTCCAGCGGGAAATACAAACGCGTCTATCTCAACGTGATCCAGAAGGACAATTCTCCGGAGAACCCCGTTGTTCAGAGCTGGAAAGAACTGTTCGAGAAAGAAGGCTTCGAGGTCACGGTGCGCGACAGGCGCGTCAGCATCTCGGCCATGGATTTTGCGAATATGCCCGGCATGAGCGACGAGAAGAAAGCGCTGATGCACGAGATGTACCGCAGCGTCCATGAGGCGCGGGAGGCCTACGATCTCTATGTGTATATCTGCAACATGGAGAATGCCTCCAACAACACCACGCTGCGCCTCAACTGGAACGTGGCCTTCGGCCTTGGGGACGACGCGCCCTGGTTCGTGTCCGAGGTGCCGGCTCTGATGATCTCCACGGCTTACCCCTATCATCTCTTCGACGCGCCGATGCTCAAAACCTACATCAATGCCTATGCCGGGACGCCGGACTTCCGGGAAGCGATCATGGAGAAGCTCATGGGCCGCAGCGCCTTCACGGGCTTCAGTCCGGTGGATCCCTTCTGCGGCAGAGAGGAGCTTGCCTTATGAGAGAATTTGATGCGGTGATCTTTGACCTGGACGGGGTCATCTGCTATACGGACGAGTATCACTACCAGGCCTGGAAAGCCATGGCCGACAGCATCGGGGTGTATTTTGACCGGGAGATCAACAACCGTCTCCGGGGCGTGAGCCGCATGGCAAGCCTGGAGATCGTGCTGGAGAGGGCCGAGCGTAAATTCTCCCAGGCGGAAAAGGAAGTGCTGGCCGATCAGAAAAACGAGCTTTATAAAAAGCTGCTGGCCAACATGTCTCCTTCCGAACTGAGCGACGAGGTCAAGTCTACCCTGGATGAGCTGCGAGGACGCGGCTATCTGCTGGCCATCGGCTCCTCGTCCAAAAACGCCCCTTTCATCCTGCGTCAGATCGGCCTGGGCGACTATTTCGATGCGGTGTCGGACGGGAACAACATCACCCACTCCAAGCCGGATCCGGAGGTGTTTGTAAAAGCGGCGGAAATGCTCTCCCTGCCTGCCGAGCGCTGCCTCGTGGTGGAGGACGCAGTTTCCGGGGCCGAGGCTGCGCATCGCGGCGGCATGCAGGCCGCCTGCGTGGGCGACGCGTCCCGAGCAGGAGCGGGAGACTATAACATGAAGTCCGTGAAGGATTTATTGGAGATTCTGTGATGGAGCGTAATGAGACCTTTCTGCAGAAAGCCGAGGAGCTGAAGCCGACGCTGCATACGCGCCGTGTGTCCGCTTTGGGCAGCAAGACGCCGCTGAAAAAGGGCGGCAGTCTGACGCTGGACTTTGGCGAGCACCTGGTCGGCACGGTGACGATCCGGCTCGCCTTTGTCGGCAGTCACCCGGACGCGCCGGCCTGGCTGCGGCTGAAATTTGCTGAGCGGGAGCAGGAGCTTTCGGAAAACGTGGAGGATTACCACGGCTGGATCAGCGCATCCTGGGTGCAGCAGGAGCAGATCCATGTGGATGTGCTGCCCTGTGAAGTGCGCCTCGAGCGGCGTTACGCTTTTCGCTATGTGCAGCTTGAAGTACTGGATATCTCCGGTAAATATGATCTCGTGGTGAAGGGTGCGGACTGCGAGGCGGTCTCCTCCGCCGACGAGGCGGCGCTGCTTCCCTATGAGACGGAAGACGCATTTCTCAGGCAGATCGACGCAGTGGCCTGCAAGACCCTGCACGAGTGCATGCAGCTGGTGTTTGAGGACGGCCCCAAGCGGGATCGCCGCCTTTGGATGGGCGATCTGCGCCTGCAGGCACTGGCAAATTACCAGAGCTACCGGAACCATGATCTGGTCAAACGCTGCCTGTATCTCTTCGCCGGGAGCACGCTGCCCGGCGGCCGTGTGGGCGCGGGACTGTTTCTGGAGCCGGAGATCGAGGTGGATGACACCGCCATGTTCGACTATTCGCTCCTCTACGTTCCCACGCTGCTGGATTATTATGAGACTACCGGCGACCGGGAGACGCTCACAGAGTTGTGGCCCACGGCCTGGCGACAGATCGAACTGGCACAGGATCATTTTGACGGGCGGGGACTCGTCCGGGATTCCGATGTGCGGGGCTGGTGCTTTGTGGACTGGAATCTCGCGCTGAACAAGCAGGCCGGCGCCCAGGGCATTTACCTGTACTGTCTGCGTGCGGCCGAAAAGATCGCGGAGATTTTGGACGACGCGGAAAAGAGCGCCTGGATCAAAGCGGATTATGAAAAGAAAAAGCGGGCTGCTCTCGACGGCCTGTATGATGCGGCGCAGGGATTGTTTGTCAGCGGAGCGGAGAAGCAGGTCTCCTGGGCAAGCCAGATCTGGATGGTGCTGGGCGGCGTCTGCGGCGGAGATGTGCTGCACCGCGTGGAGAAAGCGGAAGCGGTGACAATGGTCACACCCTATCTCTACCACCACTACGTTCAGGCCCTGCTTGATGTGGGTGAAAAGGAGAAGGCGCTTCAAGTCCTCACCGAGTACTGGGGCGGCATGGTGAAGGAAGGCGCAGATACCTTCTGGGAGCTCTACGACCCTGCCGATCCCAACGCTTCACCCTACGGCGGCACCATTGTCAACAGCTACTGCCACGCCTGGAGCTGCGCCCCCGCCTATTTTCTGAGGAAGTATTTTTCGAAATAAAGGCGTATCTGTCGACATCGACGCATACTCTGCGCGGCGGTTGGCTGGAAGTATTTTGACTTCGTCTCCGCAAGCCTGCTGGCTCTGGAGCTGCGGGGGAGATTTTCCGGTACGATCACCGTTTCCCACGACCCGGCGGGGCAGCTCCCCATCGGGGAAATGGAGCTGGAGATGGAGAGTGACATCTGGCGGATGGTCCTGATCCCCATCACGCCGATGAAGGGAAAGCAGCCGCTCTACCTTCGCTTTGTCGGGGACGGATCGGCGGAATTCAAATCGTTTTGCTTTTTTGAAGATTGACGAAAGCAGCGGGCAGAGTCGGGAGTGTTCCCAGCTCTGCCCTCTGCTTGTCATACTGAGGCTCTATATTTGGTAGTAAATCGGTAGTAAAAATCAGACTGTACCGTGGTTTTTCGTGGTGAAACGGCGCAAAAGGGGGCCGGTTTGTGCCCTGCCGTGGCACACAAAAAGTATCTTGGTCAAATGCGATCAGCCTCCTGAAAAGCCGTATTCTGCCCCGATTTGCAGCCCATTTGCCGGGCAGAAAAAGCTGTTAATAATCTGTGACTTAAGTTACGGAAAAAGCAAAATACGGCAAAATGCGGCAAGTCAAAGCCGTCAATGGCAGTCAAATGGCAGTAAAACTGAGGGGTTCTTACTACCGTGGGGTGAAGGGGAAGGCGAGGAGATAATCCGGAATTTATGCTAGTGAGAGTTCAATCTCATTCAGCCTATCTGTGATTGCGTGAATTCTGCCCGTTTCCTGGAATCCCATTTTGTGATACAAGCGTTTTGCATTCGTATTGTTTTCGAGGATCCATAGAGTGGGGGTGTCGGTGCATTGCTCAATAGCGAATTGCAGCAACGTCGTTCCATAGCCCATATTCTGTTTATCCGGGAGAATATAAAGGTCTTCAATCAGGCCATCTTTGACCGAAACAATGCCAATCGGTTCATCTTCAACCAGCATATAGAATTTGCTTCCACGGTTCAATTTATTTAGCAGATATCCCTGTTGCCTTTCAGGCGTGTGCATCTCGATAAAATCAGGCGCACAGAATGAACGATGTGATTCTCGCCAAGAGATTGCGTGTACAATTGCGGCTTGAAACGAGTTCGCTTTATCTACTGCAATAATCACGTTTTCCTCCACAAATCTCAGCTCGTCGGGATCTTCCCGTCACACCCGCAAAATTTAGTAGTTTATTATACCTCATATCGGCGGATTTTTCCACTATAACTTTGCCTCTGCGTCCGCTGAATGCGGACGCGCAGACAAATGTCTGCGACTGCGGCTTGAAGAGCCGCAGCCAGAGCCTCCGTTGCAATTGCATCCCCGAATGCGCAAAGGCGCATTTGCTGAAAAGATGGCCTTTTCAGCAGCGGCATTCGCCGCCGGGGGAAGCAATTATAAAAAATCGGCGCTCCGCAGCTCGCAGAGTGCCTTGCTGGTTTCGTGGTTAGACGGCTTTGAACAGTTTCTGTGTGTATCTGTGACTTACCAGCGATCTTTTCTTACTCTTTGGGGGCATTCTTGGTCTTCATGCGGAAGAGGTCCACAGGCCGATTGTTTCTGCTTGCATGGCAGCATGCAGGAGCCACTCGGCGTTCCGCTACAAGAGGTACTTGTAGATCGCCCAGAAATGGCAGAATGTTCCCAGCAGACAGAAAACATGAAAAACCGAGTGATAGTATTTCCGGTTTTTTCCGATCCCGTAGAGAATCGCCCCAATGGTATACATCGCGCCGCCTGCAATCATCCAAATCAGGCCCTGCAGCCCGGCGGATGCTCTCAGATTGCAGACACCCATCAGAATGGACCAGCCGCTCAGCAGTTGACAGATCACGGCCGCAAGCTGATACCGTTCCAGATCAAGCACAGTAAACACAATTCCCAACGCCGTGAAAAAAGCTACCAGCCCGAACAAAAGCCAGCCCCGTACTCCTGAGACGCCCAGCAATGAAGCCGGGATATAGGTACCGAACACCAGGAGGAAAACACTGCAGTGATCCAACACGCGCAGTACCTTCTTTCCTCTCAGCCCGGGAGACAGCGCATGGTAGACGCAGGATATGGTATACAGAAATATCATGCTCGTGCCGAATATCGCCGCTGTTGTCACCTCCAGAGCGTTGCGAGCCCGGATCAGCATCAACACCAGCGCTGCAACAGAAAGAAGGGCACCGAGTCCGTGCGAAATAGCGTTAAACAGTTCTTCTTCCAGACTGTAGGACGGGATCGATATTTCCTTTTTCTTTCTCTCAGCCATGACAGCTCTCCGATATTCAGAAGATCGTTTCAAACGCAGAGCCGGGAGACTGTTTGAGCCTCCCGGCAGATTTCGTGTCCGGAATATGGCAGCGGTTCAGCTTTCGCTTTCCATCAGCTCCTTTAGTTGCTCAGCCTCTGCCTTCACATCCTTTTTCATCTGGCGTACAGTCTCCTGATACTGGGTTTCTGCACGCTGGCGGTCGTGGCGCATTTCACGCTCCACATCACGAAGCTCCAGCTTCTCATCGGCGGCTTTTTTAACTTCTTTTGCCTCCTCATGAACCTGCTTCCGCAGATCCTCGAGATCCCGGCGGCTCTGCTTGGCCGCCGCCCTGATTTCATCTCGAATTTCTCGCTGAGCCATTTTATAATCTTTCATTTTCTGTTCCTCCCGTTCTTTAATACGACGATAGAAAGTGTTCGGTTTGAGATTCAGCCTGGACATGGCCTCACGCGCGGTAATCTGTCCGCCCTGCCATAGAGTGACCACAGAATCAAACAGGCTCTCATCAACTGCTATTGGTTTTCGTCCCTTATAGCGTCCCTTTGCCTTCGCCTTTTCAATCCCGTCTCGGCGTCTGGGCCTGTCCTTTCCCTCATCAAGCGCATAAAGTGCGCGGCACACCGTGAAAAAGACTTTTTCTGTATCGTTGCGGGTGTCAACTCCTTCCCGCAAGCTTACGAAATCCGCACCGCAGTCTGCAATACAGCAAATCCCATCCAGCAGTTCTGCTGTACTGCTGGCAGCCGAATCAAATCCATCGACTTCCACAGTGTCCCCGCTGTTAAGCGATTTTACTGCTGCTATAAAGGATTCTGTGTCCGAAGCATGCCGCAAAGCCATCTGAAACACCTCTGTTATCGTTGTGTATGCATCATAGCACATGCGCAAAAGTGTGTCAATAGAATTATTCTTAAATATGACACATTTCATAATTAATTAAAATTTAATTGAAACACATTGGCAAGTGATAATACTGATTGATCCAGAAAAAATTGGCACTCTGCAGCTCGCAGAGTGCCTTGCGGACTTTGTTGCTGTTATCAGAGATCGGGCGATCCTCGCCCGGTTCCTGCTTGAGAGAATCCGCGGCATGCTCAAAGAAGCCGCAGATCTCGCTTTTCTTCTTCACAGCTCGTGAAGCGGCAGGGGATCAGCACCGGCTTTCCCGGCGCGCCTTATCTGCTGTTTGCCCTTGCGGACAACTCGCATCGCCCGATCCGGCAACGATTCAGCTTTTGCGGGTTTTTTTCGCGCCGCAGGGGCTTTGCCCGGGGGAAAGAAACGCGCTCAGGGCGGTATTCTTCCCGCCGCTCAGAACTTGCCGGGCTCCGCCGCCGCCGAGCCCAGGCGGTAGCCCTGGGGGGTGAAGCCGGTGGCCTCCCGGAAGACCTTGCCGAAATAGCTGAGACTGCGGAAGCCGCAGGCTTCACAGATCTCCCGCAGCGGCGCGTCCGGACGCTCCATGAGCAGCACCTTGGCCCGGTGGATGCGGATGCGCCGCAGATAGCGGAAGATGGTTTCTCCGGTGGCCGCCTTGAAGATCCCGCAGAGATACTCCGGCGTGCGCCGGAACTGAGCGGCCAGCATATCCAAAGAAATATCCTCCCCGTAATGATCCTCCAGATAGAGGATCATTTCTTTTTCCATGCCGGCAGCCTCCGTATAGCGGCTGTCCGGCAGATGGCGCAGCCCTGCGGAAAGATCCAGCAGCAGCGCGTAGAGCGCCGATGAGTGCCGGACGGAATCCGCATCGAGTGAGGTTGCCATTTGCTCCAGGATCCGCAGGTGGGCGAGAAGGCCGCGGAAGTCCGCCGGTTCATATACGCCGGCCTCGCTCAGCCCCAGAACAGCCATTATTCGCTGACACAGCAGCCCATCGAAACCTATATAGTGCAGCAGCCATGTCCCGCCGGTGCTGCGGTAGCCGTGAGACGCGTGGGGCGGGAGAATGGCGATCTGTCCGGGGCGCAGGACAAAACGGGCACCGTCGGCATAATAGTCCCCCTCGCCGGAGATGCCGAAAAAAACCTGCCATACCGGAAAGCCCTTTGGCCGCAGGATCGGATCCTGTTCATGATCGATGCCCACGGAGCGCAGGATCAGGGGTATCCGTGCATACTGCCGTCTGGTAACGGAAAAGGAGTAACGCATATGTCACCTTCAAAATCTTAAGATATTTATACGATTATTAGTATATTAAGATTGCCTTTGCCAGCTTGTCAAGATAAAATAAAGTCAGAAGAGCAAAAAGATCCGACCCAGGCAGGTTTTCCTCCGCAGACACGCGAACGCGGCCCTGTTCCCCGGCATCGGGTCTTTTTCGTTTACATCCGACAATTCATGAATTTGAAAGGAGCATTCCCATGAGTCTTCCCGTTGTCAAGCGCGATGAAAAAGGCATCCCCACTCTTTACGTCCATGACAAGCCCTTCTTTATGAGAAGCGGCGAGATCCACAACTCCAACGCCTCCGATCCGGCGTATCTGGAGGAGAAGCTCTGGCCGGCCCTTCGCGGTCTGAACATGAACGCCGTCATTGCTCCTGTTTACTGGGAGCTGATCGAGCCGACCGAGGGCGCGTATGACTTCAGCTCGGCGGAAAGCCTGATCCTCGGCGCCCGCAAAGAGGGGCTGAAGCTCTGCATCCTGTGGTTCGGCCTGTGGAAGAACGCCGAGTCCATGTACGTTCCCGCCTGGATGAAGCGGGACACCGAGACCTACTTCCGCGCCGAAAAGGTCAACGGCGAGAAGATGACCACCGTATCCCCCCTCTGCGCCGCCGCCGTGGAGAAGGACCGCCAGGCCTTCACCGCCCTGATGCGCCGCATCCGGGAGATCGACAGCGAGGACAACACCGTCGTCGTCATGCAGGTGGAAAACGAGATCGGCCTGCTGGGCACCGACCGGGATTACAGCGAGACCGCGCAGAAGGCCTTCTTCGCCCCCATCCCCGGGAAGCTGGCCGCGGCTCTGGGCAAGAGCGGCACCTGGGAAGAGGTCTTCGGCGAGGACGCGGGCGAAAGCTTCATGGCCTGGCACTTTGCCTCCGCCGTGGAGACCATCGCCGCCTCGGGCAGGAAGGAATACGACCTGCCCTGCTATGCCAACGCCTGGCTGCGGCAGAGCCCCTGGTTCCCCGGCTCCTACCCCTCCGGCGGCCCGGTGGAGCGGGTGCAGCCCATCTGGCGCACGGCGGCGCCCTCCCTCTTCGCCTTCGGCCCGGATATCTACGTGCCCTACTGCGCCGACGTGATGGACAGCTATGCCACGGATGAAAACCCGCTCTTCATCCCCGAGATCCGCAAGGACGCGGTGGCTTCCTCCTACGCCCTCTATGCCTTCGGCGCGAAGAACGCCATCTGCTTCTCCCCCTTCGGCATCGAGGATCTGGCTCTGGATCCCGGTCAGCTGGACAAGCCCCCCATGGATCTGATGATCGCCCTGAACATCGACCCCTCCGCCTTCGACATCACCGGCAGCAAGGACTGCCTGGCCGCCACCTACGATCTGCTCGATCAGCTGGAGCCCCTGTATCTGCAGTATCGCGGCACCGGGCACCTGAAGGCCTGCGTGCGCCACGGCGAGACCGATTACAGCGCCTTCCTGCGCTTTGCCGACTATGACTTTGTGGTGAAGTACGGCCCGCGCATGAGCGGCAAGCCCCTGGGCGCCCTCTGGGTCCTGGAGCTTAGCGAGGACAGGTTCCTGCTGGTTGGCCTCAACTGCACGCCGGAGTTCCACGTCAAGCCCGGCGTGAACAGGAAGCTGGATATCCTCCGTCTGGAGGAGGGCCGCGTGGTGAAGGGGCAGTGGATTCCCGGCCGTGTGATGAACGGCGATGAGAAGATGAGCCTCCGCTTCGGCGACATGCCCGCTGCCATGCTGGTGGAGCTGCAGCGCTTCTAAAGAGAAAACCAAAAAAGCCGGAGCATCACTCCGGCTTTTTCAGTACTCGATATTCGCCTTTTTTCTCGTGTGACAGCACGCCCAGCTCGCAGAATTCCTTCAGCACGCGCATGAGCTGACGGCTGCTGACGTTCAGGCTTTCGGCGATTGCCGCGATCCCGCTGATGCGCTGTCCCGGCTCGGCATGGCACAGGGAGAGCCTGACCTTCTGCCGGAGCGTCATCTGGTTGGAGGCCATCACGGCGCCGTTGAGCTTCTCCGCCATCGACGTGCAGAGGCAGCGCAGAAAGATCGGGTCGGCCAGCAGCCGCTGCCGATGCTGCTCCAGGTAGAGGGCGAGGGTGTACACATCGGTTTTCGCCTCGACAAAGAGCGTTGTAAACTGCATGTCCAGCAGCTCCATGTCTCCGAGGATGTTGACCCGGTGGAAATCGGTCCGGATGGAGACGGTGGAGTTCTCGTCCGGCATGTCATAGAGAAGCAGCTCACCGTCCACCACCAGCTGCAGAAAGCCGCTGGGGGAAAGGGGGGTGGTCAACAGATCCCCGGGGGCGTAGTGCAGCAGCAGAAAGCGAGGCAGCTCCCCGCTGAACAGGCTTCGGATCTGGCGCGACTCGATATATTGGTCATATAGCCTGTGATTATGGATCGTTTCCAAGCGGTTCGGCTCCTTTTTGTCAATAGTGTACAAAGCGGCCCGGCGTTTTTCTGCGGAGAAAGTGACACGTGTCACCACGCGGCCGGTGATTCTTTTATATACTGGCATCAGCGATAAGTCAAGCAAAAGCTTCGATCAAATCATCCATAAAAAGGAGAGGAAAGCATGGAAGAAAAAGTTCTCGGTTACGGCGTCATCGGCACCGGCGTGTACTGCGACCACTATTTCGGCACTCTGGGTCCCGTGTTCAAGAATCTGCGCCCGGTGGGCTGCTCGGATCTGAACGTGGAGGCCGCCAAGGCCGCCGCTGCGCGCTGGAACGTGCCCAAGGTCTACACCACGGAGGAGATGCTGGCGGACCCCGAGGTGGACATCGTCATCATCCTCACCAACCCCGCCTCCCACTACAGCCTGACCATGGCCGCCCTGAAGGCCGGCAAACATGTCTACTGCGAAAAGCCCCTGGCCGCAAGCCTCCAGCAGGCCAATGAGATCGTGGAATTTGCCGCGAAACAGGGTCTCTTTGTGGGCGCCGCGCCCGACACCTTCCTGACCCCGGAGTTCCAGACCGTGCGCAAGCTGCTGGACGAGGGCGCCATCGGCAAGGTCATCGGCGTCACGGCCAACTATGTGGGACCCGGCGCCGACCTCTGGCATCCCAACGCCGGCTACCTCTACAAGAAGGGCGTGGGCCCCGCGCTGGACATGGGCCCCTACTTCCTGACCACGCTGGTCACCCTGCTCGGCCCCATCGACAGCCTCTTTGCCTATGCAAACCGCGGCTGGGACGTGCGGAAGATCTGGGACAAGGACGTAGAGGTGGAGGTCAACACCAACTACTGCGGCGTCCTGAAGTTCTCGAACGGCGTCGTCGGCAACCTGAACCTGACCTATGACGAGTGGCGCTCCAGCCTTCCCGGCATGGAGATCTACGGCACCGAGGGCGTGCTCTTCGCCCCCGATCCCAACGCCATGATGGGCCCCATCAAGCTCCTGAAGGCCGAGGACTTCAAGAATCTCGTCAATTCCAAGGGCGACAACGTGGGCGCCCGCCTTGGCGCCATCTACGGGCCGGAGGCAAACGGCCTCTTCACCGAGATCGAGACTCTGGCTCCCCGGGTGGGCAACCAGCGCGGCGCAGGCGTGTCCGACATGGCGAAGGCCATCGTGGAAGGCCGCAAGCCCCGGGTCAGCGCCGAGCTCTGCCGCCACGTCACCGAGGGCATCAACGCCTTTGACGTCTCCGTCGCCACCGGCGAGCCCTACAAGATGACCACCACCTTCGAGATGCCCGCAGCGCTCGAGTTTTAAGGGAGGAAAGAGAATGTACCGTAACACGACCGTCGGCCCCAAGCGGGGCGTTGCCCTCTACAGCTATTCCGCCGAGTTCGGCTTTGAAAAGACCCTCGAGGACTGCTTTGAGGATATGAAGGATATGGGCGCCACCGGCGTGGAGATCCTGGCCAACACCCATATCGAGAACTACCCCTACCCCACCGACGCGTGGGTGAACTACTGGTTCTCCCTCTGCGACAAGTACCAGATCGAGCCGGTGGAATACGGCCACTGGATCGACTGCCGCGTGCTGCAGGACCGTATGCTCAGCACCGAGGAGGCGGTTGCCCGCCTGGAGCAGGATCTGCGCCTGGCCCATCGCCTGGGCTTCAAGGTGCTGCGCACCAAGATGAGCGTGGTGGACGACGCCCTGAACCCCGTGGAGAACTGGCGCGAGATCATCAAGGGCGCCCTGCCCCTGGCCGAGCGTCTGGGCCTGCAGATGTGCCCGGAGATCCACATCCCCACCAATCTCAAGAGCCAGATGATCCAGGACTACGTGGACTTCATCAAGGAGACCGGCACGAAGAGCTTCGGCCTCAACATCGACTTCTCCGTCTTCCGCCACAAGTTCGACGAGGGCGAGTTCGTGGATCCCCACTTCGTTCCCAACGAGCCGGAGGACATCATCCCCCTGCTGCCCTACATCTACTGCTGCCACGCCAAGTTCATCCACATGAACGACGACTTTGAGGAGACCACCATTCCTTATAAGGAAGTGCTCACCATCCTCAAGGAGCACGGCTGGAACGGCTACCTGCTCTCGGAGTACGAGGGCGCGGACAAGTACGACCAGGGCTATGAGGTGGGTCAGACCCTCCGCAGGCACCACATCATGATGAAGAACATTCTGGGTTATTAAGGAGGCGGAGAACATGGAAAAACAGGTTATTCAGTCGGTCGGTTTCCGGAACATTGAAGAAAACGGCGAGATCGTCGGCTTTCAGCTCAAGATCCGCCTGCCCTACTACCGCGGCGTGTACCTCAGCCAGATCAAGCCCGGCCACCTGATCGTGGACGGCGAGAGCTTCGGCGAGGACGAGATCATGTGGCGCGTGAACGGCGAGGATTTCACCTATGCCGACATGCGCAGGGACTGCAATCATCACTGGCACCCCATGGAGCCCGCCACCCTGATCGTGAAAAAGCCCGGCGGCCTGAGCCAGGGCTTCCACGATCTGACCTACGGCTTCTGCTGCACCCACTCCTATATGCCCCCCTTCATGGAGGCCCTGGAGGACCCGGACAAGCCCGCGGTCATCTACTTCCGCGAGTTCGGCCAGAACACCAACAGCCGTCGGCTTTTGATCGTCTGATCGGGAAGGAGAAAACACCATGCTGAAAATCGGTATTTTAGGCTGCGGCAAGATCGCCCAGGTGCGTCACATTCCCGAGTACGCCTCCAACCCCAACTGCGAGCTGGTGGGCTTCTTCAATCCCACCAAGTCCCGCGCCGAGGACATGGCCGCGAAATACGGCGGCAAGGCCTATGACAGCGCCGAGGAGCTGCTGGCAAACCCCGAGATCGACGCGGTCTCCGTGTGCGCCGCCAACAACGCCCACGCGGAGCTGACCATCAAGGCCTTGAAAGCGGGCAAGCACGTCCTCTGCGAGAAGCCCATGGCCATCTCCCTGGCCGACTGCGAGGAGATGGTGAAGGTCGCCCACGAGCAGGGCAAGCTCCTGATGATCGGCCAGAATCAGCGGCTGACCAAGGCGCACGAGCTGGCGAAGAAGATGATCGCCGAGGGCGAGATCGGCAAGGTCATCACCTTCCGCACCTCCTTCGGTCACGGCGGCCCCGAGACCTGGAGCATCACCCCGGGCAAGAACACCTGGTTCTTCGACAAGACCAAGGCCGCCATGGGCGCCATGGCAGACCTCGGCATCCACAAGACCGACCTGATCCAGTTCCTGCTGGGCGAGAACGTGGTGCGCACCACCGCCAAGCTGACCACCCTGGACAAGCGCGGCGCGGACGGGAATCTCATCGGTGTGGACGACAACGCCATCTGCATCTACGAGATGGCCTCCGGCGTCATCGGCACCATGACCGCGAGCTGGACCTACTATGCGGCCGAGGACAACTCCACCGTGCTTTACGGCACCGAGGGCGAGCTGCGGATCTATGACGATCCCGCCCACTCCATCGTTCTCAGGAAGAAGGGCGGCGAGGTCAAGTACTTCGACGTGGAGCAGATCCAGACCAACGACAACCAGACCAGGTCCGGCATCATCGACCTGTGGGTGGACTGCCTGCTGAAGGGCGAGGAATCCCCGATCTCCGGCGATTCCGTCCTCTCCGCCATGCGCGCGGTCTTCGCCTCCATGGAGAGCTCTGAAACCGGCAAGGCCGTGGACATCCCCGCCAATCGTTAAGATCCGCTTGTAGGGGCGGCTATTAGCCGCCCGTCAAGTCTGCACTGTGTCCGCGGGCGGATGATATCCGCCCCTACGGCACGAACGAAGGGAGAACAAATTATGATTCATTTTGGACTTTTGACCGCGATCCTGGACGGCTGGACTTTTGAGGAGGCCGTGGACACCGCCGCCGAAATGGGCTTCGAGTGCCTGGAAGTCGCCTGCTGGCCCGCGGGCAAGGCCGAGCGCCGCTACGCCGGCGTGAGCCACATCGACGCCGAGCGCGTCCTGGAGGACGACGCCTACGCCGAATCTGTGAAGAAGTACATCGCCGACAAGGGCATGCACATCTCGTCCCTGGCCTACTACCCCAACACCATGGACCCCGATCTTGCCAAGCGCGAGGCCGCCATTGAGCACCTGAAGGCTCTCATCAAGGCCTCCGCCAAGCTGGGCGTCGGCATGGTCACCACCTTCATCGGCCGCGACCAGCACAAGACCGTGGACGAAAACATCGAGCTCTTCAAGGAGATCTGGCCGCCCATCATCAAGCTGGCGGAGGAGTGCGGCGTCAAGGTCGCCATCGAGAACTGCCCCATGCTCTTCGGCCCCGATCAGTGGCCCGGCGGGCAGAACCTCATGTGCACCCCTGCCATTTTCCGCAGGCTCTTCTCGATCATCGACAGCCCCAACTTCGGCCTGAACTTCGACCCCAGCCACTACGTGTGGCAGGGTCTGGACTATGTGAAGACCGTGCATGAGTTCAAGGACAAGCTCTTCCACATCCACTTCAAGGACATCAAGCTCTACCCCGAGAAGCTCAAAGAGGTGGGCGTGCTGGCCTATCCGCTGGAGTACATGAGCCCGAAGATCCCGGGCCTGGGCGATGTGGACTGGGGCGCCTACGTCTCCGCCCTCAACGACATCCGCTACAACGGCGACGCCGTCATCGAGGTCGAAGACAAGGCCTTCGAGGGCTCCCGCGAGGACATCCTGAACTCCATCCGCCTGAGCAAGCGCTACCTCAACAACTTCATTATGTAAGAATCTATTATTGCGCACAGCGCAAATAGAGAATATTAAGGAGGAGAAACCAATGCCTACCCAGGAAAAAACCAATCCAAAACTGTTAGTGTCCTACAGCTTTGGTGAGATCGCGTGCCAGATGAGCTGGTACATGATCAACACCTACCTGATGGCGTTCTACACCGACGTCGTCACGCTCTCCGCCGGCGCGATCTCCATGATCATGCTGATCGCCCGTGTCTGGGACACCATCAACGACCCGATGATGGGCAACATCGCAGACCACACCAAGTCCCGCTGGGGCCGCTTCCGTCCCTACATGATCTTCGGCGCTCCCGTCCTCGCCATCTTCAACATTCTGACCTTTACCGTCTTCCCTGTGACCGGCTGGCTGAAGGTCGTCCTCGCGCTGGTCACCTATGTGGGCGCCGGCATGGCCTACACCGCCTGCTCCATCGCCTACCAGGCGCTGCAGAACGTCATCGCCATTGACTCCCGCGTCCGCATGAACCTGGCCACCGCCCGCGGCCTGGGCTCCCAGATCATCGGCGTCATCCTCTCCCTCGTCGCGATGCCCATGATCCTCCACTTCTCCCAGACCATGAACGCCGAAGGCGCCAAGATCGCCGACGCCAAGGGCTACTTCGTCGCAACCGTGATCCTGTCCGTCCTGATGATCCCGCTGTTCTGGCTGTGCGCTGCCGGCTGCAAGGAGACCTACACCGAGAAGCTCCACGCCGGCCACCAGGAGAAGATCGGCTTCTTCCAGAGCATCAAGGAGCTCGTCAAGAACGACCAGCTGCTGATGGTGGTTCTGGCCACCGTGTTCGGCGCCATCTGCGTCTCCGGCCGTATGGGCATGCTGTTCTACTACATCGTCTATGTTGTCGGCGGCGATAACCCCTTCGCCCTGATTTCCCCCACCTTCACCACCATGACCGTCGCCGCTCTGATCGGCGTGGCGATCCTGCCCTGGACCACCAAGTGGTTCGGCAAGCGCAACTGGATGCTGATCCTGAACGCCGTCATGGTCATCGGCTTCATCCTGATGTTCCTGTTCCCGACCAAGACGCTCCTGTTCCCGCTGTCCTTCATCTGCGGCGTTGCCAACTCCGGCGCCAACATCTGCCCGGGCATGATCGGCGACTCTCTCGAGTACGGCGACTGGAAGCTTGGCAAGCGCCAGGAGGGCCTGGTCGCCTCCTTCCTCAGCTTCGGCGTAAAGCTCGCCACCGCCTTCGTCGGCTCTATTGGCGTGCTGCTGCTCTCCGCTGTGGGCTACGTTCCCAATGCCGTCCAGACTCCCGCCGCCTGCACCGGCATCAACGTTGTTGTGAACATCATCCCCGCCGTGATCGGCGTCCTCTCCATGGTACCTCTGTTCTGGTACAAGCTGGATGACAAGCGCGTTGCCGAGATCCGTGCCGACCTGGAGGCCGGCAAGCACGCCTGGGACAAGTAATTTTCTGCAAACTGGTCAGTCCTTCTGAGGACTGACCAGTTTGAGAAATACTTGCGCTTATCGCACACGGCGCGCGGAGGATGCGCCGTGTTTGGTCGGCGCAAGGCTTCGCAGAGCTCAGCTCATGGTGTTTTGGGCGAGGCAAAGCCCCGCCCAAAACGGATCGAACTTTTGTTTTTCGCCTTCATCGGCGAAAAATCAGAGGGGAGCCCCCCCTCTGAACTTTCCCAGAAAGCATCTGTTTGCTGGAAAACCTATGACCGGATCGCGCGTGATCCGGTCATATCCATACAAGGAGATTAAAATGGAATACGAAAAAATCGTACTGAATCAAGAGCGCAACGTGACCCTGACCGCCATGGTTCAGGGCGTTGGCGGGGAGTTTCGCGGCATCGAGGCCCGGCCCGCCGTGCTGGTGATCCCCGGCGGCGGCTACATGTTCTGCTCCGACCGGGAGGCTGACCCGGTGGCCATGCCCTATCTGAAGGCGGGCTATCACGCCTTTATCCTGCGCTACTCCGTTGGCGCGGACGCCGCCTGGCCCAATCCCCTCAACGACTACGAGCAGGCCATGTCCCTGATCCGGGAGCGCGCAGACGAGTGGCATGTGATCCCGGACAAGATCGCCGTGATCGGCTTCTCCGCCGGCGGTCACCTGGCCGGAGCCGCCGCCACCATGAGCGTCAACCGCCCCAACGCCGCCATTCTGGGCTATGCCGTGCTGCGGGAGGACACCGCCCACGAACTGGGAGAGGACAAGCCCTCCATCGTCGAGGCGGTGGACGGGAACACCTGCCCCTGCTTCCTCTTTGCCACCCGCAGCGACAGCGTGGTGCCCATCCAGAACACCCTGGACATGATGAACGCCCTGAACCGCTTCCAGACCAGCTTTGAGTGCCACATCTATCCCTACGGCCCCCACGGCTTTTCCACCGGGGATCCCTCCCTCCAGGGGCTGGAGACCGTTTTCCCCCGCCGGGGCGAAAACTGGGTGGCAGACAGCATCGCCTTCCTGCGGGACCTCTTCGGCGACTTCGGTCCCCAGGGCATGACCGAGCCGGTGCTCCGCGCCCATGTGAACGACGACGCCATGGCCTGGCTGAGCCTGGACTGCAGCATTGCCCGCATCTTCGGCAATCCCGAGGCGCGGCGGGTGCTGGCCCCCACCATCGGGAAAATGCGGGAAAAGATCGTGCCCTTTGCCCCGGAAATGAGCTTTGAGGACATGATGCAGGCTCTCGGCAAGATGACCCTGCGGGAGCTGCTGGCCGAGCGGGGCATCGACACCGAGCGCTTTGACGAGCTGAACGAGGCCCTTCACAAGATACCAAACATTTGACGCGCGGGAGGACATGGATGGAACACAAGCTTCATAACCCCATTTTGCCCGGCTTTTATCCCGATCCCTCCATCTGCCGGGTGGGTGAGGATTTCTACCTCGTCTGCTCCAGCTTCGAACTCTGCCCCGGCATCCCCCTGTTCCACAGCCGGGATCTGCAGCACTGGGAGCAGCTCTGCTATGTTATGACGCCGGAAAACGGCTTTCATGTGGAGAAAAACACCGGCAACGGCGGCGTCATGGCCCCGACGATCCGCTGGCATGACGGCAGCTTCTATCTCATCAACTGCAACTTCGGCGACCGGGGCAACTTCATCGTCACGGCCAAAGACCCCGCCGGCCCCTGGTCCGAGCCCCACTGGCTGACCGACGTGCCGGGCATCGACGCCTCCATCTTCTTCGATACCGACGGCGCGTGCTACATCATGGGCACGGCGCAGAACTGGCCGGACGGCAAGGGCGGTCTGCGTCAGGGCATCTGGGCGGCAAGCTATGATATCGAGAACTTCCGCATGGCCTCCGAGCCCCACCCCCTCTGGGGCGGCGCCATGGCGGGCGCTGCCTCCCCCGAGGCGCCGCACATCTATCACATCGGGAAGTACTATTATCTGCTGATCGCCGAGGGCGGCACCGAGCAGTATCATTCCGCCACCGTGGCCCGCAGCGAATCGGTCTTCGGCCCCTATGAGAGCTGCAGGGCCAACCCGGTGCTGACCATGCGCCACCTGGGGCAGCGCGCCGCCATCCAGAACGCGGGCCACGCCGACCTCATCGACCTGCCGGACGGCAGCTGGTACGCTGTGTTCCTGGCCTCCCGGCTGATCGGCGGGGAGAGCAAGAACCTGGGTCGGGAGACCTTTATCGTCCCCGTGCGCTGGGAGCTGGACTGGCCCCTCTTCACCCCCGACACCGGCAGGGTGGAGTGGGAATACGATTTCCCGGAGAGCCTTCCCTGGACGGAGCTGCCCGAAAAGCCCGTGCGCGACACCTTTGCGGACGGGCTTGGCCTCGACTGGTGCTTCTGGGGCAGACCCTATGAGCAGTTCTGGCAGACGGGCAAATACGGCCTCTCCCTCCGCTGCCTGAAGCAGGCGCTTGCCGACCCGCTGCAGCCCATGAGCATGGAGCTGAGCCACTCGGAGGCAAACTTCGTCTCCTGCCTGGCCCGCCGCCGCCTGCAGCCCCACTGCCGCTTTGCCGCCCGGCTGCGCTTTACGCCCGAGAATGCAGAGAGCGCCGGTATCGCCGTGTACCAGGCCATGAACCACCAGTACCATCTGCAGCTTGCCCGGGAGAACGGGCAGACCGTGCTGCAGCTGCTGCGCTTCACCGCCGACTATGCGCTGCAGCCCTACATCCCGGGCTTTACCGCGGTGACGAAGCGGGAAGTGCTGGCGACCGCGCCATGGGAGAGCGAAGAGCTCGTGCTGGAGACGGAGCTTTGCGGGAACGACTATATCTTCCGCTTCGGCGCAGACGAAACGCAGCTGACGGAGCTGGCTCACACCGACGGCGCCGCCATCAACCCGGAAAAGGTGGGCTGCATGGTGGGCGAGATGCTGGCCCTCTTTGCAAGCTCCAACGGCAGTGACAGCGAAAACCGCGCCGCCTTCGCCTGGGCGGAATACGAGGATCTGTAAGGAGAACGAAAGATGAAACTGACAGAAAAGCAGAAAGCCTTTGTGGAGGATCTGCTCTCCCGCATGACGCTGGAGGAGAAGATCGGCCAGATGAATCAGGAGTCCCCCTCCATCGTGGGAGGCTTCGACGTGCCTTTTTCCGAGCTCATCGAAATGATGACCGACGGGCGCATCTCCCAGGAGGAATTCGGGCGCATCATGGCCACCGCCACCCAGGACTATCATGAGGAGGACATTCGCGCCGGGCGTGTGGGCAGCATGATGGTCAACGACCCGCGCGAGAATAACCGGCTGCAGAAGATCGCCGTGGAGGAAAGCCGTCTCGGCATCCCCCTCATCATCGGCTTCGATGTGATCCACGGCTTTCGCAGCGTGTTTCCCATCGCCATCGGCGAGGCCTGCAGCTTTGACGACGCTCTCTTTGAGGAGACCGCCCGCATGGCGGCCAGGGAAAGCCGCGCCCACGGCATCAACTGGAACTTTGCCCCCATGATCGACGCGGCGCGGGATAGTCGCTGGGGTCGGGTCTCCGAGGGGCCCGGGGAGGATCCCCTCCTCGGCAGCCGCTTTGCCCGGGCCAAGATCCGCGGCCTGCAGAACGACCGCAGCAGCGTGAAAAACTATGTGGCCGCCTGCACCAAGCACTATGTGGCCTACGGCGCCTGCGAATCCGGCCGGGACTACAACACCACCTCCATGTCCGTCTCCAATCTCTATAACGTCTATCTGCCCGCCTTCCGCGCGGCGATGGACGAGGGCGCGGCTACGGTCATGGCCGCCTTCAACGACCTCAACGGCGTCCCCTGCACCGTGAACAAGTGGCTGCTGCGGGACGTGCTCAAGGGCGAATTCGGCCTGGAGGGCTTCGTGGTCAGCGACGCCAACGCCATCCGGGAGTGCGTGGTTCACGGCATCGCCGAGGACGATCGGGACGCGGGCGTCCAGGCCGCCCTCGCCGGCATGGACATGGACATGGGCACCCATATCTACAAGGACTATCTGAAAGAGGCAGTTGAAAAGGGCACGGTGCCGATGCGCGTCATCGACGAGGCTGTGCGGCGCATCCTCTCCGTGAAGGTCTGGCTGGGGCTCTTTGACGATCCCTATGTGCCCGAAGCGGACATTGAGGCCTATGAAAAGGGCCTTCCGGCGGCGCATATCGCCCTCTGCCGCAAGGCAGCCGAGGAATCCATGGTGCTGCTGAAAAACGAGGGCGCTCTGCTGCCGCTGAACCGGAAGCAGAAGATCAGTCTTGTGGGCAGGCTGGCCGACGACCGCAACGAGGTCTGCGGCGCCTGGGCCATGGCCTGGAAGCCGGAGGACTGCGTCTCCATCCGCGCGGGACTGGAAGCCGCCGGGGCCGATGTGCAGTACTACCCCTGCGGCGGCCCGGAGGGCGAGCTCAACGGGGAAGAGATCGCCCGGGCCTGTGAAAACGGCGATGTGATCGTGGCTGTGGTGGGCGAGACCGACGCCATGTCCGGCGAAGCCTCCTCCAAAGCGGATACCGGCCTTCCCGGCAAACAGCGGGAGCTGCTGGAAAAGCTTCTGGCCTCCGGCAAGCCGGTGGTCACCGTCCTTATGAACGGCCGACCCCTGGCCCTGCAGTGGGAGGCAGAGCATCTGCCCGCCATTCTGGAGGCCTGGCATCTGGGCATCCGCATGGGCGACGCGGTGGCGGCGGCCCTGCTGGGCGACGTGAACCCCTCCGGCAAGCTCTCCTCCTCCTTCCCTGCCGTGACGGGTCAGTGCCCCATCTACTACAACCATCCCAGCACCGGCCGCCCGGGCAGCAAGAGCAAGTTCACCTCCCGCTACCTGGACGCCCCCTGGGAAGCCCTCTATCCCTTCGGCCACGGCCTGAGCTACACGAGCTTCGCCTATGACGAGCTGCGCGTTTCCGAAGCAGATGACGCTTTGGAAATTGCCGTGCATCTGAAAAACACCGGCGAGCGCGCGGGAACCGAGGTCGTACAGCTCTATATCCGGGATGTGGCGGCGAGCCTCGTGCGTCCGGTGAAGGAGCTGAAGGACTATCAGCGCGTCACGCTTGTCCCCGGGGAGGATCGGGAGCTCCGCTTCCGCCTGCCGAAGAAGGATCTCGGCTTCTACGACAATGACGGGCAATACCGCCTGGAGGACGGCCTCTTCCGCGTCTTCGTGGGCGGCAGCTCCCGGGAGACGCTGGAGCAGGAGCTCCGCGTCAGCTTCTCCTGAGCTGCCTCAGAAAACAAAAAAGCACCTGCGGGAGGATCGCGTTTGCGATCCTCCCGCAGGCGGCTTTTGTCATACTTCGGCTCTGTATTCGGCAGTAATACTATTATCTAATAGAAACCAGACAATCTTTGCGGCTGGATTTGCGCCATGCTTCGTTCTCGCCCTTGGCAATACACAAAGTATTCCCTGCGGACGATGCCTCGCCTGACACAAATCCATCTCGCAAATCTTTGTCTACTTCTTATCAGATAATAGTATAAATCGGTAGTAAAAGTCAGATTATACTGTGGTTTTTCGTGGTGAAACGGCGCAAAACGGGGGCGGTTCATGCCCTCCCGCGGCAGACAAAAAGCATCTTAGTCAAGAGCGGTCCGCCTCCTGAAAAGCCGTATTCCGCCGCGGTTTGCAGAGCGCCTTGCCGGTTTTGTCGCTGTTTTCAGCCCGCCATAATGACCATCGGATGGCGAAATCAATCGAGCGTTCGATTGATTTCGCTGCCAAACGACAGGCTTGGCAGCGAATGCTTCTATTGCTCCCCAATAAACTCTTGAGTTATTGGGGAGCAAATTTGCCATGTTTCGCGGTTGCCCCGCTAAGGGGCGAGCGAAACGGCAATCAAATCGTTATTGATGTGCCTGTACTTGCTGCCGTTGGGATCAAGCTTAAATAGGCACATCAATAAAATCATTCGCCCGATGCTCATTGCAATGCGTATATGGCAAAACAGCCGTGCTGTTTTGCTGCGCTGCAAAGCCGCGCGGCGAAAAGCTCTTTGGCTTTTCGCCATCAAATAATCATTATGAACGATTGCTGCGAAGGCGGCGGCGCATCCGGCATATCGTCCCGCCCCTCCCCTGCAGCTGCGCGGGCGGGATCGCGCTTCGGCAGATTGTAAAAAAGAGACAAGCCAAAATTGGACGGAACGCCGAAGTTTTTCCGCCGCCGGGCGAAGCGCTTGACTTTGCCCGCCGCCCTTGCTATTCTGACCTCAGAGGCGACTGAAAACGTTACCGGGAACGATTCCGGCTGCGTTTTTGGTCGAAAAAGCGGAGGATCTGATCCGCGCGTATACGGCAAAACGCTTTTTGGCTTTTCGCCATCCTATAATCATTATCTCAGGGAGGGGAGCGGAATGACGATCAAGGACGTGGCAAAGCACTGCGGCGTCAGCGTCAGCACCGTCTCCCGCGTGCTCAACGGCCGCCCCGACGTGCGTCAGGATGTGCGAGATCGCGTGCTGCGCGCCGTGGAGGAGCTCGGCTACATGCCCAACAGCTCCGCGCGCGACCTCGTCAGCCGCCAGTCGGACGCGATCGGCGTCGTGGTGCGCGGCACAGGGAACCTCTTCTTCTCCGCGATCCTCAAGACGGTCGCCGCCGAGATCGACCGGCGCGGCTACACGATGGTGATGCGCTTCATCGACCCGCTGGACGACGAGATCCGCGCCGGCGCCATGCTCGAGCGCGAGAAGAAGCTGCGCGGCCTGCTCTTTCTGGGCGGGCGCTTCGATTACAGCCCGGCGCAGCTGAGCCCGGTGCGCGTGCCCTATGTGCTCGTCTCGTACACGAACGTCTTCGGCACGCTCGATGAGCAGAGCTACTCCTCCGTGTCGATCGACGATTACCGCACGGCCTACCGCGCCGTCGAGACGCTGATCCGCCGCGGGCACCGGCGCATCGCCGCCGTGGTCTCCAGCAGCTGCGACCGCTCGGTGAGCGAGCTGCGTACCCGGGGCTACTGCCAGGCCCTCGCCGACAACGGCATCGCCTTCGACCCGGCGCTGCTCGAGGAGACGGGCGGCGACTTCAGCATGCCCGGCACCTACGAGGGCGTGCGGCGCGTCCTCTCCCGCGCGCAGGACTTCACGGCCGTCTTCACCCTCTCCGACACCACGGGCATCGCGGCGCTCAAGGCGCTCGAGGACGCGGGAAAGCGCGTCCCGCAGGACGTATCCGTGATCGCGATCGACGGCATTGAGGTCTCCGCATACGTCTCCCCGGTGCTGACCACCATGGTGCAGCCGGCGGAGGAGATGGGCCGCGAGAGCGTGCGCATCCTCGCGGACATGCTGGAAAAGCGCGCCGGCGCGCAGCATCTGCGCCTGGAGGCCGGACTGCGCGAGGGCGGCTCCGTCAAAAGCCTCTAATACTATTATCTAATAGAAACCAGACAATCTTTGCGGCTGGATTTGCGCCATGCTTCGTTATCTTCCTTGACAATACACGAAGTATTCCCTGCGGACGATGCCTCGCCTGACACAAATCCTTCTCGCAAATCTTTGTCTGATTCTTATCAGATAATAGTATAAGAAACTATCCGAAAAGGAGCAGACGATATGGAAAGAAAAAGCGGCGTCCTGATGCCGATGGCCTCCCTGCCCTCCCCCTACGGGATCGGCACGATGGGCAAGAGCGCGTATCGCTTCGTGGACTTCCTCAAGGCCAGCGGCCAGAGCTACTGGCAGCTGCTGCCCCTCGGCCCCACGAGCTATGGCGACAGCCCCTATTATTCCTTCTCCACCTTTGCCGGCAACCCCTATTTCATCGACCTCGACGAGCTGGTCAAGCTCAGGCTGCTCAGGAAATCCGAGCTTGCGTCCCGCGACTGGGGTTCAGACCCCGCCCGCATCGACTACGGCAAGATCTACGCCAACCGCTTCCCGGTGCTGCGCCTGGCCTACGAACGCGGCCGGGAGCGCTTCGCGGAGGAGATGGCGGCCTTCCGGCGGAACAACGCCTGGGTCGAGAATTACGCGCTGTTCATGGCGCTCAAGAGCCGCTACGGCATGGCCAGCTGGTGCGAGTGGCCGGATGAGGATCTGCGCCTGCACCGCAGCGAGGCCGTGAAGCGGGCGCACGAGGAGCTGAAGGACGAGGTGGACTTCTGGATCTTCCTGCAGGTCCTCTTCTTCCGCCAGTGGGAGGCACTGCGCGATTACGCCCACAGCAAGGGCGTCCGCTTCATCGGCGACGTGCCCATCTATGTGGCGCTCGACTCCGCGGACGTCTGGGCGGAGCCAAAATACTTCCAGCTCGACAGCGAGGGCGTGCCCAGTGAGGTGGCCGGCGTGCCGCCCGACGCCTTCACCGAGGACGGCCAGCTCTGGGGCAACCCGCTCTACGACTGGGACGCGATGAAGCGCGACGGCTTCGGCTGGTGGATCCGCCGCATCGACGGCGCCAAGGAGCTCTACGACGTGATCCGCATCGACCACTTCCGCGGCTTCGAGAGCTACTGGGCCGTGCCCTTCGGCGACACGACCGCCAGGCGCGGCCGCTGGAAGCCCGGCCCCGGCATGGATCTCGTGGGCGTGCTCGAAAACTGGTTTCCCCAGGTCGATTTCATCGCCGAGGATCTGGGCTACACCACGCCCGAGGTCGAAAAGCTCCTGGCCGATTCCGGCCTGCCCGGCATGAAGATCCTCGAATTCGGCTTCGACCCGACGGGCGACTCGCACTATATGCCGCACAACTGTGTCAACAACTCCGTCTGCTACATCGGCACGCATGACAACGAGGTCGTCAAGGGCTGGCTCCGCGCGCTCGACCGCAGGACCAGGACCTACGCCCGCGACTACATGCACATCACCGAGGACGAGGGCTGGTGCTGGGGCATGATCCGCACCGGCATGTCCACCGCCTCAAAGCTCTTCGTCGTGCAGATGCAGGACGTGCTGGAGCTCGGCGCGGAGAGCCGCGTCAACAGCCCCGGCTCCGTCGGCGCGAACTGGCAGTGGCGCATGCTCCCCGATGCGGTCAGCAAGGATGTGACAAAGAAGCTCAGGGAAGTCACCCATCGCTACCGCCGCGATTGATGCAGCAATTTTAACAAAAATTTTTGAAGTTTTTGCAGCAGAACACCGAAAATACAGGGGTTCCGGCCGGATTCGTTGACAAATTGTTTCGTAATTATTAAAATAATTTAATAGGATATTGCTTCGTGCACTCCCTTTCGTTTATTAACGCGCGCCTGCGCTTAATAAAAATACTTCAATAAGGAGAAGAACAAAAATGAAAAAGATTCTCGCACTGCTTCTGGCTCTGTGCATGATCTTCGCTCTGGCCGCCTGCGGTCAGCAGGCCGCTCCCGCCGAGCAGCCCGCCGCTGAGGCCCCCGCCGAAGCTCCCGCCGAGCCCGCCGATGAAGCTCCCGCCGAAGAGCCCGCTGCCGCCGGCACCCTGAAGATCTGGGTCGCCGAGGCTGTTGTCGACTTCACCAAGGAGCAGGTCGCCGCCTTCATGGCCGACCATCCCGAGTATGCCGGCTACACCGTCAGCGTTGAGCCCGTCGGCGAAGGCGACGCTGCCTCCAACATGCTGATGGACGTCGAGGCCGGCGCCGACATCTTCGGCTTCCCCCAGGACCAGCTGGCCCGTCTGGTTGCCGCCGATGCCCTGATCCCCCTGTCCGATGAGAACGCCGCCATCATCTCCGAGGAGAATGACGCCGGCTCCGTCGCCGCCGCCACCATGGCCGGCACGGTCTACGCCTACCCCCTGACCTCCGATAACGGCTACTTCCTCTACTACGACAAGTCCGTCATCTCCGATCCCTCCACCCTCGAGGGCATCATTGCCGACTGCGAAGCCGCCGGCAAGAGCTTCTACTACGACCTGCGCAGCGGCTGGTACATGCCCGCCTTCTTCTTCGGCGCCGGCTGCACCCTGACCTATGACACCGACGACGCCGGCGCCTTTACGGCCTGCAACGTCGACTACGCCTCCGAGGCCGGTGTCGGCGCTCTGAAGGCTCTGATCGCCCTGCACAAGTCCCCCGCCTTCGTCAACGGCTCCTCCGTCTCCAACGCCACCAACGCCGCCGCTATCATCGACGGCACCTGGGACGCCGATGCTGCCAAGGAGCTCTTCGGCGAGAACTACGCCTGCGCCAAGCTCCCCACCGCTGAGATCAACGGCGTGCCCACCCAGCTGGGCGGCTTCGGCGGCTTCAAGCTCCTGGGCGTCAAGCCCCAGACCGACGAGACCAAGCTCGCCCTCTGCGACGATCTGGCTCTCTTCCTCTCCAGCGGCGACGTGCAGCTTGCCCGCTACAACGTTGTTTTCTGGGGTCCCTCCAACATTGCTGCCAAGGCTGATCCCGCTGTCCAGGCCGACGAGGCTCTGGCCGCTCTGGGCGCCCAGCTCGCCTTCACTGTGCCTCAGGGCCAGTACCCCGGCGACTACTGGAGCCTTTGCGAAGCCCTCGGTGACGACATCATTGCCGGCAAGTACGACACTGCCGACGACGCTGCTCTGATGGAAGCTCTGCAGACCTTCCAGGATACCTGCATCAGCTACGCCAAGTAAGCAAACTCCGTTCAACCCAGGGCATTCCCATGCCCTGGGTTGCTTTATCATGAGCATCGGGCGGATGGTCGAAAGGATCGTTCGCTGCCAGACCTGCCGTTTGGCGGCGAGATCCCTCGGGGCCCCGATCGGTTTCGCCATCCGCCGGTCATTATCATGATCCAAACAGGGGAGGATACACTATGGGAGATACATATCGCGGAAGCAGCCGCATCGGGCGCTTCTTCCACTGGCTTGGCAATGATCTGAAGGATATCGGCCAGACCTTCGCCCGCGGGGACTGGAAGACCAAGCTCTCCTTCCTCATCATGGGCTTCGGCCAGCTCTGCCGCGGGCAGCTCGTGCGCGGCCTGTCGATGCTGGCCCTGCAGGGCGGCCTGCTGTACTTCATCTTCGGCTTCGGCTGGCAGTATCTGACGAAGATCCTGACGCTCGGCACCGTGGAGACGCACCGCGAGGGCCGCGTCACCGTCTACGGGCACAACAGCTTCTTCATCCTGCTCTACGGCATCCTGGCCATCGTGGCCGTGATCGCACTGATCTATCTCTGGCGCGTGAACCTGCGCCAGAACCGCGACGCGGAGCACACGCTCGCCATCGGCAAGCGCCTGCCCAGCAACAGGGCCGACCTGCACTCGCTGCTGGACAAGAACTTTGACAAGACTCTGCTCGCGCTGCCCGTCCTGGGCATCTTCATCTTCACGGTGCTGCCGATCATCTTCATGGTCTGCATCGCCTTCACCAACTACGACGTCACCCACCAGCCGCCCTCCAAGCTCTTCACCTGGGTCGGGCTGCAGAACTTCAAAGAGCTCTTCGGCATCGGCGGCACAGGCAACTTCGGCGGCACCTTCTTCTACGTCCTGGGCTGGACGCTGGTCTGGGCCTTCTTCGCCACCTTCCTGACCTACTTCCTGGGCATGGCCGTGGCCATCCTCATCAACAAGAAGGGCATCAAGTTCAAAAAACTCTGGCGGACGATCCTCGTCATGACCATCGCCGTGCCGCAGTTCGTGTCCCTGCTGTATGTGGGCAAGATGTTCGCGGTGGACGGTCTGGTCAACGCCTTTTTGATGGATTGGGGCTGGATCAGCACGCCGATCAATTTCTGGGCGGACGCGACGACCGCCCGTGTGCTGATCATCCTCATCAACCTCTGGATCGGCATTCCCTACACGATGCTGATCGTCACGGGTCTGCTGATGAACATCCCCGCCGAGCTCTACGAGAGCGCGCGCATCGACGGCGCCAACGCCTTCCAGACCTTCCGGAAGATCACGCTGCCCTACATGCTCTTCGTCACCGGCCCCTTCCTGCTCACGCAGTTCATCGGCAACCTCAACAACTTCAACGTCATCTTCCTGCTCAACCAGGGCAACCCCAAGAGCCTGGAGCTGACGAACAACGCCGGCGCGACCGACCTGCTTGTCACCTGGCTCTACAAGATGACCATCAATGACTCCAACTACAAGATCGCGGCAGTCATCGGCATCATGGTCTTCATCGTCACCGCGGTGATCTCCCTGATCGTCTACAATGTCCTGCCGTCCGTCAAAGACGAGGAGGGCTTCCAGTAATGAAAAGAAGGAAACGCATCGTAAACACGATATGCTATATCGTCCTCATCCTGATGAGCATCATCTGGCTGTTCCCCTTCTTCGGCCTCGTGCTGCAGTCCTTCCGCGGCGAGAGCGGCGGCATGGTCAACTACCTGGTGCCGCATGAATGGTCGCTGAAGAACTATCAGTTCCTCTTCGGAGAGAACAGCAAATTCCTCAAATGGTACGGCAACACGCTGATCATCGCGCTCTTCGTGTCCCTCCTGCAGACCATCGTCATCATCTGCGTCAGCTACGCGCTCAGCCGCATGCGCTTCAAGGGCCGCAAGGCGCTGATGAATATCTGGCTGGTGCTGGGCATGTTCCCCGGCTTCCTCACGATGATCTGCCTGTACTTCCTGCTCAAGGCCCTGCATCTGACTGAGGCCGGCGCCATCCCGGGCCTGATCCTCATCTCGGTGGCCAGCTCCGGCATGGGCTATTACGTCTGTAAGGGCTACTTCGACACGATCCCCAAGGCGCTGGACGAGGCCGCCATCATCGACGGCGCCACCCGCGCCCAGATCCTCTGGAAGATGATCATCCCCATGTCCAAGCCGATCATCATTTACACCGCGCTGGTCGCCTTCATGGCCCCCTGGTGCGACTACATCTTCGCCTCCTACGTGGCCTTCGGCTACGAGAACAGCTACAACGTGGCCGTCGCCATGACCCGCTGGGTCTGGACGAATGACTACCAGGGCTTCTATACCCGCTTCTGCGCGGGCGGCATCCTGGTTGCCATTCCCGTCACGGTGCTGTTCATGAGCCTGCAGAAGTACTACGTCGAAGGCGTCACCGGCGGCGCAGTCAAGGGCTGATCCCCGAAACCGCCGCACACGCCGAAACCCCGCGTCATGCGAAAAAAGATCCATCTCATCCGAGATGGATCTTTTTTTCGCATATCAGCCCCTCCGTAGGGGACGACATCCCCGACGTCCCGTGTTGGACACCCGCCAACCTGCGTCCGTCTCCGTAGGGGCGGCTATCAGCCGCCCGCGGTTACGCGGCCGTGTTCGATCAACGCCTGTAGGGGCCGGCGTCCCCGACGTCCCGTGTTGGACACCCGCCAACCTGCATCCGTCTCCGTAGGGGAGGGGCTTGCCCCTCCCGCGGTTTCCGCATCACGCCCGTTTTTTGCACCATCCCGTAGGGGACGGCGCCCCCGACGTCCCGTGTTGGACACCCGCCAACCTGCGTCCGTCACCGTAGGGGAGGGGCTTGCCCCTCCCGCGGTTTCCGCACCACGCCCGTTTTTTGCACCATCCCGTAGGGGCCGGCACCCCGGCCGCCCGTTTCTCCAGCCTTCCTCCATGTCCGCGGGCGGCTGATAGCCGCCCCTACGACGGAAACGAACGCCCTCGCACCCATCCCGTAGGGGCCGACGCCCCCGGCGGCCCGTCTCTCCAGCCTTCCTCCATGTCTGCGGGCGGCCGAGGGCGGCCGCCCCTACGACGGAAACGAACGGCCTCGTACCCATCCCGTAGGGGACGCCACCCCCGGCGGCCCGTTTCTCCAGCCTTCCTCCATGTCCGCGGGCGGCCGAGGGCGGCCGCCCCTACGATGGAAACAAACGGCCTCGCACCGCCCGTAGGGGCGGATTGCATTCGCCCGCCCTCACACGCCATCCCTCTCCCGCCTCCCTTTCCCCGCTATCCAAAAATATTTTCATAAACCTCTTGACAGACGCCGCTATATGTGTTACTGTATTAATCGCTTAATACAGTAACACAAAGGAGGACTGCTATGGAATGGAAATTTCGGAGCGATCTGCCGATCTACGCCCAGATCGTTGAGCAATTCCGGCAGAGCATCGTCTCCGGCAAGCTCAGCCCCGGCCAACGGCTGGAGTCGGTGCGCGATCTGTCCATGGAGGCGGGGGTGAACCCCAACACCATGCAGCGCGCCCTGCAGGAGCTGGAGCGCGAGGGCCTCGTTTATACCCAACGCACCGCCGGGCGCTTTGTGAGCGAGGACGCGGCTGTAATCGAAAGGGGAAAAAGAGCCATGGCTATGGAAAAGATCCGCGAGTTTCTCAGCGCAATGAACAGCCTCGGCTACAGCCGGGAGGAGATCCTCTCGCTGCTGAGCGAGGAGAAGGAGGAAGAAAACAATGCCGATTCTTGAATGCAGGATGCTGACCAAGCGCTACGGCGAGCTCGCCGCGCTGGACGGCGTGAACCTCGCGGTCGAGGCGGGGCACGTGGTGGGTCTGCTGGGGCCGAACGGCAGCGGCAAGACCACGCTCATCAAGCTCGCCAACGGGCTGCTCAGCCCCACGAGCGGCGAGGTGCTGATCGGCGGGAAGCTGCCCGGTCCGGAGACCAAGAGGCTTGTCTCCTACCTGCCCGACCGCTGCTGCCTGCCCGATTGGATGAACTCTGAGCAGCTGATCGACTTTTACAGCGACTTCTACGAGGACTTTGACGCCGCGCGCGCCGGGGAGATGCTCTCCCACCTGAAGATCGACGCGAAGATGCGCGTACGCGCCATGTCCAAGGGCACGCGCGAGAAGGTGCAGCTCATCCTGGTCATGAGCCGCCGCGCGAAGCTCTACCTGCTCGACGAGCCGATCGGCGGCGTCGACCCTGCGACGCGCGACTATATCCTTGAGACCATTATCCGCAACTACGACCCCGAGGCGGCGGTCGTGATCTCCACGCACCTGATCGCGGACGTGGAGCCGATCCTGGACGAGGCGGTGTTCATCAACAACGGCCGCGTCGTGCTGCAGAAGAGCGTGGACGAGCTCCGCGCGGAGAGCGGCAAGAGCGTGGACGAGACATTCCGGGAGGTATTCAGATGCTGGGAAAACTCTTGAAACATGAATTTCGCGCCACGGCGCGCATGATGCTGCCGATGCTGGCGGTGCTGTTCGGGCTGAATCTGCTGGCCGACGCCTCCATGCTGCTCGCGGAGCATACCCGCGAGGGCTTCCTGGCCTTCCTGCTGGCGCTGATCGTCGGCCTGTTCTTCGTGGGCGTGATCGTCGCGGTGGTGATGACGCTCGTGGTGCTGACGCTTCGCTTCTACCGCAACTTCTTCGGCGACGAGGGCTATGTGACCTTCACCCTGCCGGCCACCGTGCACGAGCAGCTCTGGGCGAAGCTCCTGGCCGCGCTGGTCTGGTTCTTCGCGACCATGCTGGAGATCGCCCTCTGCTTCGGCCTGATGGGTCTCACGCTGAGCCTCATGCAGGGCTTCGACTTCAGCGGCATAGTCTGGGACAACCTGCGCGAAGCTCTCCGTCAGTTCGGTACGCTCGGCCTCGACAGTCTCTTCGCCATGCTGATCGGCACGCTCGTGATGCTGCTGCAGCTCTATGCCGCCATGTCTCTCGGCCAGATGTTCAGCAAGAAGGTGCTGATGAGCGTCGTGTTCTTCTTCGCCCTCAACCTCGTCGCGAGCATCCTCGGCAGCGCCGTCACGGTGCCGGCGCTGTTCCACCCTGTCGTCTCGCCGCAGAGCTATCCGGACGCGGTCCGTCTGTTCTCTCATCTCATTCGCTCGAACAACTTCACGCAGCTGGTCTTCGGCGTCGCGCTCTACTTCTGCTCGGTGCTCTGCCTGAAAAAGCGCCTGAACCTCGCCTGAGCCGCGCACAGCGCCCCTCCCCGATGTCCCGCGGAACGCACCCACCCCGTAGGGGACGGCGTCCCCGACGTCCCGCTTGCCTTCCCCTTGAGGGGAAGGTGCCCCAGTGCGCACACTGGGGCGGATGAGGTGCCCCCGACCCCGCGCCCCGGTTCGTCCGCCCCCGTAGGGGAGGGGCTTGCCCCTCCCGCGGTTTCCGCATCACGCCCGTTTTTTGCGCCATCCCGTAGGGGCCGACGTCCTCGACGTCCCGTCTCTCCAGCCTTCCTCCATGTCTGCGGGCGGCCGAGGGCGGCCGCCCCTAC
>DFGE01000031.1:49766-49909 GCA_002371675.1 Clostridiales bacterium UBA3758
GACGGAAACGAACGGCTTCGCACCACCCGTAGGGGCGGCTATCAGCCGCCCGCGGTTACGCGGCCGTGTTCGATCAACGCCTGTAGGGGCCGACGCCCCCGGCGGCCCGTCTCTCCAACCTTCCTCCATGTCCGCGGGCGGCC
>DFGE01000031.1:49993-79267 GCA_002371675.1 Clostridiales bacterium UBA3758
TACGACGGAAACGAACGGCCTCGCAGGCCTTTTCTTTTTTGCTTGCATTTTCCCTCCCGGCGGCGTATGATAGCGGGGTTTGAAGGAGTGACTGTTATGACATCATTGCTATCCCTGTCTGTCGCCCTGTTTGCAGGGCTTATGATGACCCGCGTGCTCAATCGCTTCCGCCTGCCGGACGTGACCGCCTACCTGATCGCCGGCGTGCTGATCGGCCCCAGCGTGCTCGGCGCATTGCAGATCCCCGGCCTTGGCTTTGCCAGCGAGGAGGCGCTGAACAAGGTGAAGATCCTGAGCGACGTCGCCCTGGGCTTCATCGCCTTTTCCATCGGCAACGAATTCCGCCTCTCCCAGCTGCGCAAGACCGGCAAACAGGCGTTTGTGATCGGCGTTCTGCAGGCGGTGGTCACCTGCCTGGTCGTGGACGCGGCGCTGCTGCTCTTCCACCTGCTGAGCTCCGGCTCCATCTCCGTCGCCGCCGCCGTCACCCTCGGCGCCATCTCCGCCGCCACGGCTCCGGCCGCGACGCTGATGGTCGTGCGCCAGTACAAGGCCAAGGGCAAGCTCACCGACCTGCTGCTGCCCATTGTCGCGCTGGACGACGCCGTGGGTCTCGTGCTCTTCGCCGTCTCCTTCGGCGTCTCCAAGGCGCTGGTCGGCGGCGTGATAGACGTCTACACCGTGGTCCTCAACCCCCTGATTGAGATCGTGGCCTCGCTGCTGCTCGGCGCCGCCGCCGGCTGGGGGCTAACCCGGCTTGAGCCGCTGTTCCATTCCAACACCAACCGCCTCGCCATGAGCATCGGCTTCGTGTTCCTCACGGTCGCGCTGTCCATGCTCTCCGTCCCCATCGGGCCGGTGAAGCTCGGCTTCTCCTCCCTGCTCGTGTGCATGATGCTCGGCAGCGTCTTCTGCAACCTCTGCCCGCTGTCCGAGGAGATCATGTCGCGCGCCGACAAGTGGACCGCGCCGCTGCTGGTGCTGTTCTTCGTCATCTCCGGCGCGCAGCTGGAGCTCGGCGTTTTCCGCCATCTCGGCTCGGTGCTGATCGGCCTGGTGTACATCGTCTCCCGCTGCCTTGGCAAATACATCGGCGCGCGCGAATCCGCAAAGCTGATGCGCTGCGACGAGAACGTTGTGCGCAACCTCGGCGTCACCCTCTGGCCGCAGGCCGGCGTCGCGCTGGGCATGTGCGTCACGGCCTCCCAGCTGCCCGGCGAGGGCGGCCTGATCCGCAACATCGTGCTCTTCGCCGTGCTGATCTACGAGATCTTCGGGCCGGTCATGACCAAGGCCGCTCTGACCCGCTCGGGCGACATCCAGCCCATGAGCGAGGAAGTGCTGCGCCGCCGCGAGAAGAAGCTCGCCGCCGCAGCCGCAGCGAAAAAATGATCTGCGTGCTATAAAATTGATCTGCGCAATACATCCGCGCAATACCTCAACGCGCCGCCGGCAGAAAACCGGCGGCGCGTTTTTTCGCATGGCGGGGCGCGAGACTGTCTATAATAATGATCATCGGATGGCGAAATCAATCGAGAATTCGATTGATTTCGCTGCCAAACGACAAGTTTGGCAGCGAATGATTCTTTCAATCATTCGCCCGATGCTCATTGCAATGCGTATATGGCAAAACAGCAAGGCTGTTTTGCTGCGCAGCAAAGCTGCGCGGCGAAAAGCGTATTCGCTTTTCGCCATCATATAATCATTATAATGATCATCGGATGGCGAAAAGCCAAAAAGCTTTTCACCGCGCAGCTGACAAAAAAAGCTGCATTCGGTTACAGCTTGAAATTGACGGGGGCCGGGGCGCGGTGATACAATATGCTCGAAAAGCAAAACGGCGCCGCGCTGCGGCGCGGCAAACTGCATTTGGGGAGGCATATGGAATGGAGAAAAAGACGCTGTTTTGTCTGGGGGCGGGACTTGCGGGCGCCGTCGCGCTGCCGCTGTTCCTGCTTGCGCCGGGGAGCGCGTCCAGACGGCAGAGGGAGCCCTTCCGGGGCATGAATTATGCCCATCGCGGCCTGCATACGCGTGACAAATCCGTTCCCGAGAACTCGCTGGAGGCCTTCCGCCTCGCCGCGCGGGCGGGCTACGGCATCGAGCTGGACGTTCGCCTCAGCAAGGACGGGCAGGTCGTGGTGTTCCATGACGACACGCTGCTGCGCGTCTGCGGGCTTGACAAGCGCGTTGACGAGCTGACTTACGCCGAGCTCAGCCAGCTGCGTCTCTGCGGCACCGAGCAGCGCATCCCGCTCTTCTCCGAGGCGCTGGGCGTCATCCGCGGGCGCGGCCCGCTGATCGTGGAGCTCAAGACCGGCCCGCACAACCGCGAGCTCTGTGAAAAGACCTATCAGATGCTCGAGCGTTACCGGGGCGACGTGTGCGTGGAGAGCTTCAACCCCTTTATCGTCGCCTGGTTCCGCCTGCACGGGCGGGACGTCGTGCGCGGGCAGCTGTCCATGCCGGCGGCGCGCTACAAGAGCGATGGCATGAGCCTGGTGCAGGGCTTCCTCCTGAGCCGCACGCTGATGAACTTCCTCTCCCGTCCGCAGTTTATCGCCTACCGCATCGGCCCGCGGCCGCTGGCGGTGCGTCTCGTTGAGGCGCTCGGCGCGATGAAGTTCGGCTGGACCTCCCACGAGCCGCGCAACGAGAAGGGGCGCGACGGTGTGATCTTCGAGTTTTACCGCCCCAAGGTCAAATACAAGTAAAAAAGCAGAGCAGAAAAACGAAAAACCGGGGAAGCGATCCTTCCCCGGTTTTCCGTATCATTCGTCGGTGACGGCGTCGCTGCGGAAGAGCAGCGAGATGCACCAGAGCGCCGCCAGACCGACCAGCGTATAGATCACGCGGCTGACGGTGGCCGTCTGGCCGCCGAAGAGCCAGGCCACGAGGTCAAAGCGGAACAGACCGATGCTGCCCCAGTTGATGCCGCCGATGATGGCGAGCACGAGGGCGATGCGATCCATGAGCATGAGCCATTCTCCTTTCCGGCGTCCGGGCGCTGCCCGGGCGAGCGTTTTCGCAGACTATTCTGCCCGCCCGGAGCAAAAAATATGCATTCGACAAAAGCAGTGCGCCTTCGCTCTTGCAAAATTTTCGCCGCCGCGCTAAGCTAAGAGCACGGTGAGGCGGCACGGGAGCCGTCCTCCCGCCCGCCGCAAGCTCATATCTTTATCCCACACCCTGAACTCGCGGGCCGCTTTTGCGGCCCGCATTTTTTGTCGCAGCGAAAGCAGCCCGCGGCCTCGCAATTCATACTAACACCAAAAAAACATTGATTCTTTCCGGTCAGAATTGTGCCATACATCGTTTCGTCGGCACAAGCTCCGGATCGTCTCGCTTCCGCGAGGCGTCGCGAAAGCTCGCTCCCTCCGCTGCGCCTCCGGCAAACGGAACAGCGCGCGCCGCGTTCAGGGGAATGATTCATGTTCGCCTCTTTGACAGTCGTGCTTCGTCCCGGCCGCTTCCGTGGGAACCCCTTCGGCATTCCGCGGCACCAAAAAAGAGAGAGTCCTGTTCGGACTCTCTCTTTTTTGGTGACCCGTACGGGACTCGAACCCATGTTACCGCCGTGAAAGGGCGGTGTCTTAACCACTTGACCAACGGGCCGAAGAGAGGGCGCAGGCGAAAACGCTGCGCCCTCTGGATGGTAGCGGCACCTGGATTCGAACCGGGGACACTGCGGGTATGAACCGCATGCTCTAGCCAACTGAGCTATGCCGCCATGCGCTGCCGAAACAGCAAAATGAATTTTAGCAGACTGCAAAGGGATTGTCAACTGCTTTTTTTCAAAAACGAAAAATTCCTCTTGAAATATGCTGAGGGATGTGCTATTATATACAGGCTTTCAACACGGAGGGTTAGCTCAGCTGGTTAGAGCGTCCGCCTCACACGCGGAAGGTCGACGGTTCGAGTCCGCCACTCTCCACCAAACAAACAGACATCGCCTTTTGGGCGGTGTCTTTTTATTTGGGATAGTCCTCGTGCGGACTCGCCTTTTTTCGGGAGGGGCAAGCCCCTCCCCTACGGAGACGGACGAACGCAGGTGCGAAGCCGGGGGCACCTCATCCGCCCCAGTGTGCGCACTGGGGCACCTTCCCCTCAAGGGGAAGGCAAGCGGGACGTCGAGGACGCCCTCCCCTACGGGGTGAATGCGAAGCCGTGGGGCGGGTACATATCGGCGGGACGTCGAGGACGCCGTCCCCTACGGGATGGTGCGAAAATGCAGGCGTGGTGCGCGTCTGCGGGAGGGGCAAGCCCCTCCCCTACGGGGTGAATGCAAAGCCGTGGGGCGGGTGCGTATCGGCGGGACGTCGAGGACGCCGTCCCCTACGGGATGGTGCGAAAATGCAGGCGTGGTGCGCAGACCGCGGGAGGGGCAAGCCCCTCCCCTGCGGGCGCGGACGTACCCGGGTGCGAAGCCGGGGACACCTCATCCGCCCCAGTGTGCGCACTGGGGCACCTTCCCCTCAAGGGGAAGGCAAGCGGGACGTCGAGGACGCCGTCCCCTACGGGATGGTACGAAAATGCAGGCGTGGTGCGCAGACCGCGGGAGGGGCAAGCCCCTCCCCTACGGGGTGAATGCGAGGCCGTACGTTTCCGTCGTAGGGGCGGCCGCCCTCGGCCGCCCGCGGACGCAGGGTGAAGATCAGACAAGCGGGACGTCGGGGACGCCGTCCCCTGCAGGATGCTCCAATGTTCCCCAACAGAACAGCCCCTCAGGGACTTCCCGAACAGGATGCGCGATGCATCCCGCCGGGCGCCTTGAGGGGCTGTTCTATGCTGCACGGGGCTCGGGTCAGGCCGCGGCTCTCGCCGCCGGTTCCGAGCGATACGCCCTGTGCTTACTTGAGGCCGTACTTCTTGTTGAACTTGTCCACGCGGCCGCTGGTGTCGACCAGCTTCTGCTTGCCGGTGAAGAAGGGGTGGCACTTGGAGCAGATTTCAACGGTGATGTCCTTCTTGGTGGAGCCGGTCTCGATCACATTGCCGCAGGCGCAGCGAATGGTGGTGGGCTGATAGTTGGGATGAATACCTTTCTTCATGGGGGCGTCTCCTCTTCTAAGGCTGCCATGATTGTACCGAAAAAAGGGTATAGTTACATGGCGCAAGTCGCATTGTATCACAGGAAAGAGCGCATTGCAAGTGTTTTCTTGCGGGAAATCAGCTCTTTTTCGGCGGGACGCGGCGCTCCTGCCCGACGGACAGGAAGTAGAGCACGCTCTCGCGGACGGGCTTGCCGCAGATGCGCGAGAGCGCGGCGGCATAGGCCTGCAGCTGCGGCGTATAGCGCCGGCGCTTCTCCTCCAGGGCCTCCTCGTCCGCAATATAGTCGGTCTTATAGTCGATGATCGTGAGCGCCCCCTGCTCCTCGAGGAAGCAGTCGATCGCGCCCTGCAGCAGGATCTCGTCCCGCTCGTCGGTGGGCAGCAGCTCGCAGGCCGGGCAGAGCAGCGAGAAGCGGAACTCCCTGCGCACCGCGTCGGCGTGCAGGATGCGCTGCCCGAGCGGGGACGCGAAGAGCCGCCGGATGGCGTGCAGGTCCACCGCCTCCGCCTCGCGGCCAGAGAGGAACTGTGCCTCCCGCAGCCGCGCGACCTCCGCGCGGATCTCCTCCTCGCTCCCGGTCCTGTCGAGCGCGATGTGCTGCAGGACGAGGTGCGTGGCGGTGCCGCGCTCGGCGCCGGTCGCGGGGCGATCCAGCCCTTCGAGATCCGGCAGGCGGAAGCTGCGGCGCGCGGCGGGCAGCAGCGCGGCCGCGTCGTCGTCCTGCGCGTCGTCCCCGCGCTCCTTGAGCTCGGTCGCGGTGAGCTTGGAGGGCAGGGCCTCCGCCCCGGCATGGGGATAGCGGAAGGAAAGCTGCCGCTCGAGCAGACGCAGGGTCTCCGCCTCCACGGGTCCCTGCTCCGCGGCGGCGTCGACGGCGGCCTCGCATTCCTCCGGCGCGTGGATCGTCATGCGCAGCGTCCGCCCGCCGTCCGAGAGCACGGCGGGGATCAGCCAGTCGACCATTGAGCGGGCCTTGAGCAGCTTGGCCGGCTCCAGGGGATCGGTCAATTCGCTGCGCGCCGTCTCCAGCTTCTTCTGCAGGCCCTTGACGGCGGCCGTCATATAGAGCCGCTCCTCGGCGCGCGTGAGCGCCACGTACAGCAGGCGCATCTCCTCCGAGAGCGTCTCGCGCTCGAGCCGCGCGGCGATGGCCCGGCGGGCGAGCGTCGGGTACTCGATGTGCTTGCGGAGGTTTGTGACCTTCGGCCCGAGGCCGAGCTCGGGGTGGATGAGCACGCGCTCCGTCATGTCGCTCTTGTTGAAGTTGTGCGCGCAGTCGCAGAGGAAGACCACGGGGAACTGCAGCCCCTTGGACTTGTGCACGGTGAGGATATGGATCGCCGAGCCGCTCTCCGCGCCGAGCGAGGGCTCGTTCTCGCGCGCTGCCTGATCGGCCAGCCAGAGCACGAAGCGGTGCAGCCCCCGGTAGCCGCTGGCCTCAAAGCGCGTCGCCAGCTCCGCGAGGGTCATCAGCCGCGTGCGGCGCACGGAGCCCTCGCTCATCGCGCTGCAGAGCGGGAGCAGATCCAGCCGCTCGATCACCTGCCAGACGAGCTCCGCTGTGGGCAGATCCGGCGCGACGCTTCGCAGCCCGGAGAGGAGCTCCAGGAAGGCGGCGCAGCGCGCGTCATGCCTCGCGCGCTGCCTGAGCGCGCTGAAATAATCGCTGTTCGGGTCCTCCGCGCGGATCGCGGAGAGCTCGTCGGCGCTGAAATCGAAGGCTGGCGAACGCAGCACGGCCATGAGCGGGATATCCTGGTGCGGGTCGTCGAGGATGGCGAGCATGCTCATCACGGCGGAGATCTCCACCGAGCTGTAGAAGCCGCCGCCCTGCCCGGCCGCGACCGGGAGGCCCAGCCGCGTCAGCACCCGGCGGAAGACGCCGGCGCTGCGCGAGCTCGTGCGCAGGAGGATGGCGATGTCGCCGTACTGCAGCGGCCGCCCGCCCGAGAGCGTGAGGCCGCTGCCCATGAGCGCGCGGATCTTCTCCGCGACCATCTCCGCCTCCAGCGCGAGGGCGTCGGGCGCCTGCTCGCCGTCGCTCTCCGGCAGATCGAGCAGCATCAGCTCCGGCTTTTCGGCCCCGCTGAGGCCGTTGCCGCAGATGAGGGCGGCGTTTTCGTCGTAATCCACATCGCCGAGCTCGCGGGACATGCAGCGCGCAAAGACGGCGTTGGCCCCGTCGAGGATCTCCTGATGGGAGCGGAAATTTTCCCGCAGCAGGATGCGGCGGCCGGGGGCGCCGCTCTCCGCCCAGGCGTCGTATTTCTTTGTGAAGATCTTCGGGTCCGCAAGGCGGAAGCGGTAGATGGACTGCTTGACGTCGCCCACCAGGAAGAGGTTTTTCCCCTCGCGGGAGACGGCGAAGAAGATCTCGTCCTGCACCTGGCTCACGTCCTGGTATTCGTCCACCATGATCTCCCGGTAGCGCAGGGAGACCTGCCGGGCGAGCGCGCTCGGCCTGCCGTCCTCGTCGGTGAGGATGCGGGCGGCCTCGTGCTCCAGATCGGCGTAGTCCACGAGGGAGGCGCGGCGCTTGTCCCGGGCATATTCCCGGTCAAAGAGCAGCGCCAGCTCCAGCAGCGCGCTCATGGCGGGGGCGGTGAGCTTCAGATCCGCGAGCAGCTTCTGAGAGGGATCGGAGAGCTTCTGGGCGAGCGCGTCCATGGCCTTTTTGCAGGCGTTCTTGGCGTCCTTCACGCGCTTGGCCAGCGCGGGATCGGAGGGATTCCGCAGCGGCTTGAGCGCGGGGAAGCGAATGGGCAGGCAGGCGCGCGCCCTCTCCCAGCCGAGCCCCAGGCAGCGCGAGAGCTCGCGCATGGCGTCCCAGGTCTCGGCGAGGCTGTCCGTGTATTTGGCGGCAAGATCCGCGCAGGGGGCGAGCTCCTGCAGCAGCCGCTCGTAAACGCGGCACCAGTAGCCGACCGTAAAGGAGGCCTGCTCCATCAGCTCCCTGCCCCAGGGCGTCTCGCCGGCGTCGGCTCTCTCCTCCGTCAGCAGGGCGATCTGCTCGCGTGCCCAGCGCTCCGGCCGCGCATGGCACTGCATGCGCGCGTGCAGCGCGAGCAGCAGCGCGGCGAGCGCGGAATCGTCCCGCCCGGCGCCCACGGTATCAGCCAGCTCCAGAAAGCCGGGGTGTTCGGCGCTGTTTTCATAGCAGAGCTCGAGCGTGCGCTCGAGGGCTGCGCGCTTCATGGCGGCGGCGCGGTCCTCGTCCATGACCTTGAAGTCCGGGTCCAGCCCGGCCGCCTGGCTGAATTCCCGCAGCAGGCTCGAGCAGAAGCTGTGGATGGTGCCGATCTGGGCGCGGCTGCAGAGCGCGCTCTGGGCGCGCAGCCGCCGGTTGCCGGGGTCCGCCGCGAGGGCGCTGCTCAGCTCCGTCATGATGCGGCCGCGCAGCTCCGCCGCCGCGGCGCGCGTGAAGGTGATGATCAGGAACTGATCGACGTCCGCCGCCCCCTCCGGGGCGGTGACGATGCGCATGAGGCGCTCCGTGAGCACCTTGGTCTTGCCGCTGCCCGCGCCGGCCGAGACGAGCAGGGCGCTGCCCTCGGCCGTGATGGCCTCGCGCTGCGCGTCGGTAGGATGGAATCCGCTCATGTCTCCAGCTCCTTTTCTATGGCCTCCCAGACCTGCCCGTCCTTCAGGCGCGGCAGGTAGCGGTAGCTCTCTCCGTTCTCGCCGTCGGCAAACTGGCAGGCGGCGTAATAGTCGCAGTTGAGGCAGGCGTCCTCCTTCTGACTGCGGTAATAGGGGTCGGCGGCGATGCTCCCGCGGTGGAGCTCCCGCGCCATCTCCCCGAGGCAGAAGCGCACATGCTGCGCGAGCTGCCCGATCCGCTCCGCGGAGAGCAGCGGCTCCGCCGCGTCAGCGCGGTTGGAGACGCGCATGGGGATGAAGCGTTTGTCCGCTCCTCTCTCCCAGGCCTCAATGAGCTCCCTTTCGTTGAGCACGAAGCCGCTGCGGCGCAGCTCCTTGAGGCGCCTGCTCTCCGCCTCGGCCTCGTCGATGTCCTCATCCGCCGCCAGCAGGACGTTCCGCGCCGGCACATACATGATCCCCGCTGGGACGACGGGATGCGCATAGCGCTCCTCTCCGCTGGCCTCGAGGGCGAAGAGATAGAGCAGCATCTGCAGGCTCATGCCGTAGCAGACGTCGGAGAGCGAGAAGGCCTTGTGCCCGGTCTTGTAGTCCACGACGCGCAGATAGAGCTTGCCCTCGTGCAGCCAGCCGTCGATGCGGTCGGCGATGCCGCTCAGGCGCAGGGCGTCCTCGCCCTCCCCGAGCATTATGGGGCGGATCTCCGAGGCCTTGGAGAAATCGAGCTCAAAATCGAGCGGCACGAAATCCGAGCGGCGCAGCTCCGCCGCCGTATCTGCTATAATCTGATGCACGTCCTGCCGCAGACGGCCGAAGAGATGCACGAAGCGGCCGGATTTCTCCTGCATATCGTTGAGCTTCTCGTGGATATAGGCGTCCACAAAGCCGTCCGCGAGGGCCGTGAGCTCCTCATCGCTCACCTTTCCGAAGCCGCCGCGGCGCGCGACCTCGCGGGCCGTGTGCTCGAGCACATAGTGCATGAAGGTGCCGACCTCCGGCGGCGTGAAGCCCGCCGGCTCATGCGGCTTGACCTTCAGGCCGTACTGGCAGAAATAGGCGAAGCGGCAGGAGGCGAACTTGTCGATACGCGAGGCGCTCAGATGCAGGCGTCTGCCGTAGAGCGCCTCCACCGAGGCGGGCGAGAGCTGCCCGCGGCTGCGCACGGCGGCCTGCTCGAGCCTGGCAAAGCGCTCCGGCTGGCGCGCGCGGAAATAGGCCGCGGCGGCCGCCGCCCGCTGTCCCCCGCCGCTGACGGCGTGCGCCGCGAGCGTGAGCGCGGGGGCGGGGGCGGACAGGCGCAGCAGCTCCGTGTCGAGCGGGCGGACGGGCAGATCGAAGATCGCCTTCGCGCGGTTGAGCACAAAGGCCGGGTGCAGCTCCGCGCCGTCCGCGCCGCAGAGCGGATAGCTCAGGCTCAGGCTCTCCGAGGGGAGCGTGAGCGTGTTGTAGATCAGGGAAAACTCGCGCCAGAGCTCCCCTTCCCCGCCGCCGAGGTCGAAGCCGAGGGCCTGCAGCCGTTCGCGCTCCTCGTTGGAGAAGACGCCGCTGCCCTCGTCGGCGGGCGGGAGCCGGTCGTCCGAGCAGCCGAGCACGATGAGGTGGCGGATGCTGCGGCGGCGCATACGGTCAAAATCGCCGGCGGAGACGCGGTCGAGCGAGATGGGGATGAGGCCGACGGAGTACTGCGAGAGCATGCGCGTGAAGAGCCGCCCGAAGCGCGCAGCGTCCATGGGCGTCTCGCCGAGGATCGCCGCGCACTGCTCGAGCGCCCCGGTCACGATGTCCCAGAGCTGGCCGAGCTCGGCGGCGAGCTCCTTCTCTCCCGCCTCCTCGAGCTGCGCGGCGCGGCTCTCCAGCTGCTGCGGGAGCGCCAGCTCCTCCAGCAGCGCCGCCAGCGCCCCGGCCTGGGCGAGTGCGGTCGCGGCCTCGCGGCTGCGGCGCTGGAAGCGCAGCAGCGGCGCAGCCAGTAGGCGGCGCAGGCGGTTGATCTCGCGCAGCTTCTCCTCGCTCTTTTCGTCATATTGCTTGTCGTAGCCCTCCGGATGCTGCCGCCAGTCCCCGGGCCGCTCCCAGGCGCTGCCGCGCAGCTGCCAGAGGAAGATATAGCCGCAGAGCAGGTCGCACTCGTCGGGGCTGAAGCCCGTGAGCCCGGTGCGCAGCAGGCTGATCACGTCCTCGCTCTCCCAGCCCGTCTGTGTGATGTCGTAGGCGAGGGCGATGAGCGAGGGCAGGGGCTTGGTCAGCAGATCGGTGCGCTGCGCGGTAAAAAGCGGCACGCCGTAGTGCCGGAAGGCGGTCTCGAGGCTCGCGCGGTAGCTGTCAAAGCCGCGCACGGCCACGGCGATATCCCGCCAGCGGCAGCCCTGCTCGCGCACGAGCCGCAGCGCCTGCGCCGCGGCGTATTCGCACTCGGCGGAGATGCTGTCCGCGCTGCGCAGGCTGAGCGGGACCTCGCCGCCCTCATAGTGCTCCCGCGTCCAGCGGAACATTCTGTCCGCGAAGAAGCGCAGCGCCTCCGGGCGCGAGCTGTCCGCCAGCTCTGAGACCGTGACCTCCTGTCCGGCCTCCCCGGCCGCGCGGTGCAGCCGGTTGCCGGCGATGCGCGAGAGGGCGTAGACCTCCCCGTCGCCGTCGAGCGCATCCAGCGTGAGGCAGACGCAGAGCTCCACCCCGCGGCGCAGCATCGCCTCGAGCACAGCCTGCTCCTGCCGCGTGAAATCCACAAAGCCGTCCACATAGACGCGGCAGCCCGGCTCCAGGCCCCCCTCCGCGATCTGCTGGGCGAGGACGGTGAGCCGGTCGGCGGGGTCGGCGCGGCCCTGGGCCACGATGGCGTCATAGCTCTCGAGCACGAGGGCGAGATCCCGCAGCTTCGCGCCGAGCGCGCCGCCCTGCTCCTCCGCGGCCTTCTGCAGCATGGCCGGGCTTACGCAGGCGGCCTTGAGCTCGTCCACCGCCGAGAGCAGCAGGCTCTGCAGCTCCGGCCGCCGCGCCGCCTCGGGATAGACCTCCAGGCGCCGCCCGAGCGCGTCGAGCGCCAGCGCCATGCAGAGCAGCCGCCCGCCCTGGTCGAGCATTGCCGCCGCGCCGCCGCCGCGCTGCTGCCGGAGCTTGCGCGCGAGGGACGTGAAGCTCAGCACCTCCGCATAGAGCGAAAGGCTGTCTCCGCAGGCGGCGCAGAGCTCGCGTTCGGCCTCGTGGCTGTATTGTTCGGGAACCAGCAGGATCTGTCCTGTCCGTCCGGCGAGAACGCCCTGCCGGATCTCGTCGATCACGGCGGCCGTTTTGCCGGTACCCGCTTTACCGAGAATGAGGCGCAGCATGGGTTACCTCCTCAGGTGAAGGATTCGTTCAGATGATATTGCTCCGCCGATTCATTTTTGCATGCATCGGCGGGCAATATCGCCATATTTCGCGGCTGCCGCATAAGCAGCGAGCGAAATGGCAATATAATCGTATTGATGTGCCTGCACAGGCTGTGGGTTTGATTCAAGATTCATACTATTCTGCCATAATATTCTATCAAATCCCCGCCGTGCCTGCAAGTCACTTGATTCTATTTGCCCGGTATGTTATAATGCCTTTTAATCAGAATGTAAGAAACTGGGAAAGCGGGGCGAGGAAAGGGCTGCGAGCCGGCCTTCCGAGCCCGGGGAAGAGCTGTCCGCCGCCCGGCGGCGCGGCAGTCTGCCGACGGTTCCGACGCGGAACAAGGAGTTCGTCTATGAAGTATTCGTCCAAAATGGAGCGCTGCTCGCTCTCGCCCATGCGGAAGTTCAACAAGGACGCCGCGCGTGCCGAGGAGCGCGGCGTGAAAATCTACCATCTGAATATCGGCCAGCCGGATATCCTCACGCCGCCCGCCTTTTTTGACGCGGTGCGGCATTTCTCCGAGCCGGTGCTCTCCTACGCCCCCTCCAACGGTCTCAACGCCCTGCTGGACGCGGTGCGGCGCTACTACGCCCGCCTCGGCGTGACGCTCGCGCGCGACGATATCCTCGCCGCCACCGGCGGCAGCGAGGCGCTGATGATGGTGCTCTCCTCCATCCTCGACGACGGGGACGAGATCGTGATCCCCGAGCCCTTCTACCCAAACTATTACACCTTCACGACGCTCACCGGCGCGAAGATCCGCCCGCTCACGACCTGCCCCGAGGAGGGCTACCGCTACGCCGTCCGCGAGCGCGTGGAGGCCTGCATCAACGAGCGCACCCGTGCCATCCTCATCACCAACCCCGGCAACCCCACCGGCGCAGTGATCACGCCGGAGGAGCTGCACATGATGCTCGACATTGCCAGGGAGCACGAGCTCTTCATCATCTGTGACGAGGTGTACCGCGAGTTCGTCTACGGCGGGGAGCCGCTGCTGAGCGCTCTGCAGTTTGACGGCTACGAGGAGAACCTCGTGGTGATCGACTCGGTGTCCAAGCGCTTTTCCGCCTGCGGCGCGCGCGTCGGCATGGTGATCTCCAAGAACCCGACCCTCATGGGCCACGCGCTCAAGTGGTGCCAGGGGCGGCTGAGCTCGCCGACGCTCGAGCAGCTGGCCTCGGTCGCGCTCTACGAGCTGGACGAGAGCTATTTTGACGCCGTCCGTACCGAGTACAAGCACCGGCGGGACGTGATGCTCGCCAAACTGCGCGCGATCCCCGGCGTCGTCTGCGCGGAGCCGCGCGGCGCGTTCTACGTGATGGCCGCCCTTCCGGTGGACGACACGGAGAAGTTCCAGCGCTGGCTGCTCAACGACTTTGAGGATCAGGGCGAGACCTTGATGTACGCCTTCGGCGCGCCCTTCTACGCCACGCCCGGCAAGGGCGTCAACGAGGTGCGCATGGCCTACGTGCTCGAAGCGAAGGAGCTCGAGCGTGCCATGGACATTCTCGCCAAAGCCATCGAGCAGTACAACGCCCGCTGAAAATACAGCATACAAACAGCATACACGCAGACGGGACTGCTGCATAATGCGAGACCCCTGCCTGCATCGTAGGGGAGGGCCTTGGCCCTCCCGGCAGCAGCAAGCTGCAATAACGGCAAAAATGTTCGGCGTATTCGTACAATCTGCGAATTCGCCGAACATTTTTATGTATATCCTGCTGTGCCGCCGGGCGGGGCAGAGCCGCCGCCCCTACGCGCTCATCCTTATTATGCAACAAATCCGTCTGCTCTCCGCGCGTCGAGCGCGGTTTTTTTACAATTTGCGGTTGACAAATGTAGTCTATTGCGCTATGATGCAATCGTAAAGACTACACGTGTAATCTGCTCGGCGGCGGCAGAGGGGCCGAAGTGCACCGGCCGCTGTGCCGCCCGCCGGGAAAGGAGCAAAGCATGTCAAATCTCGCTGAAAAGATTTCCGATTCCGAGCTTGAGGTCATGAAGGTGCTGTGGCGCGCGGGGGACGCCCTGCCGGTCACGGTCATCCGCGAGACCCTGCAGAAAAGCTGCGGCTGGGAGCCCACCACGGTCAAGACCCTGATCTCCCGCCTGCTCGCCAAGGGCGCGATCTCCCAGGAGAAGCGCAAGGTCTTCTATTACGCCCCCTGCATCAGCGAGCGGGAATACAACCAATGGGCCACCCGCAGCCTCATCTCCCGCCTCTACCACGGCAGCGCGCGCGAGCTCGTGGCCGCCCTGGTCGACTCCGAGGGTCTTACCCAGGACGATCTGGACGAGCTGCGCAGCATGTTCAAGGTGGAGGACTGAGGACATGGAGCAGCTTTTATACCTGACGCTCGGCGGGAGCGCGCTCGCGCTGCTGCTGATGCTGCTGCGCCTGCTGCTGAAAACAAGGCTCTCCAGCACGGTGTACTACTATGCCTGGCTGCTGGTGCTGCTGCGCTTCGCACTCCCCCTGCCGGGACTGATACCGACCGGGGCGGAGCCTGCGCAGCCCGTCCAGGCCGTGCAGAGCACGGGCGCGGAGACGCCCGCCCCCCTCTGGGAGGGCGCCTGGGAGGGCGTTGAAGCGCCCCTTCCGGAGCAGGAGACGCTGCCCGCCGCCGCGCCGCAGCAGGGCGATCAGCCCGCGCCGATCGCGCCCGCCGCCGCGGAGAGCGCCGAAGCCCCCGCGCCGCAGCAGGCGCTCCCCTCCCCCGCCGCGAGGCCGCGGCTGCATTGGGAGCCGGAGACGCTCCTGCGCGTTGTCTGGCTTGCGGGCACGGCGCTGGCGCTGCTCGTCACGCTCACGTCCTATCTCCGCTTCACCGCGCGGCTGCGGCCGACGCTGCGCGGCGCGCGGGACTCCGACCTGCGCACTTACGCCGCGCTGGGAGGGCGCAGAGCTCCGCTCTACCGCAGCGCCCAGGCCGCCTCGCCGCTGACCTACGGGCTTTTTGCGCCCAAAATCGTCCTCCCGGAGCGGGATTACGACGAGGAGATGCTGCGCAACATCCTGCGCCATGAGCTCACGCACTTCCGCCGCTTCGACATGCTCTACAAGTGGCTCGCCCTGGCGGTGCTGGCGACACAGTGGTTCAACCCCGTCGCCTGGCTCGCCCGGCGCGAGATCAACCGCGCCTGCGAGCTCAGCTGCGACGAGTGGCTGCTGCGGGGCATGACGCGCGAAGAAAAACAGTCCTACGGGGAGACCCTCCTCACCATGGCCTCCGAGCGGGCGCTGCCCGCGGGCGTCGCGGCGACGAGCTTCTCCACCGAGAAGAAAAGCCTGAAAGAAAGATTGGAGCAAATCATGCATTTCAAACATACCGGTATGAAGCTGCTGGCCTCGCTGCTGGCGCTTGTGCTTCTGGCGGGCTGCGGCGCTGCCGCCGGCCCGCAGGCGGCAGCGCCGGAACAGGAGGCGGAGCCGACGCCTGCCGCCGCCCCGGCGGAGAGCGCCGCCCCTGCGGGGAACGAGATCCGCGTCACGACGGTGGACGAGCTGCTCGAGGCCATCGCCCCGGATACGACGATCCGCCTCGCTGCAGGCGACTACGACCTCTCCACCGCCTCCACCTACGGCGGCATCGCCCGCAACGCCTACTGGAGCTGGCAGCAGACCTACGACGGCGTGCAGCTCGTCATTGCGAACGTAAAGAACCTCACACTGATCGGCGAGGGCGCGGACAGCACCGCGATCACCGCCGTGCCGCGCTACGCCCACGTGCTGGATTTTCAAAACTGCGAGGGGCTCTCGCTCTCCGGCTTCACGGCCGGGCACAGCAAGGAGCCCGGCCTCTGCGTAGGCGGCGTGCTGCATTTCTCCGACTGCAAAACGGTCAGCATCGCCGACTGCGGCCTCTACGGCTGCGGTGTGGTCGGCGTCTGGGCGGACAACTGCAGGGAGCTCTCCGTCCTCGACTCGGCGATCTACTCCTGCAGCAACTGCGCCCTGTGGGCCAACGCCTGCCGCGCGCTGCGCGTGCAGGGCTGCGAGATCTACGACTGCGGCGCTTCGCCGACCGGCTTCAGCGTTTTCCTGGCCGAAGGCTGCAGCGATCTCTGGATCACGGGCAACGAGGTCCATGACAACAGCGTCGGTCGCCTGCTCACGGCCAGAAGCTGCAGCCGCACCCTCTTCCTCTCCAACCGCGTGCACAACAACGCCCTGAGCGAAGCCATGTTCGAGCTGCAGCACTATCCGGCCACTGTGGACGGCTGCGTCTTTGAAGAAAACACCAGCGAGCAGGGCTGGTTCTGCGAAAACAGCCTGCGTCCGCTCGACGCGGCCGGGCAGGAGCTGGACGGCGACGCGCTCGCCGCCATGCCCTTTGCCCTCCTCGACCCGGCGCCGCTCGCCGCCGTTCCCGCCGCGAGCGAGGGTATGGAGATTCCCGTCGGCGGGGAGGTCTCGGTCAAGAACGTGGACGAGCTCCTTGCGGCGCTCGGCTCCGACCGCACGATCTATCTCGAGCCCGGCGTCTACGATCTCTCCGCCGCCGCCGGCTACGACGTGGCCGGAGAATGCTACGACTGGATCGAGCGCTTCGACGGGCCGGAGCTCGAGATCCACGACGTGAAGAACCTCACGATCTGCGGCGCGGCGGAGAGCCCCGCCGAGGTGACGATCGCAGCCGTCCCGCGCTACGTCAACGTCCTGCACTTCAGCAGCTGCGAGGGGCTCTGCCTCATCGGCCTCACCCTGGGCCACACCGAGGAGCCGGGCTACTGCTCCGGCGGCGTGCTGTTCCTGGAGGCGACGAACGGCGTCAGCGTCGAGGACTGCCGCCTCTACGGCTGCGGCACGCTCGGCGTGGAGGCTGTCCGCTGCACGGGCATCGCGCTGCGCCGCGCCGAGATCTACGACTGCTCCAGCGGCGGCGTCCTCATGCACGAGACCGACGGCGTGAGCTTTGAAGCCTGCGACATTCACGATGTCCCGAGTCCCGCGCTCAGCTTCAGCCGCTGCGGCGACCTGAGCTGGAACGGCGCGCCCTTCCCCGCCCCCGCCTACGAGAGCGCGCACTTCGACCTCGTTGACGGCGAGCCCGTGCTCCTTACCGGCCGCCCCGCCCCGATCGGCGCGGAGGGCGTCGCCGTGCAGGAGCTGCCGCCCGCTCCCGCGCCGCGCGCGGAGGACAGCTATTCCTTCGGCGACGCGGTGAAGGTTCTCGAGCTGATCGCCGAGGCGCGGAAGGTCGGTCTGCTCGGGGAGGGCGAGGGCATGGCCTTCGATCCCAATGCCAATTTTGATCCCGACAGCGAGATCCTCGTCTACTTTGACAACACCATCCTCGCCATCTGCTGGAAGGAGATCATCGACGGGAACGTCTGCAGCTTCTCCGAGGTCAAGGTGGCGGACGCGACGCAGTTCCGCCGCAAGCTGGCGGGCGATCAGCCGTACTTCGCGTCGACTTATCCCGCCTCGCAGCTGGCCGGGGAGAGCGGCGCCGTCGTCGCCATGAACGCTGACAACTACATCACGCGGGATCTCGGCGTCCTGATCTACGACGGTCTGCTTTTCACCGCCAGCGACGCGCCCTATGACGCGGCGTATACGAAAGCGAACTGCATCGACACCCTCTGCATCAGCGTGGACGGCGACTTCCTCTTCTACCCCCGCGGCGCAGGGGAATCGGCCGACATGCGGCTGAACGACTGGATGGTGAAGAACCGGGTGCGCTTCTCGCTCGCCTACGGGCCGATCCTCGTCCGCGACGGCCAGCTGCAGCAGACGGAGGACTACCCCCTCGGCGAGATCAACAAGGGCTACTCCCGCGCCGGCATCGGCCAGATGGACAGGCTCCACTATCTCTACATGTGCGTGAGCCACAGTCCGGAGGCCGAGGCGCGCTGGACGGTGGCGCAGTTCGCGCAGCGCTTCGCGGAGAAGGGCGTCCGCGAGGCCTACTGCCTTGAGGGCGGCCAGACCGCCGAGCTGCTCTTTGGCGGCGAGACCTATAACGCCATCGACTTCGGCACGGAGCGCAGCGTCGGCGACCTCCTCTGCTTCGTCTCCGGCCTCCCGGCGGATTCCTGACGCGCCGCAGGGGCCGACGCCCCCGGCTGCTGCCACAGTCAAGCAAGTCCGGCAGGGGCTTTCCTGGCAAAATGAAAGGCGAATCCGTATCAAGGATTCGCCTTTTTTTCAGGGGACGGGCCCCTTTTCTGCGGTGCAAACAGGGGAGCGCAGGCTTCGCGCTTCCCTACTCTTCCACTTCCACATCCAGCCCGAGTTCCTGCGGGAGGAAGCGCGGACAGACGTTTTCAACCATCGTGATGACCGAGGAGGCCAGACGCGAGCCGATCTCGCAGGACTCCGCAAGGGTCTTGCCGTAGGTGAGGCCCATGGCGACGCCCGCGCAGAAGGCGTCCCCGGCGCCGGTGGTGTCGCGCACGCGCACAGTCTGCGCCGGGCAGATGCCGCAGGCGCCCGTCTCGTCGGCCCAGACGGCGCCCTGCGAGCCCATGGTGACGACCATGGAAGGGATACGCGCGCTCTTGAGCCGCTCCACGAGCTCCTTTGCGAGCTCCGCGGGCGAGAGCTGTTCAAACTCGTCGGCAAAGAGGATACCGGCCTCCTGCACGTTGCAGACAAAGCAGTTCACCGACTGCAGGAAATCGCGCCGCTGCGAGGCGATAGACATGTTGGCGACCAGCGCGTAAACCGGGACGGAATACTTCTCGGCATAGCGGAAGATCTGTTTGATGATCTCCTTATCCATGTCGATCTCCACAACGATGCTGTCCGCGTCGGCGAAGATCTCGTCCCCGTGCTGCTCGAGCATCTCCAGCATGGCGTCCATCTTCGGGCGCTTGGAGATGGAGCTCACCACGTCGCCCGTGGAATCATGGATGGCGAGCCACATGCCCATGCCGTCCGGCACCTGGGCGACAAAGCGGGTATCGACTTTGTGGTTGCGGAGCTTGCGGAGCACCTCGGAGCCCTCGGCGGTCTCGTCCACCATGCTCAGAAAACGCGGCCGCAGCTCGACGTTGGCGATATCCTCCACCACGTTGCGCCCCACGCCGCCGTGGACGATGTCCACCCAGCCGGAGTTGCGCCCCATGGGGATGTACTTGTTATCGGGGAAACCCTTGATGTCAACGAACACGTTGCCTGCGACTACGATCGGCATATTAGCTCCTCCTATCATGATTAGAAGATCATTATGATCTCCTGCCCTCTGCGGATCAGGTGTGATGGCCGGAAAACAGGCTCTTGCCGTGCTGCTCCCGTTCAAAGGTGTGCAGCCAGTCGGCCTTCGCGTAATAGATTGCGAGGAACACGGCGCTCAGCGCCCAGGTCAGGGGGTAGACCCAGTTGACGGTGTTGATGCTCGGGTAGAGGGGCACCATGAAGTGCAGAAAGGTGACGCGCACCACGCACCAGAACGAGAGCATGGAGACCATGGGGACCACGGCCTTGCCCGCGCCGCGCAGCACCGCTGCGAAGCCATGACTCGCAGCGAGCAGGAAGAAGAAGGGGGCGCAGATCCGCGCCTTCTGGATGCCGAAGCGGATGGCCTCCGGCTCGTTGGTGAAGAGGCCGATGAGGAAGGGCGAGATAAAATAGACCAGGACGCCCACCGTCTCCGCCGTGAGGATCGAGCAGAGCACGCCGAAGCGCGCGCCCTTTTTCGCGCGCTCATACTCCTGCGCACCGAGGTTCTGCCCCACGAAGGTGGACAGCGCGATCACCAGACTGTTGATGGGCAGGAAGACAAAGCCCTCGATCTTGGAATACGCGCCGCAGCCGGCGACCGCCAGCGTGCCGAAGGCGTTGATGTTGGACTGGACGACGACGTTGGCGATGGCAATGACGGAGTTCTGGATGCCGGAGGGCAGACCGTAGCGCACGATGAGGCGCATCATGGACCAGTCGATCGCGAGCTTGCGGGGCTCGATCCGGTAGGCTTCCTTCGTCGTCAGCAGGCGGCGCAGGCAGAGCAGCCCGCTCACGAACTGGGCGATGATCGTCGCCAGGGCGGCGCCGCCCACGCCCGTGTGGAACACGCCGATGAAGAAAATGTCCAGCACGATGTTCAGCACGGAGGAGAAGATCAGGTACTTGAGCGGGTTCTTCCCGTCGCCCACCGCCTGCATGATGCCGCGCAGCCCGTTATAGAGCACGAGGCCGAGGCTGCCGCCGAAGTAGATGCGGATATAGGTGGAGGCCTGCCCCATGATGTCCTCCGGCGTCCCCATCCAGCGCAGCACGGTCGGCGCGAAGAGCACGCCGAAAACCGTCATCAGCGCGCCGGAGAGCAGGCTGAAGACCACGTTGGTATGGATGGCGAGGGAGAGCTTCTCCTCGTCCTCTGCGCCGAAATAGCGCGAGACGAGCACGCCGGAGCCCGCGCCGATGCCGACGAAGAGACTGATCACGAGGTAGACGAGCGTGCCCGTGCCGCTCACGGCGGCCAGCGCGTCATAGCCCAGCATGCGCCCGACGATCAGCGCGTCGGCCGAATTATACAGTTGTTGAAACAGGTTGCCGAGGAAGAGCGGCGCGGCAAATTCGAGCATCTCCCGCGCGATGGGCCCCCTGGTCATCCTGATGTGTGTCTCTTTCATTCCTGTTTTCCTAAAAGCGCAAATCCCGCTTTTGATTTCCTGTATTCCCTTGAATTATAAGCGTAAACCGCCCCTACTGTCAATGCCGCGATTTGCTTCAATTTTCTCTACCAATTCGCTGCATTATCGTATATAATAGGGGCGTAAAAAGATTTCAGCGACGGGGGGAAGAACGATGCGCGTCCTGTGCTTTGGCTCTTTGAATATCGACTATACATATTCCGTGCCGCATTTCGTCGCCCGCGGGGAGACGCTCTCCGCCAGCGCGCGGCACATTTTCTGCGGCGGCAAGGGGCTCAACCAGTCTGTCGCCCTCGCGCGGGCGGGGCTGCCGGTCTCGCTGGCCGGCTCCATCGGGGAGGACGGCTGCTTTCTCCTCCAGGCGCTCGCCGGCTCCGGGGTGGATACGTCCCATGTCCGCGTCCTGCCCGACGTGCCCACCGGTCACGCCATCATCCAGAACGACGCCGGGGGCGACAACTGCATCCTGGTCTTCGGCGGCGCCAACCACCACACCGATCTGGCGCAGGCGCGCGAGGTCCTGGCCTGCTTCGGCGAGGGGGACGTGCTCTGCCTGCAAAATGAGATCAACGCCCTCGGGGACATCATCCGTCTGGCCAAGGCGCGGGGCATGCGCGTCGTGCTGACGCCCGCGCCCATGTCGCAGGAGATCTTCTCCCTGCCGCTGGAGCTCATCGACCAGCTCTTCTGCAACGAGGTGGAGGCGGGCGTGCTGCTGCGCGGGGAGATGGACGTGCTTGCCGATCCCCCGGCCGCGGCGCAGGCGCTGCGGGCGCGTTACGGCTTCGGCGCGGTGGCGCTGACGCTGGGCGCGGGGGGCTCCGTCTATGCCGACGGCGAGCAGACGCTCCGTCAGGCCGCCTGCCCGGCCGAGGTGGTGGATACCACCGGCGCGGGGGACACCTTTGCCGGCTTCTTCCTCGCGGCCAAGCTCGAGGGCAAAACGCCGCAGGAGGCGCTGCTGCTCGGCTCCGCCGCGGCCTCCATCGCCATTTCCCGCCCCGGCGCCTCCCCCTCCATCCCCACGCGGGCGGAGGTCGAGGCCGCCCTGCGCTGAGCGGTACGGCTTATAACACAAAAGATCACAGGGAGAAGTATACCTCTCCCTGTGATCTTTTTTCTGTTCGGAACTTCCTGTTTACTTCAGCGTGTTGAGGTACTTCCCTGCCTGCATGGCGGCGACGGCGCCGTCGGCGCAGGCGGTGACGACCTGGCGCAGCGGTGTGACGCGCACGTCGCCCGCCGCGAAGACGCCCGGGATATTGGTCTCCATCTTCTCGTTGGTCTTGATATAGCCGCCCTGCATCTCGAGCACGCCCTCGAACATGCCGGTGGTCTTCTTCCCGGTGAAACCGAAGAGTCCGAAGAGCCCGTCCTCCTCGCTGGCCTTGAAGGTCGTGCGCTCGCCGGTCTTGACGTTGCGGACGCTGATCTCGCTCAGCAGCATGTCCCCGCCCAGCTCCTCGATCTCCACGTCGCAGAGGACGCGGATCTTCTCGTTGCTCTCAAGCAGCTCCCGCGTGGCGGGCGTGACCGAGAGCGCGGAGCCCTTGTGCAGCATCGTGACGCGGCGGCCGTATTTTGCGAGGTAGAGCGTCTCCTCCGCGGCGATCTCGTTGCCGCCGACGGTGAAGATCTCCAGGCCCTCGAAGAAGTTCGCGTCGCAGACGGCGCAGTAGCTCACGCCGCGGCCGACGTAGTCCGCCTCGTTTTTGCAGCCGATGGAGCGGGTCATCGCGCCGGAGCAGATGATGACCGATTTTGCCAGGTACTCGCCGCGGCTGCCGATGAATTTCTTGACCGGGCCGGAGAAATCGCAGGCGCTGATGGTGTCGCTCACGCGCTCGCAGCCGAATTTCCGGCACTGCGCGCTCATCGGGGCGATGAGCTCCAGGCCGGGCATGCCCTCGACCTTGGACTGGCCGGGGTAGTTTTCGATCTCGTGGCTGAGGGCGATCTGCCCGCCGTCGATCCCCTTCTCGAGGATCAGCACGGAGAGCTTTGCGCGCCCCGCGTACAGCCCCGCCGCGAGGCCGCCGGGGCCCGCGCCGAGGATCATCACATCATAGATTTTGTTTTCCATTTTCGGCTTCTCCTTTTATCAGTCTGCGCATTTCCGTCCGTTTCATAATGATTATATGATGGCGAAAAGCCAAAAAGCTTTTCGCCGCGCGGCTTTGCCGCGCAGCAAAACAGCACGGCTGTTTTGCCATATACGCATTGCAATGAGCATCGGGCGAATGATTTATTGATGTGCCTATTTAAGCTTGAATCCCAACGGCAGCAAGTACAGGCACATCAATAACGATTTGATTGCCGTTTCGCTCGCCCCTTAGCGGGGCAACCGCGAAACATGGCAAATTTGCTCCCCAATAATGCAAGAGTTTATTGGGGAGCAATAGAAGCATTCGCTGCCAAGCCTGTCGTTTGGCAGCGGAATCAATCGAAACCTCGATTGATTTCGCCATCCGATGGTCATTATGCGTGCCCGCGTCGGCTCCCCGCCCTACGCAAGCGGGAAAATCGCGGCGCCGCCGCCTTTTTTCAGAAAAAGAATAGGGCAAAAGCCGCCGCTTGTCAAGGCGCTGCGCGGCGCGCCCTGCGGAAAATGCGCGGAAGGGCTTGACAGGCAGATATTGTTGTGATATCATTTTGATATCATATCAAAGGAGGTCACGATCATGAAGGAAATCGTGCTCAAGAACAAGAAGAACGGCATGTCCATGATGCTGCTCTTTATCGCGCTGTATCTCTGCGGCGTCGGCGCTGTCATTCTCGGCGGCATTCTGCTGGACGACGGCAAGGGCATCGGCGTGCTGCCGCTCGTGCTCGGCATCATCTGGTGCTTTTTCGGCTGGCTGCCCTTTATGGGCCTCAAGGTGCTCAAGCCCCAGGAGGCGCTGGTGCTCACGCTCTTCGGCAAGTACATCGGCACGCTCAAGGAGGACGGCTTCTATTTCGTCAATCCCTTCTGCGTCGCGGTGAACCCCGCCGCCAAGACCCGCCTGAGCCAGTCCGGCGACGTGGACGGCGGCCATAACGCCGCGCTCCTCAACGCCGTCGCCCTCGGCAAAAACGCGGAGGCCGCCGCCGTCGAGACGGCCAGCAAGAAGATCTCCCTCAAGGCCATGACCCTCTCCAACTCCCGCCAGAAGATCAACGACTGCCTCGGCAACCCCGTAGAGATCGGCATTGCGGTCATCTGGAAGGTCGTGGACACGGCCAAGGCCGTCTTCAACGTGGACAACTACAAGGAATACCTCTCCCTGCAGTGCGACAGCGCCCTGCGCAACATCGTGCGCATCTACCCCTATGACGTCGCCCCCGGCGTGGACACCACCGGCGACGGCGTGGCCGACGAGGGCAGCCTGCGCGGCTCGAGCGAGCTCGTGGCGCAGCGCATCCGCGACGAGATCCAGGCCAAGGTCGCCGAGGCCGGCATCGAGATCGTCGAGGCCCGCATCACCTACCTCGCCTACGCGCCGGAGATCGCCGCGGTCATGCTGCAGCGCCAGCAGGCCAGCGCCATCATCGATGCGCGCAAGATGATCGTCGACGGCGCGGTCGGCATGGTGGAGATGGCCCTCGAGCGGCTGAGCGAGAAAAACACCGTGGAGCTGGACGAGGAGCGCAAGGCCGCCATGGTCTCGAACCTCCTGGTCGTCCTCTGCGGCAACCACGACGCGCAGCCCGTGGTCAACTCCGGCTCGCTGTATTAAACCATGGCCGACAACGCAAAAAAGCAGGTTCCGCTGCGCCTGAGCCCCAAGCTCTACGAGGCGCTCGCCGCCTGGGCGGAGGACGATTTTCGCTCTCTCAACGGGCAGATCGAATACCTGCTCACGGAGTGCGTCCGGCAGCGGAAGAAAAACGGAAAGTATGTGGGCGAGGAGATCGACAAGCCCCTGGACATCGACATTTCGTGAGGTGAAGACATGATCCTGCGTATTCTTCGCCGCGTGGTGATCGCGCTCGGCGCCGCGCTGCTGCTGGGTGTGACGGTCTTCGTGCTCGTCCGCTGGCAGAGCCTCCCCGCCGAGCTGCCCTCGCACTATGACGCGGCCGGCAACATCGACGCCACTTCCGGCAAATCCGGCCTCTGGATGCTGCTCATCCTCTCCTGGGTGCTCTACGGCGTCATGAACCTCGCGTCGCTTCTCCCGGCCTCCGCCTGGAACCCGCCGCCGAAAACGCCGCTGGCCCTCCACGCGATGCGCCTGGTGCTCAGCGTCATGGCGCTGTTCATGACGCTCTGCTTTTGCTATCTCGTGCTCTGCACCGCGCTCTGCGTCCCGCTCGGGGCCTGGTTCCTCCCGGTGATGCTCACACTGACCTTTCTGCCCGTCGCCGCGCTCGTTGTCATTTCGGTAAAGATTACATGATCAAGCTGTAAAAAGAGGTACTATACGGAAAGGAGACATTCTGCCATGGAAACTCCCGCGATCCTCCGCGTGGAAGGGAACGCCAGTCTGAGCATCCGTCCCGACTGGGTCAGCGTTTTCATCACGCTCGTCCGCACGGACGAAAACTACGAGGCCCTCGTCAGCCGATCCAGGGAGGAGCTCGCCGCGCTGCAGGAGCAGCTCGCACCGCTCGGCTTTGCCGCCGAGGATCTCAAAACCCAGTATTTCAACATCGGCCCGCGCTACTTCGATCAGCCGGATGAAAAGGGCGTCTTCCGCCGCGTCTTCGCCGGTTATGAGCTTCGCCACGAGCTGAAGCTGGCCTTCGCCGCCGACGGCGCGCTGCTCGGCAAGCTCCTCGCGGTGCTGGCCTTCTCCTCGCTTGCACCGGAGTTCCGCCTGCAGTACAGCCTGCACGAGCCCGAGTCCGTCCGCGAGACGCTGCTGCGCAGCGCCGTGCAGGACGCGCGGCAGAAGGCGCTCGTGCTCGCCGACGCCGCCGGGGTCACGCTCGGCGCGATCCGCGAGATCAACTACGGCGCCGAGGGCGGCGCGCCCTTTGTGGCCTACGCCGCGCCGATGGCCCGCTCCCTCAAGGCCGCCGACGCAGCCCCGCTCAACGCGACCCCCGAGGACATGAGCTTCAGCGACAGGGTCAGCGTCGTCTGGGAGATCGGCTGAGCGCCGGGATCAGGCAGCGGCAGTCCTGCCCCCGTCCGGCGACGCATTTTGCTTCAGGCAAAATGCTGTTGCCGGAAAGGGCTCTGCTGCAAAACAAGAACGAGCGCGTAAAGTGCAGCTGATTTCGCCGGGCGGCGGCTCCGCTCCGCCCGGCGGCGCAGCAGTATACACATAAATTTGACAGTCTCTCGCGGCGGACGCCGAAAGGCGTCCGCCGCCTGATCCTCTCCCCCCGTCGGTGGAGCATTTGTCTCTTCCCTTCCCCCCTCCCTGTCTCCCCCGTCGGTGGAGCCGGAGACGGGAAACCGTGCCGACGCGGCGTGCGTTTCCCCGCTCCGCGCGGCCATGGGAAAAGATTTTTTTGCGTTTTTTAAAAAAACAATTGACAAGTGTATTCTTTTTTGATAAGATAGCTAAGCCGTGGCCGAGTGGTTCAGTCGGTTAGAACGCCGGCCTGTCACGCCGGAGGTCGAGGGTTCAAGTCCCTTCTCGGTCGCCATCATGCCCCTTTCGAGGGGCATGAACTTTGCTGCTGTAGCTCAGTAGGTAGAGCGCATCCTTGGTAAGGATGAGGTCGGCAGTTCGAATCTGCCCAGCAGCTCCAAAAAAGCACCGCAGCCCAAAGGGCCTGCGGTGCTTTTTTGCGCTGTCGGCAGATTCGAATGTGTAGTCGCACATGCCATAGGGCATGTGCATCGTCCAGTGCAAACACTGGACGATACCTCTATTCTGTTTTCCCGTCCCCCGCAAGGGAAAACAGAATGCAGACGAATACTGCCCAGCAGCTCCGGAGCGCATCCAGCCCAAAGGGCCTGCGGTGCTTTTTTGCGCTGCCGGCAGATTCGAATGTGTATCGAAAGCCCCGGTGGGGCTTTCGCAGACCAGTGCAAACACTGGTCTGCTCCTCTGTTTCTTTTCACGCCGCGCGTGAGAAGAAACGCAGACGAATACTGCCCGGCAGCTCCGGGGCGCAGCCTTACCAGGGATGAGGTCCGTTTTTCAGCGCGAGATGATCCCCCTTTCTTTTGCTTGTCCAAAAGAAAGGGGCAAAGAAAACGACACTCAGGAGGGGAAGATTTCGTTTTCTCCCCCTCCTGAGAACCTCCCTCATTGAAACGACCAAAAGGGGCTTGCGGCCCCTTTTGGAATACCCCGGGAGCCAACGACAATGCATTATTGCTCCATTTATGATGCGGATATAGTGAAGAATTATGACAGGGTCAGCCCTCTGGCACAGATACAGAAGCCGCGGGAGACGATTAAGAACTGTTAGGAACATCTTTGAACATCTCGGAACATCTATTGAGCATCTTTGAACATCTATGAAGATGATGGAGAGACTTTGAACATCTCTCCATCATTTATTACTGTATTTCAATATTTTCCAAGCCATGCGCGAGGATAAGGTTTATCAGCTCGTTTCGGGAATAGTTGGTTTCGGAGGCGAGCTTATCCAGCGCGTTCAAGGTGTCCTCCTTGATACGCACGGAAATGATACGGTTGCCATCTTCGCCCCGCTTCTTGATAATCAATGGTTTATTATTCATTTGCTCCACCTCGCAATCTGTATATGATTATAGATTGACAGGAAAAAGCAAAATATGCTACAATATGAATAGCAAGTGATGTTTGCTTGTATTACTATATGATGGAGGCGTGGATTGTGGGATTCTTCAGCGCGAAAGCAACTTGTGCGATTTGCGGAAGAGAGGTTGGCTTAAACCGATATAGAGTAGGAAAAACCGTTGATGGTAAAGACATTTGGAAATGCCCTGAATGTGCGAGAAAAGGCGGGTATGTAGAAATTGACCGCATTACGGGAAAAGCAAAGATAGAAACATTGAAAGAAACAGAGAAAAGAGCAAAGTGCAATGTTTGCGGGAATATCTACTGTTTCAATGGAGCTGATTTGGTCAGAAATAAGCAAAATGCTAATATGGCGAAAGCGGCAGCGGTCGGATCTGCCTTAGCAGCAACGGGCGGGACGCGTCTTGATATGTACGGATTATCAAATATGGCAGATAGGCATACTGCTGCGATTGTGGATTATACCCGCTGCCCCAAATGCAACTCTATGGATGTCTATATTCTGTCTGATGAAGAGTACGAAAAAGAGAAACAGAGAACTTTGTCTGCATCCGAAAATGATAATACTTTTTCTGCCGCCGATGAACTAAAAAAGTTCAAGGAATTGCTTGACAGCGGCATCATCACGCAGGAAGAGTTTGACGCAAAGAAAAAACAGCTGTTGGGGCTATGATAATGGGTGCTCGACATATGCAGGGTGTTCCAGCCCAAAAAGAACCATTACACAAAAAACCAGAAGATAAACGGAGGCACCCAACCCATTGCATTTACTGTGAGGGCAAGGCACACATATGTTCCTGCCCGCAAGCAGTCTATTATATGGTACGGTGTAGAAGTTCAAGGATTTGCGATTTCTACGAGGAAAAAGAATAATAAATCGGCAGGGAGTACATCGCTCCCTGCCTTTTTTACCCCTCCAACAGCCCTATGTATTTATACGCCGTGGTTCTGGTGACGCCGCAAAGCTGAGTGATCGGGAGGGGCAAGCCCCTCCCCTACGGGGGCGGACGTACCGGGGTGCGAATCCGACAGCGGGACGTCGAGGACGCCGTCCCCTACGGGGGCGTAACCATAGCATGGGTGCGAGACTGCGGGAGGGGCAAGCCCCTCCCCTACGGAGACGGACATACCCGGGTGCGGGGTCTGCGGGCGGCTGATAGCCTCCCGGCGTCGGACACGCAGCCGGGTAACGGTTTGCGCGGAAACGTAACCGCCCGGTCGTAGGGGAGGGGCTTGCCCCTCCCGGCGTCGGTCTTGCAGCCGGGTTAGGGCAGCGCAGGGACGGAGTTTATAATGATCATCGGATGGCGAAATCAATCGAGAATTCGATTGATTTCGCTGCCAAACGACAAGTTTGGCAGCGAATGCTTCTATTGCTCCCCAATAAACTCTTGCATTATTGGGGAGCAAATTTGCCATGTTTCGCGGTTGCCCCGCTAAGGGGCGAGCGAAACGGCAATCAAATCGTTATTGATGTGCCTGTACTTGCTGCCGTTGGGATTCAAGCTTAAATAGGCACATCAATAAAATCATTCGCCCGATGCTCATTGCAATGCGTATATGGCAAAACAGCAAGGCTGTTTTGCTGCGCAGCAAAGCTGCGCGGCGAAAAGCGTATTCGCTTTTCGCCATCATATAATCATTATCGTCGCAGGGGCGATCGTACCCGGTCGCGTGTCCCACAATCGGGCCGCCGGGGGCGTCGGCCCCTGCGGGGTGGTGCAAATCCGCGCATTATTTGTGCTTTTGACGTCTTATTATACATTTCTTCTCAAAGCGCGAAAAAATGCGCAGATTTTTGTAGCGCTGCGGCTGACGATATGTTATATTAAGGAAATAGAAGCAAGCAGCGCGACGGAAAGAGCCCCCGGCTCTGCTGCGTCTCCGGCGCAGATCCCGGACACTGCGGCTTCTCCCGCGCCGCCTCCGCTTAGCCTGATGGCGCCAATTCGAACACGCCTCTCAGCGGCCTTTT
>DFGE01000015.1 GCA_002371675.1 Clostridiales bacterium UBA3758
TTTACCGGGCGTACCTGTCCTTACGGATATGAGCTTGTGAAATCCGGGCGCATGAACAAACGAAAGCATGAGGTACACGACCTTGCAATCTGCGAGGACGAGGCCGCTGTTGTCCGTGAAATGTTCCGTCTTGCCTATGTCTACGGATACGGTGCTCAACGGATCGCTAACCGGCTGCATGAGCTTGGATATAAAAATCGGGCAGGTGAAAACTGGCACCCTGCCACGATTCAATCTATATTGAGAAATGTCGTGTATATCGGCATCCTGCGCTGCGGTGAATCCCAATCTCCCGTTCAAGAGCGCCTGCGCATCGTGGACGATAAGACCTTTTACGAAGTGAAGGCCATGTTGGAAAGCCGGTCACGGCAATACCAGGACACGCGATCTGCTCCGTTAAATACCCGCGGAAATTCACTTCTGGCCGGGAATATCTTTTGCGGCCATTGTGGGGCGCGTCTGTGCATCACGACCAACGGAAAAGGCTGTCCAAAAGCAGATGGAACCGACACAATCAGGACGCGGTATTGCTGCCAGACCAAGACCCGCAAGCATGGTGAATGTGACGGGCAGACCGGCTATACTGTATATAAAGTGGATGATACCATCGATGCATTTGTGCGGAACATCCTGGCAAGGGTGAAAGCGGTTGACCGCGGAGAGCTTATTAGAGCGCGAAATCAAGCCGATATTCTTTCCCGGAGGAATCATGTTAAGCAGCTGTTCCAAGCAGCTACAAAGGCCGAGAACGAGCTGCAGCGCCTACAGGGCGAGATCGTAAAGGCCCTTATCGGGGAAAGTGCTTTCACGCCGGAAATGCTCCGGCCAGCCATAGAAGCGCAGGAACGCAAATACGCTGCCCTTATGACCGAGTACAAGGAGGCTGAGGCCGATCTGCACGACAGCGAAAACAATCTCCTTGCCTTATCAGAGAAGTTTGATGATATGCTCCAATGGGCATACCTGTACGATAACGCCGATATTGCGGCAAAGAAAATGATCGTTTCCCGGATCATCGACCGCGTGGACATGTACCGGGATTATGAAATCAGAATCACGCTGAATATCAGCATCGAGCAGTTTCTCAACACCATTGAGCTTGTTGCATGATCCTGATTCTTTCCCATTCGACACGAATGGGGGTATGTAAATGATGGCTTGCGAGAGCGCTTGAATGGCATTCAAGAGGTCAGCGGTTCGATCCCGCTTATCTCCACCAGAAAAGTCCTGAAATCGTAAGATTTCAGGACTTTTTCGTACTTTTTGAGCCCTGAAATTAGGCGCCGACTGGAATTTGACTGGAACCGGGATCGTTTCCCAAAAATGCCTTGTTGAACGCCTCTACCGCCTTCTGTTTGACCGGTGATTGTACATGCAGGTAGTGTTGCGTCATGTCCAGATCCGCATGCCCCACCATGCTCTGGATGGTCGCGAGATCCACGCCCAGCGCCTGCATCTGGCTCACATAAGTGTGTCGGCAGGAGTGCGGTGTCAGCACACGAACATCGCCCAGGGCTTCGATGTAGTCCTTGAATTTCTCCCGGTACATCTTGGGATCGAAGGGCTGTTCCTTCTTCGGCGATTGGAAAATGAACTTGTCCTCTGTGCTGCGCAGACCGATCACTATGAGCCGCAGACCCTCCGGCACCGGCACGTCCCGCACACTGTCTCTGGATTTCGGGACACCGATTTCCACTCTCCCGGACACGGTCTTCACCGCCTGCCGGATATGGATCGCCGAGCCATCCTCCTCAATCAGCCTCGGTTCCAGCGCCAAGAGTTCCTGCATACGGATACCCGTACCCAGCATCAGCCGGATGCTGTCACCGTACTTGTCGCGCGGGAGACCCTCCATCATCCGTTTGACTTCTTCTGCGGTGAAAGCCTCCTTCTCCTCCATGGGCTTGTTGGCCTTCATCTTCTCCGCGCAGGCCACCGGATTTCGCCGGATCAGTTCGTTGGCCTCGGCCTTGTTCATGATCTGGAACAGCATCCCTCGCGCCTTGGCCACATAGCTGTCGGACTTGCCTTCCTTCCGCAGCTCCCGCAGCAGGTCTTCGATGTCCATCGCCTTGATGGTATTGATCGGCCGGTCACCGATCTTCTCCTTCAGCGTGGTCAGCGTGTACTTGTAGCTCTGCTGCGTCGTCTTGGAGATGCTGTCCTTGTGCCCTTCATACCAGGTGTCCGCCCACTGGGAGAACAGGATATTCGGCTGCACCAGGGGCCGCTCGTCCAGGGTAATAAGCCCGGCCTCCAGCTTTTGCTTGAAGTCGTGCATCTTGTCCAGCGCTTCCTTCCGTGTCCTGCCGTAAAAGGACTTTCGTCTTCTTCGGCCATCCTTCTGGAAGCCGAACATGATGGAGCACTCCCAGCGCCCATCTTTTCTTTTGTTGATACTGCCTTCGCCGTTACAGCGTTTCTTTGCCAAAATAACTCCTTTCCTCAGAGCATTGTGTTTCTCCGATCTATTGTTTACATAACTTTTTCGATTTTTCAAGTGTTTTGTTGAAAAAATACCAGTCGGGTCGAAGCCCGGCTGGAATTTCTCTTATTCAAGCTGATCGTCCATCCACTGGAGCAGCTTTTCTTTCGGCACGACGAGACGCCGTCCAATGTGAATCGTGGGAAAGCCCTCGCTGTGCATCAGCGTGTAGGCGGAGTTTTTGGCGATGCCGAGGATCTCCGCCACCTGTTGGGCGTTCAGGGTATAGGGCATTCTCTCAATGTCGGCATTCGTCATCAGTATCCCCTCGCTTTCTGGGTACCCATTTCAGCTCGTACCCGATCACGTCAGCCAGCTCCACGACCTCCCGGTAGCGCAGCGAATTGCGCTGCAGCTTGTTAGAGAAGTTGGAGGCTGAATCGCTCCAACCGTACTGCCGGTGAAGCCGATCCAAAGTCTCCTGCATGGTGAGGCCTGTGCCGACGATCCTTGCTTTGATCTCATTTCTGGTTGTATTCATGGTAAAATCCTTCTTTCTTAAAAATAGTAATGGAGTTCAAACAATCTGTACGTACGTACAGAAGATTTCGACTCTTAGATAATATGAAGGGCGATCAAACATGACCGTCCTTTTTAGCGTGCGTCTCGATCAGGACTCTTGTGGGCAAGTTTGCGCTGCTGTTTTTGCAGTTCCTCCTCGTTCCAGATCTCCCGGACGCGTCCCTCAATATAATCCTTTCCGTAGGAGCGGCAGAGCGTGTCGTATTTCTCGACTGTCACGGACTTCTCCGCGTTTTCCTCAATCATATGGTCGACCGTAGCCTCCAGGGTGGCGACCCGACCCAACGCGCGTTCCAGCTCCTTCTTCAGATTGTTGTAAGCGCGCTTCAGATCCTGGTAGGCCTCATAGATGGCCAGGTAAACCTTCTGGAACTTCCGCATGGCGGGCTTGGCCTTATGCTCCCGGTAGGCTTTTGCCGTCTCCAGCACATCCGGCTGGGGAAGCCGCTCTTCCTCGTCGTAAGCATATTTGCGCGCCTGCTCTTCCAGGTTCTTCACCTTCGGGACGATTTCGTTCACCCGAGCCTGCGCAGCGTCCGCCTGCTCATTGAGCTGGGCGATGCTGTCCTGCTTCTACTTCTCTTCCTCGGCCAGCTTTTCCAGATCGTCCAGTGCCTCGACCTTGGCCGCGGAGATATCTGCAAGCCGCTGCTTTTCCTGTTCTACTTTGAACTGGGTCACCGTCAGATGCTCTTCCGTGCTGCCGCGCTCACCGCGCTGCAGGTCCGTGTACCCGGCCCCGATCATGTGCTCGTAAAAATCATCCTGCAGGACGGAGTAGGACTTTTTCAGCAGCTTCTTTCCGCTGGGGGTGAGCATCGGCTCGCCGTAATCATCAACGGCCTGCTTGGAATCCCACTTCTTGCTCCGGCTGACCTGCATGATCGTCTCCTTGACTGTCCCGATCAGAGCCGGGTCCTTACATCGCTTCGACCAAAGAATTTGCTTTTCCACCACCGGGACATAGACTACATGCAGATGGTAGTGGTAGATATCCTCGCCCAGAGCCTCGGACATGGCCCGGTTCCGCTCATCCGCGTGCATGACGGCAGAGAGGATAAACTGCTCGCCTCCGACAATCTTCACCGCGGCTTCATAAGCATCAGCATAGAACTGCTTGGCAAATTCATAGCCGCCGTTGTTATAAAAGTAGGCGGAGTTTACGTCGAAAATCAGCTCACAGAATTTCGTGGAGTCCGGCTTCTGGCCCCAGGTGGAGATGACCTTCTGCTGTTCCAGTTCTTTGAACATGTCTTCGTAGGAGCCGGTCGGCTCCTTGAAATGAATATTGAACGGGGTACGCTCCGGGACAATATCCGGGTTGGAGTAGATTTCCTTCTGCCGTTCGTTGTGGGCCTGAGCGCCTTTGATGGTGTCGCTCTTTTTCAGGTCGCGATTTCTGGCGACGGTGCGATCGATCCCGTCGTTTCTTGCCATGGGCAACGCCTCCTTCTCTTTGTTTTGAGAACCGTTTGGGTTCCGGGGATCACTTCTGCGGAAGTGTAATAACCCACTATGGTACTTTCATCCACAGGCTGCAAAGTACCATTCATCGTGGGCTCTGCCGAGAGCACAGGGGAAACAGCATTTTCCCCTGTACCTCTTCGCCGGATCGCCGCCTCTTCCGCGCCGTCGATCCATGCTTTCAAATTGAAAGCACCGCCGAAACTGCGTGCTATCATTTTGAAAGCATCAAAAGCTGTTGGCGAAATCCAGAATGTCGGCAGGGATCTCCTCATCTGCCTCCACCGTGGATTCCGGGCTCTCGCCCTCCGGAAGCACAAAAAGCCGCCGGGTACGCATCTCCCGGCAGAGTTCTTCTGCCAGGGCGCGTACATCCAGCGGCTTTTCGTTTGCCTCCAGCGCCATCAGCTTTCGCAGACCTTCGATCAGAAAGGCGTTCATGGAGAGCGTCTGCGATTCGCTCTTCTCATGCAGCCATTTCCAGATCTCCCGGTCTGTCTTACGGGAGAGATCGAAGCGGAGAAGCAGCGTCTTCTCGTTCTTCCTCATGATCACATCACGCATCCCTCCGTTTCAGATTGTTCAGAGCCAGCAGCTCGTATCCCTTGACCGTGGCGCAGATATCCTCGATATACTGCACGCGGCAACCATCACCGTTCCAGAAGTGCTTGAGGATGCAGGCTCCGCCGCCCATGACGGTGAGGCGCATGATCTCCGGGTTGAACTCGTATTCCCGCAGCTTGGCGAGAATCGTGTCCGAATATTCCTCGGCAGCCTTGCGCATGACCGAGGTGTACTTTTCTGCAAGCTCCGCGTTCCCACGGCGCAGGAAGTCTTCGCACACATCGTAGGGCATAGCGAAACCGCTGACCGCCAGCAGCTCGTTGGACATGCGGATGATGCACTGCTCCACGCCCAGCTTGTCCGTGTAGCAGCGGCTGGAGATGGGCTTTCCGTCCTTGATGAGCATGGTGTTCATGGTCCCGTTGCCGATGTCCGCCAGAATGTTCAGGCCTTTGAAATCTCCGAGCCTCTGCACCACTCCGGCGAAGCCCTGGGGGAAGACCTGCACATCGTCGATGCGCACCAGATAATCCTGCCTGTGATACCGAAACTCAATCAGCTCGTTGCGCATGAGGTATTTGCGAAATGCTTCCTTCTGTGCGCCGATCCACTGGATGGGCAGCCCCACCGCCAGCACTGCCTCACATTCCGTGATGTGTCGGAACTCCAGTTCTTTGGCCAGAGCGGCCACGGTGAGGATGTAGTAGTCCTCGTCCTGGCTCTTGTCGCTGACAAAGCCCTTGTGCTCTTCTCCGACCACATAGTACTTGCCCTCATAGAAGAGCGCGTCCGGCGTCATGGGCGGCTCGCTGTCGTAGGCTTTGACGCCCGAGCGAAAGACCACATGCCGGCATTTGATGTTGCCAAAGCCATGGTCGATCCCGATGATTTCTTTTCCGTTGTAGTTGTAATGTTCCATTAGATGTCCTCCTTAAAATGATTTCGCTTGTGTCTTCTTCTGAGTCAGCCAGGTCAAGCGTTCCTCCGGCTGATCCATTTTGCCGTTCGCCGGGATTCTACGGTACGAATCCGCTGTTCCAGCGTCCCAGCACGGCCGCAAAAATGCTTGTCACAGGGTTCACCTCCTTTCTCCGCCCTCGAAAAGTGAAAGCAGTTATTTAAGAACGAAATCTCCCTTTGCCGCTTGCCGTTTTCCCCTCCCTGTTTCCTGACAGGCAACCCTGCTCGGCGCTGTGCCGTCGGCCCCAAAGGGGCCGCGCTCCCTCTTACGAGATCTTGGCGGTTTATCTCAGTTCGGACGGTCATTCACTTGTTCTGACCGTATCGTACCAAGAAAAAAGGCCTCCTCCCGTATATCCGGGATGTAGGAAAACAGGGGTAAAAAGCGAAAAAATCCACGATCAAGGAAATGATGTGGTATACTATTAAAAAGCCTTGTTTTGCAGCGAAGGAGAGAACGAAAATGTACGTAAAGCTGTCCATTCCCGAGCGCTTGAAGGATTTGCGCGTGGAGCGCCATCTGACCCTGGAGGAACTGGCCGAAGCCACCGGCCTTTCCAAATCCGCTCTCGGCAGCTATGAGGCCGACGACTACAAGGACATCAGCCCGTTCAGCATCGTGACGCTCTCAGAGTTCTATGGGGTGTCCACGGATTACCTGCTGGGGGTCTCGGAAATAAAAAATCACCCAGACACAGACCTGGCCGGTCTGCACCTGAGTGATGATATGATGAAGCTGATGGCAAGCGGGAGGATCAATAACCGCCTGCTGTGTGAGATCGCCACGCATCCGGTTTTTCAGCGCCTGATGGTGGACACGGAGATCTGTGTGGATCGAATCGCTGCAATGCGGGTTCATGATATGAACGTCGTCCTGGCCGAGGCGCGGAAAACGGTCATGGAAAAGCACAACCCCGGAGAAAACGATCTGTACATGCGGACGCTGGAGCTGGCTCAGATCGACGAGAATGAGTATTTCAGCCGGGTCGTGCATGACGATCTCGATAAGATCATCGCGGATATCCGGGAAGCGCACATAAAAGACACGACCACCGCCGATGCGGTCAATCCCTCCGACACGGCGCGGCAGGAGCTGGAAGCCGCCATGAGCTATGAGGGCAGCGCAGAGGAACGTCAGGCCCGCCTGTTCTGCAAGCAGCTGGGCATCAACTACGATAAGCTGTCTAAGGACGAATTCGTCAGCCTGATCAACATTCTGAAAAAGTCTTCTCTCCTTAAGAGCCAGCCCAACAAACGAGGCAAGAACAACAAGCGGAAGTAATTTTTATGCTGCGTCTATTTTACCCCGTTCAAACAAAGCAAGGCTAAATCAAGATAAAGATTGATTTATCTATATAATTGCGTTATAATTGCCGTAGTATGATTTTGAGGTGATTTCAGTGGCATTGACTGAAGCGAAGCAGAAAGCAGCGGCAAAGGCTTTTGCGAAATATTGGGAAGACAAAGGCTACGAGAAGGGAGAAAGCCAGAAGTTTTGGCTCTCTCTGCTTCGTGATGTCTTTGGTGTGGCCGAGCCGGAGAAGTACATCACGTTTGAAGATCAGGTAAAGCTGGACAGTTCCACCGGCTTTATCGACGGATATATTGCCGAGACAAAGGTCATGATTGAGCAGAAAGGCAGCGGGAAGGATCTGAACAAACCGATCCGGCAGTCGGACGGCTCCATGCTCAATCCCTTTCAGCAGGCCAAGAAGTACATTACAGAGCTCCCGCTCTCTCAGCATCCGCGCTGGGTTGTCACCTGCAATTTTCAGGAGTTCTATGTCTATGACATGGAAAAGCCCCACGGCGATCCGGAGAAAATCAAACTGGCCGATTTGGAAAAGGAATACTACCGCCTGTCTTTCCTTGTGGACAAGGGAAATGTGCATCTGCAGCGGGAGATGGAGATCTCCATCAAAGCCGGCGAGGTCGTTGGGCTGCTGTATGACGGGCTGCTGAAGCAGTACCATGATCCTGAGAACCCGGAGACGCTGAAACACCTGAACAAGCTATGCGTGCGCCTGGTGTTCTGCCTGTATGCCGAGGACGCGGGCATCTTTGGCAAGCACCTGATGTTCCATGACTACATGGCGCAGTTTGCCGTGAAGGATATGCGCAAGGGACTGACACAGCTCTTTAGGGTGCTCAATCAAAAGAGTGATGAGCGCGACCCCTATTTGAAAGACGATGACCCTCTGCTGGCCGCCTTCCCCTATGTCAACGGCGGCCTGTTTGCCGACGAGACGGTCATCATCCCGCCCTTCACGGAGGAACTGCGCGATCTGCTGCTCCGCCGCGCCTCGGCGGACTTTGACTGGTCGGAAATCAGCCCGACGATTTTCGGCGCCGTATTCGAATCCACCCTGAACCCGGAGACCCGTCGCAGCGGCGGCATGCACTACACCAGCATTGAGAACATCCATAAGGTCATCGATCCGCTGTTCCTGAACGATCTGATGGCGGAGCTGGACGAAATCAAAGCTGTCCCCGTCTGGAAGACCAAGGAGAAAAACCTTCTTGCTTTCCAGAAAAAGCTCGCGTCTCTGGAGTTCCTTGACCCCGCGGCGGGCAGCGGCAACTTCCTGACCGAGAGCTATCTGAGCCTGCGTCGGCTGGAAAATGAAGTGATCGATGAGCTGCACCGCGGCCAGATCAGCATGGACGCGGTCACCGATCCCATCCAGGTCAGCATCGCCCAGTTTCACGGCATAGAGATCAACGACTTCGCTGTGACTGTTGCCAAGACCGCCCTCTGGATCGCGGAGAGCCAGATGATGAAAGAGACGGAGAAGATCCTGCTTCTCGATCTGGACTTCCTGCCGCTGAAGACCAACGCCAATATCGTCGAGGGAAACGCCTTGCGCCTGGATTGGGAGAGCGTGGTGGATAAGACCAGGCTGAACTACATTATGGGCAACCCGCCGTTCGTGGGGCAGGCGCTTCGTAACAAGGCTCAAAGTGAAGATATGGTCGCTGTCTTTGGAAGCGGATCTTCTGAAACAAAGCAAGATTATGTGATTTGTTGGTATCGAAAAGCTCTTGAATGCATGATTGCTGCAGGGCATCCTATTTATACAGCTTTCGTCTCAACGAACTCTATTTGTCAAGGAGAATCTGTCCCAACATTCTGGAAAGGCATGATGGATAGAGGTGCAGAGATTATCTTTGCGTATCGAACTTTTGTTTGGAATAGTGAAGCATCTGAGAAGGCTGCCGTACATTGCGTAATAGTAGGATTTAGCCTAAAAGGTGTGCAGAAGGTAAAAATCATTTTTGACAACGACATTATAATAAAAGCTCAGCACATTAATCCGTACTTGAAAGAAGCTGATGATGTTTGGATTAACAATCGTTCTTCTTTCATGGTATCGGAAAATCCAAAAATGGTGAAGGGGAGCGAACCGACTGACGGTGGAAACTTTTTCTTGTCGGCGGCAGAAAAGAATGACCTCGAAAAAAAGTACTCTGTTCTTGAAAAATATATCAGGCCATTTCTAGGTGGTAAAGAGTTCCTAAATGAGCCGCAGGGTGTATATAACAGATATTGTTTCTGGTTCCAAGACGGCAATCCAAAAGATTATGCTGGAATACAGGAAGTCAAAGAAAGGCTGGAAAGAATAAAACAACTTCGTTTGGCAAGCAATAGTGACAGAATACGCAGAATGGCAGATTACCCTTATCTATTTTGTCAGAACAGGCAGTCGAAATCCTCTTATATGGTTATTCCAAGAGTGTCTTCCGAAAACAGAAAGTATATTCCATTTGGTTTTATTTGTCCCGATATTGTATGTGGAGACACGAACTACATGATTCCCAATGCGACGAAGTACATGTTTGGTATCATGAGTTCTAATGTGCATATGGCGTGGACGAGAACCGTAGCAGGAAGACTTAAGAGCGATTACAGGTATTCTCCTGCCGTCTACAACAACTTCCCATGGCCGAATCCCACCGGCGAACAGAAGGCAAAGATCGAGCAGACGGCGCAGGCCATTCTGGACGCCCGCGCGCTTTATCCCGACGCCAGTCTGGCCGACCTCTACGATGAACTGACCATGCCGCCAGAGCTTCGCAAGGCTCATCAGGCCAACGACCGCGCCGTCATGGCAGCCTATGGTTTTCCAATCAAGAACTTCACCGAATCAGACTGCGTGGCTGCTCTGATGAAGATGTATCAGGAGCTCACTGCAAAGGAGGGTAACTGATATGGCCAGAGCAAAAAAAGACGGAGAGAAGATCAGCTTCTATGTAGATCGCCAGGTCATGGAAGATCTCCGCGCATATGCAGAGGAAAAGGGCCAGACGGTAACCATGGCCATGGAGAGGATACTTCGCTCCTTCTTGGATGAAGAAAAAGGGCGCACTGATACTTCGAAAGATTAGAGGGAACGTGGTATGAGCAAACCAGGGATGTCAATCCATTCCATAGAGTCTTTTAATGAATCTGAGGAAATCAGATTATTGTCGTCTGTGCTTGAAGCCAAACATACGATCAAAACATTTTTCAGTGCAAACGATAGGACACCGAATCATGACGGCTTTTTTGAACTGGTTTCGGCTGATCTATCTCCCAAAAAACAATTCATTGTTCAAGTCAAGAAGGTTGAGAATCTGCAGCCAAACATAATTGGGCCGAACAAAGGAAAATATGTCTATCAACTTGATACGAGTTTCCTTTACTACGTGAAAGGAAAAGTCACAGAAAGCCCCGCCATATATTTTGTTGTCGATATCATTACAAGACGTATTTTCTGGCTGTATTTGTCAGATTCAGTACTTATGGATTTGGACTTCGAGGGCCACGAAAAAATCTCCTATGCTTTTGGGGATGAAAACATCTTATCTGATATCGGTGTCTTCACAACCACTCTAAACATGATTGCGGCTGAAAGAAACCGCATTTTCTTGAAGAAAACTCCTGAAGAAATTGGAGAATTGCAGGAAGCTGTAGACTATATTAATGGCCTGCTTGAACATGACTTTTCATTTGTTAAGAAAACAATGTTCCCCAATTTGTGGCGCTTTGGTATTAAATGTTCCAATACCCCTGGGTTGTCGATTGAAGTCAATGGCAACAAATACACGCCTGAGCTTTCTTCCATTATTGCCCTATATCCTCAAGTAAAGGGAATTCCAGATGCAGGTGTTCGTGAGTATTATCATGAAGGCACAGACCTGTTTAATCAAATTGATTTAGGCGGCAAAAGTAGACCCGTAGAGTATAGTAAAGATTCTCTTCACAAGATAATCAAGAACTTCTTTGAAGGGCGTGTTCCGCTGAGCTGTCTACCTGACATTGCTTTAGAAGAACTTGTTGCAAGCTTTGTTGATGAGAGCAATCGGCTCTTTGATGAAGAAGGTACTGGTTCAGCAATCCGAGTAGATGAGGCCGAACGACGTTTCTGTTATCTTGCCAATTATATTTGTTGGCTCTTAACGAACGACACGGTTTTATCAAATAGCGAAAAGCAAATAAAAGAAATCATCCTCCGCAACTATTTGCGTGGAGAAAGAAATTTTAGCCGCCTGGCATCCCATATTTCCCTTTCGGGAGGCCGAGAATCATTCCAAAGATTTTGTACAGCCAACCCCGCATTGCCATCCGTTTTCAACCCCAGAATGTTCGAGATTATGGACCGGGATTATATCCAAGTGTATTGTGTGTTCCAGGAGCTGAAGACCAGATCAATCACAGACTTTAATCCTGTCTGGACTTACTCGAACTTTCCATTACGTATGCTCCCCATTGAAGAATTTGATAAAGAAGTCAATGTTATTATTGATCGATGGTTTGAGAAACTCCCACAACTATACAGGCAGACATATGATAGGCTTTTTGACACCAACAAATATCGATTTACGGGTAAATATGTCTATCGATGTAAAGGAGAAGCTCGTGAAACTGGACAGCTTGCTTATGTTTCGAGTACAGTCCACATTATACCTGATTCGAAATTCCAGATTACTCGAGATGACAGCATAGGAACAGAGTTCAATGATGAAATCAAAAACAAGGGAATTGAGAGGATAATCAGCGGCCTGCTGTTTGATGATTTTCTTGCTGGGAAAACCCTCTATTATGACGCTATCTGTTGTTTGCTCTATGAAGGAGTATGCAGAGAGCTTGGTTTTAAGCCTGAACACCTTAGTATTCAGAAGAGTAGCTTCTTGAGTGGACTGTTGTTATTTGACTGAACTTATTCATCATGATAATCATTGTAAAACCGAGAAAACTACGCTACAATACAACGTGAAGGGAGGCGGAAGCATGACAAGAGAATTTGTATTGATGAACCGGGATCTGCCCGTGCTCCGCTTTACCTGCGAGCGCAACGCCTTTGACGAGCCGGAGTTCATGGAGAATGAATGGCTGACTGATCTGCGACCGATCGGCTACGGCAAGCTCGGCGATTTCCTTGCTCGACGGCAGGCCCCCAAGCACCGCAAACATATCAAAGAGCTGCTGGAACGATACGGCTGTGACGATCTGGAGGGCTTTCTCCGCGTTACCCACGCCCTATCTCTGAATGACACTTTCTGGGTGAAGGAGTCGGACAGTGATCTCTGCTGGGACAGCGTTTCCCTGTATCAAAACGAGTTTGACCAGCTTGTGAGTGAGGCTGCCTTTGACGGCGTGATCAGTGAGACGGATCTCTCTTCGACCTCGCCGGAGTTTGGAACAGACGGCTATTACGCCAAGTGCTGGGTACGGGATGAAGGCGGGATCTGGCTTTACAAGAGCGGCAGCGGCCTGCATGTGATCGAGCCGGTATCCGAGTTTCTGGTTTCCCAGCTTGCGCAGCGCGTATGCCCGAATGCAGTGCAGTATGATCTGGAGCTTTATCACGATAAGCTCGTGAGCAAGTGCCCGCTGTTCACAACGGAAGCGACCGGTCTGGCCAAGGCCAGCGCTGTATTCCATGGAGAGCAGACCATCCCGCGCCTGCTGGACTATTGCCAGACTCTCGGCAGCGATAGTGACTTCCGCCGGATGTGTGTGCTCGACGCGATCGCCTTGAACCCGGATCGCCACTACGGAAACTTTGGCTTCCTGTTTGATAACCAGACCATGGAGATCATCGGGATGGCGCCGGTATTTGATAACAACCGTGCCTTGTTCCCAGAACTGGACGAGGATGCCTTGGCCGCGCCGGATTGGTATATCGACCATTGCCGTCCGAAGCTGGGCCGTGATTTCATCATCACTGCGCGCGGTCTGATGACAGATGAAATCCGCGCTGACCTGGAAAAGCTGACGGATTTCCAGTTTGAAAACCATCCGAGAATCCCGATCAGCGAAAGCAGGCTTGAATTGCTCAGCCGTCTTGTACAGCGCCAGATCAGTTTGATTCTCAAATAAGAAAATGTGCCGGAAGGAGCGCTCAACTCTTTCCGGCACATTCGTTGATATTCAGATTTCTTTCATCGGACTATCGATCAACACATCAAGCATACTCACCTGTCTTTACCGCTCGCACAAGGAACAGCGGGGTGGACGAGAAGTTGAGCTTTTCCTCCTCTGACCAGACGCGCTGCCAGATCTGCTCATCCGCTTCCGCGCGCAGGCCGAGGCCGCGCAGCAGCGCAAGATCCCATTTCGGGCGGCGGATATTCGACAGCGGTACCCGGCGGGCTATGTCCTCCATCACGTCGAAGTTCTCTCCCACGTTCTGATCCCACACGCCCTGCTCGGCACTGTTGGCCCGATCCCGGTCGTAGGCGGCCTGGGCCTCGTCGTCGAAGAGATAGGCGTACCAGTTGGCGTCAAAGTTCAACAGCAGTCCGCCCGGCTTCAGCACCCGCGCCCACTCGGCATAGGCCTTGTCGGGATGGGGCAGGTTCCAGGTCAGGTTGCGGCTGACCACCACGTCGAAGGAAGCGTCCGCAAAATCCAGCGCCTCTGCGTTCATCTCCATCCATCGAATCTTGCCGGCAAGCTCGCCGGCATTTTTCTTTGCCTCGGTCAGCATGGCGGGCGTCAGGTCGATGGCCGTCACATCATAGCCCAGTTCCCGCAGGAGGATGGCAAAGAAGCCCGGGCCGGTGCCCACCTCCAGCACACGCAGAGACTCCGGCACGCTGTTCGGGAATTGCCGCGCGATCTCGGCATGGAGACAGTCGCTCCACTTCTGCCGCTGCTGCGTAGCAAGCTCCAACTGATTGACCTCGGAATAGGACGCGGCGCGGCCGGTCCAGTAAGATTTGTTTTCAGAAAGAATTGTCTGTCGGGACACCGTAAGTCACCATCGGGCCTTTCTCAATAATATTCAGCGACGCGCACTGATGCAGCAGCACGCCGTCGTCCGGCGCGTACTCCACAAAGAGGCTGCGCCCGAAGTAGTCGCGGATCTCGCCCAGCTTTTCGCCCTTACGGAAGATGTCGCCGACCTTCTTCTCCGGATACCAGCAGCCGGTACATGGAGCATCGTCGCTGTATTCCAGCAGCTGCGTCTTGGGATATCTGACGGCCTCACCCGGCAGAACGCCCAGACAGCGGAGAATATTTCGCACGTCGGCCTTGTCCGCCTCGATCTCCTCCCGGCTGAAAAGAGAGAGCTGTCCGCGCTCGATCAGTACGCTGGGAATGCCATAGACGGATGCGAGATTATACGCTCCGCCGGTGCGGCAGCGGGAACGGACGACATACTTCACATTGACACAATCGATCATTTGCTTCGCCGTCTCCTCGGCGGGGGTGTCGCCCAGATAGTAGGCATAGGGGATCAGCGCCTCGTACCCGTCGCCGCTGTGCAGGTCGATGTAGGCGTCCACGTTTCGGATGAACACCTCAAAGAGCATATGGGCCAGCTTGTCGGCTTCACTGCCCTCCCGGTCGCCGGGAAAGACCCGGTTGAGGTTTTCCCGTCCTCAAAGACCATGGACATGGTGCGGTTTTCAAAGCCGGAGCGATTGGCAAGCGGCAGCAGGATCACGTTGCCGCGCAGCTCGGAGACGTCCAGCTCGTTGGAGAGCTCGATCGCCGCCTGGATGCCCACATATTCTGCGTTGTGGATGCCGGCGGAAATCAGCACGGTCGGCCCCGGCTGCTCGCCGCAGAGCAGGACATGGGGCACGTGCAGTTCCGTTCCCTCCACGTGGATGTGATCCTTGACGGTTTTGCCGGGCGTCAGCTCATGACCGGCAATGGTTTTGATTTGCATAGATGCCTCCGAAATCATTTTTATACAAAGTATCATGCGCGGCGAAACGCCACAAGCCCCCCGGGGGGATACGCCGCGAAAATCGCGGGAAGGCGCAGAAAGCCATGGCTTTTTCGGGAAAAAGGATTATCCCCCCTGGGGGCTTCCGCGGCAGATCGAGATACCTTATAATACAAAAAAACAGCCGGGAGCAAGCAAAAGAAACGGAGAGAGAACGACCTATGGAACCAATCAAGCACCGCATCACCCATTACTGGTCTCACCGGGCGGAGGCCTTTCAGACCCAGCGCATTCGGGAATTTGAAGATGAAAAGCATGAGCGCTGGCTCAGGGAATTTAACCTCTATATCCCGCAGGACCGTCCGCTGCGCGTGCTGGATCTGGGAACAGGCACGGGCTTTTTCGCTCTCGTTTTCGCGGCCGAGGGACACGAGGCCACGGGCATCGACCTGACGCCGGACATGATCGACCGGGCCAAGCAGACGGCGGAGATCCTCGGCCTGCAAGCGGATTTTGCCGTCATGGACGCCGAGGAGCCGGACTTTGCGCCGGAGAGCTTTGACGTGCTGGTGACGCGCAATCTCACCTGGACGCTGCCGCATATCGAAAAGGCCTACCGGGAGTGGTACAGGCTGTTAAAACCGGGCGGCGTGCTTATCAACTTCGACGCGGATTACAGCGCGGCGCTGGAGGATGAGGAGGAGCACGAGCTGCCGGAAAACCACGCGCACAAGCTGGTGCCGGAATACATGAAGGCCGAAAACGAGGCGATCACCATGGAGGTCGGCGCCTATCATGGGCCGCGACCGCAATGGGACGTACAGCTCCTCATTGAGGCGGGCTTTGAGCGCGTTTCGGTGGACATGGGTGCCTACCGGCGCATCTATGCCGAGATCGACGAATTCTTCAACCCGACGCCGATCTTCTGCCTTGCCGCCTACAAATAGTGTGAAAAATTGTTGAAATTTGTATCCCCCAGGGGGGCTTCCGCAGCATTTGGCAGGGGTCTATACTGTTTTCAAGAAGCCCAAAAGGCAAAAGAAAGTGAGGAAACAAGATGAAGAATCTGAAAAAGACCCTTGCGCTTCTGCTTGCACTGTGCATGATCCTTGCCCTCGCGGCCTGCGGTCAGAAGGCACCGGCCGAGGCTCCGGCTGCCGAACCGGCTCCGGCTGCGGACGCTGCACCTGCCGCGGATGCCGCCCCGGCCCCGCAGGAGACCAAGTGGCTGCGGATGGCCACAAACTTCGCCTATCCCAGCCTGGACGCCCATAAGGACTACTACGGCTGGTACACGCAGATTTACGGTATGACCGAGACGCTGTACCGGATCAACGCGGATATGTCTGTCAGCCCGCTGCTGGCGAAGGATTCCAGCGTCAGCGAAGACGGCCTGACCTGGACCTTCACGCTGGCGGACGCCTGCTTTTCCAACGGCAATCCCGTTACCGCCGATATGGTGGCGCGCAACTTCCAGCGTCTGATCGAGGTCAACGAACGCTACGACGACTGGGCGGACTTCACCTTCACGGCTGAGGATGAAAAGACCTTTGTCATCACGACCCCGGACGTCTTCCCGACCATGCTCGTCGCGCTGACGGACCCCGAGTTTGCGGTCATGGATCTGGACGCCACCACAGATTTTGACAACGCGCCCATCTGCACGGGACCTTTTGTGATCCAGTCCTTCCAGCCGGAGGGAGACGTGGAGGTCGTACGCAACGACAACTACTGGAACGGTGAGGTCAAGCTCGACGGCGCCACGCTCTTCTATATGCCTGACGCGGACTCCAAGCTCCTGGCCATGCAGTCCGGTGAGATCGACTGCTACACCAGTGTGGACGCGGCCGCCAAGGAGATCTATGAGGCCGATCCCGCCAGTTACGATCTCACGGTCATTCCCGGCACCCGCATGCAGTTCTACGTGATCAACCAGACGCGCCTCGACGACAGCGTGTGCGCGGCGATCAACCTGACGGTGGACTGCGAGGCCATTGCCGAGTTCCTCAAGGGCACGACCTCCGCGGCTGTCGGTCCCTTCATTGCTTCCGCGCCCTATGGCCAGGTCACAAAGCCCGCACCCGATCCCGCCGCGGCCAAGGCCCTGCTGGAGGCCGACGGCTATACGCTGGGTGCCGACGGTTTTTATGAGAAGGACGGCAAAGTGCTTGAGTTGAGCATTGCCCACTACAAGTCCCGCCAGCTGCCCGACCTCGCCCTGCTGATGAAGGAGCAGCTCGAGAAGATCGGCGTCAAGGCGACGCTGGTCGTGCAGGAAGATCCGGACGCCGGCTATGTGGCGACCGGCGACTATGACATCGCGCTCTACTGCATGATCGCCGATACAGGCGGCGATCCCTACTACTGCGTCGATGCTCTGTACCGCCAGAGCGGCAAGTGGGCCAAGGCCGGCTTCCCCACCGACGAGTCCGAGGCGCTGATCAATCAGCTCCAGTTTGAGACCGATATCGATCAGCGTGCCGCGCTTGCCAACCAGATCGTCCAGATGAGCATTGACGACAACGCCTTCGGCTACGTCGGCCTGTTCAACAAGGTCTCTGTCGCAAGGCCCGGCGTCACCGGATTCTCGGAGGACATCCCCTTCGACTTCTATGGCCTCACGTCTGAGACGGATATCGCATAAAACCCAATGATCCGATGGGGCTGGTGCGTCTACACCGGCCCCAAATTGCATGAAAGGAGGAAACTGACCGATGGCCAAATACATAGGCAGACGACTGCTGCACCTTGTCGGCATCCTGATCGCCGTCAGTTTCCTGACGTTTTTGCTGATGTATCTCTCGCCCGGCGACGCGGCGATGAAAAAGCTCAACGCCCAGGGCGTGGCCGTCTCGGAGGAGATCATCGAGAAAACAAGAGAAAGCATGGGCCTCGACCGGCCCTTCCTGGTACAGTACGGAGACTGGGCGCTCCATGCGCTGCGCTTTGATCTGGGCGAGAGCTATAAGGACGGCTTCCCTGTGGCGGAGAAGCTTGTCAAGGCGCTGCGCTATACGGCGATCCTCGCGCTGACGAGCCTGGCGCTGGCCTTCCTGGTGGCGCTTCCGCTTGCCATCCTCACAGCGCTCCATAAGGACTCGCTGCTGGACGATATCACGCGGCTTTTCAGCTTCGCCGGCAACTCGCTGCCGAACTTCCTGATCTCCGTGCTGCTGATGTACTTCCTGTGCGTCAAGGCGCATCTGCTGCCGCTGACGGCGAAAGAGAGCGTGAAGGGCCTTATCATGCCCTGCCTCGCGCTCTCTATTCCGATCTGCGGCCGCTTTATCCGCCAGTTTCGGGCGGAGATCCTCGAGCAGTTGGGCAAGCCCTATGTCTCCGGCGCCAGACTGCGCGGCGTAAAGGAGCGCTATGTGCTGAAAAACGTGCTGCACAACGCCTCCATCTCCATCCTCACGATCGTGGGACTCTCCATCGGCACGCTCTTTGGCGGCAGTGTCGTCATCGAGACCATCTTCCGCTGGCCGGGGCTGGGGAAGCTGGCCATGGACGCGATCAGCAACCGCGACTACCCGGTGATCCAGGGCTTTGTGCTTTTTACCTCCACGGTGTATGTCGTCATCAATCTCTTGATCGACATCTGCTATGCCTGGATCGATCCCCGGCTTCGCAGAAGGGGGGGCGGCGCATGAAAAAACGGATCAAAACACCCGAGCGCATCCGCCGCCGTGCGATCGTTTTTCTGGCCCTGGCCGGGATCCTGGTCGTCATCAGCCTGATCGCTCCGCTCATTTGCCCCAACGACCCCTATGCCACCTCCGCGGCGGATATGAACCGCGCACCCTGCGCGCAGTTTCCCTTCGGCACAGACCGCTACGGCCGCTGCGTCTGCTCGCGCGTGCTGATGGGGGCGAGAACCTCCATTTTCTCTGCGGTGGCGCTGGTGGGGCTCACGTTTCTCTTTGGCTCCGTGCTCGGTCTGCTGGCCGGCTGGTACGGCGGCGTGGTCGACACGCTGATCATGCGCCTTGCGGACGTGATGCTGGCCTTCCCGCAGATGGTGCTGGCCATCGCGGTGGCGGGCATCCTGGGAGGCGGCATGGGCAACGCCATGCTTGCCATGGGCATCAGCGGCTGGACGCTCTATGCGCGCCTGGCCCGCGCCCAGGTACTGAGTCTGAAAGAAGAACCTTACGTCCACGCCGCCCGGCTTTCCGGCTGCTCCGGCTGGACGATCATGATAAAATCATTGCTGCCCAACATGCTCGGGCCGCTGCTCGTCACGGCGGCGACCCAGATCGGCGTCATGATGATCGGCATCGCGGGCCTCTCTTTTCTGGGCATCGGCGTGATCGAGCCGCAGGCGGAGTGGGGCAGCATGATCAACACCTCCCGCGCCTATCTGCAGCTGGCCCCCTGGGCGGTGCTCGCCCCGGCTGTTGCCACGATCATCACGGTTATGATTTTCAACTATCTGGGCGATTGCGTGCGCGACGCACTGGAAGCAAAGGAGGCGGAGACATGAGCGACACGATCCTCACGCTCGACCGCCTCTGCGTCGGATACGGCGACCGCCCCGCCGCCGCGGACGTGTCCTTTTCCCTGCAGCGTGGCGAGATCCTCTGTCTCGTGGGGGAGAGCGGCTGCGGCAAGAGCACCGTGCTCAAGGCCCTGATGGCCGCACCCGAGATCCGGCTTTTCTCCGGCGCCATCACACTGGAGGGCACAGAGCTCTCCGCCCTTCCACCAAAGCAGCGGCGCAAGCTCTGCTGCGAGAAAATGGGCATCGTCTTCCAAACGCCGGAGGCGACCTTCAACCCCATCCGCAGCTATCGCAGGCAGTTTATCGAAACGCTAAAAAGCCACGGCAAATATGACCCGAAAACCTTTGAAGCCAAGGTGGCGGAGGCTTTTGCCAAGGTGGAGCTCGTCGACTGGCGGCGCGTCCTTGGCGAGTGTCCCTTCGCTCTCAGCGGCGGCATGAACCAGCGCGCAGCGCTGGCGCTGGCTCTGCTGCTGGAGCAGGAAATCCTGCTCTGTGACGAGCCGACCAGCGCGCTGGACGCCACGATCCAGCTGCAGGTGGCCGAAGAACTCAAACGCCTGCGCGATAAAAGCGGCGTGACACAGATCATCGTGACCCACAATCTGGCCCTGGCCCATTTTCTGGCCGACCATATCGGCGTCATGTACGCCGGGCGGCTGGTGGAGTTTGGCCGGGCCTGTGACGTGCTGTGCGATCCACAGCACCCCTATACCAAAAGTCTGCGTGCGGCGATCCCGAGCCTTGACGGTACGATGCCTGACGGCCTGCCCGGCAGCCCGCCGATGACCGGCCCCGCGGAGAGAGGCTGCGAGTTTTGCGACCGCTGCCCTCGGGCGGCGGAGGCCTGTGCCCATGCGCCTTATGCCATGCGGCAGGTGGGAGACGGCCACTTCGTCTCCTGCTGCGGCGGGAAGGAGGCCATGCCATGATCGTTCTGGAAGGGAAAAGCCTTGCCAAACGCTATGAGCAGCAAAGCACCGTGATCCACGCGCTTCGCGGGGTCGACTTTCGCCTCGAGAGCGGGGAGATCCTGGGCGTTGCGGGAGAGAGCGGCAGCGGTAAGTCCACGCTCCTAAAGCTTATTTCCGGCCTGGAAGCGCCCAGCGCGGGCAGCATCCTGCTGCACGGAAAAGAACTCTCGCCCCGGCGCACCAAAGAAGAATACCGGGCAATGCAGATGATCTTTCAAAACGCACCGGCCTCTTTCCATCCCCGCCGTACGATCGCGGATTCGATCACCGAGTCGGTCCGCAATCTGCGCGGAAGAAGCGCGCCGCTCGACCTGGCCTCGCTGGCCGACCGGGTGGGATTGCAGCGTGAACTGATGGATCGCACGCCCCGCCAGCTCAGCGGCGGGCAGTGCCAGCGCATGGCGATCGCCCGTGCGATGGCTGTGGAGCCGGAGATCCTGCTCTGCGACGAGATCACCAGCGCGCTCGACGTATCCTCCCAGGCGCAGATCCTGCATCTGCTTGCCGACATCTGCCGCGAGAGCCATACCTCCGCGATCTTCGTTTCCCACGATCTGGCGGTGATTCGCTGTTTGTGCGATCGGGTGATGATCATGCGGGACGGCGCGCTCGTGGAGGAGGGCCCGGCGGAGCAGGTGATCCGGCAGCCCAGAGAGGCTTATACAAAAAAGCTGGTCGATTCTGTCCTAGAAATCAAAGATTAGGGAAATGGCCCGTGTTTTTATGCAGGGAGGAAGCTCATGCAGATCGCTGAATACTATGATTCCGTCGCATCGATCTGGGACGACGATTATGCGGAGGCCAAGGCCGCCCGCATCGTCACGGCCATGGTCTCGATCCAGCGGGGCGGCGCCTGTGTGATGGATGTCGGCTGCGGCAGCGGTGCGATGTTTGCCGATCTCATGGACGGCGGCGCCTGTGAGATCGAGGGTGTGGACATCTCTGGAGAAATGATCCGTCTGGCGCAGAAAAAGTACGGTGCCGATCCGCGCATCCACCTGACCCAGGCCGACTTCCTGCAGCTTGAGCAGCCCGGCTATGAGGTGATCGTGTCTTTCAACGCCTATCACCACTTCCTGCAGCCGCGTGACTTCCTGAAAAAAGCGCGAGAGCTTCTGCTGCCGCGCGGGAGGCTTACGGTGGCGTTCCCCTTTGGCCGCGACCGGATGAACACGCTCGGCAGCATCATGCCGGGCGGCCTTGCAAGGCAGCTGCTCCCGGCTGAGGAGGAAGCCAAACTCTGGCGGGAATTCTTCGCGATCGACTGTATCTGTGATAACGACTCGCTGTTTCTGCTTTCCGGCACGGCGAAATAAAACAAATCATTTTTCAAATTTCATCCCCCAGGGGGGCTTCCGCACGGCCGAGAATTCTGTTATGCTCTTATCAGATCAGATGCTTGATCGGCTGCCGGGATCTCCCTCAATCCCTGTGTCTCTTTCACCTCTCCGACACAAAGGCAACCGAGGATCTCTCTTGCTATAGCCCTCCGAGCCGGTCACTCGGGGGGCTATCATACTGTTAAGATCAACTTCATGCCATGAATCAAAGAAACGAGGACCTGACAACAGGCCCGATCATACAAAAGCTGCTGCGCTTCGCCCTCCCGCTGCTGTTGGGGACGCTGGTGCAGCAGTTATACAGCACCGTCGATCTGATCTTTGTAGGCAACGTGATCGACAAGACCGCTTCTGCGGCGATCGGAGCCAGCACGCTGCTGATCACCTGCCTGATCGGCTTCTTCGGCGGTCTGGCCGTGGGCGCAGGCGTTGTGATCGCACAGAGCTGGGGCGAGCGCGACACAGACAAGCTGCGCCGTGCGATCGGCAACACCGCGGCGCTTGCTCTGGCGGGAGGGATCGTTCTCGCCCTGCTCGGCTGGCTGCTGGCGCCGGGCTATCTGCGCCTGATCCGCACACCGGAGGAGATCCGTGCAAACGCGGAGGCCTACCTACGGATCTATTTTCTCTCACTGCCCTCGATCATCGCCTATAATTTCGGCGCGGGAATGCTGCGGGCGCTGGGGGATTCGAAAAACCCGCTTCTTGCCCAACTGGTGGGAGGCCTTGTCAATGTGGCGGCCGACTGGCTGCTGCTTCGCGTGCTGGCAAACGGCGTTGTGGGCGTGGCCTGGGCCTCACTCTTTTCCCAGACCGTAGCGGCGGCGCTGGTTGCGCGGAGACTGTGCCGGATGGATGACGCTTATGCGCTGCGCCTCCGGGGGATCCGCTTCGATCCGGCACTGCTGAAAAAGGCCGTCGCCATCGGCCTGCCGGCCGGAGCGCAGGCGCTGGTGATCACGCTGTCCAACGTGGTGGTGCAGGCGCATATCAACTCCTTCGGCGCCGATGCGATCGCAGCCTTTACCGCGTATTTTAAGGTGGAGCTGATCATCTATCTGCCGATCATGGCGCTGGGCCAGGCGATCATGACCTTCAGCGGGCAGAACTGCGGCGCCGTGCAGTTTACGCGCATCCGAAGGGGCACGCGCGACTGCCTCTTGATCTCGCTGGGGCTGACAGCGATCCTTTCAGCCGTGTCGCTGTTCTTCGGCGGGGCGCTGTTCCGCCTGTTTATCAAGGAACCCTCTGTCATTGCCCTGGGACGGCAGATCATCGCGGTAACGTTCCCGTATTACGTGCTGTACCCGGTTCATCAGATCCTTGGAGACAGTCTGCGCGGTCAGGGCAAAACAAAAGTGCCCATGCTGATCGTGCTGCTCAACCTCTGCCTGATCCGCTCGGCGCTTCTGTTCTGGATCGTCCCGCACACCCGCAGCATCCAAAGCGTGGCGGCCGCCTACCCGGTCACCTGGGGACTCACAGCTCTCGGCATGTGCGTATACTATTGCTCCGAAAACGGACTAATCAGTAAAAGAAAACGGCAAAACTGAGCTTTCGAATAGAAATCACATACATCACAGGAGGAGAAACATGAGAAGGGGAATCGACACCACCGACTATCTGGTTTACGGGCACGAGGCCTGGATCGTGACGGATAAATCCGTCTACGAACCGGGAGAGGAAGTCCACGCCATCCTGCGCTGGGGTCACTATATGCGGCCGGACGGCTTCTTCCGTCTGGACGAATTCCGGGCTTTCGTCTGTGACGAGGCCGGGAACCGGATCGCACTCGCGCCGGTAAAAGGGCCGGGAGATGAGTGGGGCGACTATTATGAGCTGAACTTCACGCCGCTCTCCCGCGGCATTCACACGATCATGGCAATCTACGACAACAACTATGTCCGGAATGAAAAGGACGAATATCTGGAGGGCGACAGACGGACCTATCCGGATATCCTGGACGCCAAGAATTACCCGCAGATCTATGAGACCTGCATTGCGGTCGGCGAGACGGAGGGCCAGGCCAATTTCATCCACGAATCCCGCGTGAGCTTCGTGCCGGAGCCCTGGGAGCCGGACGCGGAAGTCCTGCATCTGACCCTGATCCACGACCGCTTCCCGGTTAAACAGGCGACGGTGACTGTGATCCATTATGACGGGAAAGCGTATTTCGAGCGCATCCTGCATACGGATGAGGACGGCCGGATCTTCTTCAATGTGGAGAAAAAGGGCGTGTATCTTGCCGTAACGCGCAAGCCGCTTGCCGAGGGGATCGAAGGGATCTACGACAGCAAGGAGATCGCCTCGACCTTCACCTATGTGAAAAGGTGACGCCTCGGCCCGGAAAACCTGAACATGCAGTATAGATAGAAAAAGCGAGGAAATGAAAATGCCTGAATTCAAAGTCATCGAAGTCAAACAGAGCGTGATGGAAAACAACGACCGGAGGGCGGAGGAACTCAGAAAAGAGCTGAAAGCGGAGAAAACCTTTCTGCTCAATCTCATGTCCTCTCCCGGCTCGGGCAAGACCACAACGCTGCGCCGCACCATCGAGGCGCTGAAGGACGAGCTGCGCATCGGCGTCATGGAGGCCGATATCGACTCGGACGTGGACGCGGCCACCATTGAAAAGACCGGGGTCAAGGTGATCCAGCTCCACACCGGCGGCATGTGTCATCTGGATGCGCACATGACACAGCAGGGACTGGAAAATCTCGGCACAGAGGACGTGGACCTGGCCATTCTGGAAAACATCGGCAACCTGGTCTGCCCGGCGGAGTTTGATACCGGCGCGGTCAAGAACGCCATGATCCTCTCCGTTCCGGAAGGCCATGACAAGCCGCTGAAATACCCGCTGATGTTCACGATCTGCGACGTGCTGCTCATCAACAAGATCGACGTCATGGAGGTTTTCGACTTCGATCTGGAAAAATGCAAGGAGTATGTGTGGCGTCTGAATCCCAGCATGAAGGTCATTCCCATCTGCGCCAAGACCGGCGAGGGCGTGCGGGAGTGGGCCGACTGGCTGCGGGAGCAGACGCTGAACTGGATCCGGTAAGATGATCGACACGTCATACTATGAGATCCTTCTGACGGGGCTGCCTGGGGAGCTGACGGTGCAAAAGCTGGTCCACGGGATCTCCTGGACGGCGGCGGTGCTCAGCGACGGCCGGACGGGCGTCGCCATGCACACCCCGGGCGAGACGGTCCCGCGGATGTTTGAAAGTCTGCTCGGCTTGCCGCTCAGTCAGGCCGGACAGGCCATGCTCTCTTGGAATATGGAGGAGGCCAGCGAGGCCTTCGCCGCGGTCAACGCCTTCTATAACCACGACGGCTGCGGCTTTGTAAAGACTGACGCCAAAACGCTGGACGGCGTCGAGATCCGCGGCCGCACGGTGGGGATGGTGGGCATGATGATCGGTCACAGCAACATGACGCAGGAGGATTTTACCTCCGCCAAGAAGCTGTACATCATGGACCGGGAAGAAAAAGCCGGAGCCCTGCCGGACAGCGCAAGCGAGTTCTATCTGCCGATGTGCGATCTCGTGATCATCACCGGCAGTGCGGCCATCAACAAGACCATGCCGCGCCTGCTGGAGCTGAGCCGGAACGCTGAGGTCATCCTTACCGGGCCGACAGTAACCTGCTGCCCAGAACTGCTGAAGTTGGGTATCAGCAGACTTAGCGGCCGTGTCATCACGGAAAGCGACGCCATGCTCAAGGCCATCGTGGAAAAGCGCACCTCGGTCAACCGCTTTTCCGCGGCGTATCAGGTGCCGTGAACCATCGGCGGCAGCTCCTTCCCGGATAAGGAAACTCCACGAGGGTATAACGAAAAAGAAACGAGGATGGGATCAGCGCCCCATCCTCGCTTTATATTATCTAGATTTCCTTCATCGCCCCGTCGGTCAGCACATCGATCATGATCTTCGCGGCCAGGCGAAAAGCGTAGATGAAGGTCTCACAATCCGTGAGCACGTTCACCTCCCGCTGGGCAGTCATGTAGTCCTCAAACATTTCCTTCTGCTTTTCCGTGAGTGTGTCCGTCAGTGCGTCCCCGGCTCTTACGACTTCATCCAGCGCCTTTGCGTACTGACTGTTGCGCTTGAAGCTCCGCTCACTGGGGCGAACGTCGCCGAGGTAAAGATCTTCCAGAATCAGCATCTCGACACCTCCATCAGCAGTATACGAGTTCGCTCAGCACGATCTCCTCCGCCCGACTGCGGATGCTGTTCATGCGGCGCACCCATTCCATCTGATCAGTGGCCTTGAGCGCTTCGGTCACACCTTCTTGTTTGGTCATCTGCCGGATAAGCAGTTCCAAGCGCTCCTCACAGGCTCCGTCGATTTCGGCCAAATGCTGAAACAACTTCCCGGACAGAAGCAGATTGGAGTACAGTGCCGGACGGTGCTCCTTCAAATAGCATTTGCGCATCCGGCCATACTTGCCAATAGGCTGTACTTCGGTATCTTCAAACACAAGATTGGGGAGATAATAATCTCCGGATTTATGGTATTGGATGGTCATTATAGTTGTCTCCTTCTAAAACTCTATAGGTTATTCCAGTTGAATATCCTGTTAGGTACGAATCAATTCCAGTCATTTTTACAGTCATTTCTTCCAGACACATTAGATTTTCATGTTTACTCCCTATGCAGGAAGCATTTCAAAAACCAAGTCGGGTGACCTCTTGAATGAAAACATGGGATTCAATTCTGTACTGCCCATAATTGTTGCCTGATGGATGATTCCAGTCGGATTTCTACGGGCTTCGGGAGCCTCTATATACTTATATATAAGCCAAAATTTCCGACTGTAAATTTGACTGGAATGAAGAAGAAACACAATGTTCTGACCATTAAAAATAGTTTTTAAAATGATTTAATTGTTGCATTTTCGTGAACTTTTTCGCTACAAAAAGTTACGGGGCGCTCAATGGCATTCAAGAGGTCAGCGGTTCGATCCCGCTTATCTCCACCAAAGGGTACGATAAAAGGCTTGTTTTCTTACGAAAACAAGCCTTTCCCTTTTCTATAACTACATATCGGGATGAAGTTGGCACGATCCACCGCCATTCAAGCATCCTCTCTCCTGCTGACAAAGGCCGTTTCCACGTTCAAAAGATCGTGAAAGCGGCCTTTTTTGCTGCCCGGAAATATGTCTCACCGTGAGACACAAAGCAAGCTATCCCCTATTCAATAGTTGTCATTCAGGCCATACTGAACGGAGAGGAGCTTATTCTTGTAAAGCCTTTCACATTCTAATACTTCCTGCCTATCTTTCTTTATAGGAAATACTTCAAGGATAGAATACTGGAAGTTGTGACAGTATTCCGGATCAGCATTGATCAGCTCAATAAGACGCTTATTTCCGCCGTGCTTAGTCCGGGCATATTCACTCCATAGTCCCCAAATGCCACCTTGTTCACCGCTGGCAGAGCCAACATAATGCTTTCCCGTTCTTTTATCCGTTATCAGATAAACACCCGCTACTGCGGAGAGTTTATCATACCATTCTTTGTATGCGGACTGATTGTAGACTATGGTATGCAAGGTATCAAAAGACAGGATAACATCTTCATAGCTCTTAAAGCGTATTTCCGATTGAGCAGGTCTGATTTCAAGTATCTCTTTCTCTGTTGTGCCATTTTGACACCAGTTGATCGTGCCGCGCCCCCAATCAATCACGAGCCGATCTTTAAGATCAGAAAGAATATCTAATGGCTCTAATTGATAGATCACGCAGTTATCATCCATTCCTGAATCGAAAACAAAGTTTTCAGGCAGTAAGGACTTATCGAATGGAACAGAGCCCACCACGCGAAAACAGCCTTGATAAATGCCGTTTGTCCTTTCCGTTCCAAGAAAACTGATTATCGTGTCACATCCTTGAAATCGTGTCCGCGTCTGGACCGACTGATAAACGTCAAGCAATCCAGCCGCATAGTTTCCGGCTACAATTTCATTCGTGAGATTGTGGCGGATTAGTTTTGTTCTTTTCCAATCAATATCTTGCCCCGCAAATAACTGTTGTAGCTTCATATATTTCTCCCTCCTGTCAAATCCTTTTGCTACCGGTGAAAACTTGTCTCACCGTGTAAAAACGAAATGGACAAAGCGGCTGGCCGTGACGCTTTGTACCATGCTTCTCATGTGCGCGGCTTTACCTGTATGCGCCTTTGCCGACGACGTGCATATCTTCACCGCCTACCAGCCGTTTATGTACTTTGAAAAATATGACGGCGTATGGGGCGATCTCGGTACGCCGCCTCACTCTGTCGTGGAAACCGGCCAGCCAGCCTACTGTCTGCAAATGAGCATGGAAAGCCCTTATGGAGACGGCTATGACGTGACGGACGGCTCGCAGTATTACACTCCGACCATTCTGAACGGACTGAAAGCGATCCTCGCGCATGGCTATCCGGCCTCGACGGGCGGCTTTACGGACAACGAGGCGCAGACCGCAGGGAATACTTTCGTATTTTCAAGGGCTGGAACGAAGCATCAGCTCAATTCTGCCCGCGAAAACCGACAGGGGTTCAAGTCCCCTCACCCTATGGTGTGACGTACTGTGTCAGCAGCTTCGCCATCGTATCAACAGGCTCCTTGCAGCCATGCTTCAACCACCGTTCTACCACCTTAATAGCTCCACCGAGCGTAAAGATATAGTGATACAGGCTGTCTGTGCGGTTTTCATCTTCCGGAGCTGTTTCGGCTGCCCAGATCTCGTGAAACATGGCTTCCAAATACTCTGGCGCGGACAACCGCTCCAGATAACCCCGATAAAAATGTCGGTAGCGGTATACAAAATCCAGAGCCACGCGAAAGCCGTCTTCGCTCATATAATTGCTGAAATGAACATTTGCTTCATCAAAGGCGCGGATATGCTCCACACGAAGAATCGAATCGATATCGGCCCAGAGGTCGTAGAGGCTCTCATAATGGGCATAAAAGGTCGAACGGTTGATTCCGGAGACAGCGCAGAGCTCCTTGACCGTGATATCCTTCAGCTCGTTCTTCTCCAAAAGCCGCGCCATGGTCTGCTGAATCAGCTCATGGGTGAACTGATAATGGCTGTTTTTCTTGGTGTTCATGTGTCTCAACTCCTCATGCTTTCAAAAATCCAACACGAATTGCGAGATTGATGGTTGTTGTCGGTATTGTAGCATGGTAGATTTAGATTGTAAATAAGAAAACCTGGGGATGGAGGGCAGAAAATGCAGATCAAAGGCGTCAATTTCGGCGGTTGGCTGGTACTGGAAAAGTGGATCGCTCCTGAGCTTTTCGCGGGAACCGAAGCGGAGGACGAATACCATCTGGCGCGTGTACTTCCGGAAGAAGAGTACCGGGAGCGGATGGAGAAGCACCGCAAGAGCTTTATCCGCGAAGAGGACTTCCGATTTCTCTCCGAACAGGGGATCAACACGATCCGTATCCCCATCCCGTTTTACATTTTCGGAGACCGCGCTCCCTATCTCGGCTGCATCGAGTATCTGGACTTCGCCCTGGATATGGCGGAGAAATACGGCCTGAAGATCCTGATCGACCTGCACATGGTGCCGGGCAGCCAGAACGGCTTTGATAACGGCGGCATCTGCGGCGTGTGCAAGTGGTCCGGCATGCCGGAGGAAGTGGATTTCTGCCTGCGGCTTCTGGAAAAACTGGCTCTCCGCTACGGACACAGAGACGGCCTTTGGGGAATCCAGCCGCTGAACGAGCCGATCACCGACGCACTGACCGGGGACATCCCCTGGGAACAGGTCTGGATTCGCAACATCTACCCGCCCAAAAGCGCGGAAGAGGAGGCCGGGTCCGCTCCGATCAAAATGGAATTCCTGCGGAAATTCTATGAAGACGCTTATATGCGCGTCATGCCGCACCTGGACGAGGACAAGTTTTTTATGATCCACGACGCCTTCCGCACGGCGATGTGGAAAGATTTCATGCCCCGGGAGCAGTACCGGAACGTGGTGCTGGACACGCACTTCTATTTCGGCTCTGTGGAGGCCGGCGGCTGCCCTAAGGCATTAGAGGCCTATAAGGGGATCGTCGAGGGGCGCTTCTATCCGATCCTGGATGAAATGAGCGGGTATTTCCCGGTCGTGACCGGCGAGTGGAGCCTGGACAGCGGCTATGCCAAGGATCTGCCGGATCGGCAGGACAAGGAAAACGCTTACCGGGCCGTGGCGGAGATCCAGCAAAAAGCGTGGGAACGGATTGCCGGTTCCTTCTTCTGGACCTATCGCATCCTCTCCGATTCTCCCGATGCGGATGCGTGGAGCTTTGAAAAAGCAATCAAGTGGATGAAATAAAACGACAATAAAAGGAAACGGAGGATCACGGAAATGACCGCACAAGTCAAAAAGAAAAGCCTGCTCGACGCACCGATCTTTGACTCCCGCATCAAGTCCGCCAACACCACCAAGGCGGAGTCGTGGCTGGGTTACTTTGCCGGCCCGGCGCTCATGTTCATCGTTTACATCTGTCTGGGCGGCAGCTACCTGAACCAGTTTTATACGGACGTTCTGGGCCTGTCCGGCGTCTTCCTGACCTGGATGCCCGCGATCTCCAAGGCGGTCGACGCCATCACGAACATCATCATGGGCCGCATCATCGACAAGACCCGCACCAGGCATGGTAAGGCGAGACCCTATCTGCTGCTGGGCGGCCCGCTGATCATCCTTTCGGCCTTCCTGCTCTATGCGGTCCCGAAGGCCAACCCCACCGTTCAGATGGTGTGGATCGTGGTCAGCTACAACCTCTTCTTCGCCTTCGCCTTTACCATCTACAACATGTCCCACACGCTGATGGTGCCGCTGTCCACCCGCAATACCAAGCAGCGTGACACGCTGGCACTGCTTACGAACGCCGGCGTCAATATGGTCCCCGGCTTCCTCGTGACCATCGTGATGCCCATTATGATCAATGCCTTCGGCGTGGGCAAGGATTCTCAGGGCACCTGGATCGCCATGATGAGCGTTCTCAGCTGCTTTGCTCTTCCGGCCTGCCTGCTGGAGTACTACTTCACAAAAGAGCGCGTCACCGAGGACGCCATGGCCGCAGGGAAGGATCCCAAGGAAGATGTGGTTGCGTTTAAAGAGCAGGTCAAGGCCTGCTTTGGCAACAAGTACTGGCGTCTCATCATGGGCTATGCCCTGATCTGGCAGCTCTCCACCGTGCTGTCCACCCAGTCCATGCTCTACTACTGCAACTGGGTTCTGGCCCGTTCCGTGGACGGCGGCACCGGACTGCAGGTACTGGTCAACGTGATCGGCCAGGCGCCGCTCGGCATCGGTGTCATCATCCTCTGGCCGCTGGTCGGCAAATTCGGCAAACGCCGCGTCACTGCCATCGGTCTCGTGATCGCCGTGGTCGGCTGCGCGCTGGGCCTGCTGTTCTCCTTTGCCGCCGAGGTCAACTTCACGCTGATCCTCCTCGCGCTGATCATCAAGTCCATCGGCACCGTGCCTACCTATGTTATGGCCGCGCAGATCGCCGAGAGCCTTGACCACATTGAGTATTCCAACAAGTTCCGTGCGGATGGCTGCTCCGCCTCCATTTACAGCGTTATCATCACCGTCTGCACCGGTATTGCCAGTTCCATCCTGCTGGGCGGCATCTCCGCCCTGGGCTATCAGGCGCCCGCCTCTACCGTGCAGGAGATCACCCAGACGGTAGGTGTTCGGAACTTCTTCACCTTCTGCTTCTTCGGCACGCCGCTGATCTCCGCCGCGGTGAGCGCTGTGATCATGCTCTTCTATAAGGTCGAGGATGAGATGCCCCAGATCACCGCCAGCATCAGCGCCTTCCACCGCGCCGAGGCCGAGGCGAGAGGCGAGGTCTACGTTTCCCCGGAGGAGAAGGCCCGTCTGGAGCAGGAGGAAAACGACCGCATCGCGGAAGAAAACCGCCTCAAAGAGCTGAAGGCCAAATGCGAAAAGAAGGGCCTGAACTTTGAGGAAGAAGAGGCCAGGTACCAGGCAAAGCTCGCCGAAAAGAAGGCAAAAGCCGAGGCCAAGGCCGCTAAGCGTAAATAACAGGTAACGTACTCGCCGGGACAGTCTGCTGACTGTCCCGGCGAGCGGTTTTTATCCTTCGATCCCGTTTCTCTGCCGATACTCGGTCGGCGTCATGCCGACGGCCTTCCGGAATTCAGCCGTAAAATAGCTCTGGGAGCTGAAGCCGAGACTGTGACAGATGTTCTGGATCGAGTCGTTGCTGCTGAGAAGCGCGAGCTTGGCAAGCTCGATCCGGCGCGCGCGCAGATACTGCTGCATCGTCTGTCCGGTCTGCTTTTTGAACTCTCTGGCCAAATAGGAAACCGAGTAACCCATTTCATCCGCAATGTCCGGTATGCTCGGCGTATTCTCCAGGTGCGTGTCCAAGTATTGGAACAGCTTTTGAAACAGCGGCGAGACCCCTGCATAGCGGCAATCATGAACCCGCTGCACAAAGTCATCCTGCATCCTGCTGTTGATGCCTGCCACTTTCTCAAAGCTCCCGGCACTCTCTACACTGTTGATATACCGGTCGCTGAGCGTGTAGGCGAGTTCCGGCGAGAGCCCTCCGCGGATCGCCGCGCGCGTGCAAAGCGCTGTAAAAATGATGACGGCGTTCTTGACGTGCCGCAGAGTATCGCCGCCGCCGAGCGGTACCATCTGCCCGCGTCCGACAAGCTGCCCGGCGCGCTTGCGATAGTCCAGATTTCCCTCTTCGATCAGCCGCAGAAGCTCCTGCTCCATGGCCCAGGTGCCATGGGCGGAGATTGGCTGTTGATTTTTCGGAGCTTCGGAAGAGGAGACCTTTCGGTCAAGGAAACGGAAGCCGCCTGAATCCAGATGCTCGCCGCAGAGGCAGTAATGGAGCATGAGACCGTAGTCCATCCAATGGTTGATGGGCACGATGGGCAGCGCGGAGAGTTGCCCGACCAGCTCACGCTTTTCGCCGCCGGAAATCCCAAGTGCGGAGATCGCCGCTTCCAGCAGAGGCACGGAGATATCTTCGAGGAAAACCGGACCGATCAGATGAAATGCGAGGAGTTCACCCTCCTCCTTTTCAAAATCCAGGATCCACAGAAGCTCGGAGCAGCCGGTGATTACCACGGGGAGCTGTTCGTCCGCCAGGGAGGTAAAAAAGAACGGGGCGTCCTCATTCAAATTAAGCAATGCCGGAATATGCTGCGAGAAGGAGCAGTTGGTGTCCTTAAGCTGTAAAGACGGATCGAGAACCGTGTAGTATAGCGCGTGGCCGCAGCCGATCAGTTCATAGAAGAACGCAAGTTTTTGGTGAAGATTCATAGTTTCGAGGCCACCTTTTTGTGTACTAAAGCGAAAAAATCATTTGGGGCATATAACTAATAAAATAGGCAGATAAATTATAACACCTTTTTCGTTCTTTTGCTATAGTAGAATCAGCAGAAAACAAAAACGTTTTAACAAATATTGAAACAGGGAGGAAGAACACTATGGCAAAAAAAGAACGGCTCAATGAAAAAGGCGTTCCGTTTGGCGCCAGACAACGGATGCCCATCTGGTACGGCGGCGTGTGGTCCACCCGCGGCATTGCGGCGGCCATCAACGTGGTCCTGTGCATGAACATTGCGTTCTACTGCACGGATATCGTCGGTCTGAACGCCACGGTCGTCGGCACGCTGTTCCTGGTTTCCAAAATCATCGACGCCTTCACCGATCTCGGCTTCGGCTTCATCCTGGACAAGACCCATACCAAGTGGGGCAAGGCCAGACCCTATGAGGTGTTCATCATCTTTGAGTGGCTGTTTGCCGCCCTGATGTTCATGGTTCCCAACGCCAGCCAGCTTGTGCAGTATATTTGGCTGTTCATCATGTACACGATGGTCAACGCCGTCTGCGCCACGGCTCTCGGCGGCATCGACTCGGTTTACATGGCCCGTGCCTTCACCACCGAGCAGAACCAGATCAAGGCTATGTCCATCAACGGCTTTATCGTTATGTTCTGCTCCATCGTCTTCAACATCGTTTTCCCGCGCTGGCTGGCCACGAGCGGCACCACGCAGGCCGGCTGGACGAAGCTTGTCATCTCCCTCGGCATCGTGATGTCCGTGATCGGCATCCTCCGCTTCGTCTTCTGCAAGGAGATCGTGGTGGACGAGCCCAAGGCTGACGGCAAGAAAGCCACCAACGATCTGAGTTTGAAGGAATCTCTCGGCCTGATCGGCAAGAACAAGTACCTGTTCATCGTCGTCGGCCTGATGCTCCTCACCTTCGTCGTCAACAACATGCAGACGGCGACCACCTACTACTTCAAGTACATCTACGGCGATCTGGCCGCCCAGGGTACCGCCGCCATCACCAGCATGGTCGTCGTTCCCGCGCTGATCTTCTTCCCCATGCTCTCCAAGAAATTCGGCACCACGAAGATCCTGCAGGCCTGCTGCCTGATCGGCATCGTCGGTATGCTCATCCGCACCATCGGCGGCCCCAACATGGCGACCATCATCGTCGGCGGCCTCTTGTTCGGTATCGGCACCATGCCCATCTCCATGATGATCAACACCTACCTCATTGACTGCATGGACTACGGCGAGTGGAAGACCGGTGTGCGCATCGAGGGCCTGGTCGCCTCTATCGCAAACTTTGCCTCCAAGGTCGGCAACGGCATCGCTGTGGGCCTGGTTGGCCTGGTCATGGGTCTCGCGGGCTATGACGGACTGGCCGCTACCCAGTCGGCATCCGCCAACAGCGCCATCGTGTTCCTGTACAATATTCTGCCGATGATACTGTTCGTCCTTATGTTCGTGCTGAGTTTGATGTACAAGGTGGACAGCATCCGTCCGCAGATGAACGCGGACCTGGCCGCCAAGCACGGCGAAGCCTAAGCTGAATAATTCTCGACACCGCGGAGGCGGCGGCTGAGCCGCCGCCTCAAGCTGTCGACAAAGTGTCGACAGCTTGAATCGCCAAAATGGAAACTTCCGAAATAGTTCCCATTTTGGCATGGATTGAACGTGAAGGGGGGCATACCCTCCCCCCCCTTCACAATCCCCCCATGCGTGTCCAAGCTTTACCGCATGGGCGAAGGGTTGTCTACAGTCTGAGGCGGCGGCTGAGCCGCCGCCTCCCTGCGCATTTTTTATACGAAAATTTGAAAGGGCTTTCTGATATGACAAACGAAGTGAGATCCATTTTGGAGCAGATGACGCTTGACGAAAAAATCGCTCTTGCCTGCGGGCGTGACTTCTGGAGGACCAAGAGCATAGAGCGTCTCGGGATCCCGCAGGTCATGATGTGCGACGGCCCTCACGGCCTTAGAAAGCAAAAGGGGCAGGGCGACCATCTCGGCATCAACGAGAGCATCGAGACCGTCTGCTATCCCTCCGCCTCCGCCCTGGCGGCCAGCTTTGATGTGGAAGTGATGGCACAGCTCGGCGAGGCCCTGGGTACGGAGTGCCAGGCGGAGGACGTGGGCATGCTGTTGGGGCCCGGCATCAATATGAAGCGCAGCCCCCTCTGCGGCAGAAACTTTGAGTATTTCTCAGAGGATCCGTATCTCGCCGGGAAGCTTGCCGCCGCCTATATCCGCGCGCTGCAGGAAAAAGGCGTCTCGGCCTGCGTCAAGCATTTTGCCGCCAACAACCAGGAGACGCTGCGCATGAGCGGCGATTCCCGCATGTCGGAGCGCACCCTGTTTGAGACCTATCTCCCCGCCTTCGAGGCGGCTGTGAAAGAGGGCGGTACGCGCAGCGTCATGTGCGCCTATAACGCCATCAACGGGGAATTTTGCGCCAACAACAAGACGCTGCTGACGGAGATCCTCCGCGAGCGCTGGGGCTTTGACGGCTTCGTGGTTACCGACTGGGGCGCCGGAAAAGACGCGGCCAAGGGCGTCAAGGCCGGGTTGGATCTGAATATGCCCGGTGGGAACGAGGGCGTCTGTGCTGCCATCAAGGCAGCCTGTGAAGCGGGCGAGCTCAGCGAGGCGGAGATCGACCGGATGGCCGGAAACATGGTGCGCTTTGCGCTGGACTATCGCGACAAGCGCCGCCCGGATACGGCGATCGACCGTGAGAAATGCGCGGCGCTCAGCGGGTCGCTTGCCGCCGAATGTGCGGTGCTGCTGAAAAACGACGGCCTGCTGCCACTGAAGAAGGACAGCAGGGTGGCCTTTATCGGGGAGTTTGCCGCCTCTCCGAGATACCAGGGCAGCGGCAGCAGCCATATCAATACGAAGAATATGATCTCCGCGTTGGACGCGGCGAGGGAATACTCCGTGAGCTATGCACAGGGCTACGTTGCCCGCGACTCCAGAACGGATGAAAACCTGCTCCGCGAGGCCGTGGAGGCCGCCGGAGCGGCGGATGTTGCCGTGGTCTTTGCGGGGCTACCCGACAGCTTTGAGAGCGAGGGCTTTGACCGGGATACGCTTGCCATGCCCACCAATCAGAACGAACTGATCGAGGCTGTGGCCGCGGCAAATCCCAACACCGTAGTCGTGCTGCACGGCGGCGCACCCATGCTGACAGAGTGGATCTCAAAGGTCAAGGCTGTGCTCTGTATGTACCTGGGCGGCCAGAGCGTCGGCAAGGCGGCGGTGGAACTTCTGTACGGGGAGAAAAACCCCAGCGGTAAGCTGGCCGAGACCTGGCCGAAGAAGCTCTCGGATAACCCGGCCTACCTCAACTTCCCCGGCACGGAGGGTGTGGTGGACTATGCCGAGGGCGTGTTCATCGGCTACCGTTACTATGACAAGAAGGAAATGGACGTGTCCTTCCCCTTCGGCTATGGCCTGAGCTATACGAACTTCGCTTACAGCGATCTGCGTCTGGACAGATCCGAGATGACGGATCAGGACGCGCTGACTGTTCGCTGCAAGGTCAAGAATACCGGCAGTGTGGCAGGGAAAGAGGTCGTGCAGCTCTATGTCCGCAACGCTGTCTGCGATACAGCACGTCCGCTGCGCGAGCTGCGGGGCTTTGCCAAGGTCGAGCTGCGGCCGGGTGAGGAAAAAGAAGTGAGCTTTACGCTATCCGCGCGCGCCTTCGCCTATTACGAAGAAAAAATCCACGATTTCTTTGTTCCCTCCGGTGTCTACGGTGTGGAAATCGGAGCGTCCAGCCGGGATATCCGTCTGGATGCAGAAATATCTGTCAACGGCACGGCGGAGCTTCCGTACGTCTATACGCTGACCTCCACTGTCGGATCCCTGCTGAAGACCGCAAAAGGTCGTGCCCTGTTCGAGAGGATGATGGCCGGCATGCAGCAGTCCAAGGAAATGGACGGCACTGACGCGCTGGGCGAGGGCGGCGCAGAGATGGCAAGACGCATGATGATGGAGATGCCTCTGGGGTCCCTGGTCACCTTCGGCAACGTTCCCATGGAGCAGATTCAGGGTATGCTCGCCATGCTCAACAGCTGAAAGGAAGGATGGGAAGATGAACAAAGACCTTCTGATCGGAGCGGCCACGGCGGCCCATCAGGTAGAGGGCAACAACATCCACAGCGATTTCTGGGTCATGGAGAATCTGAAGCACTCGGATTTTGCCGAGCCCTCGGGCTTGGCGGTGGATCACTACAACCGCTACGAGGAAGATATCAAGCTCCTGGCGGACGCAGGCTGCAGCGCCTATCGCTTCTCCATCGAGTGGGCGCGCATTGAACCGGAGGAAGGCCGCTACGACTACCGGGAGATCGAACACTACCGCAAGGTCCTACGCTGCTGCCGGGAAAACGGGATCACGCCCATCGTGACCCTGCACCATTTCTCCAGTCCCGCCTGGCTGATCCGCAAGGGCGGCTGGACCAACGAATGCACGGTGGATTCCTTTGCCAAATACGCCCGCTATGTGGCGATGCAGCTGGGGGATGAGCTGGAATACGTCTGCACGATCAACGAGGCAAACATGGGCTTCCAGCTCCAGAAGGTCATGGACGATATGAAAAAAGCCTCCCAGCGGGAGGGCAGCGTGCAGGTGGGTGTGCAGCTTGACATGAAGAAGATCCTGCTGAGCATGCTGGAGCAGGGCGTTGCGTTCCGCTGCAATCCTCTGAAGATCGGCGCCTTTCTGCGTCCGCGCTCTTCCGAGCAGGAGAAAATCGTCATGCGTTCTCACCAGGCTGCAAAGCAGGTGCTCAAGTCCGCAGCACCGCAGGTCAAGGTTGGGCTGACCCTGTCCCTTTTCGACTATCAGCCGGTTGACGGTGGCGAAGCAGTCGCCGCACAGCTCTGGCAGGAAGACTTCGGCCAGTACCTTCCCTACATTCAGGACGACGATTTCCTGGGCGTACAGAACTACTCCCGCAAGATCGTGGATGCCAAGGGAGCGCGGGAGCCGGCGAAGGATGCGCCGCTGACCCAGATGGGATATGAGGACTATCCGCAGAGCATCGGCCATGTGCTGCGAAAAGTGGCAAAGGAATTCCCGGGCGAGCTGATCGTCACGGAAAACGGCATTGCGACGGATAACGACGCCCGCCGCTGCGATTTTATCCGGGAGGCTTTCGCAGGCGTAATGGCTGCGCGGGAGGCGGGCGTGCCGGTCAAAGGCTACTTGTACTGGAGCCTGCTGGATAACTTTGAGTGGCAGGCCGGATTCGGCAAGACCTTCGGCTTGATCGCCGTTGACCGTACGACCCAGACGCGCTATCCTAAAGTGAGCTTGAAGGTGCTGGGAAGCTTAAACGCAAAGGAAGGGGAAAACAAGGATGAATACAATCAGCTTTAACAGGAACTGGATCTGCAACGGGAAAACCGTTACCCTGCCCCACGACGCGCAGATCGCGGAAAAGCGCGGCGCAGACGTCTCCAACGGCGGCCACGGGTATTTCCCCGGCGGCGTCTATACCTATGAAAAGACCTTCACCGCTCCTCAGGAGTGGGAAGGCAAGGACATTCTTGTTGAGTTCGAGGGCGTGTATAAGAATGCGACCGTCAGCCTCAACGGCAAAGAGCTCTGCTTCCATCCCTACGGATATACCGGCTTCTTTGTGGAGCTGAAAGACCTCGTTTACGGTGGGTCGAACACGCTGACGGTGGTTGCGGACAACTCCAAACTGCCCAACTCCCGCTGGTATTCCGGCTCCGGCATCTACCGCCCGGTGTGGCTGCACGTCTGTGAAAAGAACGGCCTGCGTCCCGAGTGTGTGAAGATCAGTACGGTATCCATCGATCCTGCTGTTGTGAAGATCGAAAGCCCCGTTTCCGTCAAGGCGGATGTGGGTGGCATTCGCGGCGAGGGCACGAGCTTTGAACTGACGATCCCGAACGCGAAGCTCTGGAGCGACGATACGCCCTTCCTCTATACTGCGAAGATCACGGCGGGCGAGGGCGACAGCGTGGAGATCCCCTTCGGTATCCGTCAGATCACCTGGTCGAACAAAGGCCTGTTCATCAACGGCAAAGAGACCCTGCTGCGGGGAGGCTGCGTCCACCACGACAGCGGCATCCTCGGCGCCGCCACCTATGCCGAGAGCGAGGAGCGCCGCGTGCGCATCCTGAAGGAAAACGGCTTCAACGCGATCCGCTCGGCGCATAATCCCGCGTCGAAAGCCATGCTCGACGCCTGCGACAAATACGGCATGTACGTCATGGACGAGACCTTCGATATGTGGTACAACCGCAAAAACCCGTACGACTACGGCTGTGACTTCGAGAAGTGCTGGGAGCAGGACGTGACCGCTATGGTCGAACGCGACTTCAACCATCCCTCCGTCATCCTCTACTCCATCGGCAACGAGGTGGGCGAGCCGGCCGAGGCTAAGGGCCTGGACTACGGCAAAAAGATGATCGCGCTCTGCCACAAGCTGGACGCCTCCCGCCCCGTGACCTGCGGCGCGAACCTCATGATCATGGGCCGCACCGCCAAGGGCAACGCCCTCTACAAGGACGGCGAGCAGCCGGGCGGCGACAAACCCCAAAAGGAAAAGGACGGGCAGAACGCCTCTCTCATGTTCAACATGATCGCCTCCTTTGTCGGCTCCGGCATGAACAAGAGCGGCAACTCCAAGAAGATCGACGCGATCACCACGCCGTTCCTCGACAGTCTGGACATCGCGGGTTACAACTACGCCTCCGGGCGCTATCCGCTTGAGGAGAAGGCGCATCCGAACCGCGTCGTCTTCGGCTCGGAGACCTTTCCCCAGGACATCTGGAAGAATTGGCAGATGGTGAAAAAGCACCCCTATCTGGTGGGCGACTTCATGTGGACGAGCTGGGACTACTTAGGTGAAGCAGGCATCGGTGCCTGGAGCTACACGGGCGGCATGCCCTTCAACCGGCCTTATCCGTGGATCCTCGCGGGAGCGGGTGTCATCGACATTCTCGGCATTCCGGACGGCAGCTGCAAATACGCCTCCACAGTCTGGGGGCTGGAAGGAAATCCCGTGATCGCGGTAAAACCGGTGAACCACCCCGGCGTGCGCCCGTCGAAATCCGTCTGGCGCGGCACCAACGCGATCCTTTCCTGGAGCTGGGCGGGTTGCAAGGGCAACAAAGCCGAGGTTGAGGTCTACTCCGATCAGGCGCAGGTGGAACTGCTGATTAACGGTAAGAGTGTTGGACAGAAGAAGGTCAAGGAATGCAAGGCGCTTTTCAAGGTCAAGTACGAACCCGGCACGGTCACGGCGGTGGCCTACGACGCCTCCGGCCGCGAGACCGGCAGAAGCGAGCTTATATCCGCTGACGCGCCGCTGAAGATCGCAGTACGGCCGGAGAAGTGTCATGCCAAGCCCGGCGAGGTCGTCTATGTCCCCGTGAACATCGAGGGTGCCAACGGCGTCGTGGAATCCAACGCCGACCGGAAACTCACGGTCACGGTCGAGGGTGGCGAGCTGCTGGCCTTCGGCAGCGCGAATCCCTGCACCGAGGAGCAGTACCACACCGGCAGCTTCACCACCTATTACGGCCACGCTCTGGCTGTCGTTCGGGCTGGCGAGGCTGGAACGGTAAGCATAAAAGCAAGCGATGGAAGCATGACAGGAACAGCAGAGATTGCCGTCAAGTAAGGAAGAACCGATGAGAGCGACACATTTACAGGTCGAATATCTGACTGAGCCGATGGGGCTTGGCAATCCAAAGCCCCGTTTTTACTGGAATTGCGAAGGAGGCGTGACCCAAACCGCCTATCAGATCGTCTGCACCCGCGCGGGCAAAACCGTATGGGACAGCGGCAAGGTGGAAAGTTCGTCCATGACGCATATCGCCTATGATGGGCTTGACCTTCACAGCCGCGATATCGTTGCTTGGAGCGTGCAGCTCTGGGATGAAAACGGCGAGCCGGGTGAAAAAAGCGAAAGCCGCTTTGAGCTGGGCCTGCTGAATGACAGCGACTGGACGGCCAAGTGGATCAGCGGCGATTACAAGCCCGATCCAAAGCGTCGTTATCCTGCTGACTGCTTCAAAAAGGACTTTCCCGCAAAGAATGTCGTCAAGGCGCGCCTCTATGCCACAGCCCGCGGCGTCTATGACGTGACGGTCAACGGCAGGCGTATCGAGGACTTTATCCTTGCCCCAGGCAGTACGGACTACCGCAAGCGCATCCAGGTACAGACCTACGATGTGACCGAGTATATCAAAGAGAAAAACACCATCGAGCTGCGCCTCGGAGACGGTTGGTTTCGCGGGAGTGTGGCGGCCTATGGCGTCACGAACGTCTTCGGCACGCAGACGAGCGTGCTGGCCCAGCTTGAGCTGACTCTGGCCGACGGCACAGTGCGGACGATCGGCACGGACGAGAGCTGGGCCTGGTCCAATGACGGCCCCATCCGCTTTGCCGACCTCAAGGACGGCGAGGTATACAACGCCACGATGCAGCCGACTTACAGCGGCAAGGCACAAGTCGTGACAGCGCCCAAGGGCGTGACGCTGTGCGCCCCGGATAACGTGCCGGTCATGGAGCACGAGCGCTTTACCCCGTCGCTCCTTCCCGGTAAGGTGCTGGACTTCGGTCAGAATATCGCGGGCTATCTCAGCTTCCGGATCAAGGGAAAGAAGGGGCAGCGCATCCGCATCGTCTGCACAGAACTATATGATGCGAAGGAACAGGCTGTCGTTCGCAATGCGGTGGAGACAAAGCCGGCCGCCAGCTGGACACAGCAGAAGCTGATCAAGAAACTGATGACGCAGAAGGTCAGCGGCGAGAGCGTCGAAACGCCGCTGCAGGAGATCCTGTTCACCTGCTCCGGCGGTGAGGATATTTATAAAACCAGCTTCGCGGTCTTCGGCTTCCGCTATGCGCAGATCATCGGTGACGTAGAAATCAAGCCCGAGGACTTTACCGCCATCGCGGTCTATTCCGACCTGGAGCAGACCGGCGACTTCTCCTGCTCCGACGAGCGGGTGAACCAGCTGATCAAGAACACACGTTGGAGTATGAAAGGCAACTTCCTGGACGTGCCTACCGATTGCCCGACCCGCGAGCGGCTGGGCTGGACAGGCGACGCACAGGTGTTCTTCCACACCGGAGCGTATTTCATGAACACCGCGCCCTTCTTCCGTAAATGGCTTTTCGACATGGAAGACGGACAGTATAAAAATGGCCTGATCCCTGCGGTGCTGCCCTATAACGGGGTCGAGATGATGTACAAGGCCACCGGCTCTTCCGTTGGCTGGGCCGACGCCATTTATCTTGTTCCATACCGCTATTACCAGCGTTTCGGGGACAAGGAACTGCTGCGCTCGTGCTGGCCGATGATGAAAAAGTATGCCGATTACCTGCTGAAAAACCGGGAGAAGGACGGGCACTACGAAAAGGGCGTTCACCTGGGCGAATGGCTGGAGCCGGTTGAGTTCCGCGACAAGGTTTACGGTGCGAAAGCCAAACACCCTGAGGAGTGCACCGCTTATCTCTATCTCACCATGACGACCATGGCGGAGATTGCCGCACTGCTCGGCGAGCCGGGCGGCGATTATGAAAAAGCCGCCGAAGAGGCAAAAGAAGCGTATGCCAAATACGCCGAGCTGGACACCGACCGGCAGGCCAAGCTGGTGCGTCCGCTGGCCCTGGGGCTGCTCGACGGTGAGGAAAAGAAAAAAGCTCAGTCAAGGCTTGTGAAGGCGGCGGAAAACTTCCATTATCGGGTCGGAACCGGCTTCTTGTCCACGCCATTTCTGCTCGGCGAGCTGACCGAGGCCGGCGCAGTAGAGACAGCCTACAACGTGCTGATGAACCCGGAGAAGCCCGGCTGGCTCTATGAGGTGCTGCAGGGCGCGACCACAGTCTGGGAGACCTGGGAGGGCTATGTGGGCAAGGGCGACTCCGGAAGCCTCAACCACTATTCTCCCGGCGCGGTCTGCCAGTGGCTGTTCGACACTTGCGCGGGCATCCGTGTGATGGGGGAAAATCATTTCGTAATCACCCCCATCCCCGGCGGTACGCTGACGCACGCCGAGGCCAGCTACCAAAGTCTTTACGGCGAGGTCAAGAGCTGCTGGGCGAAGACCGAAAACGGTATACAGTACAGCATCACTATCCCCTCCAACTGCACGGCAGAGATCCGGCTGGCAGACGGGAGAACAGAAAATGTGACAGCTGGCAAATATCAGTTTTGAACAACAGGAGAAAAAAACGATGAAACAATATGAATTCTGGTTTGTGGTCGGCAGTCAGTTCCTGTACGGCCCTGAGGTTCTGGAAACGGTGGAAGTGCGCGCCAGAGAGATGGCGGCGGAGCTCTCCAGGGTGCTGCCTTATCCGCTGGTGTATAAGGTGACGGCCAAGACCAATAAGGAGATCACCGATGTGGTCAAGGAAGCGAATTATCGCGATGAGTGCGCCGGCATCATCACCTGGTGCCACACCTTCTCACCCAGCAAGATGTGGATCAACGGCCTGGCCGCCCTGCAAAAGCCCTGGCTCCACTTCGCCACGCAGTATAACAAGGAGATCCCGAACGACGAGATCGACATGGACTTCATGAACCTGAACCAGGCGGCGCATGGCGACCGGGAGCACGGGTTTATCGGCGCCCGGCTGCGTAAGCCGCGCAAGGTCGTGGCAGGCTACTGGCAGGATGAGAAGGTCCACAAACGCATTGCAGACTGGATGAAAGCCGCGGTAGGCGTCGCTGTCTCCAAAGAGATGAAGGTCATGCGTTTCGGTGACAACATGCGCGAGGTCGCCGTCACCGAGGGTGACAAGGTCGAGGTCCAGACCAAGCTCGGCTGGCAGGTGAACACCTGGGCCGTGGGCGATCTGGTCAAAGAAATGAACGCTGTCACGGATGAGGAAGTGGACGCCCTCTATAATGAGTATCTGGCAAGCTACGATTTGAATACGGACAACACCGCTGCCATCCGCTACCAGGCGAAGGAAGAGATCGCCATGAAGAAGATGCTGGATCGCGAGGGCTGCCACGCCTTCACCAACACCTTCCAGGATCTCTATGGCATGGAGCAGCTGCCGGGTCTGGCCTCCCAGCACCTTATGGCCCAGGGCTACGGCTACGGCGGCGAGGGCGACTGGAAGGTCAGCGCCATGACCGCCATTTTGAAGGCTATGGGCGAGGGCGGCAACGGCTCGAGTGGCTTCATGGAGGACTACACCTATCACCTGGTTGAAGGTCAGGAATACTCCCTGGGCGCGCACATGCTGGAGGTCTGCCCGTCTCTCGCTGCGGACAAGCCCCGGATCGAGACCCACCATCTGGGAATCGGCATGAACGAAAAAGACCCCGCCCGTCTGGTGTTCGAGGGCAAGGCAGGCAGGGGCATCGTGGTTTCCCTGATCGACATGGGCGGCAGACTGCGCCTCATCGTGCAGGACATCGAGGCTGTCAAGCCCATTATGCCCATGCCGAACCTGCCGGTGGCCCGGGTCATGTGGCGGGCGCTGCCGGATCTCACCACCGGTGTGGAGTGCTGGATCACCGCGGGCGGCGCGCACCACACGGTGCTGAGCTACGATGTGACCGCCGAGCAGATGCGCGACTGGGCGCGGATGATGGACATTGAATTCGTCCACATCGGCGCGGACACGACGCCCGAGAAGCTGGAAGAGGAACTGCTGGTCAAGGATCTGGTGTGGAAGTTAAAATGATGGATTTAGAAAAGACTGTCCTCGGCATCGAGCTGGGCTCGACCCGCATCAAGGCCGCTTTGAGGCGCTGTTTGCCTATATTGGAGAAAACCGCGGCTTCTACAGCTTTTATTTGTCAGATTTCGCTCAGAGGTTTCGATTACCTGACTGCATCGAATTTGCGGAAAAGATTTGCGGTTTCGCCAGCATATCATTTTGCCGGAATTATCGGGGAAGCGACGAAAAAACTGTTCCCCCAAGCGATTTGCCTACTGGTGGTCAGCGGCAGTTTGTGATAAAATTCAAATATTAACCAATAAATAAGAGCGGAGGGTGCACCATGAACCTGAATACGCTTCCGCACGGCGACATGCCGGGGGATAAAATCCAAATCGAGCAGAGCCACATCGACAAGGCGGAAACCATCTACCCCGTGCTGCGCTCCCTGCTGCCGGACAGAAAAGCGGTGGTTTGCGTCTGCGGCGGCTCCGGCGTCGGCAAAAGCGAGATCGCGTCCCTGCTGGCCGGGCTTTTGCGCGAGGACGGGATCAAGGCCTATGTCATGAGCGGGGACAATTATCCCCACCGCATCCCCGCCGAGAACGACGCCGAGCGCGAGCGCGTCTTCGCCGCGGGCGGACGCGAGGCGCTGGACGCCTATCTCGGCAGCCCGAAAGAGATTGATTTCGGCCTGGTGAACACCATCCTGGCCGATTTCAAGGCGGGAAAGGACTGCGTCCGCATGAAGCGCATGGGCCGCACGCCCGATGCGCTGTGGTTTGACGAGGTGGACGTCTCTGACACACAGGTGCTGATCCTGGAATGGACCCACGGCAACAGCGACTATCTCCGCGGGGTGGACATTCCCATCCTGCTGAACTCCACGCCGGAGGAGACGCTGGCGCACCGCCGCGCCCGCGCCAGGGACAAGGGCGTGGACAGCCCTTTCACCTCGCTGGTGCTGGAACTGGAGCAGGCGAAGCTCGTACGGCAGGCGCACAAGGCGAAGATCATCGTCAGCAAGGCGGGCGAGCTGATCTCCTATGCGGATTTCTGCGTCCTGATGGGGGTGCAGGCATGAACGGCAAGACCATGCTGAACCTCTACCCCGACAGCATCGGGAGCAGCCTCAGCGGCGCGGCAGACTTTCTGAGCCTGCCGGAGCTGCGGGACTGCTTCGGCTCCGTCTATGTGCTCCCCAGCCTCTATCACTCCGACCTCGACCGGGGCTTCTGCGTCGTGGATTATGAGCTGAACGGGGAACTGGCAACGGCCGAAGACCTGGAAAAGCTGAAGGCGCTGGGGCTTGATCTCAAGCTGGACATCGTCCTCAACCACGCCTCTGTCCGCTCGCCGCAGTTTCAGGATCTGCTCAAAAACGGCGAACAGAGCGAATACCGGGATTTCTTCATCGACTGGAACGAATTCTGGGCGGGCTGCGGCGAAATGACGCCGGAGGGCTATATCCGGCCCAAGGAGCGCTACATCCGGGACATGTTCTTCCGCAAGCCGGGGCTGCCGATCCTGATGGTCAGGTTCCCGGACGGGCGCGAGGTGCCCTATTGGAACACGTTCTATCAGAAGGTCTGGGAGGAAAACGGCGAGCGGCAATATCTCGGGCAGATGGATCTGAACATCCGCAGCGAGAAGGTCTGGCGCTTTTATGACGAGACGCTGGAAAAGCTCGCCGCCTACGGCGCGAAGATCATCCGGCTGGACGCCTTTGCCTATGCGCCGAAAGCCCCCGGCCGCCGCAACTTCTTAAATGAGCCGGAGACCTGGGAGACGCTTTCCCGGGTCAAGACCCTTGCCGACCGTTACGGCCTGACCCTTCTGCCGGAAATCCACGCGAGCTACGGCGAAGGCGTTTACAAAACGATCGCCCGGCAGGGCTATATGACCTACGACTTTTTCCTGCCGGGGCTGATCCTGGACGCCATCGAGAATCATGACGGCAACTATTTGGCCGCGTGGGCGAATGAGCTGATTCGCGACGGGATCCGGACGGTCAACATGCTGGGCTGCCACGACGGGATCCCGCTTCTGGATCTCAAGGGCCTGCTGCCGGATGCGCGCATTGAGGGACTGATCAACACGGTCGTTTCCCGCGGCGGCTATGTGAAAAACCTGCACGGCGCAAAAAACATGTACTATCAGGTCAACGCCACCTATTACAGCGCCCTCGGTGAAGACGAGAACAAGCTGCTGCTGGCCCGCGCCTTGCAGATGTTCATGCCCGGCAAGCCGCAGGTCTGGTATCTCGATCTGCTGGCGGGTACGAACGATTATGAGGCCATGCGCCTTGCCGGCGAGGGCGGGCACAAGGAAATCAACCGCACGAATCTGTCCAGGGAGGAAGCGCAGCGCCGCCTGTCTGCGCCGGCGGTGCAGAAACAGCTGGAGCTGCTGCGCCTGCGGAATACGCACCCGGCCTTCACGGAGGACGCGAAGATAAGCGTCAATGCGGCCGGAGACCAACTGCAGATCAAATGGGAAAACCAGGACGCGCAGATTTGCCTGCTTGCCGATCTGGCGGCTGACAGCTTTGAAATCTCTGCTCACTAATTACACGCGGACAGCCTGTGCCGCGGTGGGAGCGCTTTGCAGAATCTGAAATCCACCACTGCACGCAGTTGAGGCGGTCAAAACAGTCCGGTTTGGCCTTTTTTGACAAGCAGAAATGCGCCAGGACCTCTGACGATCCGTCAGAGGTCCTGGCGCGTTTTCTTGAGCGGCTCGGCGGCATGTGCTTTTTCCTTAACGGGAAAGCCGGTACGCCGCGAAGGGCGTGCCGGCTCCCGCTGTCAGTTCAGTATTCCGCTCAGAAAATCTGTCCCGGAAGCTTCAGCTTCTCCATAGGCGGAAACGCTTTGTCGAATTCTTCCACATCGGCGTCCTCCACATAGTAGCCCTGCGGCGTCTGATAAACGCCCGTGATCCCGTCAAGGTAGCCCGGGATCAGTTCCTTACAGAGAAAGAACGAATCGTCCGCGCCCTCCGGCAGATCGTGATAGCGGATGCCGAATTTGCGGGCATAGTCGAAGCCGCTCTTGCCGTAGAAGCCGATGTTCCCCTCGAAGAGCACCGCGCCGAAGCCCAGCGCAGCCGCTTTTTCCAACGAAAAGTCCAGCAGCTTCTTGCCGTAGCCCTTGCGCTTGAGCTCCGGGGTGATGCCGATGGGCCCCATGGTCAGGACGGGGATCGTCCGGCCGTCGTCCGCGTCGATGCGCGTGCGCATGAACATGTTCTGCCCGATCAGCTTCCTGTCCCGCTCCATGACGAAGTCCAGCTCCTTCACGAAGGCCGGATCGTCGCGGAGCACATGGATCACGTAGTGCTCGCTGCAGCCAGGACGGTATACGTTCCAGAACGCTTCCCGCACAAGGTTTTCGACAGTGCTGTAGTCTTCCTGCTTTTCCAAACGAATGATATAGTCATTTGTATTCATTGTTTTTCCTCCTGAATATTGTTGACTGCAATTGCTTTTCAGCGGGAGGCTTGTTCGATCGTCCGCAAACCTCCCGGTCAGCCGACAATCTCCGGTGTGTTGCGCTTTTTCAAACAGCACGCTCCTTTGATAAAATGATATATAATCAGGCCGTGAGGCCGGATTATGCTATAGAAAGGTCTCCACGCTCAGAAAATCGGTCTCTATCCGGATTCATCCTGTTTTCATATGTTTTCCCTCTGGCTGTGATCCCGGATCCAGGCATCCAGAAAGCGCATCTGTTCCGCCGTATGGAACCAATGCTCGCCCTCCGCCATCACGGTGAGGGAGGCGTGGGTCTGCCCGACAAAGCGGGAGACGGTTTCCAAAGAGCATAGATGATCCTTCGCGCCGTAGAGGATATGCGTAGGCACCGTCCAGCGGATGGGATGCTCCCGCACATAGCGGAGATACGACCACGAGAGCGTTTCGCCGAATGCGGTCTCGATCTCACCTCTTGCGTGAAGCTCCTCCACGGTCACATTTGCCAGGGTCATCATGTCGCGGATCAGCTTCTCCATATCGACGATGGGGGAGATGAAGAAGGCGCGCGCGATCTGCTTTTCCGGGAGCGAGCACATGGCGTAATACGCGCCGATGCTGTTGGCGATGAGGGTCACATCTGCATTTTCCCCACAGACGGAATCGAAAAGCGCGGGGAATTCCGCTTTCGCCTCCCAGGGCGTCTGCGCGCTATAGTCCAGGCCGAGCACATTCTCCCCCGGAAACAGAGTGCGGTAGTGTTCCGCCTCGCCGGCGCTGCCGCCTTTCCCATGTATGTAGAGGATCATTGTTCCGATACCAGTTTCAAAAAGCGCTTGTCGTTCATCTGCTCATTGGTCAGGTATTCCCCGTTGTAAAACAGCGCGTAGGTCGTGACCGGCGTCGGTGCGTTCTGTGCCTCGGCTTTCGTCTGAATGTGGATCGCCTTGAAGGGAATACCGTGATCTCTTGCTGTCTGCTCCACGATCGGAACATATTTCGCGTTGAACGGACACTGGCTCGTATAATAGAGCACGTATCCCTTTTCCTCGATATGGGGATGCCTTGCGCATTCCTTGAAGCGCGGCGGCTCGGTATCCTTCTCAAACGTCAGGAACCAGAGCTGGATGCCGTTGCCCGCCTCATCGCATAAGGCAAAGCCCTTATGTTTCAGGAACTTTGGATCGGCAAGAAAGGGCTTTTTCTTTGCGGAGGAGAGTATGCACAGACCTTTTCTGCCTTTTTCCCTGCTGTCCGCAAGGCAGGCGCCGAGCAGATCATTGGAATATCCGTGCCCTTTGAATGAGCCGGAGACCCACAGACAGTCAATGCACATATACCCCTCGGCGTCGAGCGGGTTCCAGGCGTTTTCCGCGGGGATATACTCAATAAAGCACTTCCCGCGCTCTGCGCTTTTCAGAAAGACAAGACCATCGTCAAAGCGCTCCGCCAACCACGCTTTTTTGGACGCAACCTGGATATCCCGATTGTTGGAAATAGCACAGCAAATATGTTCGCTTTCCAGGTTTTCTTTCGTCACGCGAATGTATTCCATTATGAGTTTCCCTCCTTTGTTTTCCAAGAGCGCGACTGATGGGGACGCTGCTTAAAGAGAATCCTCGTCCTCCGGCTCGGCGTTGAGCTCGTCCTGGCGCTTTTTTGTGGCTCGTGCCGCGAGGCGCAGAATGAGATAGGTGAGAGCAACGGTGAAAACTACCCCGATCGCGCCGGTACAGAGCGATCCGATGGGCTTTTGAAAGCGCGCAAAGGTGAAGGCAAACAAGAACAGACCGGCACAGATCCCTGCCGCCAGAGAGAAAAGCAGGCAGGTCCTGCGGCTCATATCCGCTTGTCTGTCCCAAATGCCCGCCCGCATGCACGAGATGGCCAGATACAGCGCAAGCCCCATGAACAGGACCCATTCGCCGAGGATCGCGCGCAGATCCTTTGTCATCACCACGGTTTCTACAATCAAAGCGAGCAGCAGCCCCCAAAAGGCCAGCCAGAAGCCCCGGCTTTCGATCTCCAGCAGCTTGCGCTCCTGCTGCTCATCCAGATTACTCTTCCTCAGTTTCATTTTCGTCTTCCTCCCAAAACAGATCGTTCAAGGTTACGCCCAGCGCTTTGCAGATGGCAATGCAGAGCTTGATGGAGGGGTTGAATTCCCCGGATTCGATCAGGCCGATCGTCTGTCTCGTTACTCCCGCGCGCTTTGCCAGCTCCGTCTGCGAGATGTCCAGCTCGATGCGCCTGAACTTCATTTTCAAGTTTCTCACGGCTCGACCTCCTTACAATGCAAAGTATATATTACACCCTTGGAGATGTCAAGTATATTTTGCAACTATTTCTTAAAAATTGCTTTTGGAATACAAAACCGCCCCGGGAGCTTCGGATTCGATGCTCCCGGGACGGCTCTGCGGTCAATAGACTGTGCCATCTGCCGCGATGATGGTCAGAATGCCGCGGTGCAGGATATAGCGGTTCTGCGCTTCATCGAAGAAGCAGCGGTAGAGGTGCGACGGCTCGAAGTCGCTCCGTCGGACCAGCGCCCCTACAATCTGAAAGCCGAGCCGAGCCGCTTGTGCCTGAATTCCCATGTTTTTGTCCTCCCTTTTTGTTTCTGATGACAGCATAACAGAAACGCTGTCCAAAAAATTTCCCTCAATTCTTGCCTGCGCCGCATCTGTCTGCTATACTGTAGAAAATGCGAAAGCGAGGTGCCCGCCATGGCAGCAGGAGATAATCAAAAGCTGAAAATGCTCTATCTCGTCAAGATTTTTTTCGAGGAAACCGACGATGCGCACGGCCTGTCCCTGCAGCAGATCGCGGCGAAGCTGGAGGCCTGCGGCGTGAACGCCGACCGCAAGACGCTGTACAAGGATTTCGCGGAGCTGGAAAAGCTGGGGCTGGAGATCCTCAGCGAGCAGCAGGGCCGCAGCGTGCTCTATCATCTCGCCGGGCGGCAGTTTGAGCTGCCGGAGCTGAAGCTGCTGGTGGATGCGGTGCAGGGCTCGAAGTTCATCACCGAGAAGAAATCCCGCCAGCTCATCAGGAAGCTGGAATCGCTCGTCAGCGTCCACGAAGCGCGGCAGCTCCAGCGGCAGGTGCTGATCACCGGGCGCATCAAGGCCATGAACGAGAGCATCTATTATCTGGTGGATATGCTGCACGAGGCCATCAACACAGACCGGCAGATCCGCTTTCAGTATTTTCGCTGGAACGTGCACAAGCAGCAGGAGCTGCGCCGGAACGGCGCCTGGTATCAGGTCAGCCCCTGGTGCCTGCTGTGGGACGACGAGAATTACTACCTCGTCGCCTACGACGCCGCGGACGGCCTGCTCAAGCACTACCGGGTGGACAAGATCGTCCGCCTCTCCGTCACCGCCGCGCCGCGCGAGGGGAAGGAGGCCTTCCGCAAGCTCGATCCCGCGACCTATACCCGCAGCGTCTTCGGCATGTTCGGCGGGGAGCGGAGCCGCGTGACGTTGGAGGGGCGCGCCGACATGGTCGGCGCGCTGATCGACCGCTTCGGCAAGGATATCACGATCATCCCGCAGCCGGGGAACCGATTCAGCGCCGCGGTGGAGGTCGCCGTCAGCCGGCACTTCCTCGGCTGGATCATTGCCCTGGGCGACGGAGTGCGCGTCACAGGCCCCGCCGAGCTGGTAGACGAGCTTCGCGCCGAGGCCGCGAGGCTGACGGAGCTTTATACTAACACCTAATAAAAAGCTTTAGAAAGATTTCCGAGACAGAATTGCGCCAGACGAGGCGGCGGCCGCAGAGCATAATGGAGATATATGGTCAAGGCCGCCAACGAAGTATGTCACAATTCTGGCCGGAAAGAATCAAAGCTTTTTATCAGGTATTAGTATTACGCCGCTTCCTCCTCCGACTCCATGGAATCGTAATAGTCGCTCTCGCTGCTGAACAGGACGTAACGCCCGTCCACATAGCCGCAGTATCCGCTTCCCGTGTAATAGCCTTTCATATAGTATCCCTCCCTGTTTTTTCTGTCCCTATTATAATAGAAAACATGTCCCGAAAATTTCCCTGTATCTGCGGCCGGGCTTCGCATTTACAGATTCCATAATTATTAAAAATCAGCCCGTCTCTCCAACATCCGGAGAGACGGGCTGAAATGCTATATATGCGCTGTCGAGATAGAAAATCGGAAAGCGATGCGGGGATAGACCTCATTCCGGATGGAACGGCGGTCAGCCTTGGCGGAATCCGTCTGCGCTTCTGCCGCTCTCAGCCCAGGAAGTTCAGCGCGGCGGCGTCGATCTTGCCCCAGGCGCCGGAGCCCTTGCCGCCCGTTTTCACCGCGACGCCGACAGTGATCTGCTGCCCTTCGCGGCATGAGAAGCGGAGCTCGGCCGTGTCCCAGTTGCCGTAGGAGCTGATCGTGAGCGGCGCGGAGGCGGCCTCCTGCCCGTCCACAAGCACATAGGCGCGCAGCTCCTGATCCACACAGTCCCCGCCCATAACGGAGACCGTGAAGCGGTATTCGCCGCCGAGGGACGCGGCAAGCTCCTGCTCAATGGCAAAATCGACCCGGTTCTGCGTGCTGCTCCAGAAGTGCATGTGCCAACTGCCGTCCAGCGAGTCCGTCGCCTTTTGCTCAACAAAAAGCTCGTCCGCCGTGCCCCTGTTGATGAGCCGCCAGGGCTCCAGAACGCCGGTCTCAAAGTCGCCGTTCGTGAGCAGGTTCGCGTCCACGATCTCGACGGTCGCGGAGACGGGCTTACCCCCGGCTGTTCCGCTGACGGTGTATACTGCCGCGCCAGCGCGCTGCATCGCGGCGAGCTCCTCGGCGGAGACCTCCCAGCTCACGGGGACATCCTGCCGGGAATTGTCCGTCATCACGGCTTCGACAGTCCCGGGCAGGACGATCTCCTCGCCCACGCCGAACTGCAGCGCAGCGTCGAGCACGCTGTCTGTCGTGACGGCGGGGGAGTTGCCTTCCCGCACGAGTGTGAAGACCTTGAGCGACTCCAGCGGCGTGCCGTTCGACAGGAAGAAGGCCTGGTTATCCACGGCGCAGCCGCCGTAGTATTTCCCGGCGTCCTCCGGGTCATAACTCCCGGCGCACTGCTTGGCCCAACCGGAGCCGTACTGCTCCCAGAGCGCCTCGTTCTCCGCAAAGCTGCTCTGCCCCACGCTGATCCAGGTGCCCTCCCAGTAGCAGACGCCGAGCCCGCCCTCGGCCTCGGCCACCGCCGCGATCACGTCGCGCACGGCGTTGGCCTGCCCCTGGGGCGTGAAGGGATAGCCCGCGATGCGCTCGTCGCCCGCGCCGACGGTGTTGCCGGAGAAATCCGTGTCCTCCGGCGTGTAGGCATAGGAGGTCTCGAGCACCATCACGCGCTTGCCGTAGCTCCGGGCGATTTCGCTGAGCACGGCGCGGAGATTCTCCAGCGTCCCATGCCAGTAGGGATAGTAGGAGCTGCCGAATACGTCGTAGTCCACGCCGTAGTAGGCGAGCTTCGAGGCGTAATCCCGGTAGCTTTCAGCCTTCTCGGGGCTGGTGAAGTGGACGGCCACGAGCGCGCCGGGACAGACTTCACGCACGGCGCGGGAGCCTGCCTGCATGAGCTCTGCGATCGCCGTCCAGCCGGTCTCGCCGCAGAGCGAACCGTTGGTCTCGTTGCCGATCTGCACCATGGCAACCTCGCCGCCCGCGGCGAGGATGGTCTCCAGGCTCTCCGCCGTATAGGCGTAGAGCTTCGCCGCCTTTTCCTCCGGCTCGAGCTCCGCCCAGGCCTTGGGCACCATCTGCTTGGAGGGATCCGCCCAGAAGTCCGAGTAGTGGAAATCGACGATCAGCTTCAGCCCCGCCGCCTGCGCCCGCCGGCCGATCTCGGCGGCCAGCGCCGCGTCGCAGTTGCCGCCGCCGTAGGAATTGCCCGAGGAGTCATAGGGGTCGTTCCAGACGCGCACGCGGATATGCGTGATCCCGGCACGGGCGAGCACGGCGAAGACGTCCGCCTCCTTGCCGGAAAAGTCCCTGTATACGACGCCGCTGGCCTCCAGCGAGGGGACGGAGGACGCATCCATGCCGAAGATGAAGTCCTCCGGCAGACCGTCCACTTTGTGGACGTAGAGGGTGTCGCTCGTGATCTGCTTCGCGCCGCAGCCGGAGAGCAGGGCTGCGAGCAGCAGGACGGCGAGCGCAAGGGCAAGTTTTCTCATGGCGTGAGCCTCCCAAGGATAAAATCAGGTTTTTCGTAGCGTTTTCCGCCCGCCGCACGGGCGGCGTAAAGCGCTGCCGGATGATTCTATCTGCAGTATAGCACAGATCCCGCGGCTTGACAAAGCCCGAGACAGCGTGTACCATCGGATTCAGAACTAAAAAACAAGGGGGATGCGGGAATGAAGAAGATGCTTGCCCTGATGCTTGCCGCGCTGCTCCTGGCAGGGCTGCTCTCCGGCTGTGGGAAGTCGGCTCCGGCTGCGGAACCGGCCGCGGCGGAGAACCCGGCGCCGAAGGAAGCCGCCGATGCGAAGGAACTCGCCGTCGCCGGCCCGGAGGCCGTCTACAGTCCGGATGCGGCGGACAATGCCCGCGTGTTCTATGAGATTTTCGTCGGCTCCTTCTCAGACTCCGATGGCGACGGGATCGGCGATCTGCGCGGCATCATCAACCGCTTCGACTATCTCAACGACGGCGACCCCAACTCCGGGCGCAGTCTGGGGATCGGAGGGATCTGGCTCAGCCCCATCTTCCTCTCTCCGTCCTACCACAAGTACGACGTTACGGACTATTACACGATCGACCCGCTATTCGGCACGGAGGAGGACCTGAAGGAGCTCGCCGACCTCTGCGAAGCGCGCAACGTCAAGCTCATCCTCGATCTTCCGCTCAACCACAGCGGCGCGCAGAACCAGTGGTTTGCCGACTTCAAGGCGGCGCACCGCGCCGGGGATATCAGCAGCCCCTGGTACGATTTCTACAGCTGGTGCGGAGCGGAGGAGAATCTCCCCGGCGTCTGGCAGGGTATCCCCGGCAGCGGCGAGCGCTATGAATGCAATTTCTCACCCGATATGCCGGAGTTCAACTTCGACAACGACGACGTGCGGCAGGAGATGCTGAACATCGCAAAGTATTACCTCGAGCTCGGGATAGACGGCTTCCGCTTCGACGCGGCCAAGTACGTCTACTTCGGCGATAACGCCCGCAGCGCGGACTTCTGGCTCTGGTACACCGGCGAGCTGCGCGCGATCAAGCCGGAGATCTACATGGTGGCAGAGGTTTGGGACAACGACGCGACCACGGATCTCTACTATCCGGCGCTCAACTGCTTCAACTTCACCATGGCCGCGGCCGAGGGGAAGATCGCCAGGGCGGCGCACGGCAAGAGCGGCTATGGGTATTCGAGTTATGTGCAGGACTACCTGGAACGCGTGACAGCTCTGCGCGCCGACGCGCTGCTGCTGCCCTTCGTCTCCAACCATGATATGGACCGCGCCGCCGGCTTTGTGACCGTCTCGAGCGGGGCGATGCGGATGGCGGCGAATCTCTACCTGCTCGGCCCCGGCTCCCCCTTCCTCTATTACGGGGAGGAGCTCGGCGTACGCGGCAGCCGCGGCGCATCGAACACCGACGCCAACCGCCGCCTCGCCATGCCCTGGGGAGACGGCGATACGGTGCGCGACCCCGAGGGCAGCAGCTACGGCCACGAGGGCGAGATCCCGGCCACCGAGCAGATGCTCGACGCGGACAGCCTCTACAGCTACTATAAGCTGCTGATCCGGGTCCGCGCGGCCAACCCCGAGATCGTCCTGGGGCGCTATGAGGCGCTGGAGATCCCGGACACGAAGCTGGTGGCCTTCGTCTCGAGCTGGGAAGGGAAGAGCGTGTGCGTCATCCATAACGCCGGAATGCGCGACGAGCGCATCGCGCTGCCGGAGGGCTTCGCGTCCGTCTCCGTCTGCGTCGGCAGGGGAGAGGCCGTGATCGAAAACGGCGAGCTCGTGATCCCCGCTCAGACGAGCGTCATCCTGCGCTGAAGAAAATGATCCGCCGGCTTCATTCGAAGCCGGCGGATCATTTTCTGTCGGTTATGATTATCTGCGGCGTCTCTTCACGATGCCGTTGATGAGCACGCCGAGCAGCACGAGCACCAGGAAACCGCTGATCCCGCAGAGGATCGTGGTCATCATAGCGGGGTTGATCTTCTGCGCAAGATCCTGGAAGGGGACAGCTTTCTCCGGCTCCACATACTGCAGCGGCCGGGTGGTCTTGTAGCCGCAGACCCTGCAGGTGCCGGTCTCCTCGCCGGCAGCGTCCTTCGTGGCCTCGCGGGTCACGATCCAGCGCATCTCGTGCTCGCCTTCTTCGCTTACCTCCTTGCAGTCCTTATCCGTGCAGGCGCGCCAGTGCTTCTCCTTGTCCATGCTCCAGTCCGCCGAGAAGTTGTGCGTGGGCGTAGGGCTCGGGGAGGGCGTGGGCTTCGCGCTGGGGCTGGGACTCGGGGAGGGAGAGGGCGAGGGCGACGGGGAGGGCGACGGGCTCGGGCTCGGCTCCGGCTCCGGCGTCGCGGTGGGCTCCGGCTCCTCATGCCGCACGGTGATCAGCGCGAAGTTCGACTTGGCGTAGCTGATCTTGTCCACGCTGTAGAAATAGCACTGCAGACGCCAGCCGTCGAGCGCGAGGGGGATGTTGCGCAGGAACAGCCGGTCGGAATCCTGCCCCTCGACGATCAGGCCGGGGAAGTGGTTCTGCACGTCAACGTCGTTGGAGAGATATACAGTCTCCTGATCGGGCGAGAGCAGGACCCAGTCATAGGACGCGGTATACATCGAGCTCACCACGAAAGAGGCCCATCCGCCCGGATCGACGATCTCGTCGCCGGGAGATTTGATGGCGATGGGAGCCCAGATCTCCGCCTGGTAGACGCGGGAGAGCGTGGCATACCTGCAGTCCCCCGAGATGGTGGTGGTGACGGCGCCGCCGCTGTTGTTGATATAGCCGTCCGCCGTGGGGGAGAAGACGTTGTCCGCCTCCGCCTCATAGGAGACCACGAGCGTGTACTGCCCGGTACCGAACTGCGAGGTCACCTTGCTGCCGTCTGCCGCGTACCAGCTCACGTCCGTGATGTGATAGCCCGTGCCGCTGCAGGTGACGGACACGTATTGCAGCTCCATCAGCGCTACCGGCGGGTAGTTGAGGGAGCAGAGCACATGCTCGATCACCTTGCCTGCCGCCGCACTGACCGGGAAGGCCAGAAGCAGCGTCACGCACATGCACAGGCACAGGATCAACGCACCGATTCGTTTGACCATGGATCTCACCGCCCCTGAAAAATGACAAATTTTGATATAATAATTATAATCTGTTTCTTTAGCAGGGTCAAGGGTAAATGTTGTAATTATGTAAGAATTACAGCCGCCCTAACACAAGATGTTGTTCCTTGCACTTTGCTGCGCATCGCGCTATAATAAACTGATACTGTCTGGGAGAAGAAGCATGAAAACATATCAGGCTGGAACATGTGATATTGCGGTGATCGGCGCGGGGCATGCCGGAATTGAGGCGGCCCTCGCGGCGGCGCGCCTCGGGATGGAGACGCTGTGCTTCACGGTGAATCTCGACAGCGTGGGCAACATGCCCTGCAACCCCGCCATCGGCGGCACCGGTAAGGGCCACCTCGTGCGCGAGCTCGACGCGCTGGGCGGCGAGATGGCGAAGGCCGCCGACAAGGCCTGCATCCAGTACAGGATGCTGAACCTCGGCAAGGGGCCGGCGGTACACTCGCTGCGCGCCCAGGCCGACCGGCGGCGCTATCAGGAGATCATGAAGCAGACCCTCGAGCGGCAGGAGCATCTGCACCTCAAGCAGGCAGAGATCGTGTCGATCGGCGTGGAAGAGGGGCGCGTGTGCTCCGTTACGACGCACACCGGCGCCGTCTGGCGCTGCCGCGCGGTCATCATCGCCTCCGGCACCTATCTCGCCGGGAGGACCATCGTGGGCGAGGTCCTGCGCGACTCGGGGCCGGACGGTCTCGCCGCGGCCACGACCCTGGCGGGCGAGCTGCGCGAGCTGGGACTGCGGATGCGCCGCTTCAAGACCGGCACGCCGCCGCGCGTCAACGCCCGGACGGTGGATTTCGATAAAATGGAGCTGCAGCGCGGGGACGAGGAGCCGGAGGCCTTTTCCTTTTCAACGGAGGAGCCGCCGGAAAACCGCGCCGTCTGCTACCTCACCTATACCAACGAGCGCACGCACGCCATCATCCGCGCCGCTCTCGACCGCAGCCCGATTTACACCGGGGTGATCGAGGGCGTCGGCCCGCGTTACTGCCCGAGCATCGAGACCAAGGTGATGACCTTCCCGGACAAAACGCGGCACCAGCTCTTTGTCGAGCCCATGGGGCTCAACACCGAGGAGCTCTACATCCAGGGCTTCTCCTCCTCCATGCCGGAGGAGGTTCAGGTCGAGATGCTGCACACGATCCCCGGGCTGGAGCATGCGGAGATGACCCGCTGCGCCTACGCCATCGAATATGACTGCATCGACCCCACCGAGCTCTACGCGACACTCGAATGCAAGAAGATCGCCGGGCTCTACGGCGCGGGGCAGTTCAACGGCTCCTCCGGCTATGAGGAGGCTGCCGCGCAGGGCTTCGTCGCGGGCGTGAACGCCGTGCGCAGGCTGCGCGGGGAGGAGCCCTTTATCCTCCGCCGCAGCGACGGCTATATCGGCACGCTCATAGACGACCTCGTGACCAAGGGCACCAACGAGCCCTACCGCATGATGACCTCCCGCAGCGAGTACCGCTTGCTCCACCGGCAGGACAACGCCGACGAGCGCCTCAGCGCCATGGGGCGCAGGCTCGGGCTTGTGAGCGAGGAGGAATACCGCAGGGTACAGGAAAAATACGCCGCTGTGGAGGAGGAGCTGAGACGCCTGGAACGCACGCATCTCGCCCCCTCGGACGCGCTGAACGCGCTGCTCGAAGAAAAGGGCACGGCGCCGCTGAGCTCCGGGGCGAGCCTCGCGGATCTTCTGCGCCGCCCGCAGCTGACGACGGCGGATCTCGCCCCCTTTGACCCCGAGCGGCCGCCGCTGCCGCGCGCCGTGCGCCGGGAGGCGGAGATCCGCCTCAAGTACGAGGGCTATATCCGCCGCCAGCTCAGGCAGGTGGAGGAATTCGCCCGCCTGGAGGAAAAGCCGCTGCCCGCCGATCTCGACTACGCTGCCATCCCCGGCCTGCGGCTCGAGGCGCGGGAGAAGCTGCAGAGAATCCGTCCCGCAAACTTCGGCCAGGCGGGGCGCATCTCCGGCGTCTCCCCGGCGGATCTGTCGGTGCTGATGATCGCAGTGGAGAACAGGAAATGAAGATCGTATTGGGCTTTTCCGGCGGGGTCGATTCCGCCGTGAGTGCAGTGCTGCTGCAGAAGGCGGGGCACGAGGTCGCCGCCTGCTATCTTGACAACACAACGGACGAGGCGCGCCGCGAGGCGGAGAGCGCAGCGGCCGCCATGGGTCTGCCGCTGCACGTGCTGGACGTGAAGGCCGAACTGGAACGCGAGGTCTGCAGCCGCTTCGAGGAGGCATATCGCCGCGGCGAGACGCCGAACCCCTGCGTGCTCTGCAATCCTCTCGTCAAATTCCGGAAGCTCCTCGCCCTCGCGGACGAGCTGGGCTGCGAGGCCGTGGCCACCGGGCACTACGCCCGCTGGGAAAACGGCGAGATCCGGAAGGGACGCCCCGAGAACGACCAGAGCTATATGCTCTGCCGCCTGACGCGCAAGCAGGCCGCGCGCGTGCGCTTTCCCCTGGGGAGATACGCCAAAACGGAGGTGCGCGCCCTGGCGGAGCAATTCGCCCTGCCCGCCGCGCACAAGCCGGACAGCATGGAGATCTGCTTTATCCCCGACAAGGACTATGTCGGCTGGCTCTCACGGCGCGGCGAACTCCCCGGCCCGGGCGATTTCGTCTTCCACGGCGAGGTCGTGGGGCGGCACGAGGGAATCGTGCGCTACACGGTCGGCCAGCGCCGGCCGGGGCTGATCGACGGGCGGAAGATCTACATCTCCCGCATCGACGCGAAAACGAACCGCATCGAGCTCGCCCTCTGGGAGGAGCTGTTCAAGACCGAGGTGCTCGCGAAGGACTCCAACTGGCTCATCGAGCCGCCCGTGCAGCCCTTCCGCGCGAGTGTGCGCGTGCGCCACACCAAGTGGGAGACGCCCGCCTGCACCGTCTATCCGCAGGGCGACCGGGTGCGCATCGTGTGCGACGAGCCCGTGCGCGCCCCGGCGGCGGGCCAGGCCGCGGCCCTCTACGACGGCGAGCGTCTCATCGGCGGCGGCACAATCATGACTGACAACGGAGAAACGCTATGAACGAAAACAAGCCAGGAACCCTTTATATCGTCGCGACGCCCATCGGCAATTCGCGCGACATGTCTCCCCGCGGGATGCAGATACTCGAGGAGGCGGACATGATCGCCGCCGAGGACACGCGCCGCTCCATGGTGCTGCTCGGCAAGCTCGGCATCCGCAACAAGCTCGTCTCCAACCACAAGTTCAACGAGTACGGCAAGGCGAAGTTTTTCATCAACGCCATGCTCAACGGGCAGAGCGTCGCCGTCATCACCGATGCGGGCACGCCCTGTATCTCCGATCCCGGCAATGAGCTCATCAAGGCCGCTGTCGAGGCGGGGATCCGCGTGGTGGGCGTGCCGGGCTGCTGCGCGGCCGTGAACGCACTGGCGATCTCCGGCTTCGACCTCTCCTCCTTCTGCTTCTTCGGTTTCTTCCCGCGGGAGAATCCCGAACGGCGCAAGCTGCTCGAAAAGCTCCGCCGCGGGGATACGCGCACCTTCGCCCTCTATGAGAGCCCCAAGCGCATCATGGATCTGGTGGACTGGTTCATCGAGGTGGAGGCCGAGGTGCGCATGGTGCTCTGCAACGACATGACCAAGCTCCACGAGATGACCTTCCGCGGCACGCCTGCCGAGGTCAAGGAGCAGCTTCTCGCCAAGGGCAATTACGACAAAGGCGAATATGCCGTCGTCGTCGAGGTCGCGGAGGACTATATTTTCAACAAGGTCGAGCACACCGTCTCCGCCGAGGCCATGCTGGTCGACGCGATGGTGAAGGGACTCTCGGGCAAGGAGGCCGTCGCTGCGGTACTCGAGGACGAGAACAATTCCTACAGCAAGAACGAGCTCAAGGCCGCGGCCCTGCGGCTCAAGAAGCTCCTGGGGGAAGGCGCATGAGCAGACTGACGCGCGATCTCTCCGCCGCGCTGCCGACGCTCACAAAGCTGGTCTTCAGCCAGCCCGTTGACAGGACGGAGGCGCAAAAGGTCAGCGTCCGCCCGGTGTTCGGGCGAGGCGGCAGAAGCTTCCAGGCGGAGCTGCTGCGCGGCGACAAGGCCTTCCATGAGAACCTTGCCGAGGACGCGCTGCCCGCTTATGTGCGGGACAATCTCGACGGACGCTACCGCCAGGTCCTGCTCGTGAGCGAGGAGGGCAGCAGCCAGTACGTCCTCCGGCAGAACGGAGACTATAAGAAAACCGGCTCCGGCGCGGGCGTACCCCGTCCCGGGGAGGGGCATGACCGTGGGAAGACGTACATCCTCCGCGAGGGCGAGGCCATCCCCGCCCTGGTCGATCTCGGCGTCTTCACCGCGGACTACCGCATCGTGAAGGCCCGCTACGAGAAATACCGGCAGATCAACCGCTTCGTCGAGCTGGTGGATCAGGCCTTCGCCGGCAGCACAAGGCGGGATATCACGATCCTCGACTTCGGCTGCGGCAAGAGCTACCTGACCTTCATCCTCTATTACTACTTCGCCGTCAAGCGCGGCCTGGCCGTGAAGATCATCGGCTACGACCTCAAGGAGGACGTGGTGGAGCACTGCAATGCCATCGCGCGCAAATACGGCTATGACGGCCTGCGCTTTGTGCACGCGGACGTCTCGCGCGACGCGCTCTATGACGAGAAGGTGGATATGGTGGTTTCGCTGCACGCCTGCGACACGGCCACGGACTACGCCCTGCACTACGCGATCTCCAAGGGCGCGGAGTATATCTTTTCCGTTCCCTGCTGCCAGCACGAGATCAACAGCAGCATCCGCAGGGGAGGGGAGCTGGACATCTTCCTGCGCCACGGCATCGTCAAGGAGCGCATGGCCGCCCTGCTCACGGATTCCATCCGCACCCTCATCCTTGAGGACATGGGCTACAGCGTGGACGTGATCGAGTTCACCGACTTTTCCGACTCGCCCAAAAACCTCATGCTGCGCGCGAAAAAGACCGGCAAACGCAGCACGCGCGGCCGCGAACAGGCCGCGGCGCTCGCCGCGCAGTACGGCTTCACGCAGACGCTTCTGCGCCTCTGCGCGGAAGGAGAATAAGCGAAAAAATACAGCCGCCGCATCGGCAGGAACTCCTGCCGATGCGGCGGCTGTTTATGCTCGTTTGGTTTTTATTCTTCGGACGCGTGCGGCGCCTTGCTCTCTCCGCCGCGGCGGCGCGGACGGCGCCGGGACGGACGGGCTTTCTTTTCCCCGTCGGCGTGCTTTTCACCTTCGGGCTTCCTGCCGCTCTCGGGCCTCGATACGCTCTTCTCCGCGCCGTCGGCATGCTTGAGCTCGGCCTTCACGCGGCGGGCTCCGCGCCGGCCGCGGCGGGACTTCTCCTTCTCCGGGCTCGCCGGAGCCTCCGTCTGCTCCGCTGCGTGTTCCTCACGCTGCGGCTTTTTGCCGCCGGCAGCCTTCGGCGTATTCTCCGCGGCCTTGTCGGCTTCCCGGGCGCCCTTGTCGCGCCCGCCGCGGCGGCGCCGCCCGGTCTTCTTGACGACCTCGGCCTTCACCGCAGGCACAGGCTCCGTCTCCGGCTCCTCGGCGATATAGGCGGGGATGGCCCATTCGTTCTCCGGCTCCTCGGGAAGCTCAGGCTCCTCGGGCGGATGATAATCCAGCACGTGCGGGGGCTCCTTCCCGTCGCAGGGACGTCCGCCGGGCACCTGGCAGAGCTCGCAGGCCTTGTAAAGATGCAGCGTGTCGTCCGTATCCTTGTCGAGCTTGACCTTCACGTTCTGGCGCAGGAGGTTGACCTGCACGGCGGTGCCGTAGCCGTCGATCGTCTCAACGAAGGAGCCCTGTCTGGGCACTTTTTTCACGAGATCCTCATAGGCCTCCTGCTCGTAGCGCAGGCAGCACATGAGTCTGCCGCAGCTGCCGGAGATCTTGGTCGGATTGAGGGAGAGGGACTGAACCTTCGCCATCTTGGTGGATACCGGCTGAAAATCGTCCATAAACGCGCTGCAGCAGAAGGGGCGGCCGCAGATGCCGATGCCGCCGATCATCTTCGCCTCGTCGCGCACGCCGATCTGCCGCAGCTCGATGCGGCTGCGGAACACGCTCGCGAGATCCTTGACGAGCTCGCGGAAATCCACGCGCCCGTCGGCGGTGAAATAGAAGGTGATTTTGTTGCCCTCAAAATTGTATTCGACGCTCACGAGCTTCATCTCCAGCCCGTGCTGCGCGATCTTCTGCCTGCAGATGCCGTAGGCTTCCTGCTCGCGCTGGCGATTGAGCGCGTCGATACGCAGATCGTCCGTCGTGGCGACGCGGAGCACCGGGCGCAGCGGCTGCACGACCGCCGTCTCCTCGACGTGATGGTTGCCCCAGCTGCAGTCGGCCAACTCGAGACCCTTGGCGGTCTCCACGACGAGCTTGTCGCCCGTCTTCACGTCCAGGCCGCGGGGGTCAAAATAATAGATCTTGCCCCGATTTTTGAATTTGATACTGACTACTTCGATCAATGCTGTCTCCTTAGTTCCTGTCATCCTGCGGCAGCGTTGTGCACAGGAGACCAAAAATGTGTTTGACGCCGGTGTTCACCCGGAGCATGTCCGCGCAGCGCGAGAGAAGCGCGCGCAGCCGGAAAAGTGCCTCCCGGCCGAGACCGGGGTCCGCCCTGCGGCCGCAGAGGATCTCGCCGCTCTCCTCGAGCGCGGCATTCACGAATGCGGCGGCGCGGCGGCCGTCCATACGCTCCTGCTCGAAGCCCCAGCGCAGCAGCGCCATGCGATCCCGCCCCGCGAGCAGCGAGAGGTAGTCCCGCGCGAGCGAGAGCTCTTCCTCCTCCGCGTGCTGCTCCTGACCGCCGAGGCTCAGCTCCACGCAGCGCGAGCGTACGGTGGGCAGCAGCTGCATGGGGTTGAGGCAGCACAGCAGGAACACAACGCCCTGCGGCGGCTCCTCCAGGAGCTTGAGCGCGGCGTTCTGCGCGGGCAGATTCATGGTCTCCGCCTCGGGCAGCAGATAGACCTTGCGCTGCGCCTCGTTCGGCAGGACGATCGCGTCGGCCGCCATGCCGCGGATCTGGTCGACGGTGATTTCCTGCCTGGGCTTGCCCTTGTCGTCCTCCAGGCGGCGGACGGTGATGAGATCCGGGTGGATGCCCTGCGCGACCTTCCGACAGTCCCGGCAATGGCCGCAGGGCGGATTCTCCCCGCTGCAGAGCGCGGCCGCGGCGATCTCCCTGGCTGCGGAGAGCGCCTCCTCGCGCGAGGCTGCGGAGAGAATATAGGCATGGGAGAGCTGCCGCGGATCAATATGCTGCGGTAGTGCCACGGATCAGACCCCCTCCCGATTTGCATCGAATCATTTTATCATCCGCGCGCCGCTTCGTCAACAGATGCTTTTCAAAAGAATCGTGAATCTTTGCTTGTAATTCCCTGCCAATGTTGATAAAATATCCCTGCTATGAAACACAGAATACTTTTCTCTCCGCTCAGCCTCCTGCTGAGCCTTATCCTCCTGACAGGCTGCGCCATGCCGAGCAGCCCGCAGGAGAGCGCGCAGGCGTATCCGTCTTCTCAGCCGGCGCAGGCCGCCGAGCCTGCGGCGCAGGAAGCCGCGCCGGCCTCCGGCTTTTCCGGGCAGCTGCGCATCAGCGAAGTGATGGCCAGGAACGAGGCGACGCTCGCGGATCGGGACGGGGCTTTCCCGGACTGGATCGAACTGGAAAACATCAGCGGCGGGGAGCTGAAGCTCGCCGGCTGGTCGGTCTCCGACAAGGAGGGCAGCGCCTGGACGCTGCCGGACATGCTCCTGGAGCCGGGCAGCCTTGTGCTGCTGCTCTGCAACGGCGAGCAGGGCCCGGCCTTTTCCCTCTCCGAGGGGGAGACGCTGCGCCTGTGCGCCCCGGACGGGACGGAGCAGGACGCCGTGCGCTGCGCCGCGGCGGCGGACTGCTCACAGATCCGCAGCGAGGACAGCGGCTTCACCCTCTGTGCCTGGCCCACGCCCTGCCGGCAAAACAGTTCGGCGGGCTATGAGGAGGCCTGCGCGGAGCGCGCGGCCGCGGGGCTCTGCATCTGGGAGGCCGCCAGCGCCAACCGCCTCGTGACGCTTGCCGCCACCGATGAGCAGAGCGACTGGGTGGAGCTCAAAAACGCCGGCCCCGACACGCTTATGCTGGAGGGCTGCAGCCTTACGGACGATCCGGACGAGCCGCGAAAATACCCGCTCCCCGCGCGGGAGCTCGCCCCCGGGGAGCTGCTCCTGCTCGCCTGCGAGGGCGATCTGGATGCCTCCGAGGGGAACACGGGCTTCTCGCTCTCTGCCTCGGGCGACGCGCTCTATCTCTATGACGCCTCCGGCGCGCTGCTCGACTATGTCTCGCTGCACGATATTCCGATGGACGGCAGCGTGGGCCGCATGGAGGGCCGCGGCGGCTTCTTCCGCTTCCCGGCCGCCACGCCCGGAGAGGCCAACGGCGAGGGCCTGCGCCGCGTGAGCGCCGCGCCCGTCGCCCTCACGCCGGACGGCTGCTATGACGGTACGCAGAGCGTCAGCGCTGCGCTCTCCGCTCCCGGGACGATCCGCTACACGACGGACGGCTCACTGCCGGATGAGGGCTCTCCCGTCTATACCGGCCCCATTCCTCTCGACGTGACCACGGTGATCCGCGCAGCAGCCTGGGAAGAGGGAGCGCTGGCAAGCGAGGTCGTGACCTTCAGTTACTTCCTGAACGAAAACCACAGCCTGCCCGTGCTGAGCCTTGCGGTGGACGACGCGGCGGGCTTCAAGACCATGTATGACAACAGCTGGAAGAATCACGTGCTGGACGCCAATCTCGCCTTCTACGACGGGGAGCACAGCTTCAACCGCCGCTGCGGCGTGAGCCTCAAGGGCTGGACGAGTCTCGCGCTGCCGAAGAAGAGCCTGGGCGTGGACTTCAAGGGCGTCTACGGCGGCAACCTCGAGGCGGACGTGTTCGGCAACGGCGTCACGGAATTCTCGACGCTCGCGATCCGCGCCGGACAGGATTATCCCTACGCGATCTTCCGCAACGAGCTCGTGGAGGAGCTCTGCCTGGAGGGCTCCGAGACTCTCTACACGCAGGCGAGCAAATACTGCGTGCTCTACATCAACGGCGCGTATCAAGGCATCTACTGCCTGAAGGAGGACTTCTCCCGGCAGTATTACGCCTCCCATACCGGGACGGACAAGAGCTCCTGCACGGTGCTGAAAACTCCCGTCGGCCCGGGCAGCGGCGTCTATGAGGATGTGGTGACCTTCGCCTGGTATGAGGATCTGTCCGTGGAGGAAAACTACAGGCAGGTCTGCGAGACGATCGATATCGACAGCTTCATCGACTGGTTCTTGTTTGAGAGCTTCTGCGCCAATACCGACACCCAGGGCAACTGCCGCCTGATGCGCTCTTCGCAGACGGACGGACTGTGGGATTTCGCCCTCTATGACCTCGACTGGGGCTTCTGGTATGCGGGGAGCGATTTTTCGGTGCTGCTCGGGGGCTTCGGCAATACGGGCAGCCAGTTCCCGCCGCTGCTGCGCGCTCTGATGAAAAACGCCGACTTCCGGGATCGCTGCTTCACCCGCTTTGCCGAGCTTAACCGCGGCGTGCTCTCCAACGCGCATGTGCTCGCGAAGATCGACGAGCTGGAGGCGCTGCTGGAGCCGGAGACCGCGCGGGACCGCGAGCGCTGGCTGCTGGATATCGAATCCTGGCATGTCGAGGTGGAGAAGCTGCGCGCCTTCATCCTCGACAATGACTGGGAGGCGCACAACGTCGACATGCTCTGCGAATACGCGGACGTTACCCCGGAGGAACGGGCACATTATTTTGGCTATCTCGATAGCCGGGAGGGATAAAACATGGAACTGACTGCATTTGCCCAATGGCTGAACACCGCCTTCGCCGGATATGACGCGGCGATTCTCGGCTTCCTGCACCGTCTGGCGGAGGCCGCCGGCGGCCTGCTCACGCCGCTCATGAAGCTCGTCACCCTGCTCGGCGAGAAGGGCCTGGTGATGCTGCTCGCGGCTGTCGCGCTGATGCTCTTTGCGCGCACGCGCAAGATCGGGGTGTGCCTCTTCGGCGCCGTCTGCTGCGGCGCGCTCATCACCAATATCATCCTCAAGGACTGGGTCGCGCGGCCCCGCCCCTTCGAGACCGCGGAGCTCTTCCGGCAGTACTGGCAGTTCCTCGGCTCTCCGGCGGAGGACGGTTTCTCCTTCCCCTCGGGCCACGTGACGGCTGCCGCCGCCGGCATGACGGCGCTGAGCCTTATTCACAGCAAAAAGTGGGTCGTCCCTGGGGCGATCTGGGTCGTGCTGATGGCCCTCTCGCGCAACTACCTCGTCGCGCACTACCCCTCCGACGTGCTCTTCGCCGCCCTTATCGGCGTGGCTTCGGGCTTCATCGCCTGGCTGATCACCCGCCTCATCTTCCGCCTGCTCGAGGACTGGGGCGATACGCGCTTTGCCCGCTTCTGCCTGGACTTTGACGCGAGCCAGCTCAGGCCGCTGCTTCAGCGCGCCGGCCGCGGCGGGCAGGTCGAGCCGGAGCAGACCGAGGAGCGCGGCGGCTATGTCGGCAAGCATCTGAAAAAGTGAGTTACGACAGCAGTGTGCCCGCACCGGGGAGACCCGGACGCGGGCACTTGATAATATTATAAAAAAGGAGCGGAACAGCATAATGAACGCATACGAAAACCTGCATGCCAGCCTCATGCGCCGCCTCGCGCCGGACTGCACGGTGCTCCTCAAGAGCGACGGGAGCTTCCCGCTCGCCGAGCCCTGCAGTATCGCGCTCTACGGCAGCGGCGCGCGGCACACCATCAAGGGCGGCACCGGCTCCGGCGAGGTCAATTCCCGCTCTTTCCTCAGCATCGAGGAGGGGCTGGAGGAGGCCGGCTTCACCGTCACCACGAAATACTGGCTGGACACCTATGACCAGCTCATCCTGGCGGCGAGGCGGGCCTTCCGTGAGACCGTCAAGGCGCGGGCCAAGGAAAAGCACGTGCCCGCCGTGATCGAGGGCATGGGCGCGGTGATGCCGGAGCCCGAATATCGCATCCCACTCTACGGCGAGGGCGACACCGCCGTCTATGTGCTCTCGCGCATCTCCGGCGAGGGCAACGACCGGCAGGCCGTCCCCGGCGATATCCTGCTCACCGAGACCGAGAAGCGGGATATCCTGGAGCTCAAGAGCAAGTACGCGCGTTTCCTGCTGGTGCTGAACGTCGGCGGCGTGGTGGATCTCAGCCCTGTGCTTGAGGTGGGGAATATCCTGCTGCTCAGCCAGCTCGGCGTCGAGACGGCGCATGCGCTCGCGGATCTGCTGCTGGGAAAGAGCTGCCCCTCCGGCAAGCTCACGACGACTTGGGCCGCCTGGGGCGATTATTGCCCCGCGGGCGAGTTCGGCGGGCGGGACGACACCCGCTACACCGAAGGGCTCTATGTCGGCTACCGCTATTTTGACACTGTCGGCAAGAAGCCGCTCTTCCCCTTCGGCTACGGTCTGAGCTACACGAGCTTCTCCGTCAGGCCCGGCAAGCTCCTGCGCGAGGGGGAGCAGATCGTGCTCAAGGTCTCCGTCGCCAACACCGGCAGCCGCGCCGGGCGCGAGGTCGTGCAGCTCTATGTCTCGGCGCCGGAGGATCTCCTGCGCAAGCCCATGCAGAGCCTCGCCGCCTACCGCAAGACGAGGACGCTGCAGCCGGGGGAAATGGAGGAGCTCTCCCTGCGCTTCTCCCTTCGCGATCTCGCCTCTTATGACGAATCCGGCAGCTGCTGGCTGCTGGAAAAAGGGGAGTATCTGCTCCGCGTCGGCACGAGCAGCGCGGACACCGCTGTCGCGGGCGTCCTGAAGCTCAAAAAGGAGATCATCACCGAGCGCGACCGTCCCTGCGGCGGCGCATGCGAGCTCGAGGAATGGCTCCCCGAAAAGCGCGAGGAGAAGAAGGCGCCCGCCGGCGTGCCGAGCCTCAGCCTCGAGGGGAACGAGCTGGAGACACGCACCGTGGATTATCGTCTGCCCGTCGCCTGGGACAAGGAGATCGAGGCGCTGAGCGAGGAGGAGCTGATCGCCCTGAACGTCGGCCGCTTCGACCCCAAGGCGGGACCGTTGAGTATCATCGGCAACGCCTCCTCCGCCGTGCCCGGCGCAGCGGGCGAATCCGTCGCCTATCCCGAAAAGGGCATCCCCGGCATCGTGATGGCCGATGGCCCCGCCGGACTGCGTCTCAGCCGCGAATATGTGATCGACGAGAAGGGTAACGCCCACGCCGTCGGGCAGACCATGCCCGAGAGCATTGCGGAATTCCTCCCCGCCCCGGCGCTCGCAGTCATGAAGCTCCTTGCCGGCGGAGAGCCGAAGGGCGAGCGGCACGAGCAGTACGCCACCGCCATCCCCATCGGCACCGCGCTCGCCCAGAGCTGGGACGATGAGCTCGCCGAGAGCTGCGGCGACATGGTGGGCGACGAGATGGAGCGCTTTGGCGTCCAGCTCTGGCTGGCTCCGGCGCTGAATCTCCATCGCGATATCCGCTGCGGGCGCAACTTCGAGTATTTCTCGGAGGACCCGCTGCTCTCCGGCAAGATGGCCGCCGCCATCTCCCGCGGCGTGCAGGCGCATCCCGGCTGCGGCGTCACGATCAAGCACTACGCGGCCAACAACCAGGAGACCAACCGCTATAACAACAACAGCATCGTCCGCGAACGCACGCTGCGTGAGCTGTATCTGCGCGGCTTCGGCATCGCCGTGCGCGAGGGGAGGCCCTGCGCTGTCATGACCTCCTATAATCTGCTCAACGGCGAACATACCTCCGAACGCCGCGATCTGATCCGCGACGTGCTGCGCCTGGAGTTCGGCTTCGACGGCATCGTGATGACCGACTGGATCATGGGCACGCTCGACCGCAGCTCCGTCCACCCCGCGCCGAACGCCGGGAAGATCGCCGCCGCGACCGGCGACCTCACCATGCCCGGCCGCCGGAAGGACTGCAAGGATATCGTCAAGATGCTATACACCTTCAAGCTCACGAAGCGCGAGCTCATGGCCAACGCTACCCGCGTCGTGCGCATGGCGAGGCGGCTGCAGAAGAAGGGCTGAGCAGAGCCCAGCGCAAAACACACTAAACACAATTACACCGGCGGCCTCTCCCGCGAGGGAGAGGCCGCCGGTGTTATGCGGTATTCTGTACAAGCCAGAGCTGCGGCGGAGGAGGGGATCAGAATTCGCCCTCTTCCACCACGGCGGTGGGGCCGGTGAGCAGGATGTCGCGCACGCCCGTTCCGTCGCGCCTCAGCGAGACGGAGAGCAGGCCGCCGGGCATTTCGATGGAGATCGGGCAGTCAGTGAGCCGCCCGCGCAGCAGCAGGCTCGCCGCGATCGCCCCACAGCCGGTGCCGCAGGCGAGCGTGAAGTCCTCCACGCCGCGCTCATAGGTGATCGCCCGGACGCGCTGCCCGCCCGTCAGGCAGGCGAAGCTCACGTTCGCACCCTTGGGAAAGGCGGGGCTGTGACGCAGCTCCCGTCCGAGCCGCCGCAGAACGTCAAGCGCCGAGAGCTCCTCCGCCGAAACCTCCAGGACGGCGTGCGGGATCCCGGGGTCGCCGAGCTCCGTATAGGCGCAGTCATAAATCCTGCCGAGCGCCTCTGCCGGGCGGTGCAGGTCGATCACGGAGGGGTCGTTGAGGCGGACCTCGTAGCGCTCGTCCGTGATGCGCCGCGCCGTGACGAGGCCGGCCTCTGCGCGGATGCGGATTTGCTCCGCGTCGCGCACCAGGCCGTGCTCCACGCCGTAGCGTGCGAGACAGCGCGAGCCGTTGCCGCACATTTCGCCCCTGCTGCCGTCGGAGTTCAGAAACAGCATCCCGAAATCCGCGTCCTCTGCCGGGACGAGCACGATCATCCCGTCCGCGCCGGGGCCGGTTTCCGGGCTGCATAGCCGCAGGGCGAGGACGCTGAGGTCCTCGCCCCGCAGCTCACCGCGGAGGTTTTCCGTCAGAAGGAAGGAATTCCCCGCGCCGTGCATTTTGGTATAGCGCATGTTACTTCTGATTGGCGCCGCTCTTCCGGGCGTCCGCGTGCAGCTTCTTCTGCAGCCAGTCCTTGCCGTCGTTGAAGCGGGAGACGATGAAGGAGGCCACATAGTCGCCGGCCGCGTTCACCATGGTGGCGGGAGGATCGACCAGGTCGCCGATGGCCTGCGCGATCGGGAAGGCGACGGCCAGCTGCTCGGGGAAGAAGAGGGAGCAGAGCACCAGTTCGCCGGTGCCGCCGCCGCCGGGAATGCCGGACATGGCGACAGAGGAGACCGTGGCGACGATGATGGCCAGGAGCGCGTCGGTCGTGGCAAAGTCCTTACCGAACATGCCGAAGAGGAAGGCGACCTTGATGATGGCGCTCATGCCGGAGCCGTCCATGTTCATCGTCGCGCCCATGGGGAGGACGATATCGGTGACATCCTTGGAGATGCCGGTGTCCTCGGAGACCTCCATGTTGGTGGGGATGGTGGCGACGGAGGAGCAGGTGCCGAAGGCCACGGCCGCGGGGCGGAACAGGTGCTTGAACATGACCTTGACGGCGCCCTTGCCGCCGCCGAAGCGGGCGTAGAGCGGGAAGATCAGGAACATGTAGGCGAAGGAGACGATGTAGTAGAGGATGATCGCGCGGGCATAGCTGGACACGAAGTCCGCGCCGTGGGCGGCCACCAGGGAGGCGAAGAAGCCGAAGAAGCCGATGGGGGCATAGTAGCTGATGAGCTTAATGACCTTCATGAGGACGTTGGTAATCTCCTCCAGGAGACCGGCGACCTTGGTCTTGGGTCCGCCGCACATCTGCACGCCGAAGCCGAAGAAGATGCCGGCGATGATGAGCTGGAGAATGGATCTGCGGCTCCAGAGCTCGGGGAAGTCCGCCTTCGTGAAGAAGCCGACGATCATCTCGCCTGCGCTCATGGGCTCGGATGCACCCGGCTCAAAAGCGGGTTCGCCGGTGTAGACCGGGATGAAGCGGACCAGTACGTACATGATGACGGAAGCGATGATGGTGGTGCACATGAAGGTGAGCACGGTGCTGCCCATCAGCTTGCCGGCGCGTCTTGCGCTCTTCATATTCGCGATGGACGAGGAGATGGAGAAGAAGACCATCGGGACCACGACGCAGAACATCATATTGATGAACAGCGTGCCGAGCGGCTCGAGTACGCCGGCGCCGGGCCAGGCGAAGCCGACAATGATGCCGGCGACGATGCCGATGATCATACTGAAGAAGAACCAGCTGCTCTTCAGGTATTTGGCGAATTTGGACATGATGAGACCCTCCCAGTTCGTTTTTGCTTCATTCCCAGTATATGCGAATCAATTGCAAAGTAAATTGCGTCAATTGCTTGAAAGTTTGCAAAAAGTGCGGTAAACTAAGCCGAGGTGAGAAGCATGCCGGAAAAAAGCTATTCCCGCGAGGGGTATCTGCACGAAAACTACCGCTATTTTCATCTGCGGGATACCGCCGGACAGGAGCGGGATTTTCATTTCCACGAATTTGACAAGCTGGTGCTGTTGCTCTCGGGGCGGGTACGCTACCTGGTGGAGGACGCAGACTTCGAGCTGCGTCCCTGGGACGTGCTGCTCGTGCGTCACCATGCCATCCACAAGGCGGTGATCGACCGCAGCGAGCCCTATGAGCGTATCATCCTCTATCTCGACCGGCAGTATTTCGAGCGCGCGCTGCCGGACGCGCGGCTGATGGACTGCTTTGAGAGCGCCCAGCGCGAGCGCCGCTGGCTGCTGGTGCCGGATGCGGAGCAGCGCGCCGAGCTGAAGGCGACGCTGCAGGCTTATGAAAAGGCCGCCGGCGACGAACGCTTCGGCGCCCAGGCCATGCGCGATACCCTCATGATGCAGATCCTCATCCAGGTAGGCCGCATGAGCGCCGCCTCCGCGCCCGAGGCCGCTTTCGATCCCAAGATCGCCGCTGCGCTCTCTTATATAAATGAGCACCTGAGCGAGGAGCTGACGGTGGACATCCTTGCCGAGCAGGTCTATCTCAGCCGCTACCATTTCATGCGGCTTTTCAAGGCGCAGACCGGCAGCACCGCCCACGCCTATGTCCGCCAGAAGCGCCTCCTCCTGGCTGCGCGGCTGATCCGCGAGGGCGTCCCGGTGGGCAAGGCCGCGGCCGACTGCGGCTTCGGAGACTATTCCGCCTTCCACCGCGCCTTCCGCGAGAGCTTCGGCCTGAGCCCCGGCGAGCTGAAAAAATAAAGACCCTGCTTTTTCGCTTTACGACAGATTCGGAGGCTTCCCGCAGCTGCTTTCCTTGACATTCGGCGCGGCATAAGGTATTATAATTACGTATCTCTATCCCCTGGTAATAACTACTTGGAGGGTATCATGGACAAGAAAAAGAAGAGAGAAAAATGGCTGGATCGCTTCGGCGCGGGCTGCGGCATCCTGCTGCTGATCGTCGCGATCCTGTGCATCTCCGCGGCGAACGCCCCGGCAAGGGCGGGTGTGCCCGATAAGGAAGTACCCGCGGAGGCCCAGACCCTGACCGGCACCGCTGCCGGCCGCAACGGCGACATCACCGTCACCGTCGTCGCCACGGAGGACAAGCTCTGGCAGATCAAGGTCACCGAGCAGAGCGAGACCGAGGGCATCGGCTCCGTCGCGGTAAAGGAGCTGCCTGCGACCATCTTCCAGAACAACAGCCTGAAGGTCGACGCCGTCTCCGGCGCGACGCTCAGCTCGGACGGCATCCGCAACGCCATTGTGAACGCCCTGGAGAACGGCGGGATCGACCCGGCGAACTTCGGCGCGGCCAAGGTCCTGGTTGAAGTCGTAGCCGAACAGGTGCAGACCCATTCCGGCGTCACCGTGATCCACGCGGCCGACTGGGCGGAGCAGTTCCCCAACGAGTACAACTCCTGGAACATGACCTCCGAGGAGAGCGAGGTCGAGGACTATCTGGAGATCTATCCCATGCTCTCCACGCTCTATGAGCCCTACGGCTTCTCCTTCTGCTACGGCAGCGCCCGCGGCCATTACTATGACGTGGACGACATTCTGGAGACCACGCGTCCCCACAAGCTTGCCCAGTGCTGGACCTGCAAGACCCCGGACTTCACCAATCTCGCCAACGAGCTTGGCCCCGAGGCCTATCTGATGGACTTCGAGGAGGTCCACCAGAAGTACATCACCGATGGCATCAGCTGCTACAGCTGCCATGCAAACAACCCCGGCGTGCTCACCGTGACGCACACCTATCTCATTGACGCCGTCGGAGAGGACTTTGAGAAGATCGACGCGGCCGACCTCGCCTGCGGCCAGTGCCACAACGAGTACTTCTTCTTCCCCGAGACCGGCGTCACGACCCTGCCGCACACCAGCCTCGCCAGCATGAGCCCGGATGCGATCCTCGCCTACTACAACGACGGGAGCAACTTCCCCTCCGGCGAGCCCTTCACGGACTACACCAATCCCCGCACCGGCGTCAAGCAGATCAAGGTGCAGCACCCCGAGCTCGAGACCTTCCTGGGCGAGGGCAGCCAGCACCGCAACACCTACACCTGCGCGGACTGCCATATGCCCGCCGCTGTTGCGGAGGACGGCACTGCCTACTCCAGCCACCACCTCATCAGCCCCCTGGACAACCCCGATCTGATCGAAAACGAGTGCTCCAAGTGCCATGCCGACCTCATCAGCGAGGTGCATGAGACCCAGCGGAAGATCGAGAATCGCACCTACTCCATCGGCTACGAGCTCGAGCATCTGACCGAGCTGCTGGCCGACGCGGTGGAGAGCGGCAAGTTCAGCGACAAGAAGCTGGAGAACATCCGCTCCCTGGCGCGCGACGCCCAGTTCTATTGGGACTTCGTGTTCGTTGAGAACGCCGAAGGCGCGCACAACCCGGCCCTCACCAACTACTGCCTGGACAAGGCGGAGGAGCTCTGCAACCAGGCCATCAACGAGCTCAAGGCGCTGACCGGCAAGGCCTGAGCGCCCCACACCCATACGACCGATCTATATAGACGCTGCCCGCCCGCGCGGCGGGCAGCGTTTTCCTTTGGAGTAGTCCGCTTATGAAGAAGATCTACAATTTTCTGCGCTCGATGCGCTTCGGCATCTTCCTGCTGATCCTTGTCGCCCTCTGCTGCGTGGCGGGCTCGCTGATCCCGCAGGAGCGCGAGGCGGCCTGGTATGTTCAGCAATACGGTGCCACCCACGTCACGATCCTTGCCCTGCAGCTCAACAACATCTATAAGAGCTGGTACTTCATCCTCATCACGGCTCTGCTGTGCCTGAACCTCACGCTCTGCTCCGTCATCCGCATCCGCTCCGTCGTGAAAGCAGCGAAGAGTGAGGCGCAGCGTGCCGCCGGGATGCGCGACACCATGCTCCTCTCTCCCGACGAGCTTGATACGCTCCGCGAGCACCTGCTCAAAAAGCGCTGCGAGAGCGAGCAGATCGGCGAGGTCACGGTCTATCGCAAGCGCGGCTACGGCCGATACGGGAGCTTCCTGCTGCATCTGTCGATCCTGCTGGTGGTGCTCTTCGGCGCGCTCACGCTCTACACCCCGAAGGTCACGGACATGAGCTGCCTGCCGGGCGAATCCCTGCACCTGGAGGACGGGACGGAGATCGCCGTGAAGGATTTTCAAATCGAGGACGAGAGCGGGCGTATCGACTATCAGAGCACCGTTATGGTCGTGCTGCCGGGCGGGAAGGCGAGCGGCTGGCAAACCGTCAAGGTCAATTACCCGCTCTCCTGCGGCCGCTATAAGATTTATCAGAACACCTACGCCACCGCCGGCTCCGTCACCGTGACCAACCTCGCGACCGGGGGGCAGGACGACATTCTGCTGACCGAGCTCGTCATGCTCTCGCTTGACGGGATGCACGGCATCTGGTTCGAGGCCCTCTATCCCGACATCATCATGGAGCCGGACGGGACTGCCACCCTCGTGACCGCCACCGCCGGCCGCTATCCAAACCCTGTTTACGAGATCCTGGTGGCCGACGGCACGCAGTTCTCCCCGATGTTCGCCTTCCCCGGGGACGAGATCGAGGCGGGTGGCCTGCGCTTTCACTTCAACGAGCCCGTCGAGTATCCCGGGCTGCGTATCAAGAAGGTCTCCGTGCTGGCGCAGGATCTGCTGATCGCCGCCTTCGTGCTGATGACCCTCGCGCTCTTCATCACCTTCTTCCTGCCGCCCGTCGTGGTGAAGGTGGACGGGGAGGGCTGCGCCGTGGGCGGGCCCAAGCCGGAGAGCATGCGCATGGAACTCGAGGCGCTCTTCCCCGACGCGCCTGAAGCTGCGCCCGAAGCCGCCTCGGCGAAAGAACAAGAGGAGGAAAGAGAATGAAGATCCTGTTTGTCGTCGTCATCGTTCTGTATGCCGCCTCGGTCGCCCTGCAGTTTGCCGGCGCGGCGTTTAAGAAGGACAAGCTGCTCAAGGCGTCCTGGCTCGTGTTCGTCGCCGCCTTTGCCGTGCAGAGCGTATTCTTTGTCGCCCGCGGCGTCGCCGCGAAGCGCCTGCCGCTCTCGAACCAGTTCGAGTTCTCCTTTGCCTTCGCCTGGGGCGTGGCGCTGATGCTCATCATCCTGCGCAGCCGCCTGAAGGCCGACTGGCTCTCTGTCGCGGCAATGCCCATGGCGCTGCTGATCCTCACCTACGCCGCCCTGCAGCCCATGGAGATCCGCGAGCTGATGCCCGCGCTGCGCAGCGCCTGGTTCGGCGTGCACATCGGCTCCGCCGTACTGAGCTACGCCTCCTTCGTCATCGCCGGCAGCATCGGCCTGCGCTATGTGCTCATGGAGAAAAAGCACCGCGAGGAGGACCAGAAAGCGCTCCGACAGATGGACTACCTGAGCTACCGCCTGGTGGCCTTCGGTTTCCTCTTCCTCACGATCGTGATCCTCTCCGGCGCCATCTGGGCCGAGCAGGCCTGGTCGGCCTTCTGGACCTGGGATCCCAAGGAGGTCTGGGCGCTCATCACCTGGATCATTTACGCGGTGTACCTGCATCTGCGGCTGCGGAAAAAGCACAGCGGCGTGAAGATGGCCTGGTTTTTGATCATCGCGGTGCCGGTGGTGTTTTTCACCTTCGCCGGCGTGAACACGCTGCTCCCTGGTCTGCACTCTTACGGTTGATTTGCCGACATGCCGACATACAGCCGGAGGATCGCTTTTGGCGATCCTCCGGCTGCTTTGCGCAGAATTACTGGGAGAAGAGCGGAAAACTTATGCGGGATACTTGATTTTAAGATTTGAAGTGAGTATAATAATACAAGAGAAATGAATTTGAACCGTATAATCCGCTTTTTCCTGCATCTGGAGGCGGATTATTCTGCATATAGCCCGCATGTCCCTGCCTCCCGGCCGCCGGGAGAATGCTGTTTGCCCGCGGAGCGCGGATGAAGCCGGGAGAGGAGCAGCTATTTCGGCGTCTCCGCTGTGCCGCCGGTAATAGATTGAATTGCCCCCGGTGCGCCGCACCGGAGGGGAGAAGGAGGAACAAGTGGTACATTATGTGTTGTTGAAGTTTGCTCCCGGCACCGACCTGGATGCAGCCGAGAAGAAGGTTCGCGCGACCTATCAGGAGCTCGACCGGACGCTGGATTTCCTCAATAATCCGGCAGTCTACCGCTGCTGCATCGAGAGAGATTCCAATGCCGACATCATGGCGTCCGTAGAGCTGGATTCTCCGGATCAGCTTCAGGATTATCTCACGCACCCGCTGCACGTCGCCATGGCGAAGGGCTTCGCGTCCGCATTGATCGGCCGCACGTCCTTTGACCACCGCTGAGGCGAGGGCACAGCTTCCCGCATTTGTTTAAGAAAAAGAGAAAAAGGAGGAAAACAACATGAACAAAAAACAGAGCATCTTTGCGGCTTCCTACCTCGGAGTTGCTTCCGTCTGGCTCGGCGGTCACTTCGGCCCCGGCTTTGCCACCGGCGTTTTCTCCGCCCAGTATTATGAGAAGTACGGCGTGATCGGCCTGCTGATGCCGCTGCTGGCCATGCTCCTTACCGGCGGCGTCATGTTCTACATGGTGGAGTTTGCCCGCAGCAAGGGCACCACCAACTACCGCTCCTTTGTCCAGGCCGCCTTCGGCGAGGATACCTTCGGCAAGATCATGGTCGTTTTCTATGACATCCTCTTTGTCGGCACGGTCATCGGCGCCGGCGGACTTGCCATCCGCGGCGAGGCCACCATCCTGGGCAACATGTTCCATATGAGCTTCTGGGCCTCCGCAATCCCGACCATCATTGTCGCGGCACTGCTCTGTCTCTACGGCTCCAAGCTGGTGGCCCGCTCCTCCAAGTACATGATGTACGCTATCGTGGTCATCGTGCTGCTCATCTTCATCCTCAGCTCCGCCTCCGGCAAGCCCGACTATGCCGCCGCCTTCAAGGCGCCTCCCATTGAGCAGAACAACACCCTGCTCAACGCCATCTGGAAGGCCATCCTCTACGGCTGCTTCCAGTCCACCATCGCCTTTAACGTCATGTCCGTCTCCGACCTGCTGGAGAGCCGTGCCGAGACCAGGAAGGCTGTCGTCACCGGCTACATCGTCACCGTCATCCTGATGATCGCCATTGCTGTCACCCTCTTCGGCTACATCCCCGTGAACCCCGACATCATCAACCTGGGCAAGAACTCCAACCCCATCATGGCTGTGATCATGGGTCTGGGCATGCCCTGGCTGGTCTGGGTCTTTGCGATCCTCATGACCCTCGCCGTGCTGACCAGCGCCGCCGGCATCGCAAACGCGGGCTGCGTCCGCTTCAGCAAGCTCTTCTCCTTCATTAAGAACATCCAGCTGCGCCGCGCCGTTATCACCGCGATCCTGCTGGGCATCGCTGCTTTCGGCGCCTCTTTGGGCATGGGCGTTCTGACACAGAAGGTCACCGGCTATATCGGCTATGCCGGCATCCTCGGCCTGGTGATCCCGGCCTTCACCATCGTCCGCGCCAAGCTCAAAAAGGATTCCGACGCCAAGTAAACGGACTGATCCGCAAATCCATCCAGCAAAAAAAGGAACCGGTTTTCCGGTTCCTTTTTTGCGCATATGCGGGATCAAGCGCACTTTCCGTACCCCGCCCTGCTTCGGTTGACAAGGGCGTGATATTGTGATTTAATACTTTTGTTAAAGAATGGGAAGTATTTTCACCAAAAAATGCGCCGCGATTGTCTAAAATGCACAGTTTTTGCGACAATATTTCTCTGTTTTGCCCTTTTTGCAATCTGCGTGATCATATTATTATCAGGAGGCCGCAACATGAGTGAACAAACCGAACTACAGGACGCCATGACCATCAAGCTCGACTATGAGCTCCCGGCGTATCCGAAAATGGATCCCAGCTACCGCCGCGCGCCCCGCAGGGAATCCAAGCTCTCCGCCGCTGACAAGGCGCTGGCGATCAAGAACGCCCTGCGCTACATCCACCCGGATCACCACGCCCAGATGGCTAAGGAATTTGCGCAGGAGCTGGAGGAGCGCGGCAGGATCTACGGCTACCGCTTCCGCCCGGAGGGCAAGCTTTCCGGCAAGCCCATTGACCAGTACAAGGGCAAATGTATCGAGGGCCGCGCCATCCAGGTCATGATCGACAACAACCTGGATTTTGACGTGGCGCTCTATCCCTATGAGCTCGTGACCTACGGCGAGACCGGCCAGGTCTGCCAGAACTGGATGCAGTACCGCCTCATCAAGAAATACCTCGAGGAGCTGACCGATGAGCAGACCCTGGTTGTCATGTCCGGCCACCCGCTCGGCCTCTTCCACTCCCACAAGCTGGCTCCCCGCGTGATCCTCTCCAACGGCCTCATGGTCGGCGCCTTTGACGATCAGGAGCACTTCAACCGCGCCGCGGCGCTCGGCGTCGCCAACTACGGCCAGATGACCGCCGGCGGCTGGATGTACATCGGCCCCCAGGGCATCGTCCACGGCACCTTCAACACCCTGCTCAACGCCGGGCGCCTCAAGCTCGGCATCCCGCAGGACGGCAACCTCGCCGGCAAGCTCTTCGTCTCCTCCGGCCTCGGCGGCATGAGCGGCGCCCAGGGCAAGGCAGCCGTCATTGTCGGCGTGTCCTCCATCATTGCGGAGGTCGACGAGAGCCGCATCCAGACCCGCTACGAGCAGGGCTGGGTCACCCACCGGACCGACGATCTGGCCGAGGCAGTCCGGATCGCGCTGGAGTACCAGCAGAAGGGCGAGGGCTGCGCCGTCGCCTACCACGGCAACGTCGTCGATCTGCTCGAGTACCTGCTGGAGAAGGATATCCATGTCGATCTGATGAGCGACCAGACCTCCTGCCATGTGCCCTATGACGGCGGCTACTGCCCGCAGGGCCTCAGCTTCGAGCAGCGCACCGAGATGCTCGACAAGGACCCGGAGGACTTCCGCAAGCTGGTGGACAAGTCCCTGCAGCATCACATTGAGCTGATCGAGAAGTTCCACGAGCGCGGCACCTACTTCTTCGACTACGGCAACAGCTTCCTCAAGGCCGTCTACGACACCGGCGTCAAGCGCATTTGCAAGAACGGCGAAAACGATCTTGACGGCTTCGTCTTCCCCTCCTACGTGGAGGATATCCTCGGCCCCCAGCTCTTCGACTACGGCTACGGCCCCTTCCGCTGGTGCTGCCTGAGCCGCGACCCGAAGGATCTGGAGAAGACCGACAAGGCCGCCGCCGAGTACATCAAGGAACACAACCGCCGCTACCAGGACTATGACAACTATGTCTGGGTGCGCGACGCGATGAAGAACCAGCTCGTCGTCGGCACGCAGTGCCGCATCCTCTATCAGGACGCGATGGGCCGCATGAACCTCGCCCTCAAGTTCAATGAGATGGTGCGCAACGGCGAGATCGGCCCCGTCATCCTCGGCCGCGACCACCACGATACCGGCGGAACCGATGCGCCCTTCCGCGAGACCTCCAACATCAAGGACGGCTCCAACATCATGGCCGAGATGGCCACCCAGTGCTACGCCGGCAACGCCGCGCGCGGCATGAGCTACATCGCCCTGCACAACGGCGGCGGCACCGGCATCGGACGCGCGATCAACGGCGGCTTCGGCATGGTGCTCGACGGCTCCGAGCGCGTGGACAACATCCTGAAGATGGCCATGCCCTGGGATACGATGGTCGGCGTTGCGCGCCGCAGCTGGGCCCGCAACGAGCACGCCATGAGCACCGCAGCGGAGTACAACAAGCTCTACGCCGGGCAGGATCACATCACCATGCCCTACCTCGCGGACGACGAGCTGGTGCAGGCCGCGCTCGAGAGCGTTGAAAAATAAAGAATACAGGAGAACGGACATGTTCAACACCATCATGGAATGCGTGCCCAACTTCAGCGAGGGCCGGGATCTCGACAAGGTTGAAAAGATCGTCCAGGCCTTCCGCGGCAAGGAGGGCGTGAAGCTCCTCGACTACTCCAGCGACAAGGATCATAACCGCACCGTCGTCACCGTGATCGGCGAGATCGAGCCGCTGGGAGACGCGGTCGTTGAGGCCATCGGCCTTGCCGCCGAGCTTATCGACATGCGCGTCCACAAGGGCGAGCACCCGCGCATGGGCGCGGCCGACGTGGTGCCCTTCATCCCGGTCAGAAACTGCACGATCGAGCAGGCGGACGCACTGGCAAAGCGCGTCGGCGCGGAGGTCGCCGAGAAGTTCGGCGTCCCCAGCTTCCTCTATGAAAAATCCGCATCCGCGCCCCACCGCGAGAACCTGGCCGCCATCCGCAAGGGCCAGTTCGAGGGCATGGCGGAGAAAATGCAGCTGCCCGAGTGGAAGCCTGACTTCGGTCCCGACCACCCGCACCCGACCGCCGGCGTCTTTGCCGTCGGCGCGCGTATGCCGCTCGTCGCCTTCAACGTCAACCTCGACACGCCGAATCTCCAGATCGCCAAGGACATCGCCAAACGCGTGCGTCTGAGCAGCGGCGGCTACGCCTGCATCAAGGCGCTCGGCGTGATGCTCGAGGAGCGCAACATCGCCCAGGTCTCCATGAATCTCACCGACTACACCCGCACCGCCGTCTACCGCGCCTTCGAGGCCGTGAAGATGGAGGCGCGGCGCTATGGCGTGAACGTCGTCGGCTCGGAGGTCATCGGCATGGTGCCCATGGCCGCGCTGATCGACTGTGCGGAGTATTACCTGCAGATCGAGAATTTCTCGATCGGGCAGGTGCTGGAAAACAATTTCTGAGGTGAAGAGCGTGAAAATGTGTGATCTTCCGGTCTCGGAGCTGCTGTCGCTCACCGCGTCCGACGCGCCCGCGCCGGGCGGCGGCTCCATCTCCGCCCTCGCCGGGGCGCTCGGCGCCGCCCTTGCCTCGATGGTGGGGAGCCTCAGCCTGGGCAAAAAGGGCTATGAGGACGTGCAGGAGGAGATGACGGCGCTTGCCGCTGAGGGCAGGACGCTCATGGGCGAGCTGCTCGCCGCCATGGACGCCGACACCGAGGCCTTCAACGGCTATATGGCCGCCCTCGCTCTGCCCAAGGGCACGGAGGAGGAGAAGGCCGCGCGCCGCGCGGCCATGCAGAAAGGTCTCAAGGAGGCTGCCCTGGTCCCGCTCTCCACCGCGCGTCTCGCCGCCCGGGTCTTTCCGATCGCGGAGGCCGCCGTGCGGCACGGCAACAAAAACGCCGTGACGGACGGCATGGTGGCCGCGCTGATGGCGCGCGCGGCGGTGCTGGGCTCGCTGCTCAACGTGCGCATCAACCTTGCCTCCATCCGGGACGAGGCCTTTGTGGCCGAGCAGAAGGCCGCCTGCGCCGCGCTGCAGGAGCTCGCACTCGCCGAGGAGGCGAAGATCCTCGCGCTCGTGCCCCAACTGCAGGAGTAAGAGATGAAAACTGTGCTGGAAAACATCGGCCTGCTTGCCACACCGGAGGGCAGCGCTGCCCGCCGCGGGCATGAGCAGGGCGAGATCAGCTTTCTGAAAAACGCCTGGGTCGCCTGGGAGGATAGCGTCATCACTGCCGTTGGGAGCGGGGCTGTGCCGGCGGCCGACCGACGCATCGACGCGCACGGCCGGCTCGTGACTCCCGGCCTCATCGACCCGCACACCCACCTGGTGTTCGGCGGCTGGCGGCAGCATGAGCTGGGCATGAAGCTGCACGGCGTGAGTTATCTGGAAATCCTCGCTGCCGGAGGCGGCATCCTCTCCACGGTGGAGCGCACGCGCGCCGCCGCGAAAGAGGAGCTGATCGAAAAGGCCGAAAAGGAGCTGCACAAGATGCTGTGCCGCGGCGTCACGACCTGTGAGTGCAAGTCCGGCTACGGACTCTCGCTCGCTGGGGAACTCAAGATGCTCGAGGCTGTGCAGGAGCTCAAGGCACGCCAGCCGGTGGAGCTCGTGTCCACCTTCATGGCGGCGCACGCCCTGCCGAAGGAGTATGCCAACGACCGGGAGGGCTATCTCTCGCTCATCATCGAGGAGATGCTCCCGCAGGCGGCGGGGCGCGGCCTCGCGGAGTTTTGCGATGTGTTTTGCGAGACAGGGGTCTTCACGCCGGAGGAATGCCGCCGTGTGCTCCTCACCGGGCAGAAACTCGGCCTCAGGAGCAAGTGCCACAGCGACGAGATCGACCCCATCGGCGGCACGGAGATGGCCGGGGAGATCGGCGCGGTCTCCTGCGAGCATCTGATCCGCTGTAAGCAGAGCGGCATTGAGGCCATGGCAAAGGGCGGTACTGTCGCCTGCTGCCTGCCCGCGACCTCCTTCTATCTCGGCTCTTCCTTCGCCCCCGCCCGGCAGATGATCGAGGCGGGCGTTCCCGTCGCCTTCGGGAGCGATTTCAACCCCGGCTCCTGCCCCTGCAGCAATCTGCCGCTCGCCATGAACATCGGCTGCTACCGCTACCGCATGACGCCGGAGGAATGCCTCACGGCCGTGACGCTCAATGCCGCCGCCGCTCTCTGCCGCGCGGACAGCCTGGGCTCCGTCGAGCCGGGCAAGCAGGCGGATCTGCTCGTCTGGGACGCGGAGGATCTGAACTATATTTTCTATCGCTTCGGCGACGATCTCGTGGAGACCGTCATCAAGCGCGGTGAGATCGCCGCGCAGAACAGCTAAAAGGAGCTGATCCGCCATGGAATGGAAATCCGATATCGAGATCGCGCAGAGCACCCCGCTCAAGCCTATAAACGAGATCGCTGCGGGGCTCGGCATCCCGGAGGAATACGTCGAGAACTACGGCCGCTACAAGGCCAAAATCTCGCTTGACTGCCTGAAAAACAGCGGCCGTCCCGACGGCAGGCTTATCCTCGTCACTGCCATCACGCCGACCCCCGCGGGCGAGGGCAAGACCACCACGACTGTCGGCCTCGCCGATGGCCTGCGGCGCATAGGCAAAAAGGCCGTCGTTGCGCTGCGGGAGCCCTCCCTCGGCCCTGTGTTCGGCATCAAGGGCGGCGCGGCCGGCGGAGGCTACGCCCAGGTCGTCCCCATGGAGGACATCAACCTCCACTTCACCGGGGACTTCCACGCCATCGGTGCGGCGAACAACCTGCTCGCCGCCATGCTCGATAACCACATCCAGCAGGGCAACGCCCTGGGCATCGACCCGAGAACCATCACCTGGAAGCGCGCCGTGGACATGAACGACCGGCAGCTTCGCTTCATCGTGGACGGCCTCGGCGGGCGCGTCAACGGCACGCCGCGCGAGGACGGCTTTGAGATCACCGTGGCCTCCGAGGTCATGGCGATCCTCTGCCTTGCGAGCAGCATCAGCGATCTCAAGGAGCGCCTGGGGCGCATCGTCGTGGGCTATACCTACGATAAAAAGCCTGTCACGGCCGCGCAGCTCAAGGCTGCCGGGGCCATGGCCGCACTCCTGAAGGACGCGCTCAAGCCGAACCTCGTACAGACTCTCGAGCACACGCCCGCCTTCGTGCACGGAGGCCCCTTCGCCAACATTGCCCACGGCTGCAACTCCGTCATGGCCACGCGCATGGCGCTCAGGCTCGGCGATTACGCGGTGACGGAGGCCGGCTTCGGCGCGGATCTCGGCGCGGAAAAGTTCTTTGACATCAAGTGCCGCATGGCCGGTTTGAAGCCGGACGCGGTGGTGGTGGTCGCCACGGTGCGCGCGCTCAAGATGCACGGCGGCGTGCCCAAGACGGAGCTGGCGCAGGAAAACCTCGCCGCGCTCGAGAAGGGTCTGCCGAACCTGCTGCAGCATGTGCGCAACGTAAAGGAGGTCTTTGGCCTGCCCGCCGTCGTGGCCATCAACCGCTTCCCGCAGGACACAGAGGCGGAGCTGCGGCTGCTCGAAGAAAAGTGTGCCGAGCTGGGCGTGCGCGTCGTGCTGTCCGAGGTCTGGGCCAAGGGCGGCGAGGGCGGTATGGCGCTGGCCGAGGAGGTCGTGCGCCTCTGCGAGGAGGAGAACGACTTCCGCTTTTGCTATGACGAGAAGGAGAGCATCCCGGAGAAGCTTGAGCATATCGCGCGGCGCGTCTATCACGCGGACGGCGTGGAGCTGGCCGCCGCCGCCAGGAAGCAGCTGCAGCAGCTCGAGGAGCTGGGCTTCGACGCGCTGCCCGTCTGTATGGCCAAGACGCAGTACAGCTTCTCCGATGACGCCTCCAGACTTGGTGCGCCGAGGGGCTTCAGCATTCAGGTGCGCAGCCTCAAGGTATCCGCCGGGGCGGGCTTTCTCGTCGCGCTCACGGGCGATATCATGACGATGCCAGGCCTGCCCAAGGTCCCCGCCGCCGAGCGTATCGACGTGGACGAATCCGGCCGCATCAGCGGCCTGTTCTGAGCGCTTTCAAGCGATAACAGCAAAACGCCTCCGGATCATCCCGGAGGCGTTTTGCTGTCATACTAATACCGAATCGAAATCTTTTAAAGCTTCTTATCGGGTATTACTATGAAAGCTGGCGCTTCCATAGTAAACAATTGATTCAAACGCGCCATTCTCGCCCCTGACGGGGCAACCGAATGGCATGCGGAAAAATCCCCATGCGCATGAGGCTTTCATGCGTCGTGGTGCGCCGCGAGGCGCATGGGGATTTAATATCAGTTCTGGCCGTAATAGGCGTTTTTGCCGTGCTTGCGGAGATAGTGCTTGTCCAGCAACTCCTGCTGCATGGGAGGAAGCGCGGGGTTGAGAATCCTCGCGTGCAGCGCCATGAAGGCCACCTCCTCGAGCACCACGGCGTTGTGGACGGCGTTCATCGCGTCCTTGCCCCAGGCGAAGGGGCCGTGGCTCATGACCAGCACCGCCGGGACCTGCTCGGGGTCGATGCCTCGCTCGCGGAAGGTCTCGATGATGACCGTGCCGGTCTCCCTTTCGTATTCTCCGGCGATCTCTTCCGGCGTCATGTGCCGCGTGCAGGGGATCTCGCCATAGAAATAGTCGCCCTGGGTGGTGCCGTAGGCGGGGATGCCGCAGCCGGCCTGGGCAAAGGAGGTCGCCCAGCGGGAATGCGTGTGCACGACGCCTCCGAGCCCGGGGAAAGCCTTGTAGAGCTCCACGTGGGTGGGCGTATCGGAGGAGGGCTTGTAGTGCCCCTCTACGACCTTGCCCTCAAGATCGACCACCACCATGTCCTCCGGCTGCATCCCGTCGTACTCCACACCCGAGGGCTTGATGACGACGAGGCCGCTCGCACGGTCGATCGCGGAGACGTTGCCCCAGGTGAAAGTGACGAGGCCGTGCTTCGGCAGCAGCAGATTGGCTTCACAGACCTGTTTTTTCAGTTGCTCCAGCATGTTCAGACCTCCCTGACGGCTTCGCGCTCGACGGCGAGGCCTTTTTGATAGGCTTCGAGATAGGAAGCAAAGCCTGCGGCGTCTTCCCTGTCGGGCTCAACTGTGACGGCCTTGGCTCCGGCGAAGACCTCCCTCTCCAGGAAGTCCTCCAGCGTGCCCGCGCCGTGCAGCAGGAAGGCTGCGAGCAGCGCCATACCGTAGGGGCCGCCCTCGCCGGCCGTCTCCATGCAGGTGACGGGGGCGCGGCAGGCGGCGGCCAGGTACCGCTGTCCCACGACCGGGGTCTTGAAGAGGCCGCCGTGGCCCATCAGGCGGTCGATCCGCACGTCCTCGCGCGCGAGGATGTCCATGCCGATCTTCAGCGTCGCCATCGTGGCGTAGAGCTGGGAGCGGAGGAAGTTGGCGAGCGTGAAGCGGCTGTCCGGGCGGCGCAGCACGAGGGGACGGCCCTCGTCGAGATGCGTTACTCCCTCGCCCGTGAGATAGTTGTAGGTGAGCACGCCGCCGCAGTCCGCCTCGCCCTCGAGGGATTTCTGGTAGAGCTTCGTGAAGAGCGTGCCGGTGTCGGGGCTCGCGCCGAAGAGCTCTGCGGTCTCGCGCAGGATGCCGAACCAGGCGTTGGAGTCGTTGGTGCAGTTGTTGCAGTGCACCATGGCTACCGGCTTGCCCGTCGGCGTAGTGACAAGGTCGATCTCCGGATAGACCTTCGCAAGCGGCTTTTCCAGCACGACCATGGAGAAGATCGAGGTGCCGGCGGAGACATTGCCCGTGCGCGCGGCGACGGCGTTGGTGGCCGTCATGCCGGTGCCCGCGTCACCCTCGGGCGGCGCGAAGGGGATCCCCGGGGGAAGCAGCCCGTCGAGCAGCGCAGCGCCCGCTTCGCTGAGCGTGCCTGCAGCGGCGCCTGCGGGCAGGACGGCGGGGAGATATTCCTTCAGCGGCTTCGGCAGCACGCCGAGCGCATCGAACTTCGCGAGCATCGCGGCGTCATAATCCAGCGTTTCGCTGTCGATGGGAAACATACCCGAGGCGTCGCCCACACCGAGGACGTTTTCACCCGTGAGCGCGTGGTGCACGTAGCCGGCGAGGGTCGTGATATGCGCAATGCGGGGCAGATGCTCCTCGCCGTTCAGGACCGCCTGATAGAGATGCGCAATGCTCCAGCGCTGCGGGATGTTGAAGCCGAAGAGCGCCGTGAGCTCCTCGGCGGCCTGGCCGGTGATGGTGTTCTGCCACGTACGAAAGGGCGTCAGCAGTTCCCAGTTCTCGTCGAAGGCAAGATAGCCGTGCATCATGGCCGAGACGCCTGCGGCCGCGATCCCGCCGCGGTCCTCCACGGTCTTAAGCGCTTCCTTGAGTCCTGCCCAGACCTCCGCAAGGTCGTAGGTCCAGACGCCGTCGAGATAGTCGCTCTTCCAGGTGTAGTCCCCGGAGGAGACGGGGGCAAACTGCCCGTTGATGGTCACAGCCTTGATGCGGGTCGAGCCGAATTCGATGCCGAGACAGGTTTTCATGCGCGTCCTCCTTTGTTGAATTGTTCGGTTGCGGTTTATTGCAGCTCCGGGATCGTCTTCCGGGCGATCTGTTCGAGTTTTCCGCTGCGGATGAGCGCGTTCATTGCCGCAACGTCGCAGCGAAGCTCATGGTCGTCCTCGCAGAAGGGGACGCATTCGCGCACCGCGGCATAGAGCTTCTCGTGGACAGGGGAGAGCGCGGAGGCAATCCCTCTGAGGTCGATGCCCTGTACGGCGGCCATGAGCTCAAAGGCCAGCACGGAATAGAGATTGTTCACGATCACGCGAGCCTTGCGTGCGGCGGTCGTACCCATGCTGACGTGATCCTCCTGGTTGGCCGAGGAGGGGATGGAGTCCACCGAGGCGGGATGGGCATGCACCTTGTTCTCCGAGACGATGGAGGCCGCCGAGTACTGGCAGATCATATAGCCGGAGTTGAGGCCGCCGTTGGGCGTGAGGAAGGCGGGCAGACCGTTGGAGAGCCCGGGATTCACCATGCGCTCGAGCCGCCGCTCCGAGATGGAGCAGAGCTCCGCGACGGCGATGCCCAGATAGTCCATCGCCAGTGCCACGGGCTCGCCGTGGAAGTTGCCGCCGGAGATGACGCTCTCGTCCTCGGGGAAAAGGATGGGGTTATCGGTGACGGAGTTGATCTCCGTTTCCAGCACGGTTTTCACATAGCCAAGCGTGTCGCGCACGGCGCCGTGCACCTGCGGGATGCAGCGGATGGCGTAGGCGTCCTGCACACGCAGATCCTTCGAGGCCTCGGCCGTGGGGCTGCCGGCGAGCAGGAGGCGGATGTTCCCGGCGACAAGCGTTTGCCCGCCGTGCGGACGCAGCGCGTGGATGCGGAGGTCAAAGGCGGAGGTCAGGGCGGTGAGCGCCTCCATGCTCATGGAGGCGGCCAGATCCGCCAGCAGCGCGCCGCGGTTCGCGTCATACCAGGCGAGCACGCCGAGCGCGGTCATGCATTGGGTGCCGTTGATGAGCGCGAGCCCCTCCTTGGCGAGCAGGCGATAGGTCGGGATGCCGGCCCTGGCCATGGCCTCGCCGCCGGGCATGCGCTCGCCCTGATACCAGGCCTCGCCCCGGCCGATCAGCACCAGCGCCATGTGCGCCAGCGGCGCGAGATCGCCGGAGGCTCCGAGGGAGCCCTGCTGGGGAACAACGGGGGTGACGCCCTTGTTGAGCATCGAGATGAGCGCCTCGATCAGCTCGCGGCGGATGCCGGAGTTGCCGAGCACAAGGGCGTTTGCGCGCAGGAGCATCATCGCGCGGACGACTTCTTCCGCGAGCGGCTCTCCCACGGCCACGCAGTGGCTGAGAATGAGATTTTCCTGAAGCTGGCCGCTCTGCTCGCGGCCCACATTTACCTTTGAGAATTCGCCGAAACCTGTGGAAATGCCATATACCCGGCGTTCCTCTTCCAGAATGCGCTCGACCAGACTCCGCGCGCGGTCGATATCCGCATAGCGGGCAGGGGAGAGCGAGACCGGAGCATGAAACCTGGCAGCCGCAACCACCTCTTCGATGGTCAGGCTTTTGCCGTCCAGAACTACCGGAGCAGTATGAAACGCTTCCTCCATGAATTGCGGTCCTCCTGTATGATTATTTGCTGCCGTCTGTACTGGGCCAGCGCGGCATGGCCTGCGCAAGCCCGTTGTGTTCTTCACTATATCACAGGCTTAGGAATTGTTCAACCAAATGTGCCCGATTTCCCGCCGTGCGTATTTGGAAATACCCTCTGGCTATTTTCCCTACCTTGTGCTACAATGTCCGGGTCTGCAGAAAAGGCAGACCCGCATATCAACGAAGAAAGGCCAAGGAACACATGAACGAAGAGATCCTCGCCGCGCTCGCCAAGGAGCTGAAGATCGGCGAACAGCAGGTGCGCAGCACCCTGGAAATGTTGGAACAGGGGGATACCGTCCCCTTTATCGCTCGCTACCGCAAGGAGCAGACGGGCGGCCTGGATGAGGAGCAGATCCTCGCCATCCAGAAGCAGTACGACTACGAAAACCGCCTCGCCGAGCGCAAGGAGGACGTCCTGCGTCTCATCGCCGAGCAGGGCAAGCTCACCGACGAGATCCGCGAGAGCGTCCTGAGCTGCACGAAGCTCTCCCAGGTAGAGGATGTCTACCGTCCCTATATGCAGAAGAAAAAGACCCGCGCCGCCGCGGCCATCAAGGTCGGGCTCCAGCCCCTGGCGGACTGGCTGCTCGCTCTGCCCGAGAGCGGAGACGTGGAGGCAGAGGCGCAGAAATATGTCACCGAGGAGGTCGCCGACGCCGCGGCAGCGCTCCAGGGCGCGCGCGATATCATCGCCGAGGCCGTGAGCGACAATGCCCAGCAGCGCTGGGACTTCAAGGACAGCATCCTCAAGGCGGGCTCCGTCGTCACCAAAAAGAAAAAGGACGCGGAGGACGAGAAAGAGGTCTACCGCAATTACTATGACTACACGGAACGCCTGAGCACCCTCGCAGACCACCGCATCATGGCCATCGACCGCGCCGAGAAGGAAAAGGTCATCAGCGTCTCCCTGAGCTTTGACGACGCGCTGCTCAAGCGCAAGGCTCTGCTGGCGCTGCTCAAGAACAAGGAGACCGTCGCTGAGGCGCAGCTCCGTCTCGCGGCGGAGGACGGCTGCGACCGGCTGCTCTTCCCCTCCATAGAGCGCGAGATCCGCTCCGAGCTCTCCGAGCGCGCGCAGAGGAGCTCCATTGAGATCTTCTCCGCCAACCTCGAAAAGCTCCTGCTGCAGCCGCCGCTCACCGGGCGCGTGATCCTCGGCTTTGACCCCGGCTTCTATAACGGCTGCAAGCTCGCCGTCATCGACGAGACCGGCCGCATGCTCACTGTGGACAAGGTCTTTCCCTTCCGCGGCAAGAACGTCGACCTCGTGCCCTCCAAGCAGAAGCTCCTCATGCTCATCCGCAAGTACGGCGTGAAGATCGTCGCCATCGGCAACGGCACCGCCTCGCGCGAGAGCGAGCAGCTCATCGCGGAGCTCATCCGCGAAAATGGGCTCGACGTGAGCTACGCCATCGTCTCCGAGGCCGGCGCCTCCGTCTGGTCCGCGCAGGAGGCTGCGCGCAAGGAGTTCCCGGACATGCCCGTCGAGGAGCGCAGCGCCGTCTCCATCGCGCGCCGCCTGCTCGACCCCCTGGCCGAGCTCATCAAAATCGACCCCAAATCCATCGGCGTCGGCCAATATCAGCACGATCTGCCCCAGAAAGCGCTGACCGAGCGGCTGGACGAAGCCGTCATGAAGTGTGTCAACCGCACAGGCGCCGATCTCAACACCGCCTCCAGCGAGCTGCTGACCCACATCTCCGGCCTCAACGCCGCCATCGCCGGCGAGATCGTGAACTACCGCAACGAGAACGGCCGCTTCTCCAACCGCAGCCAGCTGCTCAAGGTCAAGCGCCTCGGCCCCAAGGCCTTCAAGCAGTGCGCCGGCTTCCTGCGTATCAAGGACGGGGACGAGCCCCTTGACCAGACCGCCATCCACCCCGAGAGCTACGAGGCAGCGCGCAGCCTCATGGCCGCCTGCGGCATCCGCGCCCTCGGAGAGAAGGACGCCGAGTTCCCCGCCGAGAAGACCGCACCCCTGGGCATCGACCCCTACACTCTGCATGACATCGAGGACGCCATCCGCCAGCCCCTGCGCGACTACCGCGAGCAGTTCGACGGCGCGCTCCTGCGCAGCGACATCCTTGATATCAGCGACCTGAAGGTGGGCGACAGGCTCTCCGGCACGGTGCGCAACGTTGTGAATTTCGGCGCCTTCGTGGATATCGGCCTGCATGAGGACGGCCTGGTGCATGTCTCGCGCATGTCCGAGAAGCGCAACGTCAATCCCATGGACGTGGTCTCCGTGGGCGACATCGTGGAGGTCTGGGTGCACGAGATCGACGCCGAGCGCGAGCGCATCGCCCTCTCGCTGCTGCCGCCCGAGAAGCTCAAGGCACGCGACGAGAAGCGCAGTGCAGAGCGCAGCCGCCCCCGCCGCGATGAGGGGAAGCGTCAGAGCCGGCCGGGCGGACAGAGCGGGCAGAATCCCCGGAATGACCGGAACGCCCGAAACGACCGGAACCGCCCCCGCGAGCAGAAGCCCAAACAGCCCGAGCTGAACATGGAGGACGCTCTCGCCGCTCTGCGCGCGAAATTCAAAGGGAACTGAGAATCAGAAAACAACGCCGCCGGAATTTCCCGGCGGCGTTTGCTTATGGAGTTTTGCCCGGCGTCCCGCTGCGGAGCAGGGCGCTCATCACCTTGTAAAGCGGGCGGAAGAGGATCAGCGTGAGGACGAAATTGCTCACGCAGTGCGTCACGTCGAAGGCAATGCCGTTGATCCACATGGCCAGATACATTTCCCAGCCGCCGTTGATGAAAAAATAGGGAATGTACATCAGCGGCCCGAAGCAGAGCCCGTAGGCCCCGGCGAGCACCGCCCAGATCACCGCAGAATCGTTTTTCCGCAGCAGCATCGCGGCGATCACCAGGATCGGCCAGACGAAGATGTAGCTGAACCACCAGACGCCGAAGCCAAAAATCAAGCCCTCGAGCATCACGTAGATGCCCACGCTGTAGAGCGCCTTCCAGCCGAAGAACACCACCGTGAGGATGATGAGCACGCTGTTGAGGTTGACGTTGGGGATGGAGGCGAGGGCAAACTTCGTCGCGAAGATCAGCGCCCCCATCAGCGCGAGGATGCAGATCTCGCGCGCGGAGAGCTTACCAGCCGATCGTGAGGGTGAGCTCATAGTGCTCGCCGTCCGCGATCATGGTGTCGTCCGCGCCGGTCGGCGTCATCTCGCCGTCCTTGGTCAGAGCCCACCACTCCTGATTGGCGGAGTCGGCGGTCTCTCCGTCGACGGTCTCGATGAACAGGCCGTACTCGCTCTCGGAGCCGGCGATCAGTCCCTCCTGCTCGAGCGCGCCGCGGAGATTCTCGGCGTCAGTCGTGATGCGAAATTCCTTCGTGCTCTCGTCCTTGTGGGTCACGACCACGGTGATGGTTTTGCCGCCGGCCTGAGCCTGGGGCTTGAGGGCGTTCGCGAGGAGCAGGGCGCCGATGACCACGACAAGCAGGACGGCCACGGCAATGATGATGTTTCTGGTTTTCTTGGACATATTGTCCCCCTTTCTTGTATTTCGGAAATCGCACCAAGAAGAAAGAGCGGCGCAGCGCGCCTGTGTTTCAACCGGGTTCCGCGGTTCTTCGTGCGACACAGCAGAGATTTTTTGCTGTCCGGGCAGGTTTTCTGACTTCGGGGGCGTTCGCCCCGCTTCACAGTGACGGCCTCGCGAGGGAATGATGCGCCGCTATTGGCGCATTTCACCCAGATTCCCCTGTTGACTGCCTCGCCGGAGTGACCCGGCGGACAGATCCCGGTCCGATTGCTTGCAAGGGCAGTATAGCAGATGCGGCGCTATTCTGCAATCCAAAGCTTTGCAGGGCTTCGGTTTTATGATAGAATGAAACAAAAAAAGAAGCGAACAAGGAGGAAGGCCCATGCGCGTACTGGTCGTAGAGGACGAAAAGACGCTCAACCGTATCATTACCGAGGCGCTCGAGGACGAGGGCTACAGCGCTGACAGCTGCTTTAACGGCCAGGAGGCGCTGGAATACTGCGCCTGCGCGCGCTACGACGTTGTCATCCTCGACGTGATGATGCCCAAACTCGACGGTCTGGAGGTCGTGCGGACCCTGCGCCGCCAGGGCGACAACACCCCGGTGCTCTTTCTGACCGCGCGCGACAGCGTGGAGGACCGCGTCGAGGGATTGGAGAGCGGGGGAGACTATTACCTCGTCAAGCCCTTTGACTTCCGCGAGCTCATGGCGGTAGTGCGCGTGATGGCCCGCAAGACCACCGACAACCGCTCCAACGTCTACACCGTGGGCGACCTGGTGCTGGACGCTGCGGCGCACACCGTCTCCCGCGCCGGCAAAGCCATCGAGCTCACCGCCAAGGAATTTGCGCTGCTGGAATACATGATGCGCAACCGCGGCGTCGTGCTGACGCGGGAGATGATCGAAAACAATCTTTGGAACTTTGAATACGAGGGCGGCACGAACATCGTGGACGTCTACGTGGGCTATCTGCGGCGGAAGATGGATACGGGCTTTGACAAGAAGCTCATCCATACCGTCTGGGGCGCCGGATGGGTGCTCAGGGAGGATCCATGAAGCGCAGGGAGAAGCACCTTCTGCAGCTGAGCGGGAGTCCGGTCATCACCGTCTCGGCCAAGCTGCGCCTGGCAATCTGGCTGACGCTGATGGTACTGCTGCTGGCGGCGCTGGTATTCGGCGGCGTGCTGTTCCTCAACCGCAGCGCCATGGTCGGCGACCCTGTTCAGGATCTCGTGGGGACGGTGGAGAAAGCTGTCTCCTCGGCGGAGCTTGAGGACGGCGCCGTCGATTGGGAGGAGCTCAGCACCTATTCCCACGGAGCCTACTGCGTGTATTATGACGCGGAGGGAAAGCTGATGCAGGCCGCGCTCCCCGAGGAGCTGGATCTGAGCGGCCTGGAATTTCGCGACAACACCATCCGCACCGAGCGCATCGGCGGCGCGGAGTACTATGTATACGATAACTTTGTGGATCTGGGCGGCACGGGCTTCTGGGCGCGCGGCCTCATCTCCACGATGGGCGGCAACGGGATCACCCACGCCATTACGGTCATCACCCTGAGCCTGGTTCCGATCCTGCTGATCCTTACGCTTGCCGGCAGCTGGGCCATCTCCTGGGACACCTTCCGCCCCATGGAGAAGATCCTCTCCATGGCGGACTCCATCTCGAGCGGCGACGATCTCTCCGCCCGCATCGACCTCAAGCGAGGCTCCCTGGAGATGCTGCGCCTGAGTCAGGCCTTTGACCGGATGTTCGAGCGCCTGGAGCGCTCCTTCAACGCCGAGCGGCAGTTCGCCTCCGACGCCTCGCATGAGCTGCGCACGCCCATCACGGTCATCCTCGCCGCCTGCGACCGTGCGCGGCGCAAGGCCAGAACGCCGGAGCAGTACAGCGATGCGCTCTCCACTGTGGAGGAGCAGGCGCGCAGCATGTCATCGCTCGTGCAGGAGCTGCTGAGTCTCACACGCATCGAGCACAATACCGGGCGCTATCTCCTGCGGGACGCGGAACTGAGCGGCTTCGTGGCCTCCTGCTGCGAGGAGTTCACGCCTGCCGACGCCAAGGGCATCACGCTGCAGACGGAGATCACGCCGGGGCTTCGCGCAAAATATAATCCCGCGCTCTACTCGCGCATCATGCAGAATCTCCTGCAGAACGCGTATCGCTACGGCCGCGAGAACGGGCAGATCCGCGTGCGGCTCTACCCCGACGGTGCGAAGACCGTCCTCGAGGTCGAGGACGACGGCGTGGGCATCGCCCCCGAAGACCTGGACAAGGTGTGGCAGCGCTTCTGGCAGGCCGACCCCTCCCACAGCGAGGGCGGCTCCAGCGGCCTCGGCCTGGCGATGGTGCAGGAGATCGCCGAGCTGCACGGCGGCAAGGCCACTGTCCGCAGCGAACCGGGCAAGGGCAGCGTCTTTACCGTCACAATCTGACACGATCAAAAGCGGGTCTGTTGCAAAATAAGGATGAGTGCGTAAATGCGCACTGATACTAACACCTAATAAAAACCTTTGAATCTTTCCGGCCAGAATTGTGCCATACTTTGTTGGCGGCCTTGACCATATATCTCCATTATGCTCTGCGGCCGCCGCCTCGTCTGGCGCAATTCTGTCTCGGAAATCTTTCTAAAGCTTTTTATCAGGTATTAGTATACTTCGTAGGGGCGGCGGCTCTGCCCCGCCCGGCGGCGCAACAGTAAACATAGAAAAATGTTCGGCGAATTCGCAGCTTGTACGAATTCGCCGAACATTTTTGCCATTCATATAATCTGATGCTGCCGGGAGGGCACAAGGCCCTCCCCTACGATGCAGCCAGAGTTTTCGCATTTTGCAACAGTCCCGCTTTATTGCGTGGTGCCATCCGTCCTCCCGAAGAGCTCGCCCCAGAGCTCGAGGATGCGAAAGCGCAGCTCGTAGCCCTCCTCCTCGCTCACCAGTGCGAAGTCCTCTGGCGCGAGCGCCTCGCGCAGCGTGTCCTCATCGGCGCGCAGGCAGAGCGTCGGGAACACGACGCACCACCAGTTGTGCCCGCGCCCCTCTCCGAGCACGACGCGCAGCGCCTTATATCGCCCGGCCGGCAGGACGAAGGAGCCGTAATCCCGGGTGGGGAAGCGCTCCGCAGTGAGCGTCACGGTCACGGCGCGGCCCTCCGCTGCCTCCTCGGCGGCGCGCTGCACCTCGGAGAGATGCCCGGAGAGGATCGCCTCGGCCTCCGCCGCACTCCCTGCGCCGCGCAGCAGAGGCTGCACCCGGGTGAGGACCGCGTCGCGCACACGCAGCTTCAGCGCCTGCTCCTCCGGCGCGTCCGATACCGCCAGCACATGCAGCCGCAGCAGACTCTGCGCGAGAGCCGCCTGTCGTCCCTCGGCCCAGACACCGCTCAGCAGCGCGAGGCAGAGCGCAAGCAGCGCAGCCTTTTCCCAGAGATACAGCTTTTGCATAAAAACACCGTCCAAACTCAGCTTTTACGCAGAGTATGGACGGTTTCCGGGCATTTTATACCGGCGTGTTACTCCTCGATCCGCGTGAAGCGGGGCGCGCGTCTGCCGTCTCGCTCGACGATCTCATTCCACATGCTCGCCGGCCGCACCCAAAGTCCGCGCTCCCCGTAGAGCGCGCGGTAGACCACCATTTCCTCCTCGGTCTCACTGTGGCGCGCCGTAAAGAGCACCTCGTATTCCTTTCCCTTGAAATGCCGGTAGCGGCCGGGCTCTACCGTTCCCATTGCCTTGCCTCCTTTGAAAAGAAATCCTTCTAAGCTTATCATAGCGCTTCTCTCCCGCGCAGGCAATCATTTTCGGCAATTTTGTCTATTTTATGTATGGGGATAAAATGATATAATAAAGTATCATTTTATAAACTTGAAAAGGAACACGATATGAATACTTACCTGATCGCCACTTCTTCCACATCCGACCTGCCGCGCAGCTATCTGGACGCGCATCAGATCCCCTTCATTTCCTACACCTACACCGTCAACGGCGAGCTGCAGACGGATGACTGCCGCGAGGAGAGCCGCGCCGCCGTCTACGCCGGGATGCGCCGCGGAGACGACCTCAAGACCTCGATGATCAACGAGTATGTCTACTATGACTTCTTCAAGGAGCAGCTCGACACGGGCAAGGATGTGATCTTCCTCGATATGAGCCAGAAGATGTCCGTCTCCTATCAGAACGCGCTCAAGGCGGCCGAGATGGTGCGCCCCGAGTTTCCCGACAGAAAGCTCTATGTCATGGACACGCGCTGCATCTCCGGCGGCCTCGGCATGCTGGTGGATCTGATGGTGCGCAAAATGGAAGCGGGAGAGAGCTATGATGAGGTCATCTCCTACGGGGAGAACATCAAGCTCAAGATCGCCCACCGCTTTACCGTGGACGACCTCAATTACCTCAAGCGCGGCGGCCGCGTCTCCAACGCCTCCGCCCTGGTGGGCTCGCTGCTGTCCATCAAGCCCGTGCTCTACGTTCCCAACGCCGGGACGCTCGATGTGGCGCAGAAGGTGCGCGGGCGCAAGGCCGCCCTCAACGCCATCCGCGACGGCGTGCTGAGCGACCTCGGCAAGCTTGAGAGCACCGCGGGCATGGAATTCCACATCCTGCAGGCGGACTGCGTCGCCGACGCCGAATACATCCGCGATGAGATCAAAAAGGCGTATCCCGACGTGGGCAGAATCACCATCACCGCCCTCGGCGTAGTCATCGGCGCGCACTGCGGCCCCGGCCTGCTCACGGTCTTCTATCTCTGCAACAGCCGCGAGGCCAGGTGAGCCGACGGCAGACACCCCCCGGCATTTCCATACAGACAGTAAATCGGGAGACCCCGGCATGTTCCGGGATCTCCCGATCTGTTTTGTGTATCCTGCCTCGCGGCGTTCAGCGGGGAAGCTGCGCCATAAGTGCGCCACCGTGCTCCTTCAGCCAACGGCGGCGGACGGCATAATCCGGCAGGACGCGAGCGACCTCCGCCCAGAAGCGCGCGGAGTGGTTGAGCTCGATGCGGTGGCAGAGCTCATGCACCACAACGTAGTCCAGCACCTCGGGCGGGGCGAGGAGCAGCAGACAGTTGAAATTGAGGTTGCCCTTGGACGAACAGCTGCCCCAGCGGCTGTGCTGGCTGCGGATGCTGACGCTGCCGTATCGCACGCCCACGAGCGGCGCATAGTATGCCACGCGCTCGAGGATCGCCGGGCGGGCGCGTTTTTTGAGCGCGGCGAGCGCCTCCTCCGTCATCGGCGGCACGTCCGGCAGCGCTTCACGGCGGCGCATTCGCTTTTCCACCCAGTCTCTGTGCGCCTCGACGAAGCGGCGGATGCTCGCCTGGCTCATGAGCAGCGGCGCGCGTACGAGCAGGCTCCCGTCCGGGCGGATCTCGAGGGAGACCGTTTTGCGCGCGCTGCGCTTCAGTTCATATTCCATCTTACAGCTCTTTCAGGATCAAATCGGTCTCCCCGGGGTTGAGCCCGAGCTCCACGCGCAGCACCTTGGGGTGGCTGCGGTAGTGGGCGCGCACCGCGTCGCGCAGCACGGTGCCCCCGTGATAGCCGTGGATGACCGTGAGGCGGTAGACCTCGCCCTTCGTGCGCCGCAGCACGGCGTCGATCGCGGCGATCGCCTGGGTGCGCGTCATTTGATGGACGTCAAGCTCCTCGAAGGCTCTCAACGGCGTTCAAAGCGCAGGCCGGAGAGCGTGTAGGCGAGGGCGGGATAGGCCGCGACCTCCTCCAGCGTGTCGTCGTTGCCGGACGCCTTCATGAGCGTCACGTGCAGATAACTGTACGGATCGTCGAGGATCGGGAAAAGAAAGGCGAGATTGTCCCCGTCCAGGAAGCGGACGCCGGCGTTTGCGCCGAACACGGCGGGAGCAAGATCGCTGTGCTTCGCGGCCAGCTGCCCCTGCAGCTCGCCGAAGTCCTCTCCGCGGTAATAGCTCGCATATTCGAGCTGCAGAGAGAAGCCCTCCTCATAGAGCACAGCCACGTGCGAATCCCCGGATTCGGCGGGGAACTCGTCCTCCAGCACGGCGAAGGAGCCGGTCTCCTTGTCGTAGGGAACGCTGAGCTCCACGGTGGCGGCGTCCTGGAAGCCGGAGATAAAGCTGTAGCTCCCGACGGCAGGCGCCTTCGGCGCGTAGGGCTTTGCGGCGGGCGTCACGGCGGGTGCGGGCTTTTCGGCTGCGCCATCGCCCTTGTTCGCAAGCTTTTTGGTGAGCAGAGCGGCGGCAATAACGCCTGCGGCGGCAACGGCTGCCGGAGCAAGGATCTTCCAGTATAACATCAGAATCGTCCTCCTTTGTTGTCGCGTTTTGTGTTGTGCTGATTTTGTTATGCCATGTATTTCGCTTGCCGCGCCGGCGGTGAGGGAAATACGATGATAAGCGCCTCTGCTCTTATTATACAGCGTCTGCGCGCACCGCACAAGAGCCTATCAGCGGAGAATCCGGCAAGTTTTTTCTCTTTTCAGGATAAAAAGCTTGCAAAAGCCCGCCGCAAAGGATATACTGGAAGCGGAGTAATAATGATTATATGATGGCGAAAAGCGAAAAAGCTTTTCGCCGCGCAGCTTTGCTGCGCAGCAAAACAGCCTTGCTGTTTTGCCATATACGCATTGCAATGAGCATCGGGCGAATGATTGAAAGAATCATTCGCTGCCAAACCTGTCGTTTGGCAGCGAAATCAATCGAATTCTCGATTGATTTCGCCATCCGATGATCATTATACGCGCATCGGCGCGAATCACAATACAAAAAGGAGGGCATCTCCATGGATCTGGGCGAAGTGATCAGCCGCAGAAGGCGGGCGCTCGGGCTCAGTCAGGCGGATCTGGCCGACGGGCTCAACGCCAAAGGCGCATCCGTCTCCAATCAGGCGGTCAGCAAATGGGAGACCGGGGCAACGCTGCCGAACGCCAGGCAGTTCCTGCAGCTGTGCGAGGTTTTGAAGATTGACGATATCCGCGGGGAATTCCTCGGTGAGGGCGACGGGCTGCTTGCCGGGCTTAACCGCGAGGGGCGCGTGAAGGCGCGCGAGTTCATTCAGCTCCTGCGCGACTCCGGGCGTTTTGCCCCCGTGAAGAGCGCGCCCGTGGTGCTGCGCTCACTGCCGCTCTATGCGCTGGCGGTCTCCGCCGGCACCGGCCAGTTCCTCGACGGGGAGGATTACGAGCTGGTCGAGGTGGATGAGAGCGTCCCCGGCGAGGCGAACTACGGCGTGCGCGTCGCGGGCGACAGTATGGAGCCGCTTTTCCACGACGGGGAGATCGTCTGGGTGCGCCAGCAGCGGGATCTCATGACCGGTCAGATCGGCATTTTCCTCTACGACGGCTGCGCCTATCTCAAGGAACTTGCCGCGGTGGACGGGCAGCTCGCGCTGCATTCGCTCAACCCCGCCTATCGGGACATCCCGGTCTCGCCCGAGCTGCCGCTGCGCGTGCTGGGCAGAGTGCTGCATTGACGGAAGAAGGGAAGAAGCATGGCCAAGACCCAATGGTATAAGGATATGGCCGTCTACCAGATATGGCCGCGCAGCTTCTGCGACGGCAATGGGGACGGCATAGGCGATCTGTGGGGCGTGCTGGGCAAGCTCGACTATATCAAGAGCCTGGGCGTGGACGCGATCTGGTTCTCGCCGCTCTATCCCTCGCCGAACGCCGATTTCGGCTACGATATTTCGGATTATAAGGACATCCACCCGGATTACGGCACGCTGGAGCTCTTCCGCGAAGTGCTCGACGAGGCGCACAAGCGCGGCCTGCGGGTGTTCATGGATCTGGTTGTGAACCACAGCTCCGACGAGCACCCCTGGTTCCAGGAGAGCCGCAAGGGCCCGGGCAACCCTTACTCGGATTATTACTACTGGCGGCCGGGCAGGACCGTGAACGGACGCCGCCTGCCTCCCAACAACTGGACGAGCATGTTCGAGGGCGACGCCTGGACCTATGATCCGGAGCGAGGGGAGTACTATCTCCATCTCTTCGCCAAAAAGCAGCCGGATCTCAACATGGCCAACCCCAAGGTGCGCGAAGAAGTTAAGGACATCATGCGCTTCTGGCTCGATATGGGGGTGGATGGCTTCCGCGAGGACGTCATCACCTTCACCGGCAAGACGCCCGAGCTGCCCAGCGCTTTTCCGAAGATCCCGATCGCCAACGGCATGAAGCACTTCGTGAACCGCCCGGAGGTGCACGGCTATCTGGCCGAGTTCAAGCGCGACGTGCTCGATCACTATGACTGCTTCACCGTGGGCGAGAGCCCGCTTACGACGCCGGAGGTCGCCCTGCGCTATGTGACCGAGGGCGAGAATCAGGTACTTGACGAGATGATCGCCTTCTCCCACATGGAGGCGGACTGCTTCATGACCGACATGATCCGCATGCCCTTCAATCTCCGGAAGATGAAGCGCGCTTTTTCGGACTGGCAGGAGAAGCTCGCCGGCAAGGCCTGGAACGCGCTCTATATCGAGAATCACGACCATCCGCGCATCATCAGCCGCTACGGCAGCGAGGAATACCGCGAGGAGAGCGGCAAGATGCTCGCCGCCATGTATATGCTCCAGCGCGGCACGCCCTTTATCTACCAGGGGCAGGAGCTCGGCATGACGAACCTGCGCCTCGAGCGTGTGGAGGACTATGAGGACGTGATGACCGCCAACACCGTGCACATCGCCTCGAAGCTGATGCCGAAAAAGCAGGTTCTGCGCATGGTGCAGGAGGGCTGCCGCGACAGCGCCCGCAGCCCGATGCAGTGGTCGGCGGAGGAAAACGCGGGCTTCACCACCGGCAAGCCCTGGTTCTTCGTCAACGAGAATTACCGGCAGATCAACGCCGCCGACGAGGAGCGCGACCCGAACTCCGTGCTGCATTTCTATCGCAAGCTGCTCGCCTTCCGCAAGGCGCAGCCGGTAGTGCTGCGCGGGGAATATCGCGAGCTTATGAAGGACAGCCGCGAGCTCTATGTCTATGAGCGCAGCCTCGGGCAGCAGCGCCTGCTGGTCGTCTGCTCCTTCACTGCCAAGCTCGTCCGCTTCGAGGCGCCGGAGGGCTATGATCTGGCGGAGGGCAAGCTCGTGCTGAAAAACTATGAGCAGAATTACGTGATCGCCGGCGGCTTCACCACCCGCCCCTATGAACTGCGGGTCTACCTGTTCGGCTGAAGCGAGCTGCGGAGGAAATCATGCAGGAAGTAACGGAAAAAGCCTGGGCAAAACTGAATATTTCCCTGGACGTGACCGCGCGGCGGGACGACGGCTATCACGAGATGCTCATGGTCATGCAGACGGTCTCCCTCTGCGACACGCTGCGGATCCGCCCTGTGCCGGGAGAGGAGATCAGCGCCGGAAGCAATCTGCGCTTCATCCCTGGGGATGACCGCAACCTCGCCGTGCGCGCGGCGCGCCGCTTCCTCGGACAGATCGGCGTGCGGCAGGGTCTGCATATCGAGATCAAAAAACAGATTCCGGTCGGCGCGGGGATGGCCGGGGGCTCGGCGGATGCGGCGGCGGTGCTGCGCGCGCTCAACCGCGCCTTCGATGCGCCACTCTCAAAGGAGGAGCTGCTCGTCCTCGCGGCAGAGATAGGCTCGGACGTGCCCTTCTGCCTCGGCGGCGGGACAGCGCTCGCGCGCGGCCGCGGCGAAGTGCTCGAGGCGCTCCCGCCGCTGCCGGACTGCTGGTTCGCGCTCTGCAAGCCCTCTTTCTCCATCTCCACGCCGGAGTTTTTCCGCAAGCTTGACAGCGAGCCCATCCGCGTCCGGCCGGACACCGCGGGCATCCTCGCCTCCCTGGAGGCGGGCGACCTGCGTGAGATCTGCCGTCGGATGTACAATGTATTTGAGGACGTGGAGGATCGGCGCCTGCGGGTCGTGCCGCAGATCAAGAGCGTCCTGCTCGACCACGGCGCGCTCGGCGCGATCATGACGGGTACGGGCTCGGCCGTCTTCGGCGTATATGAGAGCGAGGCGCAGGCCAGAGCCGCCGTCGACGCGCTGCGCGGCGAATACCGCTTCGCCTATACCGCGCGTCCTGTCCCCGCGCTGCTGTAAGCGAATACAATCGAATACAAAACAGGGCGATCCCCGAAGCCTCGGCTTCGGGGATCGCCCTGTTATACCTAATATCCTGTTATACCCTGCGTGCTCAGCGCCTTCCGAGCTGCCAGAAGGCGACGGCGCTGGCGGCGGCGACGTTCAGCGAGTCCACGCCGTGACTCATCGGGATGCGCACGGTGTAATCGGCGTCTGCGATGGTTTGATCCGCAAGACCGTCGCCCTCCGTGCCCAAAATGACGGCGAGGCGCTCCTCGGCCAGAAGCCGCGGATCGTCGATGGAGACGGAGTCGTCCCGCAGGGCCATGGCCGCCGTGCGAAAGCCCCAGCTCCGCAGCAGCCGCATCCCTGCCTCCGGCCAGTCCGCGATCCCGGAACCGAGATAGGCCCAGGGCACCTGAAATACCGTTCCCATGCTCACACGCACCGAGCGGCGGTAGAGCGGATCGCAGCAGGCGGGGGTCAGCAGCACCGCGTCCATCCCGAGCGCGGCCGCCGAGCGGAAGATCGCCCCGAGGTTTGTGGGGTTCATGATGTTCTCAAGCACTGCCACGCGCCCGGCGCCCCGGCACAGCGCTTCGCCCGCGGGCAGCTTTCTCCTGCGCATCGCGCAGAGCACGCCGCGCGTGAGCGGGAAGCCCGTCAGCTCCGTGAGCACCGGCAGGGAAGCGGTGTAGAGCGGGATGTCCCCGCAGCGCTGCACGACCTCGCGCGCCTGCCCTTCGATGTGTCGGCGCTCCATCAGCAGCGACACGGGCTCATACCCCGCGTCCAGTGCGCGGAGGATAACGTTGGGACTCTCGGCAATGAAGAGCCCGTTTTCCGGGTCGGCGCGGTTCAAAAGCTGGTTTTCCGTGAGACGGGCGTAAACGTCCAGCGCCGGATCGGCAAAGCTTTGTATTTCCAGAATCATGGCGGTATCCGTCCTGTTGCGATACTTGGGCTTGTGCATATGCCCATTATCATGATTATATGATGGCGAAAAGCGAATACGCTTTTCGCCGCGCAGCTTTGCTGCGCAGCAAAACAGCCTTGCTGTTTTGCCATATACGCATTGCGATGATCATTATAGCCGCCCTCGCCCCGCGGCGCAAGAGCGCATAAGCCGATTTCAGCCGCTTGTCTGCCGCCTTGTCGGTGTTGTTAAAAAAATTTTCTGCATTTGTTCATTTCAAGGTCATAATTATCGGGTATAGTACGCCCATAAACAAAAGTAAAAGAGGTCAGAACCATGAGCGATCCCAGAGAAGAAAGCTGGGCGGCCTCACCGGAAGACGAAAAATCCCCGATCGAAGCAGCCGAAAACCCGGACGCCAAATCCCAGGAACCGGAGACGGCGGAGCCTGCCGCCCCTGAACAGAAGGCGGAAGCCGCAGCGTCCGCAGAGGACGCCGCGCAGGAGCCTGCCGCCCCTGAGCAGGAAGCGGAAGCCGCAGCGCCCGTTGAGGACGCAGCGCCGCAGCAGTCCGCGCAGCCGGAGAGCGAAGCGAGCCCCGCGGGCTTCCGCGGCGGATCGGATCCGGAGAGCGGCGCATACCGCTACGTTCGCCAGAGCGCAGAGCCCGTATATGCCGACGCGCACTATGAGCCGGCTGGGGAGAGTACCGTCCCGCCTCAATACTATACGCCCCCGCAGAAGACGGAGCGGCCGCACAAGAGCAAAAAGAGCTCCGGCAACAGCAAAATCCTCGCCGCGATTGCCCTCTGCCTCGTATGCGCCATCCTCGGCGGCCTGCTCGGCGCGGGCATCATGAGCGCGCGCCTCAACGACAGGATCAGCGGGCTGGAGCAGAGCATCAGTGCCAACAGCGCCCAGAGCGCCGAAGCGCTCAACACCGCGCAGGCAGCGCAGGCGAGCGCCGACAAGGTCGGCTTATCCGCGCAGACCATTGCCGAGGGCGGCGCGATGACCGCCGCGCAGATCTATGCGCAGGCCTGTGCGCAGGTCGTGGGCATCACCACCTCCGTCAGCTACACCAATTATTTCGGCCAGTCCGGCACCTCGGAGATCAGCGGCTCCGGCTTCTTTATCAGCGAGGACGGCTATATCCTCACCAATTACCACGTCATCGAGACTGCGCAGGACAAGGATCTGCCCATCACGGTCGTGACGTACGACGGCACCAGCTATCAGGCGACGATCGTGGGCACTGAGGCTGCAAACGACCTCGCCGTGCTGAAAATCGACGCCTCCGGCCTTAATGCCGCTGCCTTTGCCGACAGCGACGCGCTGCAGGTGGGCGACACGGTCTATCCCGTGGGCAACCCCATGGGCGAGCTGGAGTTCTCCATGTCCACCGGCCACGTGAGCGCGCTCAACCGTACGATCACCACCGAGGACGCCGAGGACATCCGCATGTTCCAGATCGACGCCGCGGTGAATCCCGGCAATTCCGGCGGCCCCGTATATGACGCCAACGGCAAGGTCGTCGGCGTTGTGACGGCCAAGTATTCCGATTCCGGTGTGGAAGGCCTGGGCTTCGCCATTCCCGCGAGCGACGCCGCCTCCATCACTGAGGATCTGATCACCAAGGGCTATGTCTCCGGCAAGGCCTATATGGGCGTGATGCTCGACGAGCGCTATAACAGCATCTACGCCGAGTACTACAACATGCCCCTGGGCGCGTATGTCTACTCCGTCGAGAGCGGCACCGCGGCCGATAGAGCCGGGCTTGAGGCCGGCGATATCATCACCGCCCTGGGCGAACGCAAGATCGAGTCCTACACGGATCTTAGATCCGCCCTGAAGGATTATTCCGCCGGCGACACGGCAGAGATGACCGTTTACCGCGCCGGAGAGAGCATGACCATAACGATCACCTTTGACGAGGTCGTGCCCGATAAGACGTCCTGAGCGGCGTCCCCCAAATACGCTTCTTTTCTACTCCTTATCCTCTCTTTTCTCCCAAACGAAGGGCCGCACAGCTTGCTGTGCGGTTCTTTGTTTTGCATGGGAGGAAGCCGCCGCAGGCAGTTTTCTTCTTGAAAAACGGCGGGGACTGCACTACAATATAAGTACAGAAAAACAAAAGGAGGCCAGACAGATGGCTAAAAATGTCGGCACGCTCATCCGCGAGGCCCGCACGGCCGCGGGACTCAGCCAGGCGGAGCTCGCCAAGCGGGCGGGTAACCTCACGTCTACGGATATAAGCAAGGCGGAACGGGGTGAAAAAAGCCTGACTCAGGCGCAGCTCAAGCAGATCGCGAAGGCCACAGGCGTTGCCCAGACCGCGCTCCTCAACGCGCCGAAGGGCGGCGTGTCCTCCGCGGGCTCGTCCGCGTCGGGCTCGTCTTCCTCCGGGAAGACCGCGTCTTCCACGCTCAAGCTCAGCAAGACGGAGAAGGAGCTCATTCTGCTCTACCGCGCGGCGAATGACGAGACGAAAAAACAGGTCGTGGAGCTGCTCACACCCAAAGACGCGGGGAACGATCTGGCCAACGCGCTGATCAGCGCGCTCGGCGGCAATGCCGGCGGAAACGGCGGGGCGGATCTGCTGGGCTCCCTGCTCGGAGGCAGCAGCTCCGGCAACAGCGGCAACGCCGGCGGCGGCTCGCTGCTCGGCTCTCTGCTCGGGGGCGGCAGCTCCGGCAACAGCGCCGGGGGCGACTTGCTCGGCGCGCTGCTCAACGCGACCAGCACCAATACCGCCGATGATGACGATGACAACAATCAGGGCGGCGGTCTCCTCGGCGGTTTGCTGAATCTGCTCAGCGGGAAGTAAGGCCTGCGGCAACAGGCGGAAGAGCCGGCGTGAAGCGTATTCACGCCGAAACCGTGCAAAAGTGTAATAAAACCTCTGTCCGCGCGAAAACGCGCAGACAGAGGTTTTTTCGTACAGATTCTTTTGCCTTGCTTACAGCAGAGCCTCCACAGCGGCCTTGACCTTGTCCATGGAGAGAGTGGGCTCCATGCGGGAGACGATGTTGCCTTCGCGGTCGATGAGGAACTTGGTGAAGTTCCACTTGATCTTGCCGTTGTTCTTGTAGTCCTTGTCGTACTTCTTCACGACGCCGCCGAGCACCATGCCCATGGGGCCGTTGAAGCCCTCAAAGGTGGTGTTCTCCTCGAGCCACTTGTAGAGGGGGATGGCGTTCTCACCGTTGACGTCGATCTTGGCAAACTGCGGGAAGGTGATGCCGAAGCGGCCGGTGCAGAAGGTGTGGATCTCCTCGTCGGTGCCGGGCGCCTGGTCGGCAAACTGGTTGCAGGGGAAATCCAGGATCTCGAGCCCCTTGTCATGGTCGGCGTCGTAGATCTCCTGCAGCTCCTTGTACTGGGGGGTGAAGCCGCAGCCGGTGGCGGTGTTGACGATCAGCAGGACCTGGCCCTTGTAGTTGGACAGAGGCACATCCTCTCCCTTGCGGGGCTTGACAGTAAAATCATAAACGTTCATGGTACTTCTTCCTTTCAATAGATTTATTACAATTTAATTATATACAATCATATTGAACTGTCAAGCATTTTCTTCCGTCAAACCGGGGAGCGTGCCGGGGAAGGAGGCGTCGGGATCGAAGCGGCCGCTGTCCAGCAGAAGCGCTAACGCGGCGTCAAACTCCTTGAGATCGCTCGCCTTCTGCAGCTGTTTGAGCTCACGCTTCGCACCGGGAAACATATGGTTAACATAATATAGCATCTCCTTCATGCGTCCCAACGTAAAGTGCTCGGAAATGCCGTAGGCCAGCATCCTCTCGATCAGCAGGCGGAAAAAGCTCCTCAGCTCCTCGATCCTCAGCTTTTCGCCTCCGCGCAGAACGCGGAAAAGCGCAGGGTTCGCCGCAGCGCCGCGCCCGATACAGATAGCTTCCAAATTGGGAAAGGTCGACATAATATGGTTATATGCCGCGGGACACAGAATATTCCCGTTGTAGACGAGCGGCGCGCGGCTGCCCTCGTAAGCCAGACGAAAGGCGTGGAGATCCGGCACACTCTGATACAGTCCGCGCCGGTCACGTGCGTGAACGATGAGCTCCGCGAGAGGATAGCGCTTATACACCTCGAGGATCGCGGCGAACTCGTCAGTCCGCTCGAGCCCGAGGCGGCTCTTCACCGAGACGCGGATCGGGCAGCGCGAGAAGACCTCATTGAGAAAGGCGTCCAGCGCGGCGGGGTCGCCGAGCATCCCGGCGCCCTTGTGCTTGGGCACGACCGTGCCGGAGGGGCAGCCCGCGTTGAGGTTGACCTCGTCATAGCCCATGGCCGCCAGCTCGTCCGCGAGCGCCAGGAAGGGGCCGGGCGCGCTGCAGAGGATCTGCGGAACAAGAAGCAGCCCCTCGTTGTTCTCCGGCAGCACGTCCCGCAGGGCGGAGAGCTTGACCTTCCCCTGGCCGTCCGGGGCGAGGAAGGGCGCATAATAGCGGTCTGCTCCGCCAAAGAGCTCCTTGTGTACCTGGCGATAGATGCAGGAGGTGACGCCCTCCATCGGCGCAAAGCTCAGCTCCATATTTTTCTCCCTTCCCGGCTTTTGACAGTATTGTATTGTCCGATCTCCCGCCTGTCAAGCGGGCTGAACGGGTTGAGAAAGCAGAAAACCTCCCTGCCGCGGCGCGTACCGACGGCAGAGAGGTTAACATAACTCGGGCTTTTCCCTCCGGCTCTGCGCTTATACGTCCAGCCCGTATTCGCGCATGGCGGCGCGGAGCCTGGCGGCCGCCTCCTCGCCCATCTCCACGAGCGGCAGGCGCAGAAGACCGCTGTCCTCGCCGAGCCATTGCATCGCCTTCTTGACGGGGATGGGATTCGTCTCCAGAAAGAGCGCCTTCATCAGCGGCAGCAGCCGCGCCTGGAGGGCTGAAGCGGCGGGGAAATCCCCCTCGAGGCAGAGCGAGCAGAGCTTCGCCGTCTCGGCGGGGAGAATGTTCGAGAGCACGGAGATCACGCCCTGCCCGCCGAGCGCCATGAAGCCCACAGTGTTGTCGTCGTTGCCGGAATAGAGGTTCAGCTCATCGCCGCAGAGGCTGCGGATCTCCCCGGCGAGGGCGAGATTGCCGGAGGCCTCCTTGACGCCGTTGATGTTCGCATAGTCGGCGAGGATGCGGTAGGTCTCCGCCTGGATGCCGATGCCGGTGCGCCCCGGGACGTTGTAGACGATCATCGGGATGTCCACGCGCTCTGCCACATAGCCGAAATGGGCCGCCAGTCCGCGCTGCGTGGTCTTGTTGTAGTAGGGCGTCACCATCAGGATTGCGTCCGCCCCGGCGGCGCGTGCGTTTTCGGCTTGTTTCAGCGCGGCAGCCGTGTTGTTGCCGCCTACGCCCACGATCACCTTCATGCGCCCGTGCACCGCGTTCACGGTGAAGCGCACGAGCTCGTTGTGCTCGTCTCCGCTCAGCGTCGCGGCCTCGCCGGTCGTGCCGCAGACGAGCACGGCGGCGGAGCTGCAGGCGTATTGCTTTTCGAGATTTTTCCCCAGCCGCTCGTAATCCACGCCCTCGGGCGTGAAGGGCGTTACCAGCGCGGTACAGGAGCCGCGGAAAACGGGAGTCTTAGTCATGGGAACCCCTCCTTTTCATGTTCCCCTTGCCGCATAGGAGAGCAGGCGCGGCGCAGGGGGATCGTATCTGTTGTATGCGAAAGGGGAGCGGGCTATGATTGGGCGTTGAAAAAAGGCGGAGCATCTGTTACAATAACAAAACAGTACGGTCGAAAGGAGAACGCGCGTGAAAAGACTACTCTCTCTGATGCTGGCGCTGCTGTGCCTGTTGGCGCATCCGGCGCAGGCGCTGGCTGCCGAACCCCCTGCGCCGAGCGCGGAGAGCAGCGTGTCCTCCCTCTCTACGGAGATCGACCGCAGCCAGTATGTCGACGGCAGCGCGTGGGAAAACCCACCCCCGGACGTCGGCAAGATCCGCGTCGGCCTGCGCTACAGCTACACGGCCGTCGTCCAGGCGATCCTCAACAATCCCACCGGCGGCGCTTTCGACGTCGGCTGGTATGACGATAACCTGAACTTCTATCCCGTGGAGCGGATCTACTGCTCGAGCGTCCTGATCGCCCTCGCGGACGACGAGGAAAACGGACTCATGGTGCTCGACGCGGGGACGCTCGAGGTGCTGTTCCTGACCTTCGCCTCCAGGTGGATCGTCGTGGTTCCCGCGGAGGGCGAGGCGCTCGGCGTGACCGAATACGAGGGGCACCAGTACCACGGCGGCTTCATGTTCCTTGACGCGGGCTTCGACCTGCTCACAGTTGTCAATGTCGTCGATCTGGAGACTTACGTCAAGGGCGTCGTACCCTATGAGATGAACCGCAAGTTCCCGGTCGAAGCGCTCAAGGCGCAGGCCGTCGCAGCGCGCACCTATGTCGTGTACAACATGGGCGCCTATTCCATCTACGGCTTTGACCTCAGCGACACCGCGGAATGCCAGGTCTACGGCGGGATCCTCGCGGCCGACGAGGTCACGGACGGCGCGGTGGATGCGACGCGGGGGCTGCTGATCCGCTACCGCGGCGAGATCGCCGATATCTATTACTCCGCGGCGGACGGCGGATCGACGGAGGACGGCTTCAACGTCTTCAACACCGATGCGCCATACCTCTGCGGAAAGCGCGACCCCTTCGAGGACACGATCGACTATCCGCTCAAATCCTGGGAAGTGCGTTACGACGGCGAGGCGATCGCCGGGCTGCTGCGCGATCAGTGGAACCTGCGCACGGGGAAGATCCAGGAGGTCGAGCCGGTGTACTCCGAGAACGACAACGTCATTGCGCTGAACTACACCGGCAGCGACGGTAAAGTCTATCACACCGAAGGCCGCGTCTGCTACACGGCGCTCGGCCTCAACAGCGCCCATTTCACGGTCGAGAAGGACAGCGACGGCACGTTTGTCTTCCGCGGCGGCGGCCTGGGGCACAACTGCGGCATGAGCCAGTGGGGCGCCTATGCCATGGCCGAGAATTTCGGCCTGAACTATGAGGATATCCTCCGATTCTATTATACGGGAGTTTACATCGCGTGAAAAAATCCGATTTCTATTTTGATCTGCCCGAGGAGCTGATTGCACAGACGCCGCTGGAGCGGCGGGACGCTTCGCGGCTGCTGCATCTGGACAAAGCCACCGGCGCGCTCGAGCATCGGCATTTCTATGACCTGCCGGAATACCTCCGGGCAGGGGACTGTCTCGTGCTCAACGATTCGCGCGTGCTGCCCGCACGCCTGATCGGCAGCCGCCCAAGCGGAGGCGCCGTCGAGCTCGTGCTGCTGCGCGACCTCGGAGACGGACGCTGGGAGTGCCTGAGCCGCCCCGGCCGCAAGACCCGGCCCGGCCAGGAGCTGCTGTTCGGGGACGGGGAGCTCCGTGCCACGGTGGAAGCCGTCGCCGAGGGCGGCAACCGGATCGTGCAGTTTCACTATGAGGGCATCTTCCTCGAGGTGCTCGAGCGCCTCGGCAAAATGCCCCTGCCGCCCTATATCAAGGCGGAGCTCGCAGATTCCGAGCGCTACCAGACCGTCTATTCCCGCGAGCCCGGCAGCGCCGCCGCGCCGACCGCCGGCCTGCACTTTACCGAGGCACTGCTGGAGCAGATCCGCGCCAAGGGCGTGAAGGTCTGTTTTGTGACGCTGCATGTCGGCCTCGGCACCTTCCGACCCGTCAAGGAGGAGGAGATCGAGGATCACCCGATGCATGCGGAGTTCTGCATCGTGCCGGAGAAGACCGCGCGGATCATCAACGAGACGAAGGCCGCGGGCGGCCGTGTCGTCGCCGTCGGCACCACCTCCTGCCGCACGCTCGAGAGCTTTGCCAAGCAGGACGGGACGCTCGAGCCGAGCTCCGGCTGGACGGACATTTTTATCTACCCCGGCTACCGCTTCAAGTGCATCGACGCGCTGGTGACCAATTTCCATCTCCCGGAGAGCACGCTCATTATGCTGGTCTCCGCTCTCGCCGGGCGTGAGAACATTCTCAACGCCTATGCTGTCGCCGTCCGGGAGCGCTATCGCTTCTTCAGCTTCGGCGACGCCATGATGATCGAGTGAAAAAGGAGAGACGCATGTACAGACTGCTCAAACAGGAGGGCCACGCCCGCCGCGGCGAATTTGAGACACCGCACGGCCTTGTCCAGACGCCGGTGTTCATGAACGTCGGCACGGCCGGCGCTATCAAGGGCGCGCTCTCGGCGCGCGACCTCCGGGAGATCCGCTGCCAGGTGGAGCTCTCCAACACCTATCACCTGCACGTCCGTCCGGGAGACGCGCTCATCAAGAAGCTCGGCGGCCTGCACAAGTTCATGACCTGGGACGGCCCCATCCTCACCGACAGCGGCGGCTTCCAGATCTTCTCCCTCGCTCAGCTGCGCAAGATCAGCGAGGAGGGAGTGCGCTTTAATTCCCATGTCGACGGGCGGCATATCTTCATGGGCCCCGAGGAGAGCATGCGCATCCAGTCCAATCTCGGCTCGGATATCGCCATGGCCTTTGATGAGTGCGTGAAGATCCCCTCTCCGCACGACTATGTGGCAAAATCCTGCGAGCGCACCGCGCGCTGGCTCGAGCGCTGCAAAAAGGCCCTTGCAGCATACAACAGCGAGGAGGACGCCGTGAACCCCGGCCAGATGCTCTTCGGCATCAACCAGGGCGCCGTCTTCCACGATCTCCGCATCCGCCACATGCAGCAGATCGCCGAGCTTGACCTGCCCGGCTACGCCATCGGCGGCCTCGCGGTGGGGGAGACGCACCGGGAGATGTACGACACCATCGAGGCAGTGGAGGAATACATGCCCAAGGACAAGCCGCGCTACCTCATGGGTGTCGGCACGCCGGGGAACATCCTCGAGGGCGTGAGCCGCGGCGTCGATTTCTTCGACTGCGTGATGCCCGCGCGCAACGGCCGCCACGGCCACCTCTTCACGTGGGACGGCATCATCAACATCAAAAACGAGAAATACCTCGCCGACGAACAGCCCATCGACCCGCGCTGCGACTGCCCGGTTTGCCGCCGCTATTCGCGCGCCTATCTGCGGCATCTCTTCAAGGCCGAGGAGATGCTCGCCATGCGCCTCGCCGTCGGGCACAATCTGTACTTCTACAACAGCCTGATGGAGAAGATCCGCGCGCGCCTCGACGAGGGCAGCTTCGAGGATTTTCGCCGCCAGTACACGGAAATTTTGGATAAACGCATCTGACAGGCTTGCTTTTGGACGCAAGAGAGGATATAATACAAACTACATTGTTATTGGAGGTTTTCCCAAATGTACCTGTTCCTTACTACTGACGCAGCTGCCGCCGGCACTCCGAGCATGGGCACCATGCTCATCCCCATGATCGCGATGATCGCCATTTTCTATTTCCTGCTCATCCGCCCGGAGAACAAGAAAAAGAAACAGGCCGACGAGATGCGCAAGAGCCTCTCCCTCGGCGATGAGATCACCACCATCGGCGGTATCACCGGCAAGATCGTCCAGGTCACCGAGGATACCATCACGTTCGAGACCGGCGAGGACCGCGTGCGTCTGCAGGTCAAGAAGTGGGCCATCTCCACGACCGCGAAGATGGAAGCCGAAGAGGCTGCCAGGACCAAGAAGAAATAAAACCTGCGCTCCGGAATGAAACGACCCCCATGCGGAATAGGATGAAGCATCTGATCCGTATGGGGGTGTTTTTATGTCTGCTGAGAGCCTCTGGGAGAGGCTGAGCCTCCGCGCGCTGCTGCTGGCCTTCGCCGGATGGGCCGCGGCGGCTGCGCTTCTCCTGCCTCCCGCGGCCTTTGCCGTGTGGAAGCTGGGCGTAGGCTCCGCCCAGATCGGCTATCTGAGCTCGGCGCTGAGCTTTCTCGCCGCCGTGTGCGCAGGGGTCTGCGCCGCCCGCGCGGGGAGCCGGACGCTGCTGTCCGCCCTGGCGGGCGCGCTTCTCCTCACCGCCGCGCTCATCACGGCCGGCGTACTGATCGCCGGCGCGCCGGAGCCGTCCGCGGTTTTGAGCATCGCCAGCTTCACGCTCGCGGGCTTTCTTGTGGGAAATCTCGTTCTGCCTGGCGGAAAAACAGGGCGGCGGGGGCGCGCCGCCGGACGAAAAAGGAGGGAAAAGAGGAAGTTTCCATAACGGGAAAAATTTTTTATCCTGCCGCAGACACAAGATTTAGGGAAACGCCTGTCGGCCGGTGCATTTTCACCCCAACTGCTTGTGCACGTTGGTTACAATGGTTGACATAAAAATGAAAATTCCGTAAAAAAGGACTTGAAAAGATTGCGAAATTGTAATATATTAAGAGCGCAGAAACGTTATGTAAAGCATGTGACGGATCTGTGTTCTGAGAGCAGAAATTGAAGCGCGCGGAACAGGCAAAAGCCCGGGCGCTGATCTTTCTGCCTTTTCTGTCCGGTCTGCCTTTGGGGCGCTTCCTCCCGGAGGAAGGAGAACCGCGGCTCTGCTTTGCGCTGCTTCTCGCGGCGGCGGGGCTGCTGGCCTACGCCGCCTACGGCTCTGCGCTGATGCCGCTGCTGTCCGTTGCGGCCGGTGCGGCAGTCGAGCGCAGGGCGGGAGAATGGATGAACACCGGGGCCCTGCCCGGGAGAGAGGGCCTGCTTCTGGCGGCCTTTGTGCTGCCGTATTTTTTCCTGGCGGTGCAGGGGATGGAAGTCTCCCGCGCGCTGCGCCTGCGGCGCAGTCTGCCGCCGAGAGTCTGGCTCTGGGCGCTCGCCTGCAGCCTTGCGGCGGCTCTGCCGGAGCTTTGGAACCTGTAAGAGATGAGAGAGGAGGGAATTGCATGACGAACGCCGAGAGCATTGCGCTCTTCGAGCTGTATCTGAAGGACGAAAAGAAAGCGTCTGCAAACACCCTCGCCTCCTATTTGCGGGATGTGCGCCAGCTGGGAGATTTCCTCGACAGCCATACCGATTCCGATATCGAGACGGCCACAGCCGAGGAGCTGGAGAACTATGTGGTCTGGCTCCGCGGGCAGGGGAAATCCATAGCGACCGTCTCACGCAGCATCGCCTCCATGAAGAACCTCTACGCCTTCCTGCTGCGGCGCGGTCTGGTGGAGGAGAACCCCGCCAGAGGGCTGACGCCGGAGAAGAGCGAGCACAAGCTGCCGCAGATCCTCACAAGCAAGGAGGTCGACCTCCTGCTTGCCCAGCCCGAATGCGTCGACTCCAAGGGCTTCCGGGACAAGGCCATGCTGGAGCTGCTGTACGCCACCGGCATGCGTGTGACCGAGATGCTTGACCTCGACGTGACGGACGTGAATCTCGTCGCGGGCGTGGTGCGCTGCCGCAGCCGCGGCAAGGAGCGCGTTGTCCCGATGTACGCCGCCGCGATCCGCGCGCTGAGCGAGTACATCATGCAGGTGCGGCCAAGCCTCGTCGCCCTGCCGGACGAGCCCGCCCTCTTTGTCAATCTCTCCGGCGAGCGCATGAGCCGACAGGGTTTCTGGAAGCTCATCAAATTCTATCAGAAAAAGGCCGGGATCAAGACGGATATCACCCCGCACACCCTGCGGCACTCCTTCGCGGCGCATCTGCTCGAAAACGGCGCGGACATCCACGCCATTCAGGAGATGCTCGGTCATGCGGATATCTCCTCCACCCAGCTCTACGCCCAGCTTGTCAAGAAGCAGCTCAAGGATGAGTACAACAAGGCCCATCCCAGAGCCTGAACAATCGAATAAGGCAGCACCGCACAACTCTGCAAAGACGGATCGTGCGGTGCTTTTTTTTTCGCGGCAGCGCCGCATCGAGACCTTTCCCGTATGCGTCGGAGGGAGCAGGGAGGGTTTTGCCCCGCCGCAGAAAAAACCGGCGGAAAGGGAACGGAATACTTGTAAGACACTGAAAAATGTGGTAAAATAACCTGTTGTAAGTAAGTAATAGGGAAGGAGAAAACCCAATGACCACAATCGATATATTTTCCGGCTTTCTCGGCGCGGGCAAGACGACGCTGATCCGCAAGCTCATTGCGGAGGCCTATCAGGGCGAGAAGCTCGTCCTGATCGAAAACGAGTTCGGCGAGATCGCCATTGACGGCGGCTTCCTGCAGGACGCGGGCGTTGAGATCACCGAGATGAACTCCGGCTGCATCTGCTGCACCCTCGTGGGCGACTTTACCAAGGCGCTGCGGAAGGTTATGGAAGACTATGCCCCTGACCGTATCCTCATCGAGCCCTCGGGCGTCGGCAAGCTCTCCGACGTGGCCAAGGCCGTCGAGCGCGTGGAAGGCGCGCACATCGGCGCAAAGGTCACGGTCGTGGACGCCGGCAAGGCCAAAATGTATATGCGCAATTTCGGCGAGTTCTTCAACGACCAGGTCGCCAGCGCGGACCTCATCGTCCTCAGCCGTACCGATACCGCGAGCGAGGCCAAGGTGCTGGCCGCGGCGGAGCTGCTGAAGGGGCTCAACGAGCACGCCGGCCTCATCACCACCCCCTGGGCGCAGATCGACGGCAGGCTCATCCGCGAGGCCATGGACGAGAACGGCCTCAAGGCCGAGATGGAGCGTCTCGCCCACGAGACCGAGGAGCACCACCATCACCATGACGATGAAGACGAGGAGCACGAGCATCACCATCATCACCACGCCGACGGCGAGGAGTGCGACGATCCCGCATGCGAGTGCCACCATCATCACCATGACGATGAGGACGAAGAGCACGAGCACCACCATCATCACCACGACGGCGAGGAGTGCGACGATCCCGCGTGCGAGTGCCACCATCATCACCATGACGATGAGGACGGGGAGCACGAGCACCATCACCATCACCACGCCGACGAGGTCTTTGCCAGCTGGGGCATGGAGACCCCGCGCAAGTACACGGAGGCGGAGCTGCGCGAGATCCTCTCCCAGCTCGGCGACGCCGTGCAGTACGGCATCGTGCTGCGCGCCAAGGGCATCCTCGACGCGAGCGACGGCGAGTGGCTGTACTTTGACTATGTTCCCGGCGAGATGGAGATCCGCCGCGGCGCTGCCGGCGTGACCGGCCGCTTCTGCGTGATCGGCTCCCACATCCGCGAAGACGCCCTGAAGGAGCTGTTCTGCCTTGAGTAATCCGAACGCCAACAACGATATCCCCGTATATCTCTTCACCGGCTTTCTTGAGGCCGGCAAGACCAAGTTTATCCAGGAGACCCTGGAGGACAGGCGCTTCTGCAACGGTGAGAAGACGTTGCTGCTCGTCTGCGAGGAGGGCGAGGAGGAATACGCGCCCGACCAGTTCGCGGACAAAAACGTATATATCTCCGTGATCGAGGATCAGAGCGAGCTCAACGAGCAGAATCTGGTCTCCATCCTGAAAAAGAGCGGCGCGGAGCGCATCGTCGTCGAGTACAACGGCATGTGGATGCTCGACCTGCTCTACCAGGCCATGCCGGAGAACTGGGTCGTGTACCAGGAGTTCATGTTCGCCGACGCCACGACCTTCCTCAGCTACAACAGCAATATGCGCCAGCTCGTCTATGACAAGCTCAAGAGCTGCGAGCTTGTGGTCTTCAACCGCTTCAAGCCCGAGATGGACAAGATGGCCTTCCACAAGATCGTGCGCGGCGCCTCCCGCCGTTCGGACATCGCCTATGAGTATGCCGGCGGCAAGGTCGAGTATGACGACATCCAGGACCCGCTGCCCTTCGACGTGAACGCCCCCGTGATCGAGATCGGGGACGAGGACTTCGCCGTCTGGTACCGCGACCTCTCCGAGGATGGGAAAAAATACGAGGGCAAGACCGTGCGCTTCAAGTGCCGCGCGCTCGTGCGCCAGAAGCTGCCGAAGCACTGCTTCGTCGTCGGACGGCATGTGATGACCTGCTGCGTGGAGGATATCCAGTTCGCCGGCCTCGTCGTGCAGTACGAGCAGCCCGAGACCATTCCCGACAATTCCTGGATGATCCTCACCGCGAAGATCAATTTCAAGTTCCACCGCGCCTACGGCAAGCGCGGCCCCGTGCTGACCTACATCTCCCACGAGGCCTGTGAAGCGCCGCAGCAGGACGTTGCCACCTTCTATTGAGCGTTGACCCGGAAAGAGAGAAGCCAAGCCGATGAGATACCGCTGCCTGGTCTTTGACCACGACGATACGGTGGTCAACAGCACCGCCACCATCCACTACCCCTGCTTCCGGCAGTTTCTGGACGAATACTATCCCGGCAGAAGCTGCACCCTCGAGCACTACTTCCGGCAGAACTTCGATCCCGGCTTCCTGCCCATGTGCCGCGAGGAATACGGCATGACGGACGCGGACCTCGAGGTCGAGTACCGCTACTGGCAGGACTACGTGCGCACACGCATCCCCGCCGCCTATCCCGGCATCCGCGAAATCATGGAGCGGCAGAAGGCGGAGGGCGGGCTCGTCTGCGTGGTCTCCCACTCGGTGGACCGCAACATCCGGCGGGATTACGAGGCCAACGGCCTGCCCGCGCCGGATCTGGTCTTCGGCTGGGAGCAGCCGCTGGAGCGGCGCAAGCCCGAGCCCTGGCCGCTCGAGGAGATCATGCGCCGCTTCGCGCTGCAGCCCCGGGATCTGCTGATGATCGACGATCTCAAGCCCGGCTACGACATGGCGCTGCGCTGCGGCGTGGACTTCGCCGCCGTCGGCTGGGCCAACGACATCCCCGAGATCGAGGACTTCATGCGCCGCAACTGCGGTCTGTACTTCAAAACCGTGCCCCAGCTCGCCGCTTTCCTGGCCTGAACGGGGCGCCTTAGGGAGGAGAACGCCATGGATAAACCGGTACTGTACATTGTGATCCCCTGCTATAACGAGCAGGAGGTGCTCCCGATCACCGCGCCGATGTTCCTGGAGAAGCTCCGCACGCTCGCGGAGAAGGGGAAGATCAGCGGGCAAAGCCGCGTCCTGTTTGTCAATGACGGCAGCAAGGACAAGACCTGGCAGATCATCTGCGATCTCGCCCGTCAGGACGAGCATTACCTCGGCATCTCCCAGAGCCGCAACCGCGGCCATCAGAACGCCGTCCTCGCCGGGCTCATGGAGGCCAAGGAGCGCTGCGACATCACGATCTCCATCGATTGCGACGGCCAAGACGACATCAACGCCATGGACGAGATGGTGGACGCCTATCTCGACGGCTGCGAGGTGGTCTACGGCGTGCGCTCCAGCCGCGAGACCGACACCTTCTTCAAGCGCTTCACGGCGCAGAGCTTCTACAAGTTCCTTGCCGCCATGGGCGCGGAGGTCGTCTATAACCACGCGGACTACCGCCTCATCAGCTCCCGCGTGCTGAAGGAGTTTGCCAACTTCAAGGAGGTCAACCTCTTCCTGCGCGGCATGGTTCCGCTGGTGGGCTTCAAGAGCACTACCGTGAGCTATTCCCGCGCCGAGCGTCTGGCAGGGGAGAGCCACTATCCGCTCAAAAAGATGATCGCCCTGGCTGTGGACGGCATCACCAGTCTCTCCGTCAAGCCCCTTCGGCTCATCATGGGCTTCGGCATGGTCGTGGCCGCCATCAGCTTCATCGGCTGCCTCTGGGCGCTCATCACCGCGCTCTGCGGCAAGGCCGTTGCCGGCTGGGCGAGCATGACCTGCATCGTGTGCTTTGTCAGCGGCGTGCAGCTCATCTGCCTGGGGATCATCGGAGAGTATATCGGCAAGATCTACATGGAGACCAAGGCGCGCCCGCGCTATATCATCTCTGAGCGAACATGGGAAAAATGAGCCGCAGATTATCTTAATAATTCTGAAGAAAAAGGCAAAAGTGGGGAATTCTCCCCATTTTCTCCTCCTTTTTTCGGACGCGCGGACGGCTCGACCCTTGACGAACAGGAGAAATTGGGGTATTATTTATCTGTATCAGTCTCGGCATCACTATTCCTTTAGAACGGAGGAACCAGTATGAGTATTATACCCGAAGTAGAATGCTACCGCTGCGGCGAGCATTATTCCGCTCTGCGCAGCCGCTGCCCCAACTGCGGCACCCGCCGTGTGACCCAGTCCGGCCGCACGCCCGCCGCCACTCCTGCCACCGTGAAGGGAACTCCCGCCAGCGATCGCGCGGAGACCAATACCAAATGGCAGATGATTTTTGGCCTGATTCTGGTCGCGGCCGTTATCCTGGCTGTGATTATCATGGTTTCCACCGGCCTCAAGGGCCTGGACGGGAATGAAGCGGGTACATCCTCCCGCGTCACGCCGGCTCCCCCCGAGGAGACGGTGATCGCGTCGATCCCCACCGTCGAAACGCCTCCCACGCCGAGCCCCACGCCCACCCCGAAGCCGGACGCCGTCAAGGTCTATTTCTTTGAGAAGGAACTGACCGAGTTCACGCTGGCTCCGTCCGAGACCGTCAAGCTGAAGGCGCAGGCCGTCCCCGCGGGTGATTTTGCCGGCGCGCGCTTCAAGTGGACTGTCAGTGACGACAGCGTCGTCCAGCTCAACGTGAGCGACGATACCACCGAGTGCAGCTGCACCTGGCTCAAGCACCAGCCCGGCGGCGTTACGCTGACCGTCGAGTGCAACGGCGTCACCGCCGAGATCCACATCTACACCAGAAACAGCTGAACGTAAACAGCACAGAAAAAATCCACCGGAGCGATCCGGTGGATTTTTTGCATATTCTGTCAGACCTGTCCTTCCGGACGGTCCTTGACGTAATAGTGCCGCCCGATCCAGGCGGAAAGGCCGTCGAGCCCGGGGTAGACGATGCGCTCGCTCATGTTGAGCTCGTCGAGCATGTCACGCACGCGCCAGCGGAGCTTCCGGTCGATCACGTATTTGACGGTGTTCGAGGTGTTCTCCTCCAGGAAGGTCTCCACATTGTCCATTCCCGTCGGCACGACGGCGAAATGCGCGTACTGGGTGATGATGCGCGATCCCAGGGAGGGCGGCTCGAGCAGCGCCATGGCGTGCCCGCCCATGTCCCGGTCGTACTCCGAGAGGCTGTCGGTCACCTGGCGAAGCAGCTCCACCGTGAACACCTCCGCCTGCGCCTTTTCCAGCGTCTCCCGGTACGCCTGCGGCAGCAGGGCGTGCACCTCCTTGATGTCGATGCGCCAGACCATACAGTCGTGCGCGTCCATCAGGGCGAGGTTGTCCTCCGATACGGCGAAGTGCAGCGCCACAAGGGCGGAGCGCGACCAATCGAGCAGACGGGTGGGCAGACCGTGATGCTGGCCGAGGATCATCTGCCGCCAGATGGAGTGGGAGATCTCCGGATCCTCCGCCTCGGCGTACTTGGCGAAGTTCTTGAGGATGGCGGGCTCGAGGCGCTGCTGCAGATCCTTACAGTTGCGCCGCAGGCTCGTGACCATGCGGAAGGAGCTGTTGGCCATGCCGCGGTAGAGATAGGGGCTGCGGTTGCGCAGCAGATCCGGGCGGTATTCCTGCTCGGTGAGCAGCGGCGTGAGCTGCTCGAGCGTTTCAATGCGGACGTTGCGGATCATGCGTTTTGTCCCTCCTCCATTACAATTTCCATATGCTTCAGCGCGCCGCGCAGAAACAGCGCGCTCGCCAGCAGGCTCATTCCCTCGGCAATGGGGAAGGCCCACCAGACGTTGTTGATCTCTCCGGTTTGGCTCAGCAGCCAGGCGGCCGGGAGCAGCACCACGAGCTGCCGCAGCGCCGAGACGGCGAGGGAGGCGACGCTCCGGTCAAGCGCCTGACAGGCCGAGCCTGCCACGATGCAGAAGCCTGCGAACAGGAACGAGAGGCTGATGCGCCTGAGCGCCGGGACGCCGATCGCCAGCATGGCCTCTGAGGGGCTGAAGACCCCCAGCAGCAGCTGCGGAATCAGCTGCATCGAGAGAACGCCCAGCAGCATGAAGGCGCTCGCGTAGAGCACGCCGTAGCGCAGCGTGCGGTAGATGCGCTCCTTCTTGCGCGCGCCGTAGTTGTAGCCGACGATGGGGATGAGACCGTTGTTGATGCCGAAGACCGGCATGAAGAAAAAGCTGTTGAGCTTGAAGTAGGCGCCGTATACCGCCACAGCCGTGGAGGTAAAGCCGATGAGGATGCGGTTCATGAAGTAGTTTGTAACAGAACTGATGCCCATCATGAGGATCGAGGGGAAGCCGATGCGGTAGATACCGCCGATGATGCGCCCGCGCGGGCGGATATCCTGCGTGCGCAGCGGCAGCTCCCGGTTCTGCCTCAGCTGAAACAGCAGACCCGACCCCGCGCCGAGCGCCTGCCCGATCACTGTGGCGAGCGCCGCGCCGGCCGTGCCCATCGCCGGGAGACCGCACCAGCCGAAGATGAAGAAGGGGTCGAGCACGATGTTGCTCAGCGCGCCGATCATCTGCGTCCACATGGAGAGCTTCGTGCGGCCGGTGGACTGCAGCAGACGCTCCATGCAGATCTCCAGATAAAGGAAGAAGGAGCCGATGGTCACGATCCGCAGATAGGACAGGCCGTGGGCGCGGATGGAGGCGTCCTGCGTCTGTGAGAAGATAAAGGTCTCCGCCGAGAAAATGCCGAAGAGCGCCACCAGCAGCCAGCAGCACAGCGAGAGGAATACAGCCGTCCCCGCCACGCGCCCGGCCTCCTGCGTGTCGCGCCGCCCGAGCGCGCGGGAGACCAGCGTGCTCACGCCGACGCCCGTGCCCGTGCCGAGGCCGATCATGATGTTCTGCGCCGGAAAGGCCAGCGACAGCGCCGACAGACAGTCCTCCGACACCATTGCCACATACACGCTGTCCACCACGTTGTACAGCGCCTGCACCAGCATCGAGAGCATCATCGGCACCGCGAGCGTCAGCAGGAGCTTTCCCTCGGGCATCTCACCCATCAGGCGGGAATCCATTTTTCGTTTCATATTTGCCATCACAGTTCTCTCTCTTTTGCGTTTTTCGCGTCATTATACAGCATGCTGCCCGTTCCTTCAAGCGCAAAGCACAATTTTATTGCGTTCGGACACGGTTTGAGCTATACTTTCCGTGACAGAACGACAGGAGGAAAGCCCATGGAGAACATTCCGGAATACCTGGAAAATGCCCGCGCGCGCCTCGGCGCCTTCAATCAGCTTATCGGCCTGGAGGTCGACGAGGCGGGAGAGGGCTTCTGCCGCAGCTCCTGCCCGATCGAGGAAAAGCTGCTGAATCCGCGGGGCTCCGTGCACGGCGGAGCGCTCGCCACGGTGCTCGACACCACGGCAGGGCTCGCTGCCATTATGAGCTCCCCGGCGCAGCGCTCCGTGGTCACCCAGTCCGCGGATATCCATTATCTCCGCCCCGTGACGGGCGGCAGGATGTTCTGCCGGGCCGAGACCGTGAAGGCCGGGCGGCACACGGGGCTTGTCCAGGCGGAGATCCGCACCGAGGACGGGACCCTGGCCGTCACCGCCAGCTTTGAAATCTTTTTTGTAGACTGAACAGAAGGAGAACATTGCATGAAAGCCTTTGACGAACGCTATTGCCTTGATACCTTCCAAAAGCTCCTCGCCGTGGACAGCACCACCGGCCAGTATGAGCAGATCCAGGAGCTGCTCTGCTCGATGCTCGATGAGCTGGGCTTCCCCTATACCCTCACCCACAAGGGCGGTGTGATCGCCGAGCTCGGCGGAGAGGGGAACCCCCTCGCCGTCACCGCGCATCTGGATGACATCGGCCTCATGCTGCGCCATGTGAACGCCGACGGCACGCTGAACGTCTGCCCGGTCGGCGGACTCTACCCCTTCTACTGCGTGACCGAGAACGTCCGCATTTACACGCGCGGAGGCAAGGTCTTTACCGGCTGCATCTGCCGCACGCCGAACTCCATCCATGTGACGGAGGAGGAGCTGCGCAATGTCCTGCCCGATTTCCGCAGCAACGTCTGCGTCGTGCTCGATGAGGACGTCCATTCCGCAGCCGACGTGCGCGCCCTCGGCATCGAGACCGGGGACATGATCGCCCTTGAGCCCCGCTGCACGGTCTCCAACGGCTATATCAAATCCCGTTTCGTGGACGACAAGGCCTGCGCCGCCGTGCTGCTGACGGTCATGAAAGCCATCCGGGACGAGAAGCTCGTTCTGCCCCGCAAGGTTTACTTCTACTTCGCCATGTACGAGGAGATCGGCCACGGCACCGTGGTGCTCCCCGAGGATGTGAAGGACATGCTGGCAGTGGACATCGCGCCCACCGGCCCGGATCAGAACTCCGACGAGCGCAAGGTCTCCATCTTCGCCAAGGATTCGCGCTTCCCCTACCACTGGGGCCTGACGAACGAGCTGCGCGAGGCGGCCATCCGCGCGAAGGCAGACTATGTGATGGACATTTTCACGCCCCATTACGGCACGGACTGCGACCCCGTCGTTGTCGCGGGCTACGATGTGCGGCACGCGGCCATTGGCCCCGGCACAGCCAACAGCCACGGCTACGAGCGCACGCATATCGACGGCCTGCGCAATACCTACGAGCTGCTGATGGCCTACATGCTGGGCTGAGCGGATAAAAGAATCAGCTGCCCGGACTTCGACGATCTGTCGAAGTCCGGGCCGCTTTTGTATGCTGCTTATTCCGTCAGCAGGCGCAGGATCTGCACGGCGTTGGCCGCGGCGCCCTTGCGGATCTGATCGCCGCAGCAGAAGAGACTGAGGCTGTTCGCGCGTGTGTAATCCCTGCGGATGCGCCCGACCCAGACGGGGTCGCCGCCCGTGGTGTCGAGCGGAGTGGGCCAGTCGCGCCCCGCCTCGTCCAGCGCGAGCCGCACGCCCGGGAAGCTGCGGATGGCGGCGCGCGCCTCCTCGGGGCTCACCTCATCCGCCGTCTCCACCGTGAGGGCGATGGCGTGACTGCGCAGCACCGGCACGCGCACACAGCTGCAGTTGACCAGCAGCTCCGGCGCGTGCAGGATGCGCCGCCCCTCGTTTTGCATCTTCATCTCCTCGTCGGTATAGCCGTTCTCCGTGAGACTGCCGATCATCGGGATGAGGTTCATGGCAATTGGCGCGGGGAAGACGCGCGGCTCAGCGCTCTCGCCCTCCGCGTGCGCCCTCAGCTCGCGCTCCAGCTCCTCCAGTCCGGCCTGCCCCGCGCCGGATACCGCCTGATAGGTGCAGGCGCTGATGTGCCGGATGGGGGAGAGACGCGCGATCGGCGCGCAGGCCATGAGCGCGATGACGGTCGAGCAGTTGGGATTGGCGATCACGCCCCGGTGCCCGAAGGCGTCCGCACCGTTGATCTCCGGTACCACCAGCGGCACCTCCGGTTCGAGCCGGAAGGCGGAGCTGTTGTCGATGTATATGGCGCCGGCGGCGCGGATCATCGGCGCGAAATGGCGCGATTGCTCCGCCTCCACCGCGCCGAGCACGAAGTCGAGCCCGCGGAAGGCCTCCTCCGTCGCCTCCCGCACGGGGAGGAGCGCGCCGCGGAAGGGGATCTGCGTCCCCGCGCTGCGCCGGCTCGCCAGCGGCCGCAGCTCCCGGATCGGCAGCTCATATTCCTCCAGCAGACGGATCATCTCTCGGCCGACCGCTCCGGTCGCGCCGAGCAACCCGATCGAATTCAAGTTCATGCGATCCCTCCTTCTTATTTATCCTATGCAGAGACGGATTGCGTGTTGAAAAAAACAAAGGATTGCGTTAGAATGAGAGGCAGGAAGGAGGTCTTTCAATGGAAATTCAACTTAAAGACCTGGAAGCGGCCGCAGAACGGCTGAAGCCCATTTTGCATCATACCGAGCTTGACCTGTCCTCAACCTTCTCCGCCATGACCGGCGGCACCATCTACCTCAAATACGAGAACCGGCAGAAGACCGGCTCCTTCAAGATCCGCGGCGCGAGCAACAAGATCGCCACGCTCATCGAGCAGGGCAAAAACTGCCCGGTCGTGGCCTCGTCCGCCGGCAACCACGCGCAGGGTGTGGCCTATGCGGCAAAGAAATTCGGCATCCCCGCGACCATCGTGATGCCCAAGGCCGCCCCCATCGCCAAGGTGCAGGCCACCGAGGGCTACGGCGCGAAGGTCGTCCTGGCGGGGGACTGCTATGACGACGCCTACGCCGAGGCGCGGCGCATCTGCGAGGAGGAGGGCGCGGAGTTCCTCCATCCTTATAACGACCCGGATGTGATCGCCGGCCAGGGCACGCTCGGCCTGGAGATCCTCTCCGACCTGCCCTATGTGGACATCATCATCGTCCCGGCGGGCGGCGGCGGGCTGCTCGCGGGCGTGGCCTCCGCGGTGAAGCTCATCAATCCCCGCGTGAAGGTCTACGGCGTGCAGGCCGAGGGCGCGCCCGCCATCGCCAGGAGCTTCGCGGAAAAGAAGCTCGTCACCACGGACAGCGCCTCTACCATTGCCGACGGTATCGCCGTGAAGTTCCCGGGCGATCTGGCCGTGGAGCTCATCAACGAGCACGCCGACGGTGTGGTCACCGTGTCGGACAATGAGATCGCCAACGCCATCCTGCTGCTCATTGAGCGCTGCAAGGAGATCGTGGAGCCCGCGGGCGCCACTCCGCTTGCCGCGGTGCTCTCCGGCAAGATCGACGTCAGAGGCAAGCGCGTGGTCTGCCTCATGTCCGGCGGCAATATCGACGTGAGCTTCGTGTCCAACCTCATTGAGCGCGGCCTGGTGGCCCGCGGACGCCGCCTGAGATTCAGCGCCACGCTCATTGACCGCCCGGGCTCCCTCGTGCACATGCTCAACGCCATCTCCGGCGCGGGTGCGAACATCCTCTCCGTCGAGCATGACAAGATCAGCGCCCGTCTCGGCCCGAACGAGACCGCCGTGCATGTGGTCTGCGAGGTCGGCGGCAAAGAGCACGCCGAGACCGTCATCCAAAAGCTGGCAGAATCCGGCATCATCGCTGAACAGGAATAAACGAATAATCAGGAGGGTAATCTCATGAAAATCGTGTCCACCGAAAAAGCGCCGGCCGCTATCGGCCCCTATTCCCAGGCTGCCATCGTAGGCAATATGGTCTATACCTCCGGCCAGATCCCCATTATCCCCGAGACGGGCGAGCTCGCCGAGGGCCTGGAAGCGCAGGCGCATCAGGTCTTCAAAAACCTGACCGAGCTGCTCAAGGCCTCCGGAACGGATATCTCCAAGGCCGTCAAGACCACCGTTTTCATCAAACACATGGACGATTTCGCCGCCATCAACGCGATCTACGCCCAGTATTTCAGCGAGCCCTTCCCCGCGCGCTCCTGCGTGGAGGTGGCGAAGCTCCCCAAAAACGTGCTGCTCGAGTGCGAGGTCATAGCCGAGCTTTGATACATGCTTCGGCGCGGAATATCCCGTCCCGCGCGCTTGAATGGGTTAGAACGGCAAAAGCCGCAGACTTTTTTGCGAAGTCTGCGGCTTTTGGCATACAGGAAAGAATGACGGGGACGGGAGAAGCGCCGCACCGCCGCTCAGTGCTCTTTCATCACCAGGCAGCGCTCAATGCCGTAATAGCGCAGCAGCGCAAGCGCACGCTCGGTAATGCGCTCCCCGCAGCAGACGATCGGCACGGCGGGCGGGCAGCTCACCGTCGGCGCGGCGAGGACGCGGCCGAGGCAGCGCGCTGTCGGCAGCTCCTCCTGCGGCGCAAACAGCGCCTCGCGCGGCGCGCAGACGATCTCCGGGACTCCAGACACGGGCGGCGCGCTGCGGATCGGCTCCCGCGCCGGGACGGAGGCCAGCGCCTCCTCCAGCGCGCGGAAGTCGTCTTCGCTGTTCTCCGGCGAGAACATGAAAACGAGGTTGTCGGGATCGGCAAACTCGCAGACAATGCCCTGCTGCGCGAGCCGCGCCGCGAGCGCGTCGCCCGTCCAGCCCCTTGCCTTCGGGCAGAGGCAGAGCTTCAGCGGCTCGTCCCCGCGCTGCGGGAAGGGAAGCCGCGCCTTCAGCGCGTCCACGCGCGAGGCCGTCTCGCGGATGCGCGCGGGATAGTCCCCCGCGAGCAGAGCGTTGCATGCGTCGAGAGACTGCAGGATCAGATATGAGGGACTTGTGCTGGCAAAGAGCTGCATGGCAGCCTCCGCCCGCGCGGCGAGCGCCGGGACGGAGGCGGCAAAGTGCAGATAGGCCGCGCCTGTGAGCGCGGGCAGGGTCTTGTGCGCCGAGTCGCAGCAGAGATCGGCCCCCAGATCCAGCGGGTGCCGGGAGGGGGAGAGAAAGCGCAGATAGGCGCCATGGGCGTTATCCACGAGCAGCAGCGCACCGTGACGGCGGCAGACGGCGGAGATGGCGGGGAGATCCGCGGTGTTCCCCAGATAGTCCGGGGAGGTGAGGTAGACGGCGGCGCAGTCCTCTTTGCAGAGCGCGCGCTCCACCTCCTCGGCCGTCACGCGGCAGCGGAGAACGCCGTCATTTTCCTCGCCGTAAAGCCAGGAAAGCTCGAGATCGAGCAGCCCCGCCGCGAGCACGAAAACCTTGTGGGCGTTTCGCCCGGCGAGGATGCGGGCAGCCTTGCCCTGCTCCGCGGCATGGCTCTTGACGAGCGCGAGCATCGCGCGGATGCAGAGGGAGGAGCCCTCCGCGGAATAGACCGTGCGCAGCGAGCCGAAGAGCCGCGCGGCGTTTTCCTCGCTCCGGCGGATGACGCCTTCCGGTGCGTACAGCACGTCCGCCCCGGGGATCTCCGTGATGTCATAGGGCTCGGGGCCGAGCAGCGCTCTGCCCTTGTGCCCCGGCATGTGCAGCCGCACGGCGTTCTGCGCCGCGTAGTCCCGCACAAAGTCGACGATCGGGGTTTCCACTTTATTCGTCCTCGGCCTCGCGCGCAGCGCGGGCGACGGCCATCATGATCGCGCACTCCATGCGCTTGCGGAACAGCTCGCAGCCGCTCTTATACACGCCCGTGACCGAGCCGGTGGCGTGGTAGGCGTTGGCGGCGCAGCCGCCGGAGCAGTAGAGTCTTGCCCAGCAGTCGCGGCATTCGGGCTTGGCATAGAGGTTGCAGTCGGCAAATTCCTGCTGCGCGGCATGATTTGTGACGCCGTTCCAGACGTCGCCGAGGCGGAAGCGCTCCTCGCCCACGAACTGGTGGCAGGGGTAGAGGTCGCCCCAGGGGGTCACGGCCATGTACTCCGTGCCCGAGCCGCAGCCGGAAATGCGCTTGTAGATGCAGGGGCCGCCGGTGAGGTCGATCATGTAGTGATAGAAGGTGAAGGGGCGGCCCTCCTCCTCGCGCTGCAGCATGAGCTTGGCCAGCTCTTCGTACTGCTCCATCACGATGGGGAGATCCTGCTCCGTGAGCGCCATCGGGTCGTCCGGCGCGCAGACCACGGGCTCCATGCTCAGCTCTGTGAAGCCGAGCTCGAGCATGGTCTTGATGTCGTTGAGAAAGTCGGGGTTGAGGTGGGTGAAGGTGCCGCGCATGTAGTAGTCCTTCCCGCCGCGCGCCGCGACGAGCTTCTGGAACTTGGGCACGATGCGCTCCCAACTGCCGCGCCCCGCATAGTCCACGCGGAAACGGTCGTGCACCTTCTGCCGCCCGTCGAGGGAGAGCACCACGTTGTGCATCTCGCGGTTGCAGAAGTCGATGACGTCGTCGTCGATGAGCATGCCGTTGGTGGTGAGCGTGAAGCGGAAGTTCTTGCGCGCATCCTTCTCGATGCTCCGCGCGTAGGCCACCAGATCCTTTACCACCTGGAAGTTCATCAGCGGTTCGCCGCCGAAGAAGTCGACCTCGAGGTTGCGGCGGCTGCCGGAGTGCGCCACGAGAAAGTCCAGCGCCTGCTTGCCTACCTCGAAGCTCATCAGCGCGCGTTCACCGTGGTACTTGCCCTGGCTGGCGAAGCAGTAGGAGCAGTTGAGGTTGCAGGTATGCGCCACGTGCAGGCAGAGCGCCTTGACCACGTCAGCGCTGCGCTCCTTGAATTTACCGGCCATGGGCTCGAAGGAATCGGGCGTGAAGAGGCGGCCGTCCTCCTTGAGCGCGGCGATGTCCTCCCAGCAGCGGTCGATCTCCTCCGCGGTGATCTCAGGCACGCCGGCGAATTTCGCGAGCATGGCGGCGCGCGTCTCCTCGAGAGAATGCTCCTCAAAGAGGCCGATCAGTTCATAGGCGAGCTCATCTACGGCGTGGATCGACCCGGAGCACACGTCCAGGACGATATTGAAGCCGTTGAGCTGAAAACGATGGATCATAGTTATCTCCTTTATACAGGACACGAAAAAAGCCGCCAGGGACTGGCGGCATTTTTCTGCATGGCAAGCTTACTTGTCCTGCTTGTTCTGAACCTTCTCGCAGCGCTGGTTGGCAATGCCGCAGCTGGTCTTGCAGGCGGACTGGCAAGAGGTCTGGCACTCGCCGCAGCCGCCGTTGGAAGCGCTCTCGCACAGGTTGCGGGTCTTCAAAGTGACGATATGCTTCATGGTTTACATACCTCCGTATGGATTTCTAAATATTTATACCATGCTTTCGCCCGTTCGTCAAGAGTAAACGCCCTCGAGCGGGCTTCCTGCCGGCACGTATTTCCCTGTGATTTCTGTGGAAGATACGCGAAAGCTGTGCTATACTGTAACCATCGAATACCGAAAGGAGCCGCAAACGTGAACGCACTGACTTTTGAACAGCTCGACGCCTTCCGCGCCGGCTATGAAAACGACCGCGCAGCCAGGACCGCCACCGCCGCCATGGCCAAGACGGAGCTGGGGGAGCTGGCCTTCCTTCCGATGGAGGCCGCCAAGCTCAACGGGGAGTTCGCCCTCGAGGTGAAGACCCGCGGCATCACCGCGCAGGAAAAGAGCGGCCGCTGCTGGATGTTCGCCGCGCTCAACATCCTGCGCGAGGTCGTGGCGGAAAAGCTCGGCCTCAAGGAGTTCGAGTTCAGCGAGAATTACCTCGCCTTCTTTGACAAGCTCGAAAAATGCAATAACTTCCTGGAAATGGTGATCGCCAGCGCTGACAAGACCCTTGACGACCGCATGATGGAATACATCCTGGGCGGCATCGGCGACGGCGGCTACTGGGATATGGCGGTCGACCTCATCCGAAAATACGGCGTGGTACCCAAGTACGTGATGCCGGAGAACTACCAGTCCTCCCACACGGAGAAATTCCGCAAGCTGATGAACGACCTGCTGCGCAAGGACGCCTGTGTTCTGCGCGCCCTTGCCGCCGCGGGAGGAGACCTGCAGGCGGAGAAGCAGCGGATGATGGCTGAGATCTACAAGGCCGAGTGCATCGTCTTCGGGGAGCCCGTGCAGCGCTTTGATTTCACATACCGCGACGAGCGTGGCGCATACCATGCCGACCGCGGCCTGACTCCGCAGGAATTCTACGAGCGCTATGTGGGCTTCGCGCTCGAGGACTATATCTGCGTTTCCAACTCGCCCACGGCGAAGACCCCGCTCGGGGCACTCTACGAGTTCCACTACATGGGGAGCATGGCCGAGAGCAATATCCGCACGCTCAATCTCAGCATGGACGAGCTGCAGGAGCTGGCGCTCGCGCAGCTGCGCGGCGGGACGCCGGTGTGGTTCGCCTGCGACTCCGGCGCCTTCGGCGACCGCAAGCAGGGCGTCTGGGACCCTGACAGCTTCGACTACGAGGGCCTGCTGGGCGGGGCGGAGCTGCGCATGTCCAAGACCGATGCGCTCGAATACCGCCAGAGCGGCGCAACCCACGCCATGATCCTCGTAGGCGCAGATTTTGACAAAAACGGCAGTCCCACCCGCTGGAAGATCGAGAACAGCTGGGGGAAGGAGAACGGCAGAGACGGCTACTTCGTCTGCAGCCAGCGCTATTTCTGCGAATACGTCTATGAGGCCATCATCGACAAAAAGCTGCTCAGCGATGCCCAGCGCGCGATGCTCGAGGCCGAGCCGGTCGTGCTCCAGCCCTGGGAGGGCAGCGTGCTCTGAGCGCGGATCGCAGGAGAAGGGGAGAAAAGAACATGGCAAAAGCAAAGGGCTCCGCGCGGCGCCGGCGCGCGCTGCTCGCCGTACTGCTGCTTCTGGCGGCGCTCTTCCTCGGCTGGCGGCTCTATGTGGGGGACTATTACCGCGCCGGAGCGGAGGCGCAGGCTGTGTTGCGCGTGACAGAGCCGGTCTCCGCCGCATACCGCGCCGATCTCGACGCGCTCGTCTTTGCCCCGGAGAGCGCGGAGAGGGGACTGATCTTTTACCCCGGCGCGAAGGTGGAATACACGGCCTACGCCCCGCTGATGGAGCGCTTTGCCGCCGAAGGGACGCTCTGTGTGCTGCTGCACATGACGGACAACCTGGCCGTGCTTGAGGCTGACGCGGCGGCAGCGATCCCGGCGGCCTTCCCGGAAATCCGGAGCTGGGCCGTCGGCGGACATTCGCTCGGCGGGGTCATGGCGGCTCGCTTTGCCGCAGGACACGCGGGCGAGCTCGAGGGGCTGCTGCTTCTCGCGGCCTACGCCACCGAGGATCTCAGCGCTTCCGGCCTGCGCGTCGTGAGCATTTTCGGCTCGGAGGACGGGGTGCTTGACCGCGGCGCCTATGAGAAAAACCGCCCGCTGCTCCCGGCGGACACGGCCGAGCTTGTGCTCGCGGGCGGCTGCCACGCCGGCTTTGCAGACTACGGCGCGCAGAAAGGCGACGGCACGCCCACTCTCAGCGCCGAGGAGCAGATGGATCTGACCGCGGCTTTCGCGCGGGAGAAGCTCTGGCCGGACGAATGAGCGGCGCGGGCGAAGAAAATGGAAAACGTGCGGAGGATTCGTATTGCGGTACGAATCCTCCGCACGCTGCTTCGCAGGCTTTCTCCTGACCGGACGTTCATTTCTTTTTCCTGCGCCCGAAAAGCTTCACAGGCTCGTAGACCGTGCCGATCAGATGGAGCATATGCTGGGTGTCGTGGTCGTTGATGCAGGGCGTCGTGGCGTGAACCTCCACCGGCACGAGATCCGGCTCCTTCTCACGCAGCTTTGCCAGCAGCACATTCTGCGCCCGGCGCATGCAGGCTTTTGCAGAATAGATATAGAGCGCCTCCAGGCTCTCCGTGTCGGACTGCGGGCGGACGACAGAGCGCAGCCCCTGCTCCTGGAGAAAGCCCTCAAGCTCCCGCTCGCAGCGGCGGATGTCCGCATCCACGGCGATCAGCTTGAAATAGACGACCTCCTCCGGTTCATAGAGCTCGCCCTCCAGGTAGCTGCGGTAGGGGGAGCGGCGCATGTGGTCGTAGATCAGTTTCTCCGGCGCGCGCAGCTCGCCGCGGTGGAAGATGCAGATGCGGTTTTTGTGAATGGTGTAGATGAAGTGGCTCATGCCCAGTGCGTCGAGCTTCTTCTTGAGGGCGGCCGTTCCGTCGGTCGGCAGCGGCTCAAAATAGAGGAAGCGGTTGTCGCTCGGGTCGTAGAGCGCCGCCCCGTCCATCACGATCATCGGCATCTGCAGCCGCGTCTCCTGCAGCTGCAGGCTCAGAAAGGCGGGCGCATGCTCACTCATGAGGCAGAGCTTGGCGCCGTCCTGGTAGAGGTAGTTGAGGCGCAGCATGGTCGCCGGCGTCACGCTCGTGAAGCGATCCGGCAGCAGATCGGCGCTGCGCACGAAGATGACGCGCTCGGGATGCTTCTCCCGCGGCAGGCGGAAGAGATTGACGCCGACGGCTACCAGCGTGCCGATGCCGATGTCCACGATGCGGTGCCAGGCCTGCACTAGCGGCGCGTCGATGTCCGGGAAAGCGATCACCACGCAGATATACACAATGGCCGCGAGACCGGAGCTGTCCGGAATGTGCAGCGCCACCGCCGTGTAGAGCGAGAGCAGCGTGCCGAGTCCCATCAGCGCGTAGACGAGCAGAACGATCTTCCCAAGCTGCGGGAAGAACAGGAAGGGCAGCAGAAACACCAGACCCCAGAAAACACCGATCAGCGAGCCGGCCAGGCGGTTGAGCGCGCTGGCACGCGAATCGCGCGCGTAGGGCTGGATGCAGACGATCGCCGTGATGGCGGCCTCGGCGGACATCGCGCTGCCGCGATAGCCGAGCAGGTAGTAGATGATGAGGCACAGGAAGACCGCGATGCTGGTCTTTGTGATGCGCTGCCCGATGGCCGGGAGGTGGTAACGGGCTTTTTTAGTACGAGAGCTGTTTTTCATGTCTTGCCTGCGCTTCTTACAGTCCCGTTCCCGTCAGGCGCAGCTCCTCCGCGTGCGCCTTCATGCCGCGGATGCAGATCTCGGACACGTCCCGGATATCCATGCCGAGCATCTCGCAGCCCTTCAGGATGAGCGGCCGGTCGCATTTCGCGGCAAACTTCTTGTCCTTCCACTTTTTCATGAAGCTTTTTACCTCCAGATCCGTGATGCCGTTGGGACGCATCCTGGCGGCAGCCTGGATGATTCCGCTCAGCTCGTCGACGGTGAAGAGGCTCTTCTCCATCTCGCTGAGCGGCTCCACGTCGCTGCAGACCCCGTAGCCGTGGCTCAGGATCGCGCGGATATCCTCCTCCGGCACGCCCGCGGCACGCAGCGGCTCCTCGGTGTGGGCGAGGTGCTCCTCGGGGTATTTCTCATAATCATAGTCGTGGAGGAAACCGACGGCCTCCCAGTGCTCCTTGTCCGCGCCGAAATGCTCCGCCATGGCGCCCATGCAGGCCGCGACGTTTGCCGCGTGCAGCTGCAGAGCCTCGTCGCTGACCATCGTGGCGTTCAGCCGCCTGGCTTCTTTGATCGTAAGACGTTCCATATATATGCATTCTCCTTATCTTTTCATCATTCCCGGCCGGCCTGCGGCACGTGCCGCCTCCCACCGGGTTTTGGCTACTATACCACAAAGCTCCGCGCGTTTCCACTTCGTTTTGCAAAAAGAAATGTCCTGTTTGTGAACAATTTGCTCTGCGAAGCCCGTCGGAAGTGCACCGGGGTCCCCCGACAATCTCCGCGTTTCCCTTGTAATCCGACTGCCGCCGTGGTATCATACAGCTGAACGGACAGACGGGAAAGGAGAGGACGCCATGAACATCGCGGTCATCACCGGCGCTTCCTCGGGCATGGGGCGGGAGTTCGTCTTCGCCCTGGACAAGGAGGAGCGCTTCGACGAGATCTGGGTCATCGCCCGGCGTGGGCAGCGGCTCGAGGAGCTGAAGACGAAATGCCGCGCGCCGATCCGCCCGCTGGTGCTGGATCTGCTTAAGCGCGAGAGCCTGGAGACCTACGGGGCGCTGCTCGAACAGGAGCGGCCGCACATCGCCGTGCTGGTCAACGCCGCGGGCTTCGGCCTTTTCGGCACCTTCACGGAGATGGACAGGGACGAGCAGCTCGACATCATCGATCTCAATTCCCGCGCCCTCACCGGCATGTGCCATCTCTCTATCCCTTATATGTCCGCCGGAAGCCGCATATACAACATGGGCTCCATGTCCTCCTGGCAGCCGGTGCCCTATATCAACGTCTACGGTGCGAGCAAGGCCTACGTGCTGAGCTTTTCCCGCGCGCTCGGCGTGGAAGTGAAGGACAGAGGCATCCGCGTGATGGCCGTCTGCCCCGGCTGGATCAAGACGGAGTTTTTCGACCATGCCGTGCATGACGACACCATCAGGTACTATAACCGCTTTTACATGCCTGAGCAGGTCGTCGCCAAGGCGCTGCGGGACATGAAGAAGGGCAAGGCGACCTCGGTGCTCGGCCTGCCCGAACGGCTTCAGGTGCAGCTGGTCAAGCACCTGCCGACGAGCTTTATCATGAAAACCTGGTGCAAACAACAGGGAAAGTGAGGAGATAATATGATTCAACCCAATGACGTCAACAAAGTCTCCGACGAGGAATGGGAGGACTTCAAGAAGAAAGCCGCCGAGGACGAGCTCTATTACACCGGCCCCGGCGACCTGCTCGACGGCCCGGAGGGGCGCAGCAAGTTCTGCCGCCTCAACGAGAGCGGCGCCTATAACAAGCCCGACCCGCTCTACCCCAACTATAAGATCTGGGTGTTCAACAACCAGGGGCAGGGCATGGTCATCAAGCGCCGCAGCCGCGTGGACCCGAGCCTGATGGAGGACGTGGAATTCGACGTCAACGGCAACGAGATCAGCCGCAGCTACGAACCGGCGTAAACAAGCGCTTTCCCGCGCACGGCGCGGTTTATACGGAAACAGACAGATGGAGGTTGGATATGGGACTATATGACGACTATCGCGCGAAGCTCTGCAGCGCCGAAGAGGCGGTCAGACTGGTCAAAAGCGGGGATTGGGTGGATTACGGCTCCAACAACGGCTTTCCCCCGACCTTGGATGCGGCTCTTGCGCAGCGGCGGGATGAGCTGCAGCGAGTCAAGATCCGCGGCAATCTGATCCGCGGCCCCGTTCAGGTCGCCGAGTGCGACCCCACGCTCGAGCATTTCGTCTACAACACCTGGCACTGCTCCGGCTACGAGCGTAAGCTCTGCGCCGAGGGGCGGGCATTCTTCATGCCCATGCTCTTTCGCGATCTCGACCGTTACTATCAGCAGTTCCTGAGCGTCGATGTGGCGATGCTCTCCGTCGCGCCCATGGACGAGGAGGGCTGGTTCAACCTCGGCGGCGCCCTCGGCGCAGAGCGCGCCATCGTAGACACCGCAAAGAAGATCATCGTCGAGGTGAATGCCGCGCAGCCGCGCATCCGCGGCGAAAAGCGCGAGACGAGCGTGCACATCTCTAAGGTGAGCGCGATCGTCGAGGTGGGAGAGCTCCCGCTCTGGGAAATGCCGAACCCCGCCCCAAGCGAGGTGGACCGGCAGATTGCCTCGCATGTCCTGCCGCATATCCCCAACGGCGCGACAGTTCAGCTCGGCATCGGCGGCATCCCCAACGCCCTGGGCGAGCTCATTGCGGACTCCGATCTCCGGGATCTCGGCATGCACACCGAGCTCTGCTGCGACGGGTACTATGCCCTCTGGAAGGCCGGCAAGCTCACCAACGCCGCCAAGACGATCCATCCCGGCCAGGGCGTGATTGGCCTCGCGGTCGGCTCGCGCGCGCTCTACGACTGGGTCAACGAAAACGACGCCGTGATCGGCAAGCCTCTGAGTTATGTAAACTCCCCTTGGGTGATCGCGCAGAATGATAAAATGATTTCCATCAACGGCTGTCTGAATGTCGATCTCTACGGGCAGGTCGCCTCGGAGAGCGCAGGGACGCGGCAGATCAGCGGCACCGGCGGCCAACTCGATTTTGTGACGGGCGCGGCCATGTCCAGGGGCGGCTGCGGTTTCCTCTGCCTGCCCTCCACCTTTACCGATAAGCATGGCGTTCGCCACAGCCGCATCCTGCCTCACTTCGGAGGCGATATTGTGACCACGCCGCGCACCCAGGCCAATTACATCGTCACAGAGTTCGGCGCGGTGAATCTCACGGGTGTGAGTACATGGGAACGGGCGGAACGGCTCATATCCATCGCGCATCCCGATTTCCGGGACGAGCTCATCCGGAGTGCAGAGGAGCAGCATATCTGGCTGCCTGGCAACAGGAGGTAAAGGATGCTGAAGATCGACCCGACGATTTATCACAACCGCCCGGAAGATCTTCGCAGCGAAGTGGAGGAACGCTGCTACGATCTGCTTCAATGGCTGTGCATCCCCTATATCCGCGTAGAACACGAGCCTGCCGACACCATCGAGAAATGCAAAGAGGTGGAAACGCAGCTCGGCTGCCGGATCTGCAAGAACCTATTCCTGGCGAACCGCAAACAGACCTCCTTTTTCCTTCTGATCATGCCCGGGGACAAGCCCTTCAAGACAAAGTATCTCTCCGCTCAGATCGGCACCTCTCGCCTGAGCTTCGGCGACCCGGAACACATGCTGCGCCTGCTCGGCACCGAGCCCGGCTCGGCGAGCGTGCTCGGCCTCATGAACGACATGGATAACAAGGTGCGCCTGCTGGTCGACCGCGATCTGAAGAACAGGCAGTTCTTCGGCTGCCACCCCTGCCGCAACACCACAAGCCTCTGCTTCCCGACGGACAACCTTTTCTCGGTCATCCTCCCCGCCATCTATCACGAACCGGAATTCGTCAAGCTGCCGTGGGAAATTGAAGAATAAAGAAGAATAAATAAGACGAATCCACCGGACAAGTCCGGTGGATTCGTCTTATTCTTTTTATAAGATGCTGATGCTTCGCGTTTGAGAAAGCTGTTCACCGGTGGCTTCGGCTGCTCCGTCAGCTCACAAGTCTCTTCAGCAGCGGGATTTTCCGGAGCAGGAGAGAGATCCCCAGGCTCAAGGCCAGAATCGACAGAACGAATACGAAATGACCAGGGATCACGCTGGTGATATCGTAGCGCATTACGACGAGGGCGAGCATCTGAGCAATCACCATATGAACAAAGTAGATGCCGAGCGTGTTGGAGGAGATCAGATAAAAGCCTTGCCGCAGCGCCCTGTTTTTCCCCGTATAGCTCCGGCAGAGAGAGAACAGACAGAAGACATTGATCAAGGTAAAGACCGTGTCATAGCCCTCCCAGACAAGATCCCAGATCTCATGCATAATATGCGAATAGGCGACGCCGACGCCGAAGAGCCCGAGCATGGACAGCAGAAGGACAGCGATGCTGACGGGAGGCTTTCTCAGAATGCTGAGTCTGTCCAGCAGCTCGTCCGCGATTCCGCCGAGGCAGAAATACACAAAGGCATAGCCGTTGAGCCCCTGAAACGGATTGAAGGCGTTGAACCAGTTGAAGCGATGGAAGGTGAGCTTTCCCGGCGTGAACTGTGCGCCGAGGGTCGCCAGGATGTTGATGCCCCTGTTGCCGAACGAAAGAATCGCGGCGACGATCAAAAAGAAGTAAAAGAAGTCGCGCCGGCTGTCGTAGGCGAGCTTGAGCAGCGGAAACAGGAGGTATATGATGATCAGGGTATGCAGATACCAGAGATGGTTGATCCATCCGCTCTTCCATGACCATATGCCGCCCAGGAATTCCTTGAAGCTGAGGAATTCGTTCCGGATGAACATCAGGCAGAACAGGTCGATGCCGCCCCACAGGAAGCAAAGCAGGATGAAACGGAGAATCTTGCGGATGTGTTTTTTCAGGTCGAGCTCGCAGCGGAACAGCAGATATCCGTTTGCGAAAAAGAAGAGGGGAGCGCAGCAGCTCAAAATGCCCCGGATGTAATACCGCAGATAATGCCGGAAAACCTCGCTTCCCTGCAGAAAATCAGAGCTGTAGTTCGTCGCATGATAGGAGAGGACCATCACGATCGCGATCGTCTCCAGCAGATCAATATAGTACAGCCTTTCTTTTCCGCGTGTTTTCTGCTGTGCAGAAGGCATCGTACCGCCCCCCCCTGTTCTCTTGAAGCCTCCCTGCGAAGCGCGGGAAGACCCCTGCTGTTGCTTGATCCAGGCCGGTTCATTTGCCGCCTGTCTCCTCCCCGTACACGCGGGGCACTCTCTTGGACACGGCGCAGAGCAGCTCATAGGAGATCGTCCCGGCTGCGGCGGCCAGCTCCTCGACGCTGTTGTGTTCGCCGAAGATCTCCACCTCGCTGCCGACGTCGACCTGCGGGAGCTCGGTGAGATCCGCCATGCACATGTCCATGCAGATGTTCCCCCGCTGCGGAGCCATACCGCCGACAGTGTAAAAGCTGCAGCGGTTGGAGAGAATGCGCGGCAGGCCGTCGGCATAGCCGATTGCGAGCACGCCCATGCGGGTGTGCCGCCCGGTCACAAAATGCCGCCCGTAGCTCACGGAGGTGCCGGCTTCGTAGTGCTTGATGGTGCTCACGGTGGTGACAAGGCGCATGCAGGGACGCAGGCCGAGCTGTCCGTTGTCGCCGTAGCCGTAGAGCAGCAGCCCCGGCCGGACCATGTCCAGCGCCATTTCGGGATAGTGCAGCACGGCGCCGGAGTTGGCGCAGTGGCGGATCGCAAATTCCACGCCGCCGCGCTCCCTCGCCGCATCGATCACGGCGCAGAAGAGGCGGAACTGCTCGCGTGTATAGGCCTCGTTCTCTTCGCCGTCTTCGTCGGAGACTGCAAAGTGCGTATACACGCCCTCGCTCTCGAGATTCGGCAGCTTGCAGGAGGCGATGACGTTTTCCACGCCCTTTTCATAATAGTCTCCCGCGCAGAGGAAGCCGAGGCGGGACATACCCGTGTCGAGCTTCAGATGCACCTTCAGCGTCTTGCCGAGCGCTGCCGCAGCGGCGGAATACTCCCGCGCTTTAGCCAGCGCGCTCACGGTCTGCGTGATGTTCTGGTCGATCAGCAGCTCCGTGTATTCCGGGGGCGTGTGTCCAAGGATGAGGATCGGCATACGGATGCCGCCCTCGCGCAGCTCCATCGCCTCGTCGAGACAGCTTACCGCGAGATAATCCGCTCCCGCGTCCTGCAGCAGCCGCGAGACCGGCAGCGCGCCGTGACCGTAGGCGTCGGCCTTGACAACGCCGAGAAATCGGCAGCCTGCCGGCAGCGCAGCGCGGATGGTCTCGTAATTGTGCCGGATGTTTGCCAGGCTGATCTCCGCCCAGGTTCTCTTTTGCAGATCGTTCATATCTTTAACTCCAATCGTTGATGTCACAGACGACGGTGACAGCGCCAGCGCTCAGAAGCTCCGCATGCAGCGGGGTCATATCCGCGTCGAACCAGACCTCGACTGTGTAGCGGTCGTCACGGATGAGGCTCATGACTGTCAGACCGTCCTCCTCCCAGCAAGAGGCGGGGAAGCCGCCCCGCAGCGCATCCACCAGGATCGGCAGCGCGGAGAGAGGGGAGAGACCGTAGGCGTCGAGCGGGCCGGTGTCGAGGATCACGTCGTCGTATTCCAGCTGTGTTTCGCCCGCGCGGACGGCCGCGCCGATCCCGGCGATGATATCCGGCTTCAGCACGGTAACGCGCTGCAGCTCGCCCTGGAGCGAGAAGCGCAGCGTCATGCGTACGTTTTTATCGGGGTATTTTGCGCAGAGCTCCGCTGTGAAGCCCAGCGTGTCCCGCTCGGCGAGCGCCGCCGAGAAGGCCCGAAAGCGCTGCTCGTCGTTTCGTTTCCCGCAGCCGCAGAGCAGCAGACAGAGCGTGAGAAAAAGCAGACAGATCCTTTTCATGGCGTCCTTCCCCTGCAAGCCGTCGGCCCCTGGGCGGCGCACCGCACAAGGGAGCGCGCTCTCGCTCCGCCGCCTCGCAGACTATTGATCTGTCCAAGTCTATGCGCAGAGGGAAACGATGATGCGATTATACTGTTTCCCGCGTGCTTTGTCAATTTTCCTCTTGCCATTTTGACGCAGATGTGGTACGCTGTCATGGCTGTGAACGGGAAAATAGCGCCCAAACAGACGGACAGAGAAGGGGAGCCGGCGGCTGAAAGCCCCCTGCGTCTGCAGCGCTTGGTTCGCCCGGGAGCTCCGGCCAATCACCGGCGGGCCGCGCCCGTTAAAGCGCGAAAAAGGGCGGTTTTGTGCCGAATTTGGGTGGTACCGCGGAAGCATGGCTTTCGTCCCGGCAATGTGCTGAGGCGGAGGCTCTTTTTTATTTTGTTTATACATTACCGGCGCGCCGGAGACCGGCCGCCGCGGAAGGAGCAGAAGCATGAAAGAACTGTTGCAGCAATTGCGGGAGGCCGCGCTGAAGGCCATCCTCAATGCCGACGACGCCGAGCTGGAGGCCCTGCGCGTCCGCTATCTCGGCAAAAAGGGTGAGCTCACGGCAATCCTCCGCCAGATGGGCAAGCTGTCTGCGGAGGAGCGCCCCGCCATGGGTCAGCTGGCCAACCAGCTGCGCGCAGAGATCGAAAAGGCGATCGACGAGCGCCGCGGTGAGCTGCAGAAGATCCTGCTCGAGCGCAAGCTGGAGCGGGAGACTCTGGACGTGACCCTGCCCGGCGAGAAGCCGAAGCTCGGGCATAAGCACCCCATGTACAATGTCCTCGACCAGATCAAGGATATCTTCATCGGCATGGGCTTTGAGATCGTCGACGGCACAGAGGTGGAGCTCGCGGATTATAACTTCACCAAGCTCAACATCGACGAGGGGCACCCCTCCCGCGAGTGGACGGACACCTTCTATTTTACCGAGGACAGCCGGGTGCTCCTGCGCACGCAGACCTCCGGCATGCAGATCCACGCGATGGAGACACGCAAGCTCCCCATCCGCATCATCGCCCCCGGGCGCGTCTACCGAAAGGACGAGGTGGACGCCACGCACTCCCCGATGTTCCACCAGATCGAGGGCATGGTCATCGACAAGGGCGTTACGATGTCTGACCTGAAGGCGACGCTGAACCTGGTCGTGGAGAAGATCTACGGCGAGGGCACGGTCACGCGCTTCCGGCCGCACCATTTCCCCTTCACCGAGCCGAGCTGCGAGATGGATATCCAGTGCCACAAATGCGGCGGCAAGGGCTGCCCCACCTGCAAGGGCGAGGGCTGGATCGAGGTCCTCGGCGCCGGAATGGTGCACCCGAAGGTGCTCCAGGGCTGCGGCATCGACCCGGACGAATACTCCGGCTGGGCCTTCGGCATGGGCCTCGAGCGCCTCGCCATGGGCGAATACAAGATCAACGACCTGCGCCTCATTTTCGAGAATGACGTGCGCTTCCTCGAGCAGTTCTGAGGAGGAAGGAGAAGAAGATGAATCTTTCCAGAAAATGGCTCAACGAGTTCGTCGACCTGCCTCTTGACGAATACGGCGACAAGGCCTTCGCCGAGGCGATTACCGTCTCCGGCTCCAAGGTCGAGGTCACCGAGGATCTCTCCAAAACGATCCGCAACGTAAAGGTCGGGCGCATCCTCTCGCTGGAGAAGCATCCTGATTCTGACCATATGCTCGTCGCCCAGATCGACGCGGGCGGCGAAAAGCCCGTGCAGATCTGCACCGGCGCCTGGAACGTCCATGAGGGCGACCTTGTGCCTGCCGCACTGGACGGCGCGCTCCTGCCGAACGGCGTCGAAATCCGCGCCGGGCAGCTGCGCGGCGTGGAATCCTCCGGCATGCTCTGCTCTCTCAAGGAGCTCGACGCCAATGTGCATGACTTCCCCTACGGAGAGATCGTGGCCGCGGCGCTGCTGAACGACTATCACGCCATCGACCCGAAGAAGCCCTCCCTCCCTGCCGGACTCCGCGGCGGTGAGAAGCTCTTCGGCTCCGTCGTCGCGGCGGAGGTCGAGAAGGTGGAAAACGCCGGCGTGAACCGCTGGAGAATAGCCCTCGCGGGCGGCGCGGAGACCCTCACGAACTGCCAGAACATCCACGCGGGCGACCTCGTCGCATATGATACGGCGAAGGACCATATCTGCACGCTCGCGGATCTGCACGCCGAGCAGAAGGAATTCCCGCACTGCATCCCGGACGGCATCCTCATCCTGCATGAGGACTGCAAGCCCGGCGACGACATGGGCGTTCTCCTCGGCCGCGACGACCATGTCGTCGAGTTCGAGATCACGCCCAACCGGCCCGACTGCCTCTGCGTCATCGGCCTGGCCCGCGAGGCCGCGGTGACCTTCGGCAAGGAGCTCAAGCTCCATGAGCCCGTGGTCGAGGCAAAGGCCGGCGGCAGCATCACCGAGATGGCGAAGATCGTCATTGAGGACGCTGCCCTCTGCCCGCGCTACACCGCGCGCATGGTGAAGAACGTGAAGATCGCGCCGTCGCCTGCCTGGATGCGCGAGCGCATCCGCAACGCCGGCATGCGCCCGATCAACAACCTTGTCGACATCACGAACTACGTCATGCTCGAGTACGGCCAGCCGATGCACGCCTTTGACTTCAGCTGCGTCAAGGACGGGGAGATCCACGTCCGCACTGCGCGCGAGGGCGAGAGCATCCGCACCCTCGACGGGACAGACCGGCCGCTCAGCCCCTCCATGCTCTGCATCTGCGACACCGAAAAGCCGGTGGCCGTGGCCGGCGTTATGGGCGGCGAGAACAGCGAGATCGTGGGCGACACGGCCATGGTGCTCTTCGAGAGCGCCTGCTTCAACGGCCCCTCTGTCCGCCGCACCGCCACCGCGCTCGGCATGCGCACCGACGCCTCCTCCCGCTTCGAGAAGGGTCTTGACGCCGAAGGGACGCTCCGCGCCGTGAACCGCGCCTGCGAGCTCGTGGAGCTGCTGGGCGCCGGCGAGGTCGTGGAGGGCGTGATCGACGTCTTCCCCGGCAAAAAGCCGCAGACCACGCTCAAGCTCGAGCCCGAAAAGGTCAACGCCCTGCTCGGCACCGAGATCGACGAGGCCACCATGCGCCGCATCCTGCTGGAGCTCGGCTTTGGCCTCGAGGGCGATACCATCCTCGTGCCCTCCTGGCGCGGCGACGTGGAGCATTACTCCGATATCGCCGAAGAGGTTGCCCGCTTCTACGGCTACAACGAGATCCCCACGCGCTTCACCGGCTCCATCAGCACCGCCGGCGGCTACACGCCGCTGCAGCGCTTCGAGCGGCGCATCGGCGAGCTCTGCCGCAGCATGGGTCTCGACGAAATCATCACCTATTCCTTCATCAGCCCCAGTTTCTATGACAAGATCCGCTGGCCGCAGGACGATCCGCGCAGGGACAGCCTGAAGATCCTCAACCCCCTCGGCGAGGATACCTCCATCATGCGCACCACCATCCTGCCGTCCATGCTCGAGATCCTCAGCCGCAACTACAATTACCGCAACAAGCAGGCTGCGCTCTACGAGATCGGCCGTATCTACCTCAAGCGCCCGGACGGACTCGCCAACGAGCCCAAGGTCGTCTCCCTCGGCGCCTACGGGCCGGAGATGAGCTTCTTCACGCTCAAGGGCTGGGTCGAGGCGCTGCTTGAGGATCTGGGCGCCGCACGGCCGCATTTCGAGGCGGAGAAGAACAATCCGTCTTATCACCCCGGCCGCTGTGCGCGCGTGTTCGTCAACGGCCTGGAGATCGGTGTCTTCGGCCAGATCCACCCGCAGGTCGCCGCCAACTACGGCGTCGACGCGGAGCTCTACTGCGCCGAGCTGAGCTTTGACGCGCTGCTCTCCGTGCGCGCAGGCGTCCCCGTGTTCCGCCCGCTGCCGCGCTTCCCGTCCACCTCGCGCGATATCGCCGTCGTCTGTGACAGGGAGATCCCCGTGGGCGAGATGGTCGAGACCATCCTGGCCGCCGGCGGCGAGTATCTCAAGGATTGCAAACCCTTCGACGTCTATACCGGCAGCCATGTCGCGGAGGGAAAGAAATCCGTCGCCTTCTCGCTCACCATGCGCAGCGACGATCAGACCCTCACCGACGAGCATGCCGAGGAGACCGTGACGCGCGTCCTCACCGCGCTGGCCAGCCGCTTCAACGCCGGTCTGCGCTGAGCGCTGCAGGCTTCGTCCGCCTGGTCCGCCGGAAGAAATCTCAAAAAATTTATGAATTTCCTCACAGTTCGACTTTACTTGCGCGCTGAATCTGCTATAATGGTATCGAACGAATCAAATGGGAGGGAACGTCATGGAAGATACGACCAGAAAATTCACAGCGCTGGACAATAAGGCCGAGATGCGGGAGATCCTGTCGTCCGTGTATAACTCCCTCATGGTGAAGGGCTATAACCCCATCAATCAGATCGTGGGTTATCTCCTCTCCGAGGATCCGACTTATATCACGAACTATAATAACGCCCGCACCCTCATCACCCGGATCGATCGGGACGAGCTGCTCCAGGAGCTGGTACGGACTTATCTGGACAAATAAAGCGCGGACAAGCTGAACAGGAAAAGGGAAACTTCCGGAGGAAGTTTCCCTTTTCCTGTTTTGTTCACCGCGTCTCACCGCGCCGCGGGTGATAATGTCAGCATTTTAAGTTTTTTGCCTTGCGGCAGGGGAGAAGCTGTGCTACAATAACTTGTTGTGACAGAGACGGAGAGAGGGAATAACCTCTGTCTGCTGCGCAAATATTACATCTCTGCGGCAGCCAGCCGCAGGAAAGGACATTTCTATGAACAACACCGAAAAAACCATGGACAAGATCATTGCCTTGTGCAAGAACCGCGGCTTCATCTTCGCCGGCTCCGAGATCTACGGCGGCCTCGCGAATACCTGGGACTACGGCCCGCTCGGCGCACGGCTCAAGAACACCGTCAAGGACGCCTGGCGCAAGCGCTTCATTCAGGAGCGCCGCAACAGCTACGAGGTCGACGCCGACATCCTCATGAACCCCCGCGTGTGGGAGGCAAGCGGCCACGTCGCCTCCTTCGCCGACCCCCTGCTGGACTGCAAAGAGTGCAAGATGCGCTTCCGCGCCGACAATCTGATCGACGACTTCGACCCCGACGCGCACGCCGACGGCATGAGCAAGGAGGAGATGTTCGAGTACATCAAGGCGCACCACATCCCCTGCCCCAACTGCGGCAAGCACAATTTCACCGATATCCGTGAGTTCAACCTCATGTTCCAGACCTTCCGCGGCGTCACCAACGACGCCAAGTCGGTCATCTACCTGCGCCCGGAGAACGCTCAGGGCGAATACGTGAACTATCCCAATGTCCTGCGCACCATGCGCACCAAGCTGCCCTTCTCCATCGGCCAGATCGGCAAGGCTTTCCGCAACGAGATCACGCCGGGCAACTTCACCTTCCGCACCATCGAGTTCGAGCAGATGGAGTTCCAGACCTTCTGCAAGCCCGGCGACGACCTTGATTTCTACGCCTACTTCAAGGAATTCGGCAAGAAGTTCTTTATGGATCTCGGCCTGCCCGAGGAGAACCTCCGCTTCCACGACCATGAGAAGCTCGCGCACTACGCCAAGGCCGCCTGCGACATCGAGTTCCTCTTCCCCTCCATCGGCTGGGGCGAGATCAACGGCACCCACGATCGTACCGACTTTGACCTGAGCCGCCACCAGGAGTACAGCGGCCAGAAGCTCGAGTACATCGACCCCTTCACCAACGAGCGCTACATCCCCTACATCGTCGAGAGCACCTACGGCCTCGACCGCACTGTGCTGGCCCTGCTCTGCCAGGCCTACGATGAGGAGCTTGTCGATGCGGAGAAGAACGACGTGCGCGTTGTGCTGCGCCTCAAGCCCGCCATCGCGCCCATCAAGGCGGCCATCCTCCCGCTGAGCAAGAAGCTCGCCGAGCCCGCCCTGGAGATCCGTGACGAGCTGGCCAAGCGCTTCATGGTTGAGTACGACGAGACCGGCTCCATCGGCAAGCGCTACCGCCGCGCCGACGAGATCGGCACGCCCTTCTGCGTGACCTATGACTTCGATTCCCAGACCGACGGCTGCGTCACCGTGCGCGAGCGCGACAGCATGGAGCAGGTGCGCCTGCCCATCAGCGAGGTCGCCGACTACATCGAAGCGCGCATCAAGTTCTGATCCTCCGCGAATCATTCGAAGAAAGAAGATATTTGAGGAATGAAAAACGGTTTTATCAAAGTCGCGGCCGCCGCGCCGGTCATCAAGGTGGCCGACTGCCAGTATAATGCCGATCGCGTCATCGAGTGCATCCGCAGGGCGGACGAACAGGGCGTCAAGGTTCTTGTCTTCCCCGAGCTCACGCTCACCGGCGTAAGCTGCCAGGATCTCTTCAAGCACCGCGTGGTGCTCGACGGGGCGGAAAAGGCCCTGGCCCGGGTGGCGGAGGCCAGTGTCGGCACGGATGTGCTGGCCTTTGTGGGCCTGCCGCTGGCTGTCGGTCCCAGGATCTACAGCGTGGCCGCCGCGCTCTGGGACGGGGAGCTGATCGCTCTGGTGCCTGGACGCAGCGCCGGCTCCATCTTCAACGGCAGCGCCGACGGGGACTGCCACGAGATCGAGCTGGAGAGCTTCGGCACCGTTTCCCTCTGCAGCGACGCGCTTTTTGCCTGTGACGCGCTGCCTGAGCTGAACGTCGCTGTGGATCTGGGCGACGACATCCAGAGCATCTGGACAGACACCACGCGCCACGCACGGGCGGGCGCGCAGCTGATCGCGCAGATGGCCTCCTTCCCCGCCACTGTGAGCAGCACGGAGGAGGCTGCGCTGGCTGCAAAGGCGAGCTCCCGACATCTGGACGCAGCCCTCGTCCTCGCCGCTCCCGGCAAGGGAGAGAGCAGCACCGACCGGGTCTATTCCGGCCTCTGCCTGGTGGCCGAAAACGGCAAGATCCTCTCGCAGGATGAGCAGATCGGCGCTGCCCGTACCAGCCTCGCCGTCAGCGAGATCGATGTAGAGCTGCTGACAAACCTGCGCCGGGACAGCGGCGACTTCGACATGATCGACGAGGATTACACCACCTTCGCCTGGGGCGATACGCCTGTGGAAACGAGCCTGACCCGGCAGTATAACAAGCATCCGCATCTGCCCGACGATCCCGCCGATCTGCCCGCCTACTGCGAGCGCATGCTCGACCTGCAGATCTCCGGCCTGGTGCGGCGCATGGAGTACGCCCACCTCGACCACTGCGTCGTCGGTATCTCCGGCGGCGTGGACTCTACGCTCTGCGTCATGGTCTGTGCCATGGCCGTCAAGCGCATGGGCCTGCCCGCCAGCAACGTCATCGCCTGCACCATGCCCTGCTTCGGCACCTCCAGCCGCACCAAGTCCAACGCCATCGTCGTGGCCGAGCAGTGGGGCTGCGAGGTTCGCGTGATCGACATCGGCAAGAGCGTCTACCAGCACTTCGACGACATCGGCCATGCGCATGACGACTATTCCGTCGCCTTCGAGAACGCGCAGGCGCGCGAGCGCACGCAGATCCTCATGGACATTGCCAACAAGGTCAACGGCCTGGACGTCGGCACAGAGGATCTCAGCGAGTTCATCGACGGCTGGTGCACCTATAACGGCGACCACACCAGCATGTATGATGTGAACCTCGGCCTGACCAAGACCCAGGTGCGCGCCGCCGTGAGCCACATCGCCGCGACCACGGAGGACAAGGTGCTCAAGGCCGCGCTCTACGACGTGCTGGATTGCCCCGTCACGCCGGAGCTGCTGCCCATCCATGACGATCTCATCGAGCAGAAGAGTGAGGACGCCGTCGGCTCCTACTCGCTGCAGGACTTCTTCACCTACCACATCCTGCAAAACGGCTTCGCGCCCTCCAAGGTCTTCCGACTGGCCAAGGCCGCCTACGGCGACGAATTCACGGACGAGGAGCTCAAGCGCTGGCTGCAGAGCTGGTGCAGGCGTCTGTTCTCCCAGCAGTTCAAGCGCAGCTGCCTGATGGACGGCCCTGCGGTGATGTCCTTCACGGTCTCCCCGCGCACCGGCTGGCTCATCCCCTCCGACGCCGAGGCAGCGCTCTTCCTTGCGGATCTCGAGCAGCTCTGATTCCGCAGTGCCGCTCAGGCCGTCGAAACGGTCCGCCGGCTCATCGGAGCAATGTGCTCACCGATTGCGAGACCTTTATATACGTGTTTCGTCTGGCTGCCAGGATCATGATCGATGTTCTGACCGAAGGTCAAATGATGGAAATCTGATCCATCTCAAAACCAAATCGTTGACGGGCATGGCTCATACGCGGCACTCTTGATTCCTCCTTTTTGTGTTAAAAATCAAGAGTCCCCTGAAAGGTAAAAAAAGAAAACGCTGAAATCACTTACGATTTCAGCGTTTTTGGTCCGAGTGGGGCGATTTGAACGCCCGGCCTCTTGAACCCCATTGAGCGCTTCGTAACTTTTTATAGTAAAAAAGTTCATGAAACCGCAAATATCAAATCATTTTAAAAACTATTTTTAATAGTAAGAACATTGTGTTTCTTCTTCATTCCAGTCATATTTACAGTCTGACTGGAACTCAAAAATTCTTTTGACTGGAACAGACTGACTGGAACAATATTTCAATGAAAAAGGAGAAGAAAAATGACAATCCAATATCATAAATCCGGGGGCTATTACCTCCCCAATCTTGTGCTTGAAGATACCGAAGTACAGCCCGTCGGCAAGTATGGCCGGATGCGAAAGCGCTATCTGAAAGAATATCGGCCGGTGCTGTACACCAATCTGCTAACGACCGGCAAGCTGGGTCTGCACCTGGCCGAGATTGACGAAACCTGCGAGGAGCACATGGAACTACTCACTCGCCAGATGGCCGAGCAAGAAGGCGTGACCGAGGCGCTCAAGGCTGCTAATCAGATGGAGTGGGTACGCCGCATGAACAGCATCCGAAACCGGGCGGAAGAGATCGTCCTGCACGAGCTCGTCTACTGCTGAGGAGGTGTCGAGATGCTGATTCTGGAAAACCTTTACCTCGGTGATATTCGCCCCAATGAGCGTAGCTTCAAGCGCAACAGTCAATATGCCAAGGCGCTGGATGAAGTCGTAAGAGCCGGGGACGCACTGACGGACACACTCACCGAAAAGCAGAAGGAATTGTTCGAGGACTACATGACCGCCCAGCGGGAGGTTAACGTGCTGACCGATTGTGAGACCTTTATCTACGCATTCCGACTGGCCGCAAAGATCATGATTAAACTAAGTTCACTACGACGCTCAGCTTTTAGCGCAGTGTTCATAAAACAGTAAGACTGAAAAATGAGCACTGTTGCTATTGGGTTGGCTAAGAAAAAGTGAAGCGTGATATTCCATACCATTACGGTGTGGCGTATCACGCTTTTATTTTTTGCCTAGATAAAAAGAAGATGTATGTATATTTACGAACCTTTTACGCTTCACTGGTTTTGATTTTTACAACGAACTTCTACAATTCCAACTGTGATCAAGAGGTCAACAAATATTAGACGAATCACAGGAGGTTCGAAATGAAACGTATAATTATGAAAACATTGGCTATTGGAGTGGCAATCGTCATGATGGTTAGCTCACTTGCCGGATGTGGTAAATCCGCAGATTCAAATGCATCCCTGACAGGTAAAATTTCCATTGCAGGTTCTACCTCGATGGAAAAGCTGTGTGAAGCAATGAGCGAAAGCTTTATGGAAGCATATCCTAACATTACCGTCACTGTGGAATACAC
>DFGE01000033.1 GCA_002371675.1 Clostridiales bacterium UBA3758
GATCGTTCGTTTTCGCCTCACCGTTGACCCCGGCAGAATTTTCACGGTTCCGGGAGGGGCAAGCCCCTCCCCTACGGCGTTGACGAACGTTTCCGCGACCGTGTTTGATCCAAGCCCGCAGGGGACGGCGTCCTCGACGTCCCGCCCCCCCGGCACGCACACGGGGTGATCGTTCGTTTTCGCCTCATCCTTAACCCCGGCAGCATTTTCACGGTTCCGGGAGGGGCAAGCCCCTCCCCTACGACCAGGCGGATAGGTTTTCGCGTAAATCGTTACCCGTTTGCAATTCCGACGCCGGGCCGTCGGGGACGCCGGCCCCTACAGAAAATCGGATGTATAACACGGGCCGTCGGGGACGCCGACCTCTCCCGATCCCTCAGACCCGCAGGGGAGGGGCTTGCCCCTCCCGCAGTTATGCGCCCAACCCACGGCAACGCACCCGTAGGGGACGGCGTCCTCGACGTCCCGCCCCCCCCGGCACGCACACGGGGTGATCGTTCGTTTTCGCCTCACCGTTAACCCCGGCAGAATATTCACGGTTCCGGGAGGGGCAAGCCCCTCCCCTACGACCGGGCGGATAGGTTTTCGCGTAAATCTTTACCCGTTTGCAATTCCGACGCCGGGCCGTCGGGGACGCCGGCCCCTACAGAAAAACGGATCTATAACACGGGCCGTCGGGGACGCCGACCTCTCCCGATCCCTCAGACCCGCAGGGGAGGGGCAAGCCCCTCCCCTACGGCGTTGACGAACGTTTCCGCGACCGTGTTTGATCCATGCCCGTAGGGGACGGCGTCCTCGGCGGCCCGCGGCGCAGCAGTATACACATAGAAAATGTTCGGCGTATTCGCAGCTTGTACGAATACGCCGAACATTTTTGCCATTCATGCAGCCCGATGCCGCCGGGAGGGCCAAGGCCCTCCCCTGCGATGCAGCCAGGGTTTTCGCATTTTGCAGCAGTCCCGATGCTTTGCTTTTTTTCTTTTTATTCTCCGATCTCTTCCACGACGCCGCGCAGGATCGCCGCGAAGCGCCTCGCCAGCGGTGACAGCTCCCGCCCCTCGGCGCTGCGCGTAATGCTGCGGTACGAGCGGCGAAAAAGCGTCACGGCGGGCGCCTCCTTTGCTCGGACCTTACAGCGGCTGTTTCTTCATCTGCCCCCATCTGCGGGGATAGCGGGCGGGGGTGTGCGCCGCCTTCTCGATCAGCACGGCGTTGTGCCGCAGCGCGACGCCGGGGACAGCGTATTCGACGATGCGCCCCTCCGACCCTCCGAGAAGCCGCAGCCCCTTTTCCGCCTCGCGCAGCTCCTCCGCCGCGTCCGGCCCCTTCATGGCCAGGAAGCGCCCGCCGACCTTCACGAAGGGCAGGCAGAGCTCGCCCAGCAGGTTGAGCCGCGCCACGGCGCGGGAGACGGCAAGATCAAAGTGCTCGCGCAGCGCGGGCGGCGCCTCCTCGGCGCGCGCGTGCAGGCAGTTTACGTCCGCAAAGCCGAGCTCCCCGCAGAGCGCGGAGAGGAAGCGCACGCGCTTATCGAGACTGTCGAGCAGCGTGAGCTCCAGCTCCGGGCGGAGGCACTTGAGCACCAGGCCGGGAAAGCCCGCGCCGGTGCCCACGTCGACGGCCGTTTTCCCGCGGAAATCTGCCAGCGTGAGCAGCGCCGCGCAGTCCAGAAAATGCAGGCGCGCGACGTTCTCCTCCCCCTCGATGGCGGTGAGGTTCATGACGCGGTTGGCCTCCGTGAGGCGCGCGCAGTACAGCTCCAGGCGCTCGAGCGCGGCCTCGTCCGCCGCAAGGCCGAGCTCGCCGAAGCCCGCGCGCAGGATCTCCCGCAGCATTAGGCCTGCGCTTCGGCCTGCATGGCCTTGAGCGCCCTGGCAAACTGGTCGGGACAGGAGGTGGGCTTGAAGCCGCAGCGGATGCCCTCGAGGCGGCGGATCGCCTCCTCGACCGGCATGCCCTCCACGAGGCGGGCGATGCCCTGCAGGTTGCCCGAGCAGCCGCCGGTGACCTCGAGGCTCCGGATCACACCGTCCTCCACGTCAAACTCCATGAGCTGCGAACAGACGCCCTTGGGGCGATAGGTATATTTCATCTGCGTTTCCTCCGTTTTTCTGTTTTGCCCGTTCATTCTACCATGCCGCCCCCGCAATTGCAAACATATCTTCGCCGCCGGCGGCATAGGAATGAGGCAGAACGAGGGGAGGGAAAAGGCTGATGAAACAAGCCTGGAAATGGCTCACGGCGCTGCTGACGACGATTTCCCTGCTGCTCGGCGCGGCCGGGCAGCAGGGAGACGCGGGGGCGCTCGGCGCGCGCTGCGCCCAGACGGGTCTGGTAAAAAGCGAGCGCGCGCTGCGCAAGGAGGGCAGCCGGAGCCTGCGTGCGAGCGCCTCCCCCGCCGCGGCGCTGCTCTCCGACGCGGCCGCCGACGCGCCGACGCCCGAGCCCGTCACGACCGTGATGGAGAGCGAGGCTGCGCTCTCGCGGGAGACGACGATCCCCGGCGGGATCAGCGTCAAGAACGCCACCTCCTATCCCGTGGACGCCGAGGCGATCCTCTCCGCGGGCTGCTCCCTGCGCCTGAGCGCCGAGGGCCCGCAGATCCTCATCCTGCACACCCACGGCAGCGAGGCCTACACCCCCGCCGGGCTCGACCGCTACGAGTCCGACGACGCCTACCGCACGGAGGATGAGCGCTGCAACGTCGTGCGCGTCGGGGACGAGCTTCAGCGCGTGTTCGAGGAGGCGGGGCTGCGCGTGCTGCACGACCGCAGCCTCTACGATTCCCCCAGCTACGCCGGCTCCTACAGCCGCTCCGGCGAGGCCGTGGAGCGCTATCTGGCCGAATACCCGGGCATCTCCGTGGTGATCGACCTGCACCGCGACGCGCTTGGCTCGGGCGACGTGGTGTACAAGACGATGGCCGAGGAGGCCGGCACGGTCGCCAGCCAGGTGATGCTCCTTGTCGGCACGGACGAGAGCGGCCTGCCGCACCCCAACTGGAACCGCAACCTCTCCCTCGCGCTCTATCTGCAGGCCGCCGCCGTGCGCGCGCACCCGACGCTCATGCGCCCGGTCTCGCTCGTGCCGCAGCGCTATAACCAGCAGCTCTGCCCCGGCTCCCTGCTCCTCGAGGTGGGCAGCAGCGGCAACACCCTGCAGGAGGCGCTGGCGGCCGCGCGGCTCTTCGGCGCGGCCGCCGCCGAGGCCCTGCTGGCGCTCGCGGAGGAGCCGCCGGCGGGGACGTGAACAAGGGCTGCCTTATGTTTTTTGCTTTACAAAAAACCGCAAACATGGTAAAGTGAAACTGCAAAATCTCCGCCGTCTGAGCGGCGGAACAAGGAGGATTTTTACTATGAAAAAATGGGTTTGTTCCGTTTGCGGTTATGTCCACGAGGGTGATACCGCCCCCGAAAAGTGCCCCATCTGCAAGGCCCCTGCTTCCAAGTTCATTGAGCAGGCCGGCGATATGACCTGGGCCGCCGAGCACGTCGTCGGCGTCGGCAAGTCCTTCGGCGAGGACGTTCCCGAGGAAGTCCGCGAGCAGATCATCGAGGGCCTGCGCTCCAACTTCCTGGGCGAGTGTTCCGAGGTCGGCATGTATCTGGCCATGGCCCGCGTCGCGCACCGCGAGGGCTACCCCGAGATCGGCCTGTACTGGGAGAAGGCCGGCCTGGAGGAGGCCGAGCACGCCGCGAAGTTCGCCGAGCTCCTCGGCGAGGTCGTGACCGACAGCACCAAAAAGAACCTCGAGATGCGCGTGGAGGCCGAGAACGGCGCCACCGCCGGCAAGACCGACCTGGCCAAGCTCTGCAAGAAGTACAATCTCGACGCCCTGCACGACACCATTCATGAGATGGCCCGCGACGAGGCCCGCCACGGCAAGGCCTTCAAGGGTCTGCTGGAGAGATACTTCGGCAAGTAAGCGTCTGCCTATCCCTTCTCGTATCTGCATGACAAAAAAGCCGCTCTTAAGATGGGTCTTTCCCATCTTTGTGATCTGCTTCTTCCCCATTCGCTTTTACTGCGATGTCCTGCATTACCAAGTCCATCACGATGACCTTCTCGCCATTCTGATCGGATTTCCCTGCGTGATCCTCTGCCTCATAGCTTTTGTATCCGCATGCAAGCGAAGGGAGAAAGGCTTTTCCGCGGTTTTTGCTCTGGCTGCTGCGTCATGTGTGTTCTTCTGCTATTGGATCATACGCATTCCGCTCTGTCCCATGTGTGATCCGATCAGAAAAAGCGAACTGGGTTTTATGCTGGAGCCTTTCGCGGATATCTTTCTGGCTCCGTGACGCCACGGCAGGGCCTTCAAGGGTCTGCCGGATCGGTATTTCGGGGAGTGAACAAAGTATGTTCCTCGATCCTGAAAACACATTATGAAAGGATTTTCAATCCTGACAGGAGGTATTTCAGATGTGTCTGTTCAAGAAAACCCCGCCCAATGTCTGCCCCAAGTGCGGCAGAGCGGACGGCTGGCGCATCGTTCCTTTTGAAGAGCCGGCGACGCCCGACGACGGCCTGTATCACGCCTCCGGGGCATCCGTCCGGGGACCCTTCGGGGCAAGCCCGCACATGAAGGCTCAGGTCAGAAAAGCTCAGGTCGGAAAAGTGCGTTATCAGTGCAGCAGCTGCGGCTTCCAGAAGTCTTTCTGAGCGCAGCGCCGCGAGTCCTCACACGGTTGGAGAGCCGCTCCCGCAGCGGAGCCTTTCCCCGTCTTCGCCGTCCCTTTCCCTGAAGAGGAGAGGACAAGGAAGGCATGTATCTCGGAATACCGTTTCGAAGAAGGGGTGGAAACGCAATGAGCCGCACCAGAATTATCGGCATCTGCCTGATGGTCTTGAGCGTCATTCTCATGGTCGTCGCCATCTATCAGGTTCATGTGAACATGGCGCATGTGGGGCCCATCGCCGGGAAGATCTCCAGCTACAAGCCGCCCTTCCGGGAGCACGGCCTTTGGGTGGTGGGGGCCGGACTTGCGTCAGTGGTCTCTTTCCTGAGCGGCGCGCTGCTGTGTGTCTTCGGCAAATCCTGATCCACCGGGCGAAAGCGCCCTTAGTTTTCTTTACGTAATACCGAAAAATAAACAGGAGGAAATTCATTATGAAGTATGTTTGCACCATTTGCGGCTGGGTCTATGACGAGGAAGAGACCGGCGTGAAGTGGGAAGACCTGCCGGAAGACTTTGCCTGCGAGCTCTGCGGCGCCGGCAAGGACATGTTCGAGGCCGAGTAAACAGCATCGTCAAGACAGCGGCGCCGCATCGCGCGGACGATCCGCGACAGCACAGAAAACCGGGGGAAGATCCCCCGGTTTTCTGCGTTTCACGCCGCTTTTCGCCCCCGGTACGGTCGCGAGGGGCTTGCCCCTCCCGCGGTTTGCGTACCACGCCCGATATTTGCACCACCCCGTAGGGGACGGCGTCCTCGACGTCCCGCCATCCCTGGTCCCGCATCCGGCATAACGGGCGGCTGATAGCCGCCCCTACGGACGTAGATCGGGCACGGCTGCATAACCGCGGATGCCGTCCCCACGGGCATGGATCAAACACGGTCGCGGAAACGTTCGTCAACGCCGCAGGGGATTGGTTATTCCCTCTCGCTCTATTTGAGCGAAGCGGAGCAACGCACGCCAGCGGGGATTCGTTTGCATTTCTTTTCCCTTGCGGGGGACGGGAAAAGAAATAGAAGAATCGACCAGTGTTTGCACTGGTCGATGAACACCGCACTGCGGTGTTCGATTCTGATTCGAATCCCCGCGGGGCACCAAAAAAGAAGACCCCCGACGGGGTCTTCTTTTTTGGTGCTCCAGCGGGGATTCGAACCCCGGACACCCTGCTTAAAAGGCGTTAGTCCAAATGTATGATGCTTTGGAAATGCTTGATTTTTTGCTATCTCGCCCTATTTGAGGCCGAAAATGAGGCCGGGAACATGATATCATGATATCATTCGGTAGGGGCGGAGGCAGCTGTAACGGACGGTGTAGGAACGGCTGCAGCGTCGGGTGAGAAGGTCTTCAGCACATCGGCGATCAGATCCTCCGGGCGGTTCTCCATGAGGTGCGTGTAGATCTTCAGAGTCTCTACCGGCGAGCTGTGCCCGGCCAGGTATTGCACACGCTTCACGCTGACTCCGGCAAGGATCAGCTCCGAAATATACGTGTGCCGCAACAAGTGCGGCGTCACATGAAAATTCAGGGAGACTGTCACCCCCGGATGAAAGGGTACCGTATCGCCCAATTTCAGCTGACGCTCCACGTCTTTGCCCCGGATCCTGCCCTTCCAGACACGCACGGTGCGCAGCGGAATCGCGTCCCAGCGCCGACGGAAGGCTGAGGCCGTGAGGAGCTTGTCCCCCTCCCTGGAGATCACGAAGCGGCTCTCCCCTGCTGCGCCCTGGGCCTGCCGAAGACAGTCTACCAGCTGCGGCGGGATCGGGATGGTGCGATAGGCGGCCTCGCTCTTCAGCAGCTCCGTCAGCGTGGCTTGGTTCTTGCCCTCCCAGTTGCAGGAGCTGCGCACATTGATATGCGGGGAGCTCCCATCCAGCACCACGTTGCTCCACTGGAGCCCCAGAGCCTCCTCACGGCGCAGACCGGCATAGAGGCATATTCTGACAAAGGTTTCAATAGGAAGCCCTCTGACGGCCTCCAGGAGCGCCTCCTGCTGCTTTTTGGTCAGGGCTACCTTCTCCTGGGCGTCCTGCCCGCCTGGCCTCAGGCCCCTGCAGGGGCTTTCCAGGATGATCTTATCCGCCACCGCCGCCTCGAAGATCCGTCGCAGAGAGGTGACGATCTTTTGCTGGCTGCTCTTGCTCAGCTTGGCACTGTTGGCCATGATCAGCTGGATATCGCTATAGGTCACATCCCGGATCTGCTGCTTCCCGATCACCGGGCAGATGTGGTTATTGATAGCGTTGGCATAGTCCTGCTGCCGTTTCTTGCTGTAGCCGCCGGTGTGGAGCCTGTACCACTGCTGGGCATAGACCCATACGGGCGGGTTCTCCCGGAGATCCAGCTGCAGGGCGAAGGCGTCTTCCTTTTCCTTCCGGTTCTTGCGCAGCTCCGCGATCGTCTTTCCGTAGACCTTGATCCAGCGCCCATTCGGATCCTTGATTTTCTTAACATACTCCTGCCGCTTTTCGTCCCAATAGCCCTCCGGGCGTGTTGCTTTTGGCATGTTTTGCCTCATCTCTTTCAAAAAGGTCTTGACGCATAGTATCATATATGGTACTATATAGTCATGGGGAAGGAGGAAAGATATGGAGATCCGACTGAAGAAGCAGCCTCAGAAATACCTTGAAGCCGCCGATGCGAAGACCCGGAAGAAGCTGTTCAAGGCGCTGGATGAACTGTCCCGGCTGGAGGGCGACATTGTCCGCCTGTCAGGCACGCAGAACAAATACCGGTATAAGATCGACCACTATCGCATCATATTTGAGTGGATTAAGGGAGAGATTATTATCACGGTGATTGAGATCAACACCAGGACGAATATCAAGTACAGGGAGGTCAAATGATGGATATTGAAAAACGTTTTGCTGAGATCGACGCGCGGGAGCCTGAGGATGCTTCCGCGGCAGATCTCGCCGCGATCCGCGCGGCAGAGAATGAAGATACCGTGTCTCTAGAGGCGTTCAAAGCGGGCCTGGAGGGCTACAGCGGCAAACTGGTGCTGCGGATCCCCCGGAGCCTGCACAGAGCGCTCAAGCAAGAGGCCGAAGCGGAGGGCGTAAGCCTTAATCAGTATATGCTCTACAAGCTGGCCAGGTAATTGAATAGTCGCTCCGGGGTGCCCCCTGGGGCGATTTTCTTTTATGAGATGCCATCCCGGAGCCGAAAGCTTCGAGATGGCTTTTTTGAGCAGAGATTATACAGTTTTCCAATCTCTTGTCAAGTAAAGAATACGGAAAAAATCTGCCAAAAAAATGCTATATTTCGCATGAGTTTTTCTATATGTTATTTTGCTTTCAGGCCTTGTATTTTGATACGGAATTGTATAAAATTACGCACGAACCAACACCAGCAAATGCTCTATGGCTTCCCCATTGTTTTCACCCAGAAAACCCGAGGACGGCCGGAGAGTGAAGCTCAACGGCCCCCTCTGACAACCTAAAGAAAGGAGGGGATCACAGATGACGGAGGACCAATTTCTGTTGGCCGTCGCCGCTAAGGTGATCGCAGGCGTTATTGTCTACTTGATTACGAAGTGGCTGAGCGAGAAGTGAGCAGCGTAGCGTAAGACCCGTGGTCAAATGACCGCAAAGAACCCCCAGGAAGCTTCCACCTTCCTGGGGGTTCTTTGCGGTCGCATTAGTATACCACAAACAATGCTATTGCACGTGGCTGGACGACAAGTGAGCAGCGTAGCATCATTGATCGTTTTCAACACGCGCTAGTTTATTATAGCAATACCCTCAGGAAGATGCAAGCATTATTTTGTTTTCTTGATGATTTTTCTTGTGTCCAAACCGGACACACTATTATTCTTCATCCTCCGCCTCTCCGCTCAGTTCCTCATGGGCGATGTCAGCGGCAAAGGCTTCCCACTTCGCCTTCATCTCAGGATTCTCCTGGATCTCTTTTTCGATGGCCAGCGTCTCATAATACTGGGCCGCCTCTGCCTTAAGCGTCCATGTGGTCTGCAGCCCCTTCGCATCGACCAAGGCTTTGATCGTGCTGAGCGGAACCTTGAAGAACTCCTTTCTCGGGTTGACCTTGTTCATCTGGGCCAGCGCCAGCGCCTGATGCAGTTGAGCCTCCAGCGTCGGGGCGTCGTCACTTTCAATGATGGCATGAACATCGAAGGGGAACGGCACGGAGGCGTCCCCCAGCTCCCGTACACGATCCAGCGGATCCAGCCTTCTGGTCATACCAACCTTATAGACGTTTTCACCGAAGGCGCCGATATTGGAGATCACATACACATTTCCCCTGCGGGTCTGCTGCGCCATAGAGAGCGCACGCTGTCCCTTTGCTTCTGCCTCTGCAAGCTGAGCGCGAAGATCTTCCAGACGCTCCTCATACTTGGCTCGCTCGGCGTCGGCGGCATATTTCAGGGCGGCCTCCGCCTTGACCATGGCCTTGCGCAGCATCTCCTCTTCCTTGGCTGCCTCCTTCTGGGCGCGTTCATACTCGCGCCGGGCACGCTCCTCCTCGCGCATCCTCTCGCGGATGCGGCGCTGCTCCTCCTGATCCTTAGCTTTCAGTTCGCTGACCGTGCAGGCCCACTTCAGTTCTTCCAGGCGGGCGTCCAGATACTCAGGGGTGATCACAGCGTTACGGAAGGCTTTTCCGTTGTGGTTCACGATCTGGTAGGCGTCCCGGATCCGCTGCTCCAATGTTCCATAGTTGTCCTTCTTCGTTTTAGAGAGAATGGAATCCACCTTACCGTTGAAGGCGTCCACAACAAAAGCAATCGCGGTGTCCCTGCGATTTGCTTCTACATAATCGCATTTCGCAGCGTAACCAAGGCGTACCATCCGAGCGGAGGTTTCCCGGGCTGCTTTCAGCTTTTGTCCGGCCTCGGTGAAGGAGAAGTCTTCTGCCAACTCATCCAGCAGAGAGTAGCTCGGCTTCAGATACTGGGTGCCATAACCCTCAATGACATTTCGCATGGCTTCGGCGGTCTTACGATACTCCTCAGCCTTACCGCGTGCCTCATAGGCTTCTCCCGCAATTTCCTCGGCGTTTTTTCGGGCTCTTTCAATGATCCGAGCAGCTTCATCATTCGCGTTGGCTATTGTGGTACTCGCCTGTGCTTCGGCCTCCTGCAGCTTCTGGGATGCGCGTTGGCTAACTGCTTTAGCCTCGTTGCGTTCGCTATCCGCCCATGTTTGGGCAGCTGCTCTCTCCTGGGCTGCGGCTGCAGCTGCCTCGGTGCGAATGCGCGCGGCGTCGGCCTCTGCGCTCTCCCGGATCTGCTGGGCCTCCATCCGGAGCCTTGCCGCCTCGGCCTGTGCGGTCTGAAAATCCTTTGTTGCCTCCCGCAGCGCCTGCCGCTCCTCCTTGCTCATCTTCGCGCGGTCTGAGGGGAAATAATACATGGCGAAGATCCCAAAGGCGGCGAGGGCGATCAGCACAAGAAACAGGACGGGCGCATTGCTATAGAACACCCCGAGCAAACATGTAAGAATAAACGAACCCAACAAAACAGTTGCGACAATGCGCAGGACTTTCAGCCACTTGCTCATATCTCTTTCTCCTCAGACCGTTTTATGCAATGATTAATTTACGGTTTTAATATAACTCTTTAAGTATCATCAAGACCCGGATGGATCACCCGCCGGGTCTTGAAGTTTATTATGACACCGCGTCTTTGCGATCGGCGTTTCCCATGTAGGGCTTGAGCGTAAGATTGACCACGGCCTTTGCGTCCTCACTGGCAGCGCGATAGGCTCGCAGGAGCTCAGCCTCTTCGTCTGTCAAATAGACGGTGGGCGTGTTAGATCTACCCAATAGATAATCAGCAGTGACACCAAAGGTGTCACAGAGCTTGCCGATCAGCTCAGGGGAAAGACTGCGATCCTCTTTTTCATATTTCGAGATATTGCCACGTCCGAGGTTGAGTTTCTGCTCAAGATCACGTTGCAGCCACCCTTGGCCTTCTCTGAGTTCTTTGATCCGATTCATATTTCACGCTCCTTTGGTGAAGCTGTTGAAATTATACAATACCGATGATCGGTTTTCATCAAATTCGCCGAATTGTCTAATTGAAGTGTAAGATTTTCTTGACATTCGCCATAGGGGCGATTATTGTATGCTTGTACTCGCCAATATGGCGAACATAAGTTTTCAACATGAGGGCCGTGAGCAAATGGAAAAGCTGCAGAGCAAACGGCGGCCGCCAGAGAGCAAGGCTGAAAGGCTGAAGCTCCTCTTGCCCTGGGATCCAGTGTCCTTGCAGGTTCGAGTCCTGCCGACCCTCACCACCCATGCCTTTCTCTCCTGTGCTCCTTCAAGCACCCGCGCAGTGATGGGTGCTCGGCAGTGTCCGGAATGGACACCGCTGCAGCGGCGAAGAACCGCTAAGCTGCGCCCCCAACGGGAGAAGGCCATCTGTCAGATCCTGACCCTATTATACGGCGAGAGCGAGGTGAAAAACCATGAACGACGACTACCGAACCATGTACGCCAGACACCGCCGCGCTGCAGGAATGACCCAGGAAAAGGCAGCGGAGCTGCTGGGCTGCGCCGTGCGGACCCTGGCGAACTGGGAGGCGGGGATCACGATCCCGCCGGATGATAAGGTCACGCTGATGTGCGATCTGTATTCCTCCAACACCCTGGCCGTGGAGCACCTGCGTGCCACCACCGCGCTGGCCCGGGGCCTGCTCCCGGAGGTTGAGCAGCTTCCCCTGGCCCAGGCCGTGGTGCAGCTGCTGTACCGGATGCAGGAGTTCGAGGCCAAGCACCGGCCTGAGGATCTGATGTGGATCAGCAGCAACGGCCGGGTGGATGAAGGAGAGCAGGCCAAGACTTTTCAGGAGATCCTGGGGGAGCTGCAGGCCATTGTCCAAGCGGCCATGCAGCTGCGCTATGCCCAGGGCGTGACGATCATCTGCGCGGATCCCGGAGATCCCCGCGGAGACTTCTGCAATACCAACTAAAGGAGAACGACCATGAAGACAATCGTAAGCACCGTTGCCCCGCCGCCCTGTGCTGCATCCGCGACAATGCTGCACGGGCTGCGGCCGCGAAGGGAGGCCAGGCGACTAACCCAGGCCTCTGCAGCGCGGTACCTGGGCGTGTCCCGCCAATCCTACGCGGACTGGGAAGCCGGCCGGCGCTGGCCCAGCGCCAACATCCTGCCGGCACTGGCGGAGATGTGCCGCTGCTCCATCGAGGAGCTGTACACCAATCCGGAGGAGGCCGCCCAATGAAAAAGCTGCTGACAAAGAACGAGGTCTGCGAGCTGCTGGCCATCTCCAGCAGTACGCTGGATCGGATCGTGGCGGACGGAAATCTGCAGTGTCTGCGGGTTCGTGGGCAGATCCGCTTTTTGGAGGATGATCTGCTGCAGTATCTGTCCACCTGCGGCGTAGACAAACACCCGGTGCCGATGCCGGAACCCCGGAAGCGCTGCAAGCGCCATGCGGCACCCCGGAAACCACGCAGTATCCCACCCGATGAGCTGCCCCCGCAGCTGCGCTATATCCCGGGCATGAAGGTGGTGTGATATGGCCTGGATTATTTTGATTGAGACCTCGCTGCTGATGATCTCTGGCGCAGTGATCGGCAGCCTGATGTGCCGCTGCTACGATCAGCAGCAGTGCCTTGAGTTGCCTACGACAATCCGCGAGTGTGAGCAACTGCTCCAGACCTCGAGAAGCGGGAGGTGTGAGCCATGACACTGAAGCCTATCCTGTTCAATACCGAGATGGTGCTGGCGACCCTGGAAGGCAGGAAAAAGGAGACGCGCAGGCTGGTGAAGCCGCAACCCCCACGAAATGCAAGACTTGAGCTTAACGGGGACAAGCGGCACGCCATGGACATGTCTATAGAGAGCCCTGGTCCAGATGATCACCGAATCTATACTCCGCCGTATCTTCCGGGAAATGTCCTGTATGTCCGGGAGACATTCATGAAAAAGGAGACCGCAGACCGCAAACCGACTTATCTCTATAAAGCGAATCCGGCTTATGAAAATGTTACTTTCGGATCGCCGTGGCGTCCATCTATTCATATGCCGAAGAAAGCGGCGAGACTGTTCCTGCGTGTGACCGATGTGCGCGTGGAGCGCCTGCAGGAGATCACCGATGAAGGAGCAGAGCATGAAGGCATTTGCGGCTATTACGTTGGGATGGGCGAGTCAGCTTACAGCAGATACTCAAATTGGAATGAAGCCAAAATCCACCTTTATGATTACCCACGTGGAGCTTTTGCGGATCTCTGGACGCACACATTAAAACCAACAGACATCGGGAAATACGGCTGGGCGGCCAACCCCTGGGTGTGGGTAATCGAGTTTGAGCGCTGCGAGAAACCGAAGGAGACGGCAACATGAAACGACTGACGAATGACAACCCGCAGAACAATACGGAGACTGCGCTGAACCTGTTCTTTGTAAAGGACGGGCAAGCTTGGGTGCGCAGAGGCGGCCAGGAGCCGAATTGCCCGGACGTGTCCCTCTGCGACTTTATGCGAAGGATCCTTCGATCCAATGAAATTGATGTAGATGGATCAAGCGATCAGGAGCTTTCCGATGCGCTGTTTGACATGCTGTTCTATGGCGTTGACACAGCGGACGGCCTGATTGCGCTGCTCTATTCCGCCGGCTGGGCCTTTGCAGAACTGCGGGAACGGCTCAAGGCCTACGAAGAAACCGATCTGACGCCGCAGGTGATCAAATCGGTCCTAAACCAGGATCTGTCCTGCGTGAAGATCGCGAAGGCTTATAGCGAATTTCCCCTGCAGTTGGGCGATACGGTCTATATGGTCTTTGAGGATCTTGATAAAGTCGGCGAGGCCGGCATTGACTCCGCCCGCGTCACCGGTGTGGGATTTGAGGGCTTCACGATCCCGGCCGATGCGGACAATCCCGACGACATGGGCGACCTGATCCCGTGGGAGGAATTAGGTAAAAACATGTTCTGCAGCCGCGCTGAGGCGGAGCTTGCGCTTGCTCCGCTTGTACCCGCAGAAAAGGCATAAAAAAAGGGCCCCGCCGTGCGCGACCACGTCGAGGCCCCGTGATCTATGGTAGACCACGAAGACAAAAGCATCTTACCACGCCACTGCCGAAATTGCAAGGAGGTGGTCAACATTGACAATGAATTAGAGTTCACGTCCCAGTGGGCGATTATCCCAGCCCGGGTGCGCTATGACCCGCAGATCCCTCCCAGCGCGAAGCTGATCTTCGGGGAGATCGCAGCTAAGACAAATGTGTACGGCTACTGCTTCGCCTCCAACAAGTGGTTTGCTGATAAGTTCCAGCTGAAGCCTGACAGCGTTGCCGGCCTGATCAAGAAGCTGGAGGCTGCCGGGTACGTCATCGTTCAGATCGACCAGCACCAGGACAACGAACATAAGCGGCACATCTTCACCACGCAGCGAGCGTTCGAGTTTCTTGAACCCCCGGAAAAATTTCCGGGGGTGGGCCCCGGAAAAAAATCGGGGGGTGGGCCCCGGAAAAATTTCCGGGGGAGCCCCGGAAAAAAATCCGGAGTACACATTGTAGAAAATAATAAATTAAAATATACCCCTATATCCCCACCAGCTTGGATGCCGATGGACGTGTTTTGTGCGATTGGAGATTGGTGCGGTGACGACTCGGAGATGACCCGGGCATGGATGGACTATGCAGAGATGCGTCACCGGATCAAGCGGGCCGTGACCACCGTGGCAACGGTGACCCGGGCCTGCGCCACACTGGAGCGCCTCTCCATGGGCGACCGGGCCTATATGCTTGGGATGCTCAAAAAGGCGACCGACCGATCCTGGCGCGGGCTCTTTGCTCTGGAGCCGGGGGATGAAGGGTACAGGGAGCAGGACCGTCCTGGCGAGGGAAGCGGCCCTGAGGAGAACGGAGGGTATGAGCTGTGGACGTAGAGCTCTCCGCCCAGACTGCTGTCATTGGCTCCATGCTGATCGACCCACGCTGCATCCCGGTTCTCATGTCCCAGCTGGAGCCGGACGACTTTCCGGACGCCACCAACAGACATATCTTCGAGGCCTTCCGCAGCCTGTACTTAGCAAACAAGACCATCGACCCGGTCACCGTACTGGCCGAGCTGGGCTCCGACGCCTACGGCCCGACCTTGTCCGACATGATGCGCCTGACGCCCACGGCGGCCAACTGCGAGGAATATGCCCGGATCCTCCGGGACTCCAGCCAGCTCCGCGCGATCCAGCAGGCCTGCTGGCGGATCGGCAGCAGTGAGCACATGGATCTTTCCCAGGCCCGGCAGCTGCTGGCGGACGCTGCCATGCTCCTGGTCACGTCCGGCTCCCGAATCAAGCGCTATCAGTATACCGAGCTGATCCACCGATTCCTGGATCGGCAGAACTCCAACACCCCGCGGGACTACCTGGATTTCGGGATCCCGGTGCTCAACAAGAGGGTGCACGTGAGCAAGGGCGATTTCGTGATCCTGGGCGCCTATTCCAGCGTCGGCAAGACGGCCTTCGCCCTGCAGTTGGGTCTGTCTGTGGCCAAGCATGGCAAGCGGGTAGGCTTTTACAGCTATGAGACCAACGAAGAGCACGCAGGTGACCGCATGGTGGCCAACGACGCCGACGTCGATCTGCAACGGATCAAGGAGAAAAAACTTTCCGGTACGGATTTCCTCCGGATCACGGATGCGGGGGCGCGCTCTGAGCTCTATCCCTTCGACTTGATCGAGAGCGCCCGCATGACCGCGGCAGATCTCCGGCTGGATGTCCTGTCCCACCGCTACGAGGTGGTCTTCCTGGACTACGTACAGTTGGTGCCTGGGCCAGGCCCCGAGCGCAAGGATGTGGTCACGCAGGTGAGCATGGACTTGCACGCAATGTGCCAGGAGCTGGGCGTTACGATCATTGCGCTGAGCCAGGTGACGCTTCCGCCGCTGAAGGAGGACAAGAGCCGCCGCTGGATCTGCATGCAGGATCTGCGCGAGAGCAAGCAGCTGCTCCAGGATGGAGAGACCATCCTGCTGCTGGATCTGGAGTTTCCCCAGAACCGGGCCAGCGACCGCGTGCTGATCATCGACAAGAACAAGGACGGCCCGACGGGCAACTTCTTCCTGACCTTCGATCCAAGGCACATGCGCTTTGCGTACCGGGATCCGGAGGCGGAGAAGCCCGGCAAAAAGAAAAAGCCTCCAAAGGACGAGGACGACGAGCAGATCAACGGTCAAGGTCGTCTGGAAGACCTTCCGGACGGCGCCGGCGGAGACCTGCCGTTTTAGGTGTCCAGTCCGGACACGGAAAGGAGAGAGACCGATTGGAAGTCGGCGACAGCTACACATTCATTCCCCACGCATTCCTCGCCAACGAGGCGTCTCCCATGCTGACGCTCAATTCCCCCACGAAGGTGACCGGCGAGATCGTCCAGATCAACCGGCGCGGGAACTGGTTCCGCGTGCGCTATCTGCTGAAGGGCAGAGCGCAGCACGAGTGCTTTCCGATCCCCGTAGAAGAGCCGGCCAGCGCGACTCTGGCCACCAAGCACGGCTTTCACAGATAACAAAACAGGAGGTAGAACACGAAGACATGAAGACAATCGCCATCTGCAACCTCAAGGGAGGGGTTGCGAAAACCACCACCGTCGTCAATCTGGCGGCGGATCTGGCCCACTACCACGGCAAGCGCATCCTTGTTGTGGACGCTGACAGCCAATGCAACGCCACGGAATTTCTCGGCGGAAGCATTGTCCGGGAGGGGCACAGCCTGGCCACGCTGCTGCGTATGCCCAAGGCTGAGCGCACCAAGTTCTCCCTCAACCTTGAGGCCTCCATGCAGGCCATCCGCGCCAGCACGATCCCCGCAGTGGATCTGCTACCCGCGGACGACAGTCTGATGGATCTGGATCTCAGCAAGGTGGAGGAGGGCAGCGCCTATGTTACCTGCCTGCGGGATCTGCGGCCGGAGCTGGAACGCAGCGGCTATGACTATATACTGATCGACTGCCCGCCAGCCTTCAACGCGGCGGCTGCCGCGGCGCTGCTGGCAGCGGATGAAGTAATCATCCCAATCAAGTTGGACGCCTTCGCCCTGCGCGGCATGGGAAACCTTATGCGGCAGATCTACAACATGCGCAGCATTAACCCCGCCCTGCGGGTGGCCGGTGTGCTGCCGGTGATGTGGTACAAGTCCGAGGATAACAACCGCGCCCTGCAGAAGCTGCAGGAAAGCGGCCTGACTCTGTTTTCCCGGATCCGGCGCAGTACGATGGTGGACACCATGACCTACCGGCAGGAGCCACTGTACATCTCCAGCCCCAAGTCCGGCGCCTGCCATGACTACCGGAGCTTTGCGTCCCGGATCGCAGAAGGGAGGTATTGAGATGGGCTTTGATATCGCTGATATCCTCAAGGATGTGTCCACTCCGGACACCGGCCTCGACCAGATCCGCTACCTGCCCTACGCCTCGCTGATCCCCGACCCGCACAACGGGTACAGCATGGACGGGATCGAGGAGCTGGCCCGCAACATCGAGCTGGTGGGCCTGCAGCAGCCGCCGCGCGTGCGGCAGCTGAGCGAGACGGCCTTCGGCATCGTGTCCGGCCACCGCCGGCACGCAGCTATTGGGCTGATCCTCAAACGTAACCCCGGCGCCTTCCCCAACGGCGTGCCCTGCATCGTCGACCGGGAGGCTATCTCCACGGCGCTGCGGGAGTTCCATCTGATTCTCGGAAACTCCGACAACCGCAAGCTGACACCCGCCGACGAGATCCAGCAGCTGGAGCGCCTGTCGGACTGCATCCGCCGCCTGGAGAAAGAGGGCTACAAGTTCGACGGCCGGCATCGCGACTGGCTGGCCAAGCTCTCCGGCATGAGCCGCACCAAGGTCGCGCGGCTGCAGGCGATCCAGCACAACCTGGCCAGCTCCCTGCTGCCCTTCTTCAACTCCGGCGCGCTGCCGGTCACCGCCGCCTATCGGCTCAGCCAGGAGCCGGCCGAGATCCAGACGGGCGTCTTCCGCACCTATGGCGGCAAGCTCAAGGAGCTGACCGAGGCCCAGCTGGAGGAGGCGATCAACCGCCGCAAGGCGCCGCCGAAGGCGGACGCACCCGTCGCGCCAGAGCCCGCCAGAAGCTACAACGCCGACGAGTACCTGGCCGAGCGCGCCCGGGAGGACGCGGAGTTTTTCCGGATGCTGGTGATCCGCGCCATGTTCTTCATCGACCAGATGCCGCGCTTCAACTTTTCCCGCCAGGCGGGGATCGAGGCGCTCAAGCAGCGCCTGCGCCACAGCTACGCCTCGGCCTATGACAAGACGCCCGGCTATGAAGGCAGCCCCAAGGGCCTGAGCTTTTTCATGTATCGCAAGGCCCCGATCTTCCGGACCTGGACGGAGGTCTACGACATGCTCTCGACCATCGCCCTGCAGCTGGCCGCCCAGATCAAGCCAGACCAAGGCCCGGCCTGGCAGACGGGTACCCCGGAGAAGGAGGGGGCGTACTGGTGCGAGATCCAGTGCGGCAAAGAAGTCAAACGGCAGCCGGCCCGGTGGCTGGATGACGCTGGCTGGCACTTCTACCACATGGACGCCACTTTCTCGGCGCCAGTTCTGCGCTGGTACCCGCTGCCTGAGGAATAGGAGGTGCGTGATATGACTGAAAGCTATCTGCGCCGTGTAAGCCGCGGCACACCACAGGACTTCCCAAAAATCGTCAAGGAAGGCATGCAAGACTACGCCTCCCGCCTATCCGCCGTGGTGCGGGATGTCCCGCCGGATGACTACGCCATGATGGTCGTGGTCCTGGAGGATCTGGCCGCATCGATGCGGACCTTGACCCCGGAGCCCTTACAGACGGCCATGGATGGTATGCGCGGTTTCTTCTCGCCGACGATCATTTCTGTCGCCCGCAGGAGGGAGGCAGGTACATGAAGATCTACCGATTTCACAATGGAGACACCTGCCCCTGCTGCGGGCAGGTGATCGCCGGCAAGACGCCGGAGGAGCTGACCTACTTCTCGATCCTGATCTACGGCTTCGCCAGTGTGCTCGGCATCGCCGACTGGATCTACCACCCCGGCGAGGACGCCATCGAGATCACCCCGGAGGAGCTCCGGACGCATCTCACAGGAGAGGAGGCTTCGCCATGAATCGAATCCCCCTCAGCTTTATGAAGTGCGCGAAGGGCGCCTTGCGGTTTGGAGACAAGGACGTGTACAACAAGATCATGAAGGAAGGCTGCGATGTGATGTTCGGCGCGCTGCGGACGGTTATCGACTCCGTCCAGCCATCAGACCTCCCGCTGCTGATCGCATGCATGAGCTCGTGCCTTGATGCCGTGATGGCATCCCTCCCTAACCATGTGAAGGAGCTCGTCGAAGGCCTGAAGGCGCAGATGGGCACCGAGGCGATCATCGGCGTCATCACGGTTCCGGGACCGGGGCGCAGCCAGGAGCATGACGCATGACCAGCGCCAAGGCCAAGCTGCTGGAGGCGCAGCGCAAGTCTGTTCTGCAGCTGATCCGGACGCTCTGCCGCGGGGATCCCGAAGTGCAACAGACCATGAAAGACTTTCTTGACGCCATGATCCAGGTCGGTCTGGAACCCATAACTGCCTGGCTGGTCATGACCCGTATGGCCGAGCTGTATGATGCCCGGCAGAGGAGGCGTAAGTCATGAACAATCGCGTTTATCGAAACGAACGGTATGACATGCTGAAGCGGCTGCACTGCTGCACCGTCTGTAAGTCCAAGGACAGCCGCACCATGGCAGGCGGCGCGCTCTGTGCGCGCTGCCTGCAGAAGAAGCGGGAGAAGACCGCGGAAAGGAGACAGCAACCATGACAACGCTCGCTGCATTTTTGTTTGGATTTGTCGCCGGTTTTACTGTGCTGATCATCATCGCGGTGATGGCCACGGACGGCGGAAGGAGGTAAACGCAAATGCTGGTAAAAATCGGGGATGGATGGTATGACCCGGAGAAGGTTGTGGGGATCTATCCGGAGACATACGGCGAGGCTGCGGTGCTCTTGCGCGGTGTGGCGGCCAGGATCTTGCTGGGCTGCAGCATTGAAGACGCGCAGGAGGATCTAATCGCGGCCGGTCTGATCGCGGATCCGCGGGCGACCACGGTTCCCAGACTGACGCCGGATGAGGAGGCAGAGCTGCAGCACCTCTATGCGCTGGGCTTCAGCTGGATGGCCCGGGATGCGGACGGCAAGCTGTACGCCTACGGCGACAGGCCCAAGCTGGAAGGAGCCTATTGGACAGCGTCCGATGCAACCTCCTCCCACCGGATGCAGGGCGACTTTGATTTTGTTGATGCCCCCGGCCAGCAGCCCTGGGCAATCGTCGATCTTTTGTGACGGTCAACATCCGGCGTTGATTTTTTGCGAGAGGTTGGTTTAAGATAAAACACAACACTAAGGACACATAACAGAGGACGGAGGCCCCGGAGGCTGCGGTCTGCGATTGGAGATTCAGACCGTGGCAAAGAACAAAACCAAGAAGATCATCACAGCCGGTCTGCTGGTGATCGAAGCGATCTACCCCCGCGCTGATCGGCGGGATGATGACCGAGTCCGTGCAGCCAAGCACAAGGCGTCGAGCGAAGCGCAGAAGCATATGAATGCCGTCTATAGCTGGCAGAAGCTGGAGCTGCAGTTGGCTGCGAACTATGGGCCGGGAGATCTCTGGGTGACCGTCACCTATGACGATGCGCACCTTCCGAAGTCCAGGAAGGAAGCGGAGCTCCGGTTCAAATACTTCCGGGCCTGCCTGCAGGCGGAGCGGAAGAAACGCGGCCAGGAGGCCGTCGTTCACTGGAACGCCGAGCACAAGCACGAGCACGAGGACTACTTCCAGCATAAGCGCTGGCACCACCACTTTGTCCTCAACGCCACCGGCGCAGACTATGATCTGATCCGGAAGTGCTGGATCTACGGAAGTAATATCGAGATCCGGCCGCTGAAGCTGGACAAGGAGCACACCTTCGAGGCGATCGCCCGTTATATGTGCAAGGAATCCCGCGACAAGCCAGGCCAACGCAGCTGGAGCTACACCCGCAACGCAAAACACCCGGAGGTGGACACTATCCGCGTGGAGAACGACGAACAGGTGCAGGTGCCTAAGGGCGCGCTGGAGCTGCAGGTCAGCTCCTACCGGGATGTGCACTGCAGCTCCCGGGTAATCAAGTACCTGGTGCCGGGCTGGGACTCTACACCCAAACACAGGGCCAAGCGCCGCGGCAAGCCCAAGAAAAGGTAAGCTTTTTATTAAATTTTTCTGACTTGGTAAGCATATTATTTCTAAGACAAAAGGAGGCCCAAGCCCTTGAAAGCGCAAGGAAAATATGGTAAGATGATACCAGTTCAGGACGGGTGGATCACGTGCCCGAACTGCCGGCGGAACAAGCGCCTCAAGCGCATCTCACCCGACGAGAGCGCAGAGCGCGTCGGAGTGTTCTGCAGGGACTGCAAGACCGAGGTCTTCCTCACGATCCACCAGGGCCAGTGCTATGAGAGCCGGAGCCAGTAAGCCATCGCAAGTGTTGCGAGAGGCTGCTGGCTCCGGCTCTTTTGCGTTTCCTCGGAGGTGATAGCCCGATGGCACAAAAGCCGCTGAAGCCATGTAAACACGCCGGCTGCCCAGAGCTGACCCGCGAGGGCTGGTGCCCCAGGCATCGGCCGCCGCACCGCAGGCGCGTGAGCGCAGAGTACCACGGCTGGTACAACCTGCCGATCTGGACGGACAGGCTGCGCCCGGCACAACTGCTGCGGGAGCCCTTCTGCCGGGAGTGCGCCCGCCAGGGCATACGCACCAGGGCAACGGTGGTCGACCACGTCATTCCGCACCGGGGCGACTGGGCGCTGTTCGTGGACGCTGGCAACCACCAGAGCCTGTGCAAGCATCACCACGACCAGAAGACCGCCCGAGAGCAGGCGCAGGATCGGCGAGAATTTGGCCAGATCTGACCGTCCTTTTCGCGGGGAAGCTACGCCGGCGCGGCCGGGCGTGTGCAGGTGAGCGGCGCCTGGTGCTCGGGGACGCGCAGGCGCGGCTATGGTCGCAGACCCTCCCCGGGGGTCAAAAAGTTTTGAACCCGCCCTCCTGATGCCCCGTGTCGCCTCGTCTGCGAGAAAAATTCCCCGATCGCGGAGCGGAAATCTGGTGGCAGCGGCGGAGGGGCAGCGATGTGTCCGGGTTGGACACTGGGAAGGAGTGAGCAGGATGCCGACAAAGGCCAAGACCCTTGACAACATGAGCAAGCACCTGACCCGGTCGGAGATTGAGGCCAGGCAGAGCGCCGAGGCCGGCGTGATGCCGACCCGCTTCCCTACGAAGCCGCCCTCTTTCATCAAGTCCAAGACGCCGGAGCGCAAGATCTGGGACCGGGTCCTGGCGGACATGAAGGACTACGAGATCCTGGATTGCCTGGACTCCGACGTGCTGGGGCTCTACTGCTCCAAGATGGTACGCTGGATCGAGGCCCAGGCGGCTTATACCAGGCTCCGCAAAGCCGCGGACGGCGGCGAGGAGCTTTCCAAGACTGACCTGAAGCTCCTGGTCTCCATCAGCTCTGAGATGCAGGCGCTGGAGGTAGGGATTCTGGCCTATGCCACCAAGCTGGGCCTGACGCCAGACGGCCGGGCGCGGCTCGCCAGGAAGCTGGCAGAGCAGGAAGAGGACGATCCGGACGCGGATTTGTTCGGATGATGGAGCGCTGGAAGAGCGGGCTGCACCATCCTGTCAGCGTCTATGCCAAGCAGGTCACCCAGGGCAAGCTCCATGACCAGTGCTGCCCGTATGAGATCAAGGCATGTCAGCGGCACCTGGACGACCTGAAGCGCCAGGGCACCCCGGAGTTCCCCTATGTGTTCGACACGACCCGCGCCGACCGGATTATCCGCTGGTTCAGCCAGTGCATCCAGACCCGCGGCGTGGAGGCCGGACAGCCCATTCAGCTGCAGCCCTGGCAGATCTTCGACCTGGGCTGCACCTACGGCTGGGTGGAGATGGACACCGGCGCCAGGCGTTTCTCTAAGACCTACAACAAGCGCGCCCGAGGGAACTTCAAGTCCACCGAGAAATCCGGCCAGTGTCTGTATCACATGTGCGGCGACGCCATTTATCCGCCGTACCGGCCGGAGCTGGCGAGCTTTGAGCACGAGCCCGAGGTTCTCTGTGCAGCCGTCGATAAGGGCCAGGCGCAGCGCGTCTTCGGTGACGCCAAGAAGATCGCCGAGGCCTCCCCGAAGATCCGCAAGCGGCTCCGGATCCCCAAGGCCAACCCGGTCACCCACAAGACGCTGGGCGGCTTCATGATGGCCCTGAGCAAGGACACCAAGAACAAGGACTCCGGCGCTCCGTCTTACTTTGTCGTCGACGAATATCATGCCCATAAGGTCTCCGACATATATGAGCTGGGCGTGAACAGCTTCGGCAAGCGTGCCCAGGCGCTGCTGGATGTGATCACAACGGCCGGCGACGACGCCCAGTCCAAGCCCTGCTACCGTGAAGAACAGTACGCAAAGCGCGTCCTGGACGGCGACGTGGCCGATGAGGCGTACTTCGTGATGATCCGGGAGCTGCCGGACGGCGCGGATCCTCACAATAAGGCCCTCTGGGTCATGGCAAACCCCTGCCTCCGCTATCCCAACGAGTACAGCCGCTATCTCCTGAAGGAGATCAACGACGAATACACTGCCGCCTACGGCAGCAACGATCCGGACAAGATCCGGCAGTTTCTAACCCGCCGCATGTGCATGTGGCAGACAGGCGCGGTCAATCGCTACCTGAACGAGCGCTGCATGGAGCTGGCCAGGGCGGCCATGATCCCCCCGGAAGCCTTTGCAACCCTCACTGACGGGTTGGAATGCTGGGCAGGCTTCGATCTGGGAAAGCGGATCGACCTGAGCGGCGCCGGAGCGGTATTCCTGCTTCCGGACGGCCGGGTGGCTGTCAAGGCGCAGGGCTTTCTGCCGGAGAACGCCGCGACCCGGCACGAGCACTCCGATCGCGTCCCCTATACCGCCTGGGCGAAGGACGGCTACTGCACCCTGACGCCTGGCGATGTAACCGATAACAGCTACGTGGCCAGCTGGATCGAGGCCGGGATCCTCCAACACCGCTGGAAGGTGACGGAGATCTGCTATGACGGCCACAATGCCACGGATCTGGCGATCAGCCTGTGCGAAAAGTACAACAACGAAGATCTGTGCGTGGAGATCTCACAGACCTGCGCCGGGCAGAATCTGGCCTGCAAGGGCTTCCGGGAGCTGCTGCTCGCCGACAAGCTTGTGATCGAGTACAATCCCCTGCTACTCTGGTGCATGGCCAACGCCGTTGAGATCAAAAACAACTACGAGGACATCAAGCTTTCCAAGAAGCATAAAGACGACACCGAACGCATCGACCCCCTGGCAGCGATCATGAACGCGCTGGCCCGGGCTCTGGTGCGAAAAAATAACCCCACGCTGCCCGACCGGATCGCAGACGGCAGCTGGAGCATGTGACGTGTCCGTTCCGGACACAGGAGGAACCATGTACGACGCTGGCGAGATGCGAAACCACATCACCTTCCAGAAGTTCAACGGGGCCCGGGACAACCTGGGCGATCTGCAGTATATGGATGCGGCAAACTGGCGGGATTTCGCCTATGCGTGGGCCTCTCTGAAGCCGATCGCCGGCCGCGAGTTCTACGCGGCGGAGCAGCACGAAAGCGAAGTGACCCACAACATCGGCTGCCGGTACCGCGCCGGGCTTGAGAATGAGATGCGGATCATCCTGGGCACCAGGATCTTCCGGATCATCGCGATCATCGACTGGGAAAACCGTCACGAACAGCTGCAGATCAAGGTCAAGGAGCTTGTGCGATGAGGCAGGAGCTGAGCTTCGACACCCGTGACCTGCGGAAATTTGAGAAGACCATGCAACGCATGGGCGGCGTTCCGCAGAAGGCGGCCACCAAGGCGGCCTCCAAGGGTCTGACCGTCGTCCGTCGCGAGGTCCGGAAGCTTGTGCCTGTTGGGAGAACCGGCAAGCTCAAGCGTGGGCTTTACCGGAAGGGCGAGAAAACCAGGCTCAAAGGAAGGAAGGTCTATGAGCTGACCTTCAATCCCAAGATGAATTCCGACTTTCAGAAGCCGATCCAGAACCCCGGCGTTCTGGGCGGCAAGCATGCCTCCCACGCCTATTATCCCAATTCGATCGAGTACGGCTTCCTGGCCAGAAAGAAGGGCGGCGGGATCGAATACCGCACTTTCTCCCGCGAGTCAGACAACGAGCGGGACAGCGTCCGCGGACACCGGAAGCAGGTAAAGCAGACCGTGCAGGGCTGGGGAAGTCAAAAGGTCGCCGGCCAGCACTTCATGCAGCGTGGCGCCCAGAAGGCTGAGCCGACGGTCAAGAACACTATGGCGGACACACTCATCAAGGAGGCGACTAAGATATGGACCCAAGATTGACGCCGGAGCGCGTCTTCGTGTATGAGCTGGAGAAGCTGGACTTTCTCAGCGGTCCGTCAGGCGCGCAGGTCTATGCGCTGGGTCCCGCGAAGAACGCGGCGCCGCCCTTCACGTTTTATATCCGGCGCAGCTGCGAAGAGGAACAGGCCCTCGACGGCGGCACGGGGCTGCAGCAGGCATCCTTCGCCCTGCATCTCGTGACCGCACGCTACGAGGATCTTTCCGTCCTGGGCGATCAGATCCGCCGGGCAATCCTGAGGCTGCGCGGCCACCGCTTTATGCTGATTGAAACCGCCCCGGTTCCGCATGAAGGGGACGCTGACGCCATTTTCATCGAGGATGTTACGATCCAGGAGAACAGTCCCGACCTTCTGGAGACGGAGGTGGGGCTGTACCGCAGGATCTATGACGTTGATATTCACTATCAAACAGAGGAGGGAAGCGTATGACGGTACAGCTTTACGGTGAGCTTATCAGCGATGAATGGGATTGGATCTACAGCTATTGGGAGATCCCGCACTGCTGCCCCATGCAGGTGCGCGAGGCGATCAAACAGCTGCCGGAGGGCGAGGATCTGATCGTGGAGATCAACTGCCCGGGCGGAGACGTCTGGGCCGGCTTCGAGATCTTCGGGCTGCTGCAGGCGTGCAGCGCCCACACTGAGGCGCACATCATCGCCATGGCGGCCAGCGCGGCCACAACTGTCACAAGCGGATGCGATACGGTGCTGGCCTCTCCGGTGGCTCAGGTGATGATCCACCAGCCGGCGGCAAGGGGCGGGTACCTGAATAACGACGGCGCACGGGAGCTGGTGCAGTTCCTGGACTCGGTCCGGGCCAGCATTATCAACGGCTACGTGATCAAGGCCGCAGGGAAGACGCCCAGGGCTCGCTTCGAGGAGTTGGTGGACAACTCCACCTGGATGCCCGTACAGGACGCCATGGCGCTGGGGCTCGTTGACGGGCTGCTGGACGCGGATGAGGACGCCGCACAGCGGATCACCGCGTCAGGCGGTATCGTCATCAGTAACGTGGCGAGCCTGTCCGTGACGCCCCAGGCCCTCCTGGAGCGCTACGAGGCCGCTGTGCGGGCCGGAACGATGGAGGAGGTCCCCGGGCATCCTGTTGCTCGTGAAGCGGCACACGCGCTCAGCAAGGCCGCCGACGCGGTAAACGCAGCCGCCGACGCGATCGGCAAGCTCGGCGACGCCGCTAAATCTGCGAGCCACATGGCCTCCGATTGGAAGCTTCAGGCCGCTATCGACCTGGCGAGAGCGAGGTGCCGGGCATGAACGCCATTGAAAGAGGCCTTGCCTCGCTGCTGGGGCCGCCCAGGGCGCAGAACACGATCCTGGCGTCTGATTTGGGTCTCTCCGGCGGATCCTCTCCCATTCGCGCGGACGCCGAGGCTGCCATGCGGCTGTCGACGGTGAACCGCTGCATCGAGATCCTGAGCGACAGCATCGCCAAGATGCCCTTTTATGTGTTCGACAGCCGCAGCCGGCGGCGGATCACCGATCACCCGGCCTGTGAGCTGCTGAGCGTCCGCCCCAACCCCTGGCAGACACCTTTTGTTGCCAAAAAGCAGCTGGAGGTGGAACGGATCAACGGCAACGGGATCGCCTGGATCCGCAGGGATCCCGGCACGATGCAGGCGCTGGAGTATGTGCCGATCCCGCGGGGAAAGTACAGCGTCACGCTGGACTCCTCCGGTGCGGTCGTATATACCCTGATCCACCCCTATACAGGTGAAACCATCCGCTGCGGCCGAATGGACGTGCTGCACGGCATTGCCTACTCCCGCAACGGGTACCTGGGCATCAGCTACTTGGAGCGGGCGGCGGAGGTAATCCGCAGCTCCAGGGCGGCGCAGGAATACGCCAGCAGCTACTACGCCAACGGCGGCCAGCCCAGCGGGATCCTGAAGACCGAGAGCGACCTGGGCGGCAATGTGGAGGTCAGGGACGCCGCGGGGAATGCCGAGACGATCAGCAAGAAGGAAGCGGTGCGCCGGGAGTGGGAAAAGCGTCACAGCGGCCCTCAGAACGCCCAGCGGATCGCGGTGCTGGACATGGGGTTGGACTACAAGCCTCTAAGTATCTCCAACCGGGACGCCCAGTTCGTGGAGCAGTCCGATCTGAGCGTGCAGGATCTCGCTCGTTTTTTCGGTGTGCCGCTTTACAAGCTGCAGGCCGGCAAGCAGAGCTACAGCTCCAACGAGCAGAACGCCATTGAATACGTCGTCGGCACGCTGCACCCCAATACCACGCTGTGGGAGCAGGAGTTCACCTACAAGATTCTGCCGCCCCAGGACGTGGAAAAGGGCCTGGAGATCCGCGGCAACATGATGGCGGAACTGCGGGGCGACTGGAAGACCCGCGGCGAATGGTACAAGGCCATGCGGGAGATCGGCGGCTTCTCCGTCAACGACATCCTGGCACTTGAGGATATGCCGGATGTAGAGGGCGGCGATGAACGCTATGCGTCCCTGAATTATGTGCCGCTGCGCCTCTGGCCGCAGTTGGCACTGACGCGCAATGGGAATGGAGGTGCCTGATGGCCGTTCTCTGCGTTCTCCTGGGTCTGTGCGCGATCTCCGTGGGCGTAGGGATGCTCTGCATCCCCGCAGGCATCATCACCGCAGGCGCGTCCCTGGTGGCTCTGGGCCTTGTCTGGATCCGAGGAAAGAGTCGATCAGAGCCCACATCCAAATAGCAGGCCGGAGCCTTGAGGGCCGGAGCCGTGTCCATCCCGGACACCGCCCGGCCCTTTTCTTATTTTTGCATATCTGCGGCGTGGCCGCTGATATATCAATTTTTTCTTTGGAGGTACCACATGAAAAGAAAACTGATCGCACTGGCCAACGACCGCACCGCAGCGCTCAACGCTGCCGAGGCCGCCTACAAGGCCGGAAACCAGGCTGAGTACAACAGCCAGATGGAGAAGGTCGCGAATCTGGACAAAGAGATCGAGACCGTGAAGAATTTCCTGCAGGCGCAGGAGCGGCAGATCCTGGAGTCCACTCCCTCCGCCGCCGAGACCAGGGACATGGCCGAGGAGCGCGGCAACCTGCTGATGCAGCACAAGGATGTCCGCCTCCCCGAGAACGAGGTGCTGCGGTGCCTGCGCAACAGCGTGACCATTACAGGGGCGCTGGTGCAGCCCACCGGCGCCGGCAGCGAGATCCAAGGCGGCAACGCGCCGATCTCCAGCATCCTGGACATGGTCCGCGTGGAGGACTACACCGGCCTGAGCGGCTGGGAGGAGGCCTATCTGATCACCGAGAGCGGCGCCGAGGTCAACGACCCCGTCGCCAAGTCCGGCCAGGCCCGCGGCAATACTGCCAGCCCGACCTTCGGCGTCGCGCAGATCGTGCCCATGGAGGTCTCTGTCACCGATTTCGTTGACAAGAGCATCTCTGACCTGAGCCCCGCCCGGTACTACGAAAAGGTGCTCTCCCTGGCGCTGCGGGCTCTGCGTCGCGAGGCTGTGAAGATCATCGTTAACGGCGCTGTGGATGGCACCAAGACCATCTATGGCATCAAAACCGCCAAAAACAAGGCCGGCGCTGCCATCACCAAAGCTGGCACCTATACCGCGATCGATGAGAACACCCTGGATGAGCTGTACTTCGCCTACGGTTCCGACTCCGAGCTGGCCGGCGGCGCCGTGCTGCAGCTGACCAAGGCTGACCTGAAGGCCATCGGCCGTCTGCGCGGAACCAATGAGAAGCGTCGGCTCTTTACCATCACGCCCGGCGGCAACGGCAATACCGGCGTGATCGCCGATGGCGGTGTGCAGCTTCCCTATGTCTTGGTTCCCGGCCTGAGCGCCGGCGATCTGATCTACGGCGCGCCGATGAACTACATCCTGGGTCTGTTCGGTGACTACTCCATCCGCGTGGATGAGAGCGTCAAGTCCATCGAGCGCATGCACACCATTCTCGGCGATGTAAAGCTGGGCGGCAATGTTGTGGAGCACGAGGGCTTCGTGTACTACTCGAAGACCGGCGCCTGATAAGCCATGAGAGACCAGGCGGCGGCAGATGCCGCGCGGGCGCTGCAAGCCTGCAAGAGCTATATGCGGGTCGACGGGGATGAGGACGACGAGACCATCAAGGCGCTGATGGCAGCCGCCGGCGAATACCTCAGGAACGCCGGTATCCCGGAGCCGGAAGAGCCGTCGCCGCTCTACTCTCTGGCGCTCAACTCGCTGACCCTGCATTACTACGACCACAGGGACGCGGTCGGGACGGAGGCTCCGCTTCCCACCGGGCTGCGCCCGATCCTGAACCAGCTGAAGGGGCTGAACGGCCTCTTCTGAGGCCAGAGCCAACAAGGGCCGGGGCCGTGTGTCCATTCCGGACACCGCCCCGGCTTTTTCTATTATGAGAAGGAGGCTTTTATGAGCAAATCCAACGCAATCGGGACCGCCCTCAAGGTCAACAGCAAGACCGTGGGCGGCCTGACGAACATCAACGGCATCGAGATCACCGCCGACACTATCGACGTCACCGCCCTGGATAATGCCACCGGCTACCGTGAGAAGGAGCCTGGCTTCAAGGACGTGGGCGACGTCACTGTTTCCGGTTTCCTGGATGGCGAGGACGAAGGCCAGGAGGAGTGCATGACGCTGCTGAACAGTGGCACCACCGTCCCCTGCAGCATCACTTTCCCCCCCAAGATCGGCAAGACCTGGTCCTTCAACGCTTCCGTGATCCGCTTCAGCACCGGGGCGGAGGTCGGCAGTGCGGTCAGCTTCGAGGCGACGCTCGCCGTCACCGGCCAGCCTACCCTCGGCGCTACGCCCCAGGCGTAAGGAGGGCACATGGACAGACCCGAAGAGAACAACACGCTTGTCACCGTTGCTCTGGGTGGGAAGCTCTGGATCCTGAAGCTCGGCCACAAGGCCCTGAAGTTCTTCACCACACAGACCAAGATCCCCATGTCCCGCCTGTCTGACGCGCTCGACCGCTATGATCTGCTTTGCGAGCTGCTGTACGCCATGCTGTGGGTACAGGATCACACCGTCACCAACGCTCAGCTGGACGACTGGCTAGAGGAAACGGATCTGATGGAGGTCTTCGAGAAGGTCGGCCAGGCCGCGCAGGCGGCCTTCCCGCAGTCTGAATCGGAGAGCGAACAGCTGGAGGGAAACCCTCCGAAGGCGGCTGGGACTGGCGAGAAAGCCTGAGCCTTGCCGCGCGGCTCGGCATCAGCGTCCGAGAATGGGAAGATATGACGCCGGCAGAGCTAAAGCTCTATGCCGACGCCTATGTGGACCGCCTGAAGCTGGAGCGCGAGTGCCGCCAGGTCGATATTTTCAACCTGGCGGCGCTGATCCGGGTCATGGTTTGGGCCAAGCACCCGCCGCGGTATGAGACCGCGTTCCCGGATCGCACTCCCAAAGAGGCCATGACGGACGACCAGATGTTTGAAACGGTCAAAGCGCTCAACGCCTTATTCGGAGGGAAGGAGGACTGATATGGCCGGCGTTGTAAAAAACCTGATGGTGCGCGCAGGCGCGGACTTCAGCGCGATCACCAAACAATCCAAGAAAGCCGCCGGTTCCATGAAGGAGATGCAGACCAGCGTCTGCCGATCCTGCAATCTGATGAGCTCCGCGGCCACGGGCTTAAAGAAGGTCTTCGGCGCTCTGGGCGTAGGGATCTCTGTTGCAGCTCTGGTGAACTTCTCCAAAGCCGCTGCGGAGGCCTACGACACACAGGTCGAAGGCGAGATGCGGCTTGCGCGGGTCATGCGCAACACCATGAACGCCTCGAATGAGGAGATCCAGAGCATCCTGGATCTCACCGCCGCCCAGCAGGAACTGGGCATTGTCGGAGATGAGGTGCAGCTGGCCGGCGCTCAGGAGCTGGCCACCTATCTGGAATATGCGGATAGTCTCCGTACCCTGATCCCCGTTTTGAACAACATGGCCGTGCAGCAGTACGGCTACAATGTGACCGCCGAACAGACGGCAACAATCGCTACCATGTTGGGCAAGGTCATGTCTGGGCAGGTCTCCGGCCTGAGCCGGTACGGTTATTACTTTACAGAGGCCCAGGAGGCCGTCCTGAAGTATGGCACAGAGGCGGAGCGCGCCGCCATGCTGGCGGAGGTCGTTGGCCAAAGCGTGGGAGGCATGAACGCAGCCCTCGCAGCTACGCCCACGGGGCGCATGAAGCAGCTGAGCAATACCCTCGGGGATATCAAGGAAACCTTCGGCAGGGCCGTACGCACCATCAGCACGACCTTTTTGCCGATCCTGAACGCCGTGGCCTCAGTCCTCGCGGCCGTGGCCACGGTCGCAAACAAGGTGGCGCAGACGATCGCCAACGTCTTCGGCGGCCAGGTAGCCGGCAAGGAATGGCAGTATGTGCCGCCGGGTACCGCTGCGGCAGCCGAGGACGCGGCAGAGGGCATGGACGATCTGGCCAAGTCCACGGAGAAGGCCGGAAAGGCGGCGAAGAACAACCTGCAGCAGGCCAGTTTTGACACGCTGCACATTCTGGCCGACAACAGCAAGGACACCAGCGCCGCGACCAGCGACGCCTCCTCCGGATCGTCCGGAGACAGCTCTTCCGGCGCTGCCGCCGGGCTCGTGGAGATGAACACCGGCGTGGAGGCGGCGGGCGAGGGCATCGGCTGGCTGCAGTCGCTTCTGGAGAAATTCCGCGATTTTACCTCCAAGCTCGATTTCGGGCCTCTACAGGAGAGTTTCGGCCGGCTGAAGGAATCCATCGATCTGTTGGTCAACCTCATCGTGGAGGGCCTGGGCTGGGCCTGGGAGAATATCCTGGCGCCCCTGGCGCAGTGGACGATCTCGGAGGCGCTGCCGGCGTTCTTTGACCTGCTGGGCGCCGCCATCTCGGCGGTGGTGGCCGCGCTGGAGCGGCTGAAGCCCCTGGCCGGCTGGCTCTGGGACAACTTCCTACAGCCGATCGCGGCCTACGTGGGCGACAAGTTCGTGCAGTTCCTGCGGGATGTGGCCGACGGGCTCCAGAGGCTTGCAGATCTGATCTCGGGGCGAATCAGCTTCCGGGAATGGCTGGCAGAGCTGACCCCGCTGGAAAAGGCGCTGCTGGCCGTTGGGACTGCGATCGCAGCCGTGAAGCTGGCGGCCCTGGGCATGGAGGCCATTGTCTGGCTGAAGAACCTGAAGAACCTGGAGCTTGGCGCCACGCTGGTCGGAAAGCTTGGCGAAGTCATTGCCCTGACCGCCGGCGGCGCCGGAACGCTGAAGGAGGCCATGGCCGCCGTCTTCGGGCCAAACTCCGTGTTGGCAGGCGTCGGCGCGTTGATCGGCGGTATTGTCCTGGCGGTGGCGAACTTCGTCGACCAGTGGGAGAACGGCATGAGTCTGGCCAAGGAGGCAGCCATGCTACTCGGAATTGCTATCGCAGGTATTGGCCTTGCGATTATGGGCGTTCCCGGCGCTGTTGCGTTTGCGATTTCTGCTATTGTTGCTGCTGTAGCTACACTCGTTTTGCTCATCAAGGACAATTGGGAGGAAATCGCCGCGGCAGCTGCCCACACCTGGGAGGGCATCAAGTCCGGCGCTAAGGCAGCAATCGACTATGTCGTGAACGCATTTAAGCGCTTCGTAAACAACATCATCAGCATGTTCGAGGCCAAGATCAATTTTTACATTCAGGGCATTAACATGCTCATTTCGCTGCTGAACAGGATCAGCATCGATATCCCGGACTGGATCCCGCTGATCGGCGGCAAGCACTTTGGCCTCAGCATCAAATCTTTGGACCTGGTGCAGCTGCCGCGTCTGGCCACCGGCGCGGTGATTCCGCCGAACAAGGAGTTCGCGGCGATTCTGGGCGATCAGACGCAGGGCATGAACATTGAGACGCCGGAGCACCTTCTCCGGGAGATCATCCGGGAGGAGACCGGCTACGATGCCCTGCTGGATCTCCTGGGCGACATTCTGCGGGCAATCCGGTTGGATCGGGATGTGATATTGGATGATCAGCGTGTCGGCAAGGTCGTCAAACGTCTGCTCGGCCAGCAGAACCGCGCCGCCGGCTATTCCAAGATCTGAGGTGACGTATGGCTGAAATTAAGTACAAGATCGACGGTGTCGATTTTACCGACGTCATCAAAATGGACGGCGGGCTTAAGTGGAAAAAGTTCGATCTTGAGAGCGACCAGGCTGGCCGCACGCTGGACACCATGATGCGCCGCGCGAGGATCGGCAAGAAGCGGCAGCTTACACACACCTGCAAGCCGAAGATCCCGGACGCGCGCCTCCGGCAGCTGTGCGCGGCGCTGGACCACGAGTTCGTGCAGATCACGTATCCGGATCCGCAGCTGGGGCCGACCACCAAGACTTTTTACGGCACCGAGATCGAGGCGGCCGTCATGCTGGTGCAGAAAGGGCAACTTTTCTGGAACGGCGTCACGTACGTGCTGACAGAGAGGTGATCCGATGCAGACGACATCAAGTCTTTATCGAACCCTCCGCGCAGATCCGGATGCGCTATACGAGGTTCAGGTGCTGCGCGGGCCGATCATCTACGGTCCGGATCGGATCCGGAGCGTTAAGCTCAGCTGGGCGCTGTTTGACGGCAGCGGGCCTCAGGTGGGAGGAAACCACGCAGCCCGCTGCGATCTGCAGCTGCTGGAAGAGAAAGGAAGCTGGCCACGCATGGCCAGCTTCACCCTGCGCGTCCGCTTGCAGAGCGCCGACGGTCAGCAGACCTCGGAATGGCTCCCGCTGGGCACTTATTACACGGACGAACGGCACCCCAGCTACAGCGGAGAGCTGAGCATTACTGCATTTGACGGGATGCTGCTGCTGGAGCAGCCCTGGACCGACAAGGTTCAAACGCTTCCCACAAGCTGGCCGATCACAGCCAGCGCAGCGGCTGCGCTGCTGCAGGAGGCCACCGGTGTCCTGCTGGAGAGCGGGACCGTCCTGGATAACAGCGTCCCCTTTGTCGGCCTGGACACCACCGCGACCGCGCGCCAGACCTGGGCGACGATCGCCGCGGCGACAGGTGCGAATCTGCTGATCAGCGCCACGGGCCGGATCCGCCTTGTGCCGCTGAAGACCGATGAAAGTGCTGGAAGCGGAGCTATCGCAGGCATTGCGATAGCTGGCTTGGCCGTGGCAGGGCGCGCGTCCAGCATGGACACAGCCGCGGTGCACCTGTTGGGGCTCTCCGTACGCTCTTTTGATCCGGGGGAACCAGTGCCGGCAATATCCGGTGTCGAGCTGCAGACGGACAGCGGCGGCATCGCCAAGGCCGGCACCACCACCGGATATGTGCTGAAGGCGGCCTGCAACTTCTCCGACAGCGTCGCCGCTGATCTTTGCCTGCAAGCAGCAGAGAGCTATGTCTACAGACCCTTTTCTGCAGCCGGTGTGGAGTTGGATCCTGCGGCGGAGCTGGGCGACCTGGTAAGGCTGGACGATACGCTGTACCCGCTGGTGGCCATCACCTGGACCATCGGGCCGAAGATCTTCGCGGATCTGGAAGCCCCGGCGGAAACGGAGGTCGACCATGAGTATTCAGCGCCCAGCGAGGCGTCCAGGGCTCTGAGGGCGGCTCTCGCTGCAGATGAGGCTATGGTGGCCCGCACGTATAGCGCATTCGAACAGCGCGCCGACGCCATTCTGCTGACGGTGGGAGAGACCTACGCCACCAAGGAAGAGGCCGAGGCCCTGCAGGACGAAATCAACGACAACGAAGCGGAGACGGAGAGCAGGATCGCGGCGGTGGAAAGCCAGATCGTGCAGACGAAAAACAGCCTGGAGGTCTCCATCAGCACTGTGCGGCAAGAGGCAAATGCCGGCTACAACGAGGTGCGGCAGTATATCCGCTATGCTGACGGCTATGTGAAGCTGGGCGAAAGCGACAGCCCGTCCGCCTTCCAGGTCTCGCACCAGGACGCGGCGCTGCTCTGGAACGGGGAGCCCACAACGGTCTGGGACCAGAACCGTTTCCTTGCACCGAAGAAGGTGGAGATCCCGGAGGGCGGCAGTCTACAGCTCGGCCGGATTCTGCTGCAGCCGCGCAGCTCCGGCAACCTGAGTTTTCTGTGGGTAGGAGGGAGTTAAATGGGATACAGTACCGGCGCCGCTTTGACGGAGTTCGATATGCAGCACGAGGATGCGACCATGCACGTTAGTGCCAGGTATGCCATATCCCAAGAGGACGCGTCTTCGAGTCCTGTGCTTACCATCTACCTCACGGTCACGAAGGACGCAAACGCAGGGACGATGAAGTCAGAGGCCTGGCCTGTCAAGGTGTGGCAGAACGGGACCTATCTGGGGTATGTTGCAGTCTACATCGGGACCTATAACACATCCTGGACGTCGGCCTCCGGTTCTGCAAAATTCACGTTGGATTTCCAGGGAGCGAGCTCTGCTTCGTTCACCGTCACACTGGAGGGGGCAGGCAATCCTCCGGCGTTCCAATACACGCTCGGGACGTTCACCGAAGAGTCCCCTGTGATCCCGAGCATCAGCTTTTCCGCGACCAACCTGTCACCTGGAGACACAGCCACAATCACCGTCGATCCCGTTGACAACCGGTATTCATACACAATCTACGCCTTTGTTTACAGCCCGCTTTCTGGGGATTCCCGCGTGGCAAGCGTGAATATCGCGCAGGATGCGACCGGAAGCGCAACATATCAGTTTATGCCGGATCCGGAAGTCTTTGCAATCGGAATTCGTGGCAAGGGCAACAACATCGGCCACACACGGCTCGATCATGTCTCGTACTACAGATACTACTTCAAGTGCTCGATCAACGGTGTCCAGCGGTACTCTGAATCCATCGAAGCCAGGCTGACATACCCGAGCTTTGGCGATGTGACACTTCCGGAGGAGATTACCGCCGGCGCGGCCAATACGATCACCCTGACCGACCCCGGCGGCTACGGCTATTCTCTCATCTTGACAGCGGCGGAGGATTCCGTCACCGCGCCGGCCCTCACAGAGACAGGAAGCTGGACGCCAGCCGCATCCGCTTTTGCTCCGCTGATGCCGGACAGCATGAGCAAGACCTTCAGCTGCAAGGTCCAGACCTATTACCACAGCGTTTTGGTCGGTCTGCCGTTTGCGCTGTCTGACGTCACCGTAAGACTGCGGGAAATTGACGTCTGCCCGCAGCCGACGGCAGTGATCGAGGACGATGCAGAGCTGCGGGCGACCTACGGGGATTATGTGCTGCTGCAGTCCCGGCTGCACATCACGGCCAGCGCCGCCCTGCGCTACGGCGCAACGCTGGAGACCTTGAAGATCATCGCAAACGGCACATATTACACCGGCGCCGAGGCCATTACCGAGGTGCTGGAGAGCCTGGACTATAACACCGTGGCCATCGAAGTCACCGACAGCCGGGGCGTGACCGCTGTCACGGAATACACCATCAGCATCGTCGAGTGGTTCACGCCCCGGGTGACTGCCCTGGCCGTGCACCGCTGTACGTCGGCGGGGGTGCTCAACGACAGCGGAGATCATGTTTTGATCGAGTGGGGCGTGAGCTTTGCGCCCGTCAACGATCATAATACACGGGGCCTGACGGTACATCACCCGGAGGGAAGCAGTGTGGTGACTCTCAGCGCATACCAGCAGACCGGTCAGATGATCGTCGCGGCAGACACCGAGCACAGCTACAACATCAGCCTGACTCTGCAGGATGCCTTCGCCACGTTTACGCGCACGGTACGGCTCTCCACGGCCGGCGTGATCCTGGACATCCTCAGCGGCGGCAAGGGCGTCGCTTTCGGCAAGGTCGCCGAGACGCAGGCCGCGCTGGAGGTGTGTCCGGACTGGACACTGATCTGCCAGACCCTGCGACTGGCCGGGGTAGACCTCGGGACATGGATGCAAGCCATTGAACAACGACTTGAGAGAGGTGGGATCTAATGCCATTTGAAAAAGTTGTATACAAAGATGGCCTCACTTTAATCGGCGCTGATAATCTCAACGCCATACAGGATGAGCTTATCAGGATTGCGGCAGACGCGGCGGCGACAGGAGCCGTCCTGTCGCGCGTCACGGATAAGCTCGCGCTGAGGGAGAGCCGGAACCACTCCCGCTCCGACGCGGACTGGACGGCAGGCTACTACATGGGCAACGGCAGGAGCAATGCCCCTGTGGCGAACGCGTCCTTCTCCTACTCCGCCAGGATCCCCGTCAGCAGCGGGGATGTTGTCCGCCTGTATTCCCTGTACGGCGGCAGCTTCCAGAACAGAGAGATGCAGTCGGTGTGCGCATACGATGCGGACGGTAACTTTCTCTTCAAGCCCGACGCCGTTTCCTGGAGAACGCGGGCGTACACCGTCGAGAGCGACACGGCCTTCGTCATCCTCTCTGCCCGAAACGGCAGCAATTACATGGTGACGTTCAACGAGGAGGTCAGCTCCTTCGAGCCGTATTTCGAACCTTATTACACGGCCGGCAGCGGCTTCCTCTCCGACAGCGCTTTTGAAAGCGTGGATACCGGCATGCTGAAAAACGAGTATGCCTGCGCCCTGCCCCAGGGAAGGCTTCGTCTCACCGTCGGGCTGGAGGAGACCTGGTACAAGAAGAGCATGGTCACGCCGCCGACGGAGCATGTCTATGTGAGCGGCGGATACAGCTCCACAAAGCAGTACCGGGACAGGGT
>DFGE01000021.1:0-50909 GCA_002371675.1 Clostridiales bacterium UBA3758
CGCGTTACTCACCCGTCCGCCACTAACTTATTCAAAAGCAAGCTTCCAAATAAGTCCGTTCGACTTGCATGTGTTAACCACGCCGCCAGCGTTCATCCTGAGCCAGGATCAAACTCTCAATAAATGGTATCTTAAACCGTTGCCGGTCTAAAATCTTATTGAAGCTTACTAGCTCTCAAAAGAATTTTTATAGTCATTTCTGACTTTCAAGAACCCTTTTCTGGTGCTTATTTAGCATAAGCTTTTGTTCTTACATTGTTCAATTTTCAAGGTACATCCGCTGTCTCCCGTTTGGGTGACAGCTTGCTTATGATAGCACAGCGAAGAACCAATGTCAAGAACTTTTTTCGTTTTTCCCAAAACTTTTTGTTCTGAAGCTTTCGGTCTGCCGCGCTCCTCACAGGCGCTTGGCTAATATAGCACCGAAGAATCCGTTTGTCAACAACTATTTTTCGATTTTTCCATATTTTTTTGCAAAATCCAAATATTGTGGCTTTATCGGGATATACTACACTATATGTATCATTCTACCTTTTCTTCTTTCGATTCTGCATCTTCTCCGGTGCAGGAGCCGCCTCTTTCGGCGGCCGCGGTGAAGGCGCTGTTCGGCGGCTGCGCGGACTTTGAGACGCGGCGCGTGAGCTTCTCGCTCTCCGGCGTCGCGCTCACGCTCTGTTGGATCGACGGCCTGGTTTCCGCCGATGCGGTCTCGGAGAGCGTACTGCGCCCGCTGACCGAAGCCGTCCGCTCCCTCGGCAGCGGCGGCGAGCAGGCCTGCTACGAGCGCGCGCTGCTCGGCGGCGTCTACCGCTGCTCCGTGAGCGAGCGAGAAAGCCTCTCCGACGTGTCCGACGATCTCACGCACGGCTGCTGCTGCCTGCTGTTCGACGCGCTCGGCGCGGCGCTCTCCTTCGAGCTGCGCTCGCCGATGGGCCGCGCGGTCTCCGAACCTACGCTCGAGAAGTCCCTCAAGGGGGCGAAGGACTCCTTTGTGGAGGCGCTGCGCGTGAACACAGCGCTCGTACGGCGCAGGATCTGCACGCCGCAGCTCAAAACGGCGGAGAGCAGCCTCGGCCGGCGCAGCCGGACGAAGGTGGCGTTGCTGTATATAGAAGGCGTGGCAAACCCCGAAACGGTCGAGGAGCTCGCGCGGCGGCTCGACGAGTTGGATGTAGACGCGGTGCCGGCGCTGGGGATCCTCGAGGAAGCCATCGCGGACGCGCCGCTCTCCCCGCTCCCGCAGGTGCTGCACACCGAGCGCCCCGACCGCTTCGCCATGCATCTGCTCGACGGGCGCGTGGGTCTGCTCGTAGACGGGCTCCCGGTGGGGCTGCTGCTCCCGGCGACACTCGCGGAATTTCTCCGCGTGACCGGGGACAGCGGGATGCACTTCGCCGTGGCCACCGTGCTTGGCGCGCTGCGCGCGCTGGCGCTCGTGCTCGCGCTGCTGCTGCCGGCGGTCTTTACGGCGATCGTGATGTATCACCAGGAGATGCTCCCCACGCGTCTGCTGCTCTCGATCATCGAGGCCGAGCAGCACGTGCCCTTCTCGACTCCGCTGGAGATACTCGCGATGCTGGGTGCCTTTTCCCTGCTGCAGGAGGCCGGGCTGCGGCTGCCGAACCCCATCGGCGACACAGTCTCCATCATCGGCGCGCTGATCGTGGGACAGGCGGCCGTTGAGGCCAAGCTCGTCTCGCCCATCTCCATCATCGTGGTCGCCGTCTCGGGCATCGCCTGCTACACGCTGCCCAGTCAGGATCTGGCTTTCGCCGTGCGGCTGGGGCGGCTGGCGCTGCTCGCCGGTGCGATGAGCTGCGGGCTCATCGGCGTGAGCGCGGTACTGGCGGCGCTGCTGCTGCACCTCTGCGATCTCGACTGCTTCGGCGTGAACTACTCCGCCCCGCTGAGCGAGGGCGGGAGGCGGCGAGCGCTGCTGCGCTGGCCGAAGCGTTGGAACAAATTCCGCGATCCACAGCTCAAAACACCCGACAGGAGGCGACAGACATGAAAAAAGCGCTCCTTTTGCTGCTCTGCCTCGCGCTCCTGCCCGCGCTCGCCGGCTGCGGCGCGCTGCGCGCGGGCAGCGTGGAGGTGGAGCGCCTGCAGCTGATGCAGACCATGGGGCTCGACCCGGAAGGGGAGGCTCTGCGGCTCTCGCTCGCCGGGCAGGGGAGCATCCTCTCCGGCGACGGGGCGAACATCACCGCCGCCTCCCGCGCGCTGCGCGCGCAGGCAAGCGAAAAGCTGCTCTTAACCGGGCACCTGCGGCACATCCTCCTCGGTGCGGAAACGGACGCGGCGCTGCTGGAGACCGCGCTGGACTACGCGGCGCGCTCGCCGGATCTGCGGCTGGATCTGCCGGTGTTCCTCCTGCGGGAAGGGCGGGCGGAAGAGCTGCTGCGTGAGCTCGCCGCGGGCGGGGAGGACGTCTCTTCTCTGCTCGACTCCCTCGAGCGTCAGCTCGAAACGTGCTGGCGCGGCCCGCTGCCGGACGCGGGAGAGATCCTCGCGGGTCTGCTGACGCGGGGCTGCGCGCTCGTCACGGCGCTCACACCCTGCCCCGCGGCAGAGGATGCCTCAAGGCGCTCCGTCGCGCCGGCGGGCTACGCGCTGATCTCCGGCGACGGCGTCTCCTGGCTCGACGAGGGCGAGGCGCTGGGTGTTGGGCTGCTCGACGGGCGGCACGGCGTCTGCGAGCTCACGCTCTCTCTCGCGCCCTATCGTCCGGCCACGCTGGAGCTGGAGGCGGGACACAGCCGCGTGTCGCCGCTCTGGGCGGAGGACGGGAGCCTGCGCGCGCTGCAGATCGAGGTAGAGCTCGAGGCGGTGATCCGCGAGGCGGACGAGAGGACGCCGCTGCCCCGGCTGAGCGCCGCCCTGGAGGGGGCGGTCTCGGAGGGCATCCGGCGGGTCTTTGCGCGCGAGCAGGCGCTCGGCTGCGATTTCCTCGCTCTCGGGGAGCGCGCGGAGCGCGCCGCCCCGCTGCGCTTTCGGCGCATGGGGCGCAGCTTTGACGACTGCCTCGACGCGCTGACGCTCGAGCTGCGCGTGCACAGTCTCCTGCGGCACGCCAACGACCTGGAGGCCGCGCCATGAGGCCGGCCTCTCTGCGCGCGCAGCAGCTGCTCTCCCTCCCGCTGCTTGCACTGCTCTCCCCCGCGCTGCGGCTGATCCCCGGCAGCCCTGCGGCGGCGGCGGGACGCGCCGCCTGGCTCTCGCCGCTCGCAGCGCTGCCGATCCTGCTGCTGTATCTCGGCTTTCTGTGCCTCTTCTGCGGCAGACGCGGGCCGGAGGAGGGTCTGGCGGAGCTCTGCCTGCGCTGCCTCGGGCAGCGGGCGGGGCGGATTTTTCTGCTGCTCGCGGGCCTGTGGCTTCTGCTCTTCGCGGGCTTCAGTCTCCGCGCCGGGGCGGAGCGCTGCCTGCTCACCGTGTTTCCGCACGCCTCCCCGGCCGTGTTCGTGCTCCCGCTGGCGCTGCTTGCGCTCTGGGCGGCGCTCGGGAAGCTGCGCAGCGTGGGCCGTCTGGCGCGGATGCTGCTCGCGCCGCTGTGCGCGCTCCTGCTCGTGCTGCTTCTCGCCGCGCTGCCGAACCTGCACGCGGGCAACCTGCTGCCCGTCACGCTCTATGAGCTCCCGGCTGCGCTGCGCGGCTCGCCTCCGGTGCTGGAGATCGCGGGGATCCTGCTGCTCTGCCCCTGCTTTTTCCTCGACCGGGCGGAGAGCCTGTCCTTCCGGGGCGCCGCGCTTAGCCTCGCGGGTGCGCTCGCGCTGTTGACGCTGCTCTCGGCGGCGGTACTGGGGAATTTCGGCGCGGCGCTCACGCAGAAGCTGCGCCTGCCCTTTTTCACCCTCGTGCGCAATCTCGTCTTTTTCCGCTCGCTGGAGCGCGTGGAGGCGCTGACCGTGAGTCTCTGGGTTTTCCCCGACCTCGTGCTGGAGACGCTGCTGCTGCGCGCGGCCGCCCGCTGCCTCCGCGCCGCCTTTGGGAGCTCCGGGACGATGCCGGAGGAGCCGCGGCTCTCGCTGCGGGGCGGACGCTGGCTGCTCCCTCTCGCCGCGCTCGCCGCAGCCGGGATCGCGCTCACGCTCGCGCCGGACGCGCGGAGCTTTGCCCGCTGGTCGGACGAGCTCATCCCCACCTGGAATCTCGTCTTTCTCGCCCTCTTCCCGCCTGTTGCACTGATCGGGAAGCTGCGGAAAAAGATCTGACGGCGGGACTTCTTCGCCCCCGAAAAAGGAAGCATCCTCCGCGCTGGCAACAGCCCGGGGGATGCTTCCTTCTACATATATATAATATTTAGCAAAATCTCTAAGCAAATCGCCGCGCTCAGCCGCAGAGGCCGAAGCGCGAGAGAGCCGCGGCGAGACCGTCGTCGTCAATGTCGCCGGTGACGAAATCCGCCGCTGCGCGGGCGACGGGCTCGGCGTTGCCCATGGCGACGCCGATGGGCGCGCGGCGCAGCATTTCGGCGTCGTTCGCGCCGTCGCCCACGGCGAGGTAGGCGTCGGCGGGAAGGCCGAGGGCGGCGAGCAGCCGCAGGATACCCTCGGTCTTGCTCGTGTGCGCATTGATCACATCCACCGACACGCTCGTCCAGCGCGTGCTGTTCAGACCCGGCAGATCGGAAAACAGCGCCGCGAAATCCTCCTCTCCCACGAAGGGGATGAGCTGGTAAATCTCGTTCACAAGCGCGCGCTCCGGATCCTCCACCGGCGGGACGGGCGAGCCGATGGCATCCTGCACGCGCAGGACGTCCTCCGTCACGAGGTTCATATACATGTACTGTGCCTCGTTGAACCAGCAGGGCAGCGGCCGCGCGCGGAGCCGCTCCACGATCACGGCGACCGCCTCCGCCGGAAGCGGACAGCCGAAGAGCACATTGCGCGCGGCATCCATGCACAGCGCGCCGTTGAGGAGCACGTAACCGTCGAATTTCACGCCCGCGAGCGGCAGCTGATCCAGCTCGCAGATATGCCGGCCGGTGGCGGCGAAAACACGCACGCCCCTGGCCTGCGCCTCGCGGATCGCCTGCTGCGCCGACAGGGGCACGCTCTCCGTCGTGTGGGACAGGAGCGTCCCGTCGATATCCAGAAAAACCGCTTTGATCTCCACTGCTTTACTCCCTGAGCCGCTTCGGGAAAAACAGGCGGACCGTGGTGCCGACTCCCGGCTCGCTCTCGAGTTCGACGCGGGCGTTATGCAGCAGCGCACCGTGCTTGACGATGGACAGGCCGAGGCCGGTGCCGCCGATCTCCTTGGAGTGGCTCTTGTCAACGCGGTAGAAGCGTTCGAACACGCGGTTCTGACTCGCATAGGGGATGCCAACGCCGGTGTCGCTCACCGAGAGGCAGACCTCCTCCCCGTCCGCGACCGTCACCCGGAGGCTCCCGCCGGGGCGGTTATACTTGATGGCGTTGTCGACGAGGTTGTAGATCATCTCGCCCAGAACCTGGCCGGCGCCGAGAACCTCGGCATGCTCCCCAACGAGGGACATCTCCACCTGCTGCTGCGCCGCCACGGGGCGCAGGCTGTCCAGCGTGTCCTGCGCGAGCGCACAGAGATCCACCGGCAGGAATTCCGGCTCCGCGCCCTCCTCGTCGAGCTTGGAGAGCTTGATGATATCGCCCACCAGGGTGATGAGGCGCTGGGATTCACGGTAGATATCGCCGGCAAACTCCCGCACCTTCTCGCCAGAGACGAGGCCCTGCATCATGAGCTCTGCGAAGCCCGAGATCGAGGTCAGGGGGGTCTTGAGCTCATGCGAGACGTTGGCGGAGAACTCCTGGCGCAGCCGCTCGCGCTGCTCGCGCTCGGTCACATCCATCATCAGCAGCAGCGCGCCGACGGCAACGCCCGCGTCGGAGACCGGGCTCGCGATCCAGGCCCAGCTCTGGCCGTCCTCGTGGACAAGCCCCTCCGCGCGCTGCCCGGCAAGGGCGTCGGCGATGGTCTGGTGCAGCTCGTGATCCAGCTCCGGCAGCGGCTTGCCGGTCTCCGCGCCGGGAATGAGGTGCAGGGCGCTGCGGTTGGCCGAGAGGACGACGCCCTTGCGGTCAAGCAGCACGAAGCCCTCGCTCATATTGTCCGTGAGGGTGCTGAGCTCCCGCTGATGGCGGTTGAGCTCGTCCATCTGCTCCTGGATGGTGAGCTTCTGCTCCTGGATGCGCTCCACGAGCGGGGCCAGCTCCGGATAGGTTCCGTCCTTGTCCGGCGCGTCCAGATTCAGCTCGTTCACCGGGCGAAGGATCTGCCGCGCCGCGCGGAAGGCGATGACGCCGGAGATCATCAGCACCAGGGCGGCCGTCCACAGGATGGGACTCAGGGCGAGCAGTACCGAGCGCAGCGCCTTCATGGGCTTCGCCAGGCGGATCACGCTGCCGTCCGCCGCACGTTCGGCGGTGTAGAGGGTCTGCGTGCCGCTGCTCTCGGAGCGGCGGAGGCTCTCGCCCCTGCCGGTCTGCAGCGCGTCGCGCACCTCGGGACAGTCGGCCTGGTTGGGGAGGCCGGAGGCGTCTTCGCTGTCATAGAGCACGCTGCCGTCCGCGGCGATCCAGGTGACGCGGCCCGTGTCCGCCAGGCGCGTCAGATAGTCCTCCCCAGCGGCCTCGAGACCCCGGGCGACGCAGGCGGTCTCCTCGGCGAGCGCTGCCTTCGCCTCGTCAGTGCTGGTGGTATACTCCAGCGCGAAGAACAGCGCCGCGCACAGCAGCAGCGTGGAAATGCCTACAAAAAAGGCGTATCGAAAGATCTTTCTGGTCATAGGACGTCACCGTTGAGCCGATAGCCGACGCCGCGGACGGTCTCGATGCCTTTCCCCGCCTCGCCGAGCTTCACGCGCAGCGTGCGGATATGCACATCCAGGGTGCGGTTTTCCCGCTCCGCGCCGAGATCCCATACCTTGTCCATCAGCACCTCGCGCGTGAGCACCATGCCCTGGTTCTCCAGCAACAGCTGCAGCAGCAGAAATTCCTTGTAGGTCAGCTCCACCCGCCGCTCGTTCACCCGTACCTCATGGCGGGCGGGGCAGACATAGAGGCTGCCGAGGCGGTATTCCTGGAGCGGGTCGCGCGTCTCGCTGCGGCGCAGCACGGCGCGCACGCGCGCCATGAGCTCCATCATGCCGAAGGGCTTGGAAATATAGTCGTCCGCGCCGGCGTCCAGACCCTCGACGCGGTCAAATTCGGTGTTTTTTGCCGTCAGGATGATGACGGGGAGCTCGGCCGTGGCCGGGCGGGCGCGGAGACGGCGGAGGATGGAGATCCCGTCTTCCTCCGGCAGCATGAGATCCAGCAGCACGAGCTCCGGCAGCTGCCGCTCCAGCGCCTTCCAGAACAGCCCCGGCAGCTCGAAGCCCTCGGCCTCGTAGCCCTGGCTGGCCAGCGCGTATACGACAAGCTTGCGGATGCTGTCGTCGTCCTCCAGCAGATAGATCATGCTCGTCCCTTCCTTCCGTTTTTCCTGGGTGTTATGTTTTATACCATAGAACCATGGTTAAACAGTCATGTTTTCCGCTTGCCCCGCCAGGAGCGAGGAAAACGACTTGAAATCTGTTTAGTATTGTATCATATTTTCCAACTCGAAAACAGATGCTTCCCGAATTTAACATAGATTTAACGCGCAGCCGATGGCAGATTTAACGTTTTTCGGATAGACTTACGCCGAATCCTGCGGATTCCTGCCGGGCGGAGCGTTCCGCCGCGGCGCCGCAAAAGGAGTGTGTTTTCTTTGGGCGTCACCGAGGTCATCTCCCTGCTGTGCGGGGTTGCCCTGTTTCTGTTTGGCATGTCCCTCATGGGAGAGGGACTCAAGCGCGTCTCCGGCAGCAAGCTGGAGCCGATCCTCTTCCGTCTTTCCAACACCACGCTGAAGGGCGTGCTGCTGGGCACCGGGGTCACGGCCGTGATCCAGTCCTCCTGCGCGACTTCCGTCATGGTGGTCGGCTTTGTCAACGCCAGGATGATGAAGCTGCGCCAGGCCATCGGCGTCATTCTCGGCGCCATCCTCGGCACCTCCATCACCGGCTGGGTCATCTGCCTGAGCTATATCGAAAACAGCGGCGGCCTGAGCAACATCCTATCCACCGCCACGCTCACCGGCGTTGTGGCGGTCGCGGGCATCCTGCTGCGCATGGTGGGCAAAAATCCCACCACCCACCACGTGGGCGACATCTGTATGGGCTTCGCGGTGCTGATGGTCGGCATGAGCACGATGAGCGGCGCGGTAAGCGGCCTCGGCAAACAGGCCTGGTTCCTGAATCTCATGAGCTCAATGAAGAACCCCCTGCTGGGCATCCTGGTCGGCGCGCTGTTCACGGCGATCCTCCAGTCCGCCTCCGCGGCGGTCGGTATCGTGCAGGCGCTCTCTGTCACCGGCGTCATGACGCTGGCTGAGTCGATGCCGCTTCTGATGGGTGTGTGCATCGGCGCGGCCGCGCCTGTGATGCTCTCCGCCATCGGCGCGAGCGTCGAGGGTCGGCGCACGGCTTACATTTACCTCGTCGCCTCCGTGATCGGCGTCACGGCCTTCGCCGCGATCTTCCATATCGGTGACGCGATCTTCCATTACCCGTTCATGAACAAGGTCATGAACCCCTTCTCCATCGCCGGCGTCAACAGCGTGCTGCGTCTGGCGATGCTGCTGATCCTGCTGCCCTTTACCGACGTGCTGGAGGCCATCGTCAGCTTCCTCGTCCGGGAAAAGACGGACGGAGAGCCCGATCCCTCGCTGCGCCTTGAGGAGCGCTTCATCCACCACCCCGCGCTCGCCATCGAGCAGAGCCGCACCACCATCAACGAGATGGCCGAGAAGGCCCGCACCGGACTCGATCTCGCGCTTGATCTGCTTTTCAACTACAATGAAACGAACCGCGCGCGGGTCGAACAGCTCGAGGCCCAGGTTGACCGCTATGAGGACGTGCTGGGCAGCTACCTCGTCCAGCTCACCGGTCAGGAGCTGAGCGATCTCCAGAACCAGACTGTCACCAAGTACCTGCACACGCTCTCCGACCTGGAGCGCATCTCCGACCACGCGCTGAATATCGCGGAAAACGCCGACGAGATCCACGAAAAAGGGCTGCACTTCTCCGATGCCGCGCACAAGGAGCTGGATGTGCTGATCGCAGCGGTCAAGAACGTGGTGCAGCTGGCGATCGACTCCTTCCTCTCCGGCGACCTGGATCAGGCGCGGCACGTGGAGCCGCTCGAAGAGGTGATCGACAATCTGTGCGACGCGATGAAGCTCCACCATGTGGAGCGCCTGCAGAAGGGCATCTGCACGATCCAGCAGGGCTTCGTGTTCAACGACTTCGTCACCAACTGCGAGCGCGTGAGCGACCACTGCTCCAACGTAGCGCTGGCGATGCTCGAGCTCAACGCCGGCAACCCCGGCGCGCACGAGCTGCTCAACCGCATCCGCGAGCGCCACGCCGGCGATTATGATCGCTACCTCGAGACCTACACCGTAAAGTACGAGATCTGATCGCCTCCGCACAAAGCATAAAACGTGATCCCGGGAAGAACTCTTCCCGGGATCACGTTTTTGTTTTTCGCGCTTGCCCCCGGATCACTTGTCCGCGAGCAGGCTGCCGAGCAGGTCGGGGCGGCTGAAGCCCTCGGCGTATGTGAGCTCCTGGGCGGCGGCCGTCTCGTCGAGACGCTCGTTGAACATCGCCTCCGCGGCGAGAACACGGGCGGTGGAGCCGGAGCCGTAAGGATCGAAGGCGGGCGCGTCGGGGTCGAGCGGCAGGCGGAGGATGATGTGCCAGCCATAATCGCTCTCCACGAGCTCGGCCAGCTCATATTCCCCGACCGAGAGGATGCCTTCCTCGAATGGCTGCACCATGACGCCCTGGCCGGCCTGGAAGAGATAGCCGTCCGGATAGCTGATTTTTCCGCCGTCCTCGCAGTATTCCTGCTTGAGCTCGGCAAAGCGCGAGACCAGCTTCTCCTGGTCACGGATGGCCTTGAGCTCATCGAGGATCTTCTGCGCCGTCTCGAGCTTCTCCTCTCTCGCCTCGTCGGAGAGCGGCTCGCCGTTCTCGTCGGTGTTCAGGAAGAGGATGTGGGAGGCGTAGACGTAGTTGTTCTCCTTGAGGTAGGCAAGCGCCTCCTCGTCGCTGAGCTTCTCGCCGTTCTCGCCATAGAGCGCATTGAAGGTGTTGTTGAGCAGATAGTTCTGGGAGATCATGCGGTCATAGAACGCGCGGGACATGTAGCGCTCCGCGAGGTAGGCGTTGAGCTCCTCCTCCGTCGCGCCTTCACCGAAGTTGTGCTGCAGGATCTGCTCGATGTTAGCCGCCATTTCGGCCTTATCTGCCTCGGTGAGTCCGCCGCCGTTTTCCGCGGCGATCTTCTCCACTGCGATCAGCTGCTTGAGGGTGTTCTCCGTCTGATCCAGGACCAGGTCGGCATAGGTATGTCCCTCGGCGTCATAGGTCGTGCTCCAGTCCATCGCCGTGCCGTAGTAGGCCATCTGGGACTCCTGCTGCGCGATGAGGCTGGTGAGCGTGCCGATATAGGTATTCCAGTCGATCTCCTCGCCGCCGACCTTCATCACGGTCTCACCGGGCTGATGCGCCGCATAGAGCGTCGTAAAACGGTCGCCCGCCGCGGGGCCGAGTGTGACGGCGGAGGGGTCCCCCGCCTGAAAGCTGCCGTCCTTCGCGCCGAACGCAGCGATGCCGACAACGGCGATCAGGCACACGGCGACCAGGATCCAAATCCATTTTTTCATTGTTTTCGTCCCTTTCCAAGAGGATTCTTCGTTCAATATAGCACGCTCGTGCGGATTGCACAAGCCTTTTCAGCTTCCCGCGCCGGTCTCGCCGCCCCAGGCGGCCGCAAAGGCGCGCGCCTCCTCGATGACGCGGTTCTTCGCGCGGATATGCAGGCTCAGGCAGGGCTTCGACCCGGCCTCGACCCGCAGCCGCGCGTTGTATTCCGGCCTTGCGTAGAGCGCGGAGACCTTCATCATGTCAAAGTCTTTGACGGTAAAGCGCAGGTAGCCGCCCTTCTGGGCGATATCGGTGATGCCGGCGCGCCCGGCCTCGCCGCGCAGCAGCGCCACATGGATCAGCGCGTTCACGCCCGGCGGCGGATCGCCGAAGCGGTCAACAAGCTCGTCGGTGAGATCGTCGGCCTCCTCCTCCGTACGGATGGCCGCGATGCGGCGGTAGAGATCCATGCGCTGCTCGGAGGAGGGCACATAGCGCTCGGGGATGTTCGCGGCGACGGCGAGATCCGCCGAGCATTCGGCCCGCTGCGGCACCGGGATGCCCCGGGCCTCCAGCACCGCCTCGTTGAGCAGCTTCATGTACATATCGTAGCCCACGTCGATCATGTGGCCGGACTGTTCCGCGCCGAGGAGGTTGCCCGCGCCGCGGATCTCCAGGTCGCGCATGGCGATCTTATATCCGGAGCCGAAGGCGGCAAAGTCACGGATGGCCGTGAGGCGCTTCTCGGCGATCTCGGTGAGCACCTTGTCGCGCCGATAGGTGAGATAGGCGGAGGCGCGGCGGGTGGAGCGCCCGACGCGGCCGCGGATCTGATGCAGCTGCGCCAGACCGAGCTTGTCCGCGTCCTCGATGATGAGGGTGTTGACGTTGGGGATGTCGATACCGGTCTCGATGATGGTGGTGCAGACCAGCACCTGGGTCTCTCCGTTTGCTACGGATTCCATCACGGCCGCGAGCTCCGTCTTGTCCATCTTCCCGTGTGCCACCGCGATGCTGACGCCCTCGAGGAGCTTCTGCAGGCGGATCGCCGTACGGTCGATGTCCTCGATGCGGTTGTGCAGATAATAGACCTGGCCGCCGCGCTGCAGCTCGCGCCGGATGGCGTCAGCCAGCACGTCCCAATCGTGCTCCATGACGAAGGTCTGCACCGGGAGGCGATCCTCCGGGGGCTCCTCGATAGTGGACATGTCGCGGATGCCGGAGAGCGCCATGTTGAGCGTGCGCGGGATGGGCGTGGCCGAGAGGGTCAGCACGTCCACGCCGCGGGCAAGCTCCTTGATATGCTCCTTGTGGGTCACGCCGAAGCGCTGCTCCTCGTCCACGACCAGCAGGCCGAGATCCTTGAACTTCACGTCCTTGCTCAGCAGCCTGTGCGTTCCGATCACGAGATCGCACTTGCCGGAGGCGAGGTCGGCCACCACCTTGGCGCTCTGTCCGCCGGTCTTGAAGCGGCTGAGCACGCCGATCGTCACGGGGAAGCCGAAAAAGCGCTGCAGCGCGGTCTGGTAATGCTGCTGCGCGAGCACCGTAGTCGGCACGAGGATGGCGGCCTGCTTGCCGTCGAGCACGCATTTCATCACCGCGCGCAGGGCGACCTCGGTCTTGCCGAAGCCCACGTCTCCGCAGAGGAGACGGTCCATCGGGACGGAGGCTTCCATGTCGCGCTTGATCTCGGCCGTGCAGCGGAGCTGATCGTCGGTCTCCGTGTAGCCGAAGTTGTCCTCAAACTCCTGCTGCCACTCGCTGTCCGGCGCGAAGGCGTAGCCGGGGAGACGCTGGCGCTCGGCATAGAGGGCGATGAGCTTCTTGGCCATGTCCTTCGCGGCGCTCTTGGCGCGGCTGCGGGTCTTGGCCCACTCAGTGCCGCCCATTTTGGAGAGCTTGACAGGCTTGTCCTCGCCTGCGCCGGTGTATTTCGACACCATGTCCAGCTGCGTGGCGGGCACGTAGAGCGCGTCCGTCCCGGCGTACTGGAGCTTGATATAGTCCTTTTCAAAGCCGTCGACCTGCATCTTCACCACACCGGCGAAGCGGCCGATACCGTGGTTTTCGTGTACCACGTAATCGCCCACCGCGAGGTCGGCGCAGCTCTCGATCCGCTGCTGGCGGGGCGGGAGCTTCTTTTTCGCCTTTTTGCTCCTTGCACGCAGGAGTTGGGCGTCTGTGAGCACGGCGAGGCGGATACCGGGATATTCCATGCCCGCCGAGAGAGCGCCGACGGCGATGCAGCATTCGCCCGGCTTGGGGAGCGCATCAAGAGGCTCGCGCAGAGAGGCCTGGATGCCGTGTTCACGGAAAAATTCCTGCAGCACGCGGGCGCGGCGTTCGTCACCCGCGAGGACGACGACGCGGTAATCCTGCCTGCAGTAGAGCTGCACATCCTCCGCCGCGGCCTGCGCGCTGCCGGCATAGCTTGGCAGCTGCTTGGCGGCGACGGAAGTGAGGGTCCTGGGCGGCACGGGCGTGCGCCCCACGGTAAAGGCGTCTGCCATGTAGAGCGGGAAATCCCGCAGGCGCGCGGCGAGCGCATCCCAGCTGTCGGCAAAGCCCTCGGCGGAGACGGCGATCTGCCCGCGTTTCTGCAGCACCGTCACGTCGTCCGTGAGCTGCTTGATGTAATCCCTGGCCTTTTCGCCGCAGCGGGCGGGCTGATCGAGAAACACGAGGGCGTTTTCCGGGATGTACTGCAGGCCGCTTGCCGCCGGGTAGAGCACGGGCAAATAGCGGTCGGCGTCCGAGAGAAGCACGCCGTTGCGGAGCCTGTCGGCGTCGGCGCGCATATTGGCAGCCAGCGTTCCGGCCAGCTCGCTCCTGCTGCGGCTCAGCTTGCGCGCGGCAAAGCTCTCGATCTCCGCCGCCAGGGCCTCGGGGCCGCCCGCAAACAGGCTCGGCAGGCTCTCGGCGGCCGGCAGGATCGTTACGCGCTCGATATTCTCGGTGCGGCGCTGGCTGACCACGTCGAAGTTGACCAGGGAATCCACGTCGTCGCCCCAGAACTCGATGCGCACGGGCTCGCGCCCGGAGGGCGAGAAGAAGTCGAGAATGCCGCCGCGGCGGGCAAACTGACCCGGCCCCTCCACCTGTTCGGTGCGGGTATAGCCGCAGCGGACGAGCGCGTCCTCCACGTCCTCGATGGGATAGCTGCCGGTCGCCTCAAGGGTAAAGGCGGCGCGGCGAAGCGTATCGGGCGGCATCGTGCGCTGCAGCAGCCCGGTGACGGACACGGTCACGACCGGCGCGCCGTTCATGACGGCGGCGAGCGCGGCGATGCGTTTCTGCTCCGCCTGGCGGGAGGCCGCGTCGGTCGGATAGAAGGTGAAATCGCGCATGCCGAGCGTCACGACCGGCTCGCGCAGCAGGGAGCGCAGGTCGTTGGCGAAATTCTCGGCGGCGGTGTCGTCCGGGCAGATGACGAAGAGCGGCAGGCCGCTGCGGACGCGCAGTCCCGCCGCGAGATTGGCGCGGTGGACGGGGGAAAGCCCGGAAACGAGCGCAGGAAGTCCTCCGCTCTCCAGCAGGGAGGGGAGGGCGGCGGCTTCCTTGTTTTCAAATATTTGATTGACTAACAGATCCATAGCGCGGCCAGTATAGCAGATTTTTTCCCCACGCGCAACGGGAAAAAGCGCATCAGGCCGTCGACAATTCGCCGCTCTGGTTTTCTGCTGTTCGCATCGGCCGGTTTTCGTTCCGTTTTTTCATAATGAGCATCGGGCGAATGATTTTTTTGAATGATTTCGCCATCCTATAATCATTATCCCTATTCCGCCAGCAGATCCACGTCCTCGAGCGTGAGTCCGGGGTGCAGCGCGAGGTTGATCGCGTAGCCGATCAGCCTCCCGGTCTGCGCCACGGCCTGGTCGATCCCGCGCGGGGTGACGAACATGCCGCGAAGTGCGGCGTCCTCGCCCAGGGCGGAGGCGTCGATCACGGTCGGCACGCCGACAGCGATCACGGGGACGCCGAGGCTCCGCCGGTCGAGCGCGGGGCGGTCGTTTCCGACGCCGGAGCCGGGGGCGATGCCCGTGTCCGAGACCTGCACGCAGCGGCAGAGGCGAGCGAGATCGCAGCCGGCAAGCGCATCGACGGCGATCACGGCGTCCGGCTTCAGCGTCTCCGCCATGGCCTTCAGCTGCTCTGCGCTCTCCATGCCGCTGGTGCCGAGCACCCCGGGCCGCAGCAGCGCCGCCGAACGAAAGCCCCGGAAGTTCTCCGGCTCGCGCCGCTTCAGGTGCCGCGTCACCAGAACATGGCGCGCGGCACAGCTGCCCACCGCGTCCGGCGTCACCTCGCCATTGCCCAGCGCCGCCACGAGGACGGACTGCAGGCGGCTCTCGTCCAGGCAGCGGCGCAGCAGGGCGGCCAGCGCCGAGGCCGCGGCGGGGAACCCCTCGTCAAAGCGCCGCAGCAGGCGCGGCAGCTCCAGCGTGAAGTAGGAACCGACCGGCTTTTTGAGCGCCTGTGCGCCGCGGGCATCGAGGATCTCCACCGCCGTGACCGCGAGCCCGGCGAGCTTTTCCTCCCGCGCGCGCACGCCGGGCAGCTCCGTCGTCTCCGCGGCGGAGCGCTTCCAAAGGCTATGCGCTTCGCTCGCGAGATCTGTTCTCCCATTTATTTCCATTTTTTCTTCCTCCGACACAAGATCTTGTGGGTGTTTTTCAAGAAAAGCATCCCCTGAATCAAGGCAAAAAATTCTTTGATTTAACGTAAAAAAATGCTTGCTTTTCCTATTTTTCTTTGCTATAATACCTAAACGCGAGTTAGTCTTAACTCAATTTTTTAGGAGGAGGTGGCGATCGAAGCATGGCCAATATTAAGTCTTCTGCAAAGAGGGACGAGAAGTCCAAGGAGCTCCGGGCCAAGAACCGCGCGGAAAAGACCGAGCTCAAGACCATGATGAAGAAGTTTGACGCAGCTGTTGCCGAAGGCAACCGCGAAACAGCCGTCAGTGCCTATAAAGTTGCTGTTAAGACTGTTGACCGCGCAGCCGGCAAGGGACTGCTGCACAAGAACAATGCAGCTCACAAGAAGTCCGCTATGGCTACGAAGCTCAACGGCATGGAGTAATTCATCCGCAGCAAAAAGGGACGCAGAAATGCGTCCCTTTGGCATATCTATCGGGAGTGTTCGAGAATACAGGGCCTGGCAAGCAGCGCGTAGCGCTGCTTTTTTCTTTTCATCCTTGCTCAGTGCAAAGACCGTATGCAGGCTTTTTCAAGCCTCTCACGCCGCAGAAGCGATTTCCGCCGGAAAGCATGCTATACTATTATGTATTGTTATGCGAACTTCGTTACGTTTTGGCGTGTTTTCTGTTCAAATTATTGAACTATTAATGCTGATTGTTCATGCAGCCTGTGCCCTCTTCTTTCCCGCTTGCCCGGTACGATGTTTCACGTGAAACAAGGATTTGCTTGTTTTGATCTGCAAACAGTTTTTCATACAACACAGTACACAACTGCTGTTTCACGTGAAACAAGTCAAGCTCGAAAACATAATAAAATCAAAAGAAAAAGGGCTGATGTTTCACGTGAAACACAAAAAACAGTACCACGATAACGCAGGCCGCGAAAAATCCATAAGAATGATTGAAAAACGACCGGGATGCTGTTATAATATGCCTGCCGAACGAAGCAAGAACAGAACGGTATAAGGACAGAGTACGAATGGCGAAAATAGTAGCGATCACCAATCAAAAAGGCGGCGTCGGGAAAACAACGACAGCCGTGAACCTCTGCGCAGCCCTGACGATACTGGGAAGACGCGCTCTGCTGGTGGACTGTGACCCGCAGGGAAACGCCAGCTCCGGCATGGGCGTATCAAAAAAGACACGCCCAAACACCTACGACCTGCTGATCAACGGCGCGGCGGCAGAGGACTGTGTAGTACAGACCAAATACGGCGCAGTGATCCCGACCGGAAAAGAGCTCGCAGCCGCCTCGGTGGAACTGATCGGCCGGGAAAGACGCGAATATGTACTCAAATCCGCGCTGATGCCGCTCTACAGCGATTACGACGTGATTCTGTTGGACTGCCCGCCTTCCCTCGAGCTGTTGACTGTAAACGCCCTTGTGGCTGCGGGGAGCGTACTGATCCCGATGCAGTGCGAATATTACGCGCTGGAGGGTATCGCGGACCTGATGACAAGTATAAAAATGTGTTCCAAGCGCCTCAATCGAAGCCTGAGCGTGGAGGGAATCATCCTCACAATGTACGACGGACGAGCCAACCTGACCAATCAGGTGGCAGCGGAGCTGCGAAAATTTTTGGCCGACAAGGTCTATGACACGGTGATCCCGCGCAGCATCCGCCTCTCCGAGGCACCGAGCCACGGGATACCTGGCGTAGCCTATGACAAGGCTAACAAGGGCAGCAAGGCCTACATGGAGCTTGCCGCCGAATTTCTGAGACGGAACGAAGGGAAAATCTGATGGCAAAGAACGAAAAAAAGGGACTGGGCATCGGTCTGGATGCACTGTTCGGCGCCGAACCCGAAGAAGATGGCTCGGAGCTTCTGATCCTGCCGATCGCCAAGGTCGAGCCGAAGGAGGATCAGCCGCGCGAACGCTTCAATGAGGAGGCGCTGCAGGAGCTGGCGGAATCCGTCGCCCAATACGGCCTCATTCAGCCTATCGTAGCAAGAAGACTTCCCAGTGGCTACTATCAGATTATCGCGGGGGAACGCCGCTGGCGTGCCGCGCGTATGGCGGGACTCACAGAGGTACCTGTACGGGTGATCGAGGCAGACGACCGACGCACCGCGGAGCTCGCCCTCGTAGAAAACCTGCAGCGCGAAAACCTCAATCCCATTGAGGAGGCCAAGGGCTTCCAGGCTCTGATCGACGATTTCGGTCTGACCCAGGAGGAGGCCGCGCACAGCGTAGGGCGCTCCCGTCCGGCTGTCGCGAATGCCCTGCGACTGCTGAGTCTGAGCCCGGAGGTCATGGAAATGGTCGAAACGGGCGAACTCTCGGCAGGACACGCCCGCGCTCTCATTCCCCTGAGCGAGCCGAAGCGCCAACTTGAAGCCGCGCAGGAAGTGCTCAGAAAAGGCCTATCCGTGAGAAAAACCGAACTTTTAGCCGCGAAAGCGATACGAGATGCGCAAAAGGAAAGTGAAGAAAGCGCTGAAGACGAGCTGAAGGTTGACTATGCCGCGGAGCTCTCGGACGAACTGAGCCGTGCGCTCGGACGCAAGGTGCACCTGAGCGAAGGCCGACGCGGCGGCCGCATCGAATTGTCATATTACAGCCCGGAGGACAGGGAAGTGCTCATTGACGCCCTGCGAGCCCTGGCGAAATTGAAATACTGAGGAGAAAAACCATGCTGGATATCCGATTCATCCGGGAAAACCCCGACCTCGTGCGTGAGAACATCAAAAAGAAGTTCCAGGATCAGAAGCTGCCCCTCGTGGACGAGGTTCTGGAACTGGATCAGAAAAACCGCGCGGCCATCACCGAGGCAAGCGACCTGCGCGCACAGAAAAACAAGCTGAGCAGAGCCAACGGTCCCCTCTTCGGCAAGCTGAAGAAAGCCACAGTGGAAGAAAGAACCACCATTCAGGCGCAGATCGACGCCAATATGGCCGCCGTCAAGGCCAATGATGAGCGTCTGGCCGAGCTGGAGCGCCTGGAGGAAGCGTACGCCGAACGCATTCATGTCTGCCTGCTCTCCATCCCCAATATCATCGACCCTTCCGTGCCCATCGGCCCGGACGACAGCTGCAACGTCGAGGTCGAGCGCTTCGGCGAGCCCCTTGTGCCCAATTTTCCGATCCCCTATCACACAGACATCATGGAGAGCCTCAGCGGCGTAGATATGGACGCCGCCGGCCGCGTCGCCGGCAACGGCTTTTACTACCTGTTGGGCGATATCGCGCGGCTGCACTCCGCCGTGCTCGCCTACGCGCGCGATTTCATGATCGACAAGGGCTTTACCTATTGCATCCCGCCCTACATGATCCACGGCAATGTGGTCGAGGGCGTCATGAGCCAGACGGACATGGACGCCATGATGTACAAGATCGAAGGAGAGGACCTCTATCTGATCGGCACCTCGGAGCACTCCATGATCGGCCGCTTTATCGACCAGATTTTGCCGGAAGAGAGCCTCCCGCAGACGCTCACGAGCTATTCTCCCTGCTTCCGCAAGGAAAAGGGCGCGCACGGTATCGAAGAGCGCGGCGTCTACCGCATCCACCAGTTTGAAAAGCAGGAAATGATCGTCATCTGCCGGCCTGAGGACTCGATGGCCTGGTATGAAAAGATGTGGCGCTATTCCGTGGAGCTCTTCCGCAGCATGGAGATCCCCGTGCGGCAGCTCGAATGCTGTTCCGGCGATCTGGCCGATCTCAAGGTCAAGAGCTGTGACATTGAGGCCTGGAGCCCGCGGCAGCAGAAATACTTCGAGGTCTGCTCTTGCTCGAACCTCGGCGATGCGCAGGCTCGCCGCCTCAAGATGCGCGTCAAGGGAGCGGACGGGAAGATGTACCTGCCGCACACGCTCAACAACACCGTTGCGGCGCCGCCGCGTATGCTGATCGCCCTGCTGGAGAACCACCTCCAGGCGAACGGCAGCGTCACGATCCCGGCAGTTCTACAGTCTTATATGGGTGGGAAGACGATTCTCGTTCCCAATAAGAAATAAAGTGTGTTAATTTATTAACGAGCAGAAAGGAAGGAAAAACTATGAAAAAGTTCTTTGAGGAATTCAAAACCTTCATCTCCAAGGGCAATGTGCTCGACATGGCAGTCGGCGTGATCGTCGGCGGCGCTTTCGGCGCGATCACCTCGTCCCTCGTTGCCAACGTCATCACCCCGCTGCTGGCCTGGATCTTCGGCACCCCCAACACCGACGCGCTGAACATCACCCTGCGCGCGGCTGACGAGGCTGCCGGCACCGAAGCGCTGGTTCTCGGCCTCGGCACCTTTGTCGGCGCCATCATCAACTTCCTGGTCATCGCCCTGGTGCTCTTCTCCGTCATCAAGGCCTTCAACAGGGCCAGAGAGCTTTCCGAGAAGAAGAAAGAGGAGGAGGCCGCCGCGGCCGAGCCCGAGGAGCCCAAGCCCACCACCGAGGAGCTGCTGACCGCCATCCTCGAAGAGATGAAGAAGAAATAAGCAAGGCTTCCTCTGAACGTTCATTCCGGAAGAAAACACGGAAAACAGGCGTGACCGCTTCGGTCACGCCTGTCCTTTTTTGGTGTCAATATCAGGCCAGGGCAAGCACGCGGGCTTTGTTCCTCCTGGCAACTGTCACAGCGGAATCGGTCTCCTCGCTCAGACCCCATTCGTTTTCCAGCAGCTCGAGGATCCGGTCATAGGTTTTCGCCGCCTGGGCGTAATCGCCCATGATCTCATAGATTTCCGCGATCGCGTCCAGCGCGTCCGTGAATCTGGGGCGCTTCGGGTCTGCGGCAAAGGCCTTCTCATAGATGCCGATCGCCTTCCTGTAGTCGGCCTTTGCGGCATAGTACTGCGCAGTCTCGAAGAGAACGGCGTCGTTCTCCGGCTGCTCCGCCAGAAGCTCCTCCATTATTTTGTCCGCCGCGGGCTCGTCAAAGCGGGCAAGGGCAATGTAAGCGCGGTAAACCCGCTTCATAACGGGATGAGCGCCATTCAGCGCGCTGTAGTGCTCCAGGACTCTTTCCGCCTCGTCGGCGCGGTGATCGGCGAGGAGGTTGTCGATCAAATACGTATAGGGCAGTGATTTGTCCGGGTTGGCCTCTACAAGCTCCCGGTAAAATGCAATGGCCTTGGCGTGGTTGGCCATGTTCCAGTCCCAGACTGTGTGGCCGTCCGTTTTGCTTAGGATCCAATAGCTGTCCTTTTTCTCCGGCTGGAAGGCGATAGCCTCCTTCGCGTAGCGGCTCGCCTTCTGACCCAGCGCGTTGCAGCGGTGCCAGTAGAGATAGGCTATGATCTCGGTCGCGCGCTGCTTGTTCTTCTCGTCATGCAGCTCTGTCTGCAGAAAATCCTCAAACTCCCGGTAGACGTCCGCCGGAAGCTCCTCCTCCGCGTCCATGCGGTTCTCGATGCGGTTGAGCCTCTGCTCAGCGGTCAGATCGAACAGATCGTCGATGGTAACGCCGAAGATCTCCGCGAGAAGCGGCAGGGTCGTGATATCCGGCATGGCCGCCGCATTTTCCCACTTGGAAACCGACTGCGGACCGATCCCCAGCTTGTCCGCAAGCTGCTCCTGGGTCAGACCAGCCTTGAAGCGCAGCTGTCTGATTTTCTTTCCCATTTCCATTCTCATAACCTCCTTCAGGATGTTTTCTCTGTATGCTCGCTGTATCGAAGCGTCCTTACGATGATCATTATACGAAGGCTTCCCGCAGGAATCAATAACGCAACGTTCAAGTATGCTCGCCTGTCGGTGGAGTTGTTCCCGCTCAATTATTATTGAAAAAAACTTGATGGAAAAACGTCGGCGGCGCCTCTCCGACAGGGCGGAAACACGCCTGTCCCTACTTTATTATATATTTAGATCTTGCATGTTTTGGACATATTTGATATAATAAATAAGTTAGATATACTATGCCTTTGAGGTGATGGAAATGAATTCCGTAAACGACGTCTGGCAGGAAGTCCTGCGCATCTTATCGGAAAAAGACCTCGTAACACCCACCGCCATCAACACCTGGTTTGCCGACTGCTCGCCCGTGGAGATAGACGACTGCCGTCTCGTCCTCCACACGACCACGGACTTCAAGCGCAAGATCATCTCCGAGCGCTTTGCCGAGCCGATCAAGAGCGTGCTGAGCGACCTGTTTGCCTGTGACTTTGACCTGCTCGTGCTGGCAGGGGACGAGGTGGACGATTATGACTCCACCAAAAAGTCCAATACGGATTTCCCGGAGATGGACGGTTATACCTTTGACCGCTTCATCGTCGGCAAATCCAATGAGTTTGCCCATGCCGCTGCGCTGGCTGTGGCCGAACGGCCGGGCAAGACCTACAATCCCCTCTTTATTTACGGCAACTCCGGCCTCGGCAAGACCCATCTGCTGCTGGCAATCGGCCAGTACATCCGCTCGCATGACCCTGCCGCCAGGATGACTTATGTGAAGGGCGACGAGTTCACCAATCAGATGATAAAGGCCATCAAGGACGGCACTACGGAGGAGTTCCGCAACCGCTACCGCAACGTCGACCTGCTGCTGGTGGACGACATTCAGTTCATCGCCGGCAAGCAGAGCACGCAGGAGGAATTTTTCCACACTTTCAACAATATCTACGAGGCCGGGCATCAGATCGTCATCACCTCCGACCGGCCGCCGCTCGAGATGAGCCTGCTGGACGACCGGCTGCGCACTCGCTTCGAGGGCGGGCTGATGGCCGATATTCAGCCGCCCGATCTGGAGACGCGGATGGCCATTGCCCGCAACAAGGCCGCTCAGCTCGGTCTGCTGCTCTCGGACGAGGCCGTGACCTATATTGCCACCAACATCACTGCCAACATTCGCCAGCTGGAGGGCGTGATCAAGCGTCTGACCGCCTACAAGGAGCTGCTCGGCACGGAGATCACCCCGGAGGCCGTGGCCCGCGCGATTGAGGACGTGATCCGCATCGGCGACTATATCCCCACGCCGGACAACATCCTGCGCGAGACCGCCAAGTACTACAACGTCAAGGAAGAGGAAATCAAGGGGCAGAGCCGCGCGAAGAACATCGTCATGGCGCGCCAGGTGTCCATGCACCTCATGCGCCAGCTCACGAATCTCTCCCTGAACGACATCGGCGAGCAGCACGGCGGCCGCAACCACGCCACCGTTCTCTCTTCGATCCGCAAGGTTGAGGATCTTGTAAAAAGCGACCCGAAAATGCCCGGCATCATCCGCGACATCACCTCGAACATCACGACCAACACGGGCAATATCTGATTCAGCTTTTCAACATCTGTCTGTTGATAAGAAAAAGTGATTTGTGGAAACAGCTTTTTTCTCTTCGGCCTGTGGAAAGCTCCAAAATTATCCACTTTTTCGTCAACAGAAAAAATCCCGGTGTTCAGCGGCTTTTCTCCGCTTTTCAACAGTTTTTTTCTCTAATACTAATACTACGAAAAAAATAGATACATAGATAGATAAACAGTTTTTTTTGAGGAAGGAAAACGGATCATGAAATTCTCTTGTGAAAAATATCTGCTGCAGGCAGCCTGCTCCACCGCTTCTCGTGCTGCCGCCTCTAAAAGCCCTATTCCCGCGCTTGAGGGTCTGCTGATCGAGGCCGGCGCGGACGTCAAGATCACCGGCTACAATCTGCGCGAGGGCATTTATACCTACATTCCCGCCGATGTGGCAAGCCCCGGCTCTGTTGTGGTGGGCGCGCGCTTCTTCGGCGAGATGATCCGCCGTCTGCCGGACGGCATCGTCAGCGTCGAGGTTGACGATCTGTGCGGTGTGAAGGTGAAATGCGGCCGCAGCGAATTCAATTTCATGGGCATCTCCCCCGAGGACTATCCGGAAATGCCGAAGGTCGACGAGATGAACGCGATCTCGCTGCCGCAGTCGATCCTGCGCAGCATGATAAACCAGACCATTTTTGCCGTTGCCACGAGCGATGTGCGCCCCATCTACACCGGCACGCTCTTCGATGTGGACGAAAACGAGCTGACGCTCATCTCCGTGGACGGCTACCGTCTTGCAAAGCGCACGGAAAAGCTTGAAAACGCCAATATGGATCCCTGCAGTTTCGTCGTCCCCGGCTCTGCGCTGCAGGATGTGGAGCGTGTCTGCGAGGATTCGGACGATCCGGTTTCCATCTCCGTCGGCGCCAAGCACATCTCCTTTACCATCGGCCAGACCGTGGTGATCTCCCGCCGTCTGGAAGGGGAATTCCTCAATTATCGCCGCTCCATTCCCGAGAATTTCCGCCATGTCGTGAAGGTCGATCGGGATGAGATCATGTCGGTCATCGACCGTGTGGCCCTCATCGTCAGCGAAAAGAACTCCAGCCCCGTGCGCATGATGTTCCAGGACGGGCGGATCGACTGCCTGTGCGTCACGCCCATCGGCAAGGCGGAGGACGTCTGCTCCTGCGAGGGCAAGGTCGAGGATCTGGAGATTGGCTTCAACGACCGCTATCTGATGGACGCGCTCAAGGCCGCCGGCAAGGATGAGCTGAATATCTGCCTCAACACGGCCTCCTCCCCCTGCATCCTCCGCGCCGCCGACGGCAGCGACAACTTCACCTATATGATCCTGCCCGTCCGCCTGCGCGCCGGGGAGTAAACGAGAAAGCTCCCGCTCTGAGGGAGCGGATTGAATACTGTTCTTTCTGCCTGAAAAAGGAGAAATATGGAAATCATCACCATAGACACTGAATATATCAAGCTCGACGCACTGCTGAAGTTTGCCTCCCTCGTCGGAAGCGGCGGAGAGGCCAAGTTTGCCATCGCTGAGGGACTCGTGAAGGTCAACGGAGAGGTCTGCACCCAGCGCGGGAAGAAGCTTCGCCCGGGCGACGTCGTAGCCTTTGACCGCTTTACCCTGAAGGTTGAGGGCGCATGAGAGTCGAAAAAATCGCCCTGAACGGCTTTCGCAATTACGAATGGGAAACGGTGGAATTTGCCCCCGGCACCAACGTGATCTGCGGGCAGAACGCCCAGGGCAAGACCAATCTTCTTGAGGCTGTGTACATGCTCTCCATGGGACGCAGCTTCCGCACGCGCTTTGACCGCGAGCTTGTCGGCTTTGATTTTTCGGAGGGGGAGATCCTCGCCGAGGTCTTCAGCCACGAGCGCGATCAGACCGTAAATATCAAATTCCGCCCCGGCCAGGCCAAGAAAATCCTGGTCAACGGCGTGCGCAAAACGGCCTCGGAGCTCTCCACGGTCGTCAATACCGTACTTTTCTGCCCGGACGATCTCAACCTCATCAAGGAGGGGGCCTCCGTGCGGCGGCGCCTGCTCGACAATGCGATCAGCCAGATCCGCCCGCGCTACGCAGAGATTCTCTCGGAATTCAACAAATACTACGAAAACAAGACCCGCATCCTCAAAGACTGGCATGAAAAACCCGCTCTGCTCGACACGCTGGACGAGTTTTCCGACGGGATGGCCCGCGCCTCGGCGCAGATAATCCGCTATCGCGCGTCCTTCGCCGCCCGGCTCAACGAGGTCGCCCCGGCGATCCACCGGGAGTTTTCCGGCGAAAACGAGGAGATCAGGATCGACTACAGGACCGTGAGCACCGTTCGTGACCCCTTTGCCAGCGCAAAGGAGATCTATTACGATATCTGCGAGCACCAGGAGGCGCACCGCCAGGCGGAGCTGGAGAGCGCCCAGTGCCTCACCGGCGCGCACAAGGACGATCTGGAAATCGCCATCAACGGCCGCAGCGCCCGGAGCTTTGCCTCCCAGGGCCAGACCAGGACGGCGGCCCTGTCCCTGAAGCTCGCCGAGCGGGAGATTTTCCTCTCCGAGACCGGCGAGGCGCCAATCCTGCTGCTCGACGACGTGCTCTCCGAGCTCGACCGGAAGCGGCAGGAGTTCGTTCTCAACCGCCTCTCCGGCGGGCAGACGCTCATCACCTGCTGTGAGGACGCCGACATCTCCCGCCGCACCGGCGGCCGCGTTCTGTTTGTGGAAAAGGGCAGGATCAAGGCATAATTCAGGTTTATCTCAGGCCGAAAGGAAGAAAACCATGGCATTCGGCACGGCATTCGGCCGAAAAAGCGGGGAAAACAGCCCTCTTTTCGGACAATTCATTCATTTGGGAAAAGGAACGGTCGTGAGCGCCGGGAGTATCCTCGGCATCTTCGACCTTGACAATACCACGCAGTCCCGCATCACGAGAGACTATCTCGCCCGCGCCGAGAAGGCGGGGCGGGTCGTCAGCGCCGCGGAGGATCTCCCCAAATCCTTCGTCGTGTGCAGCGATGGGGACAGGACGACGGTCTATCTGAGCCAGATGGCCGCCGCCACGCTCCTGAAGAGAGCGGAAGAAACGGAGGCAAAGCATGGCTGAACTCAATTTTGATACCAAAGTTACACAGGAATATGACGCATCTCAAATCCAGGTCCTCGAAGGGCTGGAGGCCGTCCGGAAACGCCCCGGTATGTACATCGGCTCCACCTCCTCTTCGGGCCTTCATCATCTTGTCTACGAAATCGTTGACAACTCCATCGACGAGGCCCTTGCGGGCTTCTGCACCCACATCGAGGTGACGATCGAGAAGGGCGACGTGATCCGCGTGGCCGACAACGGCCGCGGCATCCCCGTGGATATCCAGGAGCAGACCGGCAAATCCGCCCTCGAGGTGGTCTTTACGGTGCTGCACGCAGGCGGCAAGTTCGGCGGCGGGGGCTACAAGGTCTCCGGCGGTCTTCACGGCGTCGGCGCCTCGGTGGTCAACGCCCTCTCCGAGTGGCTCGAGGTCCAGGTGCACAAGGACGGGCAGATCCATCAGATGCGCTTCTCCCGCGGCGACATCACCGAGGCCATCCACGTCGTCGGCAGGACGGACCGCACCGGCACCACGGTGCGCTTCAAGCCCGATCCCGAGATGTTCGACGATACGGTATACGACTATGATATCCTGCGCACGCGCATGCGCGAGCAGGCCTTCCTGAACGCGGGGCTGCGCATCACGCTCAGCGATGAGCGCGAGGAGGAGCCCAAGGTCAAAACCATGTGCTATGAGGGCGGCATCCGCGAATTCGTGGCCTACCTCAACAAGCACAAGAACCCCATCCACCCGGAGGTCATCTATCTCTCCGGCAGCAAGGACGACGCCGTGGCCGAAATCGCCCTGCAGTACAACGACGGCTACAACGAGAACCTCGTCTCCTTCGCCAACGACATCCATACCCCCGAGGGCGGTATGCACGAGACCGGCTTCAAGACGGCGCTCACCCGCGTCATCAACGCCTACGGGCAGAAGAACAATATCATCAAGGGGGACGACAAGGTCTCCGGCGACGACGTGCGCGAGGGCATCTCGGCAGTCATCTCCGTGAAGCTCCCGGAGGCGCAGTTCGAGGGACAGACCAAGCAGAAGCTCGGCAACGCCTATATCCGCACCCTCGTCGACGGCATTGTGAATGACCAGCTCACCGCCTATCTCGAGGAGCATCCCCAGACGGCCAAGGCCATCCTCGAAAAGGCCATGATGGCCAACCGCGCCCGCGAGGCCGCGCGCAAGGCGCGCGAGTCCGTCCGCCGCAAGACCGGCCTCGAGAGCGGCCAGATGCCCGACAAGCTGCAGGACTGCAACGAACGCGACCCATCGCTCTGCGAGATCTACATCGTCGAGGGCGATTCCGCCGCCGGCTCCGCCATCCAGGGGCGCGACAGCCGCTTCCAGGCGATCCTCGCGATGTGGGGCAAGATGCTCAACGTCGAGAAGGCCCGCGCCGACAAGATCTACGGCAACGACAAGCTCTATCCTCTCATCGTGGCGCTCGGCGCCGGCATCGGGGACGAATTCAACATCGAAAAGCTCCGCTATCACAAAATCATCATCATGGCCGATGCCGACGTTGACGGCAGCCATATCCGCACCCTTCTGCTGACCTTCTTCTTCCGCTACATGCGCCCGCTCATCGAGCACGGCTATGTCTACTCGGCCGTCCCGCCGCTCTACAAGCTCTCGCGCGGCAAGCAGCAGCGCGTCGCCTACTCCGACGAGGAGCGCGACCGTCTGAGCAAGGAGATGCGCGGCGACAACTCCAACGTAAAGATCGACATTTCCCGCTACAAAGGTCTCGGCGAGATGGACCCGCACGAGCTCTGGGAGACCACCATGGACCCCGAGCAGCGCACCCTGCGCCGCATCACGCTCAACGACGCCATCCAGGCCGACGAGGTATTCACCGTGCTCATGGGCGAGGAAGTGGAGCCGCGCCGCGAGTGGATCGAGGAAAACGCACGCTACGTCGTGAACCTCGATATTTAAGCGCGGAAAAGGAAAGGATCGAAAATGGCACATAAGAGAGACTACAAACCGGAAGATATCGCTTTCCCCAATCAGGTCATTACGGAGTCTGAGCTGGTAAGCGAAATGCAGACCAGCTATATCGACTACGCCATGTCCGTCATCGTGGGCCGCGCCCTGCCCGACGTGCGCGACGGCCTCAAGCCTGTGCACCGCCGCATCCTCTACGCCATGTATGAGGATGGTCTGACGCGAGACAAGCCCTACCGCAAGTGCGCCACCGCCGTCGGCGATGTGCTGGGCCGCTACCACCCCCACGGCGACGCGAGCGTGTACGACGCTCTCGTGCGCATGGCGCAGGATTTCTCCCTGCGCTACCCCGTTATCGACGGTCACGGCAACTTCGGCGACGTGGACGGCAATCCCCCCGCCGCTTACCGATACACCGAAGCGCGCCTGGCCAAGCTCGCCGAGGAGATGCTGCGCGATATCGACAAGGAGACGGTCGACTGGGACCCGAACTTCGACGAGACGCGCAAGGAGCCGCGCGTGCTGCCCTCCCGCTTCCCGAATCTGCTCGTGAACGGCTCGAGCGGCATCGCCGTCGGCATGGCGACCAATATTCCGCCCCATAACCTCTCGGAGGTTATCGACGCCTGCGTCTGCGTGCTCGAAAACCCGGACGCCGGGCTCGGCGAGCTGATGCAGCACATCAAGGGGCCCGACTTCCCGACCCGCGGCATCATTATGGGCCGCGCCGGCATCCGCCAGGCTTACGCCACCGGGCGCGGCAAGGTCGTCGTGCGGGCGCGTACGGAGTTCGAGGAGCACGGCCAGGGCCGCACCCGCATCATCGTGACGGAGCTGCCCTACCAGGTCAACAAGAAGATGCTCATCAAGAACATTGCCGACCAGGTGCATGACAAGCGCCTGGAGGGCATTTCCGACCTGCGCGACGAGACCGACCGCAACGGCATGCGCATCGTCATCGAGCTCAAGCGCGACGCAAACCCCCAGGTGGTGCTCAACCGCCTCTTCGCCCAGACCTCGCTGCAGTCGAGCTTCTCGATCACCATGCTGGCTCTCGTCAACAACCAGAGCCAGCCGAAGATCCTCTCCCTGCGGCACATCCTGGACGAGTATCTGAGCTTCCAGGAGGAGGTCATCGTCCGCCGGACGAAATACGACCTGCGCAAGGCCGAGGAGCGCGCCCATCTGCTCGAGGGCCTGCTTATCGCCCAGGACAACATCGACGAGGTCATCCGTATCATCCGCTCCAGCTACGACGACGCCAAGCAGAACCTCATGGCGCGCTTCGGCCTGGACGACGTGCAGGCCCAGGCCATCTGCGACATGCGCCTGATCGCCCTGCAGGGGCTCAACCGCGAGAAGCTGGAGGGAGAATATCGGGAGCTCGAGGGCAGGATCGCCTATTTCAAGGAACTGCTGGCCGACCCCGAAAAGATCAAGGGCGTGCTGAAGGACGAGCTGATCGCCCTGCGCGACAAGTACGGCGACACGCGCCGCACCGAGATCCAGGACGTGCTCAACGAGATCGACGCCGAGGACCTCATCGAGGAGGAGGAGTGCGTCTTCACGCTCACCCACGGCGGCTATATCAAGCGCCTGCCCGTGAGCGAATACCGCGCCCAGGGCCGCGGCGGCCGCGGCGTACGAGCCATGGCCACCAAGGAGGAGGACTATGTGGACACGGTCTTCACCGCCTCCACGCATGACAACATCCTCTTCTTCACCGATCTCGGCCGCGTCTTCATCAAGAAGGGCTATATGATCCCGGAGGCCGGCCGCGCCGCCCGGGGCAGCAACATCATCAACTTCATCCAGACCGAGCCCGGCGAGAAGATCAGCGCCATGATCCGCGGCCGCGGCCTCGAGGAGGACAAGTACCTCTTCTTCGTCACGCGAATGGGCACGGTCAAGCGCATGAGCCAGTCCGCCCTGCGCAACATCCGCGCCAACGGCATCCGCGCCCTCGGCCTCGACGAAGGGGACGAGCTGATTACCGTGCTCCCCACCGACGGGGACGAGAACATCTTCATCGCCACGCGCGAGGGTATGTCCGTCTGCTTCAATGAGAATGACGTGCGTCCGATGGGCCGCACCGCCGTCGGCGTGCGCGGCATCCGCCTGCGCGAGGGTGATATCGTGGTCGGCGCCGGCAGCTCCGCCGCGGGCGCGCAGGTGCTCAGCATCACCGAAAACGGCTACGGCAAGCGCACCGAGCTCAGCGAATACAGCGTGCATGGCCGCGGCGGCATCGGCGTGCGCAACTACAACGTCACCGACAAGACCGGCCCCGTGACAGACGTCACGATGTGCTTCGGCGGAGAGGATCTGCTCGTCATCTCCGACGACGGCACGATCATCCGCATGGCCGTGGATCACATCTCTCTCCAGGGCCGCGCCACCCAGGGCGTGCGCGTGATGCGCCTGGCGGAGGGCAGCCGCGTCATCTCCATCGAGAAGACCGAGCGCGTAAGCGACGAGGACGAAAGTACGGAGAATACCGCCGGGACGGAAGAAGTGCAGAACAACCCGGAGGAATAATCCCCTTGTGACACAGGGCGGCAGCCCGGAAAGCGAGGAAAAAGATGGCAGGAAAAAAGAAGCCCGAGCAGAAGAAAAGCGCCCTTCTGTGGGTCGGCGCGTTCCTCCTGATCTCCCTGATGGGCGCGGCCTCTGAGAATCTGGACAGCGGCGTCTTTCCGGTGATCCTCGGCGTGCTGTCGGTAGCGCTGATCGCGGCTGCGGTGATCGGCGCGCTGCGCAGAGCCGCCGGCGCCGCCTCCGAAGCGTCCTGGAAGCCCCAGCGCGCCTTACAGAGCGTGCCGCTGAGGCTCTTCGGCAAGAAGGAGGAGGACTGCGACTACGGCGAGGTCAACCATCGCTATTCGCACGACACCCAGCGCCGCCTCGAGCAGCTCAACGGCTTTCTCCGGAGCGGTCTGATCGACCGGGAGGAATACCGGGTGCTCTATCGGAAATACACGCAGGAGAGCGGAGAATAAGCCCTGCACGGCACAGAAGCATGGCCCGCAGGACAGGGAGCAAGGCAGAAGGAGGAGCATGCTATGGAAGCCAGCGTCATGGTGGCGATCGTGATCGCCATCGTCATCAACGTCCTCAACGCCCGCAAGAAGCAGAAAGCGCAGCAGGATAAAAAGCGGCCGGTCGAGCGTACTGCCGCCCGCACGCCAACCGTCCCGCTGCACCGCCCCGCGCCGTCCATGGAGCATCGGCCGAGCGCGCCCGTGCGCTCCTACAACCAGGCCGGGCTCGACCATTTTGCGCGCGACAAGGCGCGCCGCATCGCCCAGCTGGACGAATGGCTCAAAAACGGCCTCATCGACAAGGCGGAGTACAACGTGCTGAAGGACCGCTTCCAGCGCGGCGTGTAAACCGTCCCGGTACTCCCACACAGGAGAGACAAGCTATGAAAACGGTAGAACTGTATACAGACGGCGCCTGCAGCGGCAACCCCGGCCCCGGCGGCTGGGGTGCCATTTTGCGCTACAACGGCGTCGAAAAAGAGCTCTCCGGCGGGGAGGAGATGACCACCAACAACCGCATGGAGCTCACCGCCGTGATCCAGGGCCTGCTGGCCCTCAGGGAGAGCTGCGTGGTCGAGCTCTATTCCGACTCCAAGTACGTCATCGACGCGCTGGAGAAGGGCTGGGCCTGGGGCTGGCGCAGAAAAGGCTGGATCAAGGCGGACAAGAAGCCCGCCCTGAACCCGGATCTCTGGGAGATGCTGCTCGGCCTCACAAGCCAGCACGAGATGCATTACCACTGGGTCAAGGGACACGCCGAGAACGAATTCAACAACCGCTGCGACCGTCTGGCGGTCGCGGAGAGAGAGAAATTCGCATGAACTACAACCAGAAACCGCTGAAGATCTTCATCCACTATATCGCAAAGCACAAAAAGCTATTCTGGATCGACATGGCCTGCGCGCTGATGGTCTCGCTGATCGACCTGATCTTCCCCTATGCCTCGCGCATGAGCATGAACCGCCTGCTCCCGCAGGGACTCTACAAGACCTTCTTCGCCGTCATGCTCATCCTTATCCTGGCCTATCTCGGCAAGGCGCTGCTCTACTATGTCATCACGGTGCTCGGCCACAAGATGGGCGTTCTCACCGAGGCCGACATGCGCCGCGACATCTTTTCGCACATGCAGGATCTCTCCTGCGGCTTCTTCGACAAAAACCGCACCGGCGTCCTGCTCAGCCGTATCACGAGCGATCTCTTTGAGGTCACGGAGCTGGCCCACCACGGGCCGGAGAACATCATCATCTGCTCGCTCACCATCGTGGGCGCGCTTGTTGTGATGTTCGTGATGCACTGGCAGCTCGCGCTGGTGCTGGCCATTGTCCTGCCGCTCACGCTGGGCTTCACGCTGTCGCAGCGCGTGCGCATGAAGAAGGCCAATATCGAGGTCAAGCGAAAGACTGCCGAGATCACCGCCGCCATTGAGTCGAGCATCTCCGGCGTGCGCACCGCCAAGGCCTTCGCCAACGAGCACATGGAGATCGAGAAGTTTGACCGCGCCAACACCGTCTTCAAGGGCGCAAAGGTCGAATACTACCGCAGTATGGGGCTCTACATGAGCGGCATGGAGTTCACAACCGGCGTCCTGCAGGTGCTGGTCATTGCCGTCGGCGGCCTGCTCATCATGAGAGGAAAGATGGACTATGTCGACCTCGTGACCTTTACGCTCTACGTCTCCACTTTTGTGACTCCGCTCCGCAAGCTCGTGATGTTCGCCGAGCAGTACATGCAGGGCAGCGCCGGCTTCTCGCGTTTTCTGGAGATCATGCGCACCGAATCCCAGGTGAAGGACGCGCCCGACGCGAAGGAGCTCGGCCCCATCGAGGGCCGGATCGACCTCGAGCATGTGAGCTTCCACTATGACAACGGCGTGCCCGTGCTCACGGACATCGACCTGCACATCGCCCCCGGCCAGTGCGTGGCCGTCGTCGGTCCCTCAGGCGGCGGCAAGACCACCATGTGCCAGCTGATCCCCCGCTTTTATGACGTCTGCGGCGGCGCCGTCCGCGTTGACGGGCAGGACGTCCGCTCCGTCACGCAGCGCTCTCTGCGCCGTAATATCGGCATTCTGCAGCAGGATGTGTTCATGTTTGCCGGTACCGTGCGCGAGAACATCCGCTACGGCCGTCCCGACGCTACCGACGAGGAGATCGAGGAGGCGGCAAAGCGCGCCGAGATCCACGAGGAGATCATGGCCATGCCAGACGGCTACGACAGCTACATCGGCGAGCGCGGCGTGATGCTCTCCGGCGGTCAGAAGCAGCGCATCTCCATCGCCCGCGTCTTCCTCAAGAACCCCAAGGTGCTCATTCTCGACGAGGCGACCTCCGCGCTCGACACGGTCACCGAGCAGCGCATTCAGAAATCGCTCGACGAGCTGAGCCAGGGCCGCACCAGCATCATCATCGCCCACCGTCTCTCCACCGTCCGCCACGCGGATCTGATCGCCGTCGTAGAGGGCGAACGGATCGTCGAGCGCGGTTCGCACGAGGAGCTCATGGCGCTCAACGGCGTCTACGCCGCACTCTGCCGCGCGCAGGAGCTGGGCTGAGACGCGCACAGGGGCGCCCACAGCGCATTTTTCACGACAGGAGGCATCGTTATGCTCACCATCCGCAAGGGAGGGCACACAGACCTCTCCCACATCTACAGCGCCTTCGACATGGATTTCGACAAGCGCGAGCTGCTGCCCAAGCTGGCCATCCACAAGGGCCTGCTGCACGGCGATCTCGACCTGCTGCTCTTTGAGGACGACGCAAGCAAAATGACCCTCGGCTATGCTCTGGTCTTCCCCCGCGGCGTCTATGGCTACGCGCTGCTCAAATACTTCGGCATCCTGCCCTGGTACCGGGAAAAGGGCGTCGGCGTGCAGGCCATGCGCCTGCTCCACAAGTATTACGCCGATAAGCAGGGCATCCTCGCCGAGCTTACGGTCTTCGACGAGGAGGGCAAGGATGACTATATGCGCAAGCTGCGCAAATTCTTCGCCCGCTTCGGCTATGTGGAGGTACCCTGCGATTACCGCCTCGGCGGAGCCGAGGTCGAGCTCATGGTCAAGCCGATCAAGGGCACGGCGGATATCGCGCCGGTCGTCCACCGTGTGATCCGCGATTTCTACTCCCGCGTCCTCCTGCCGACCACCGCGCAGAGGATGATCGACATTCGCAGAAAGGCCGAAGAATGAAGGACTTCGATGCCGTCCTCTTCGATATGGACGGTGTGATCTTCGATTCGGAGCGCGTCCAGCGCGCGATCTGGTGCGAGCTCGCGGCGGAGCAGGGGCTGGGTGATATGGAACGGGTCTATGCCCGCTGCATCGGCGTCACCGTCCCGGCGACCGGCGAGATCCTGCGCGAAGCCTATGGGGAGGCCTTCCCCTGGGAGCGCTTCCGGGAGGAGACCACCCGGCGCTACCGCGCGCGATACGGCGGCGGCCGTCTGCCGCTCAAGCCCGGCGCGTCCGTCCTGCCCGCGCAGCTGCGCGCGGCGGGCAGGCAGCTCGCGCTCGCGTCCTCCACGCCGCGCTCGCTCGTGGAGACCTGGCTGGAAGGAGCCGGGCTGGCCGACGTCTTCGATGCCGTCGTGACCGGCGACGAGGTCGCGCACAGCAAGCCGGACCCGGAGATCTTCCTGCTGGCGGCGGCGCGCCTCGGCGCAGAGCCTGCCCGCTGCTATGTGATCGAGGACAGCTACAACGGCGTCCGCGCGGGGCATGCTGCCGGGATGCACACGCTCATGGTGCCGGATCTGCTCGTGCCGGACGGGGAGATGCGCCGATTGGCCGAGGCGATCCTCCCCGACCTCCCCGCTGTCTGGCGGTATCTCTCTGCATGAAAAAAACGCCGCCCGGTTAGCCAGGTGTTCATAAGACAGTTTTAATCAAAAAACTGATTTGAGCATCTGGCTGGCAGGGTTGGCAACAAAAAGGAAGATGATCTGCATTTTCATATGCAGGTCATCTTCCTTTTTTACGGTATAGCGCTGTAATTCTTAATATGATTACTTTTTTCTCTTCACCGGCACCCAGATCGCACTGTGATAATCCGGGTCAGTCATTTCGCCGTTTACACAGTCATACCACTCAACCGTTGCATTTCCGCTCAGCTCATAATCCGGATTGCCGGGCAGCCATTCAGAGAAGATTCGGGTGTTCACGCTCTGCAGTGTCTGAGGATTAGGTCCGATGCAATCGAATACTGCCCATTCATTCCTTGGAAACTCGTAGACCACCATTCCCTCCGGTACGGCTCCGCCTGTGTACTTGCCCGCGATCAGATAGCGGAATTTGCCTCCGCCGATATCGTCGATGCAGACGCCATATTCCCCGATGCAGTTGTCCACCAGGGCCTGCTCATAGGGATTCGCCGGTGCATTTCCCGCATAAACACGGTTGGCATACTTCTCACAGGTTTCATTCCAGAACTTCGGTATTTCTGCATATGCAGTTTCATTATCAAAAATCTTCTGGAAGCCGATGACCTTGAACGGAAACATGGGCGCAATTTTAACATCCATTTGACTGCCTCCTTGTACCGACAATTTGATCGTCAAGGGAAGAAAGACCTTTCCGGCGGCTCCGTCACGGACCTGTGAAGGCGTCGCACCGTGAAAACGGGAGAATGCTTTTGTGAAGCTCTCCGGAGTATCATAGCAGTACCGAAGGGCAATCTCGATCACCTTGTCTTCTGTCTCCTTCAGGTCCCGTGCCGCTTGATACAGTCTGCGGTTTCGCATGTATTCTCCGATTCCGCAGCCGGTCATCAGCGAAAAGCCCCTCTGGAGGAAAAACGGGGAAAGATGCACCCGGGCAGCCACATCCTGCGCACTGATGTCGTCGGTCAGATGCTCTTCCATATAATTGATCGCTGTTCGAATACTGGTAAGCCACTCCATTGCTGCCGCCTCCTTTCCTTGTCGGCTTCATTGTATCTCTGAGAGCGAAATTTGTCCTGTCAATTCCTGTTCAGATCTGTCCTGCCGTTATCCCTTTCGGATCGGGTGCCGAATCACAGTTTTCAGCTTTTCCGGTGCCACTTTTCTTGCGTCGCTCAGATAGATCTCATGGTGCATTCTCTGACTGGTTATGTCCAGAACATATCCCTGGGTCTCCATGTACTCATGCATCCGGGCAACCGTAGCGGGTTCATCGTCATAGGCACCTATATGCATGCATTGAACGCACAGTCACTCATCATAGGTCAGGAACTCTGCCCTCGAGAAATCCGTCTTCTTTTTTCTTGTCGCTTCCTCGACGGCCCACGCAAAATCATCTGCGGTCACGAAATCGGGCAGACGGATCACGGAGATCCACTGAAAAGCATCTTTGCGCGCATAGTCAATGCCCTGAATCCCGTCCTGCCACCAAAAACCTTCCAGCGGAGGAACGACGTAATCGAAATAGCCGTCGATGCGATTATCCCCCATTTTGCTCATCTTGATGGTAAAGGCGATGCCGTACAACAGAGCGATGGACTGCTTGTACTCGCCGTCCTCCTGATTGGGGTCGCCCTGTCCCCGGACTGCAATATAATTCATGGACGGCACGGTCACGATGCCGGGTTTATTCTTCGGCATGTAGAATTCTTTATACTCTTTTTTGAAATCAAAAGCCATTCCTCTGTCCTCCGAGTTTGCTTATTCTTATCTGACGACCACGCCAGGATGGGCGATGGCCCCGGCCTTTATCAGACCGGGGCAAATAATCACCTTGTAATACCTTATTTCTTCTTCACTGGATAGCAGATCCCTGTTACAAACTCATCCGGATTCTGCGTCTCATGCGGGCTTACGTGGTAAATGTTGAACATTGGCTCCGCGGGTTCATATCCGTTCGCTTCCATCCATGCGATGACAGCAGCGTAGACATCCGTGATCTGGGTATAGCTTCCCTGGTAGGTGCAGCTTGCGACCGTGACCTCCGGCAGCGTACGGAACTTCACGTGCTCCGTGTCGGGATAACGGCCTTTTACGGTCTTCCAGGCCATCATCTCCACATTTTCTTCCTTGTACTCTCCGTCGAGGTAGGTCACCGCGCAAAGGCAGGGATCATCCTCCACGAGATTCATCCGGCAAGTCTCTTCTGCCAGTTTGCCCCAGATCATGCCTTCATCTTCATAGCGGGGAATCGTCATCCGGATGGTCGCGGCATAGCGTTCGGGGATGGTCTTGAGGGTTACGTTATAACTCATGTTTTCTTCCTTTCTCAGCCTTTTCCGGGCTGCGTCCAGAAGCGTCAGCTTATATGCTGTATCCTTTGATAAGGCCTCCAGTTCCTTCTGACGGGCAGAAAAGAATTGCTCCATTTTCTCACGGTCATCATAGACTTCAAGGATCCTGACGATATCCGCAAGGGAAAAGCCCATATCCTTCAGGGCTGCAATACGGCCCGCTATCGGGAGCTGATCTTCTCTGTAATACCGATAATCCGTGAAGCGATCGATCTCGGCCGGTTTCAGAAGGCCGATCTCATCATAGTGGCGGAGCATTCTGACGCTGATCCTGGACAGTTTTGAAAATTCTCCGATTTTCAGCATGGCGGTACCTCCTGCTGCTGTTTTTTTGAGCTCGCGTCCAGCATAATGCCTGCCACAGTGTGAGAGTCAAGGGGTTAAAAACATCCTTTTTGCCGTAGGTCGAGGGTGAAGGCGCTGCCTTCGCCCTCGCGACTTTCCACAGTCAGCGGTATGGAAAGCAGGTCGGCGGCCTTTTTGGCGAGATAGAGGCCGAGGCCGCTGGATTTCTGCCCCAGGCGGCCGTTGATCCCGGTATAGCCCTTTTCAAAAATGCGGGGCAGATCCTGAGGGGCGATGCCGATACCGGTGTCGGAGATCATCAGCCGCCCATCCTGCATTCCGATCGTGACAGCACCCTCCGGCGTATACTTCACGGCGTTGGACAGAAGCTGATCCAGAATGCAGGCAAACCACTTTGCGTCCGTTACGACCGACGCTTCCGTCGGCACAAACACGAGCCGGAGCCGTTTTTCGACAAACTGCGGCGCAAGCTTCCGCACTGACTCGCGGATCAGCTCATCGAGGGAGCACTCCTGTATTACCAGATCGTTCGTCTCGCTGCCAATACGGATGTATTGCAGCACCATATCCACATACCGCTCGATGCGCTGCAGCTCGATGGCGAGGGCATGATGCTCCGGCGTGTCGTCGGAGAGCTTCAGACGCATCACGGCGATGGGCGTTTTGATCTCATGCACCCAGACGGTGAAGTAGTCCAGCATGTCCTGCCGCTCTGCGTCGGCCTCCGCGCTCAGCCGCTCCATCTGCGCGCCGAGAGCTGTGATCATTTTCTGATAATCCTCTTCGGCCAGAGAGTTCGCTTCCGGCAGCGACCGCCATTCGGAGAGGATCGCTGTGAACGTCCTGTCGCGTTCTGAGCTGCGCTGCTTCTCTCGCACAAAATCAATGATCAATACTGCCGTCAGTAGAAAGAATGACAGCGCTGCGGCGTAGATCAGCGGCTCAGTCAGAATGCCGTACAGTCCGAAAACCACTGCGTTCCCCACAGTCATCGCGGCGAACACAAGGATTGCCGTGCGGTTCCTACGCAAAACCTCTTTGAAAGCCTTCATGGGATGATATACCCGCTTCCCGGCCGGGTGACGATGGTGGCCCCCAGTCCATGGGCCTCCAGTTTTCGCCTCAGGCGGGTCACATTGACGGTGAGGGTGTTCTCCTCCACAAAGCAGTCGTCGTTCCAGAGCCGCAGCATCAGCGCATCTCGGCTGACGATCTTTCCCCGGTTTTCGAGCAGCGTACACAGAATGCGGAACTCGTTTTTGGTCAGTTCCACCCGCTCGCCCCCTACGCTGACGCTGTTGTCGTTCAGGTTCAGCACCGCGCCGCAAAACTCCATGGCACCCGCGCTGCCGGGCATCTCATAGGCACGGCGCAGGACTGCCTGTACCTTCGCGTTCAGCACCATCGGCTCCACCGGCTTGGAAATGAAGTCGTCCCCACCCATATTGATGGCCATGACGATATTCATACCATCCGACGCGGAGGAGAGAAACACAATGGGCACGGTGGAGAATTTGCGGATCTCCGCCGTCCAATGGTAGCCGTTCTGATAGGGCAGCACAATGTCCATCAGGACAAGATGGGGATCATAGGCGCGGATCTCGTCCGGCACGGCGCAAAAATCGGATATGATGCGCACCTCGTTCCCGTATTGCTGGAGCTGTCTTTTCAGTTCCTGCGCCAAGGCGTGATCGTCCTCCACCAAAAAAATGCGATACATAGCGTCCTCCAAAGAAAAACGGCGTCGAGCCGCCCCTCGGTCGGGGCGGCTTTTGCCTCAATGAACGATATTATAGTAGGTTCTGGCCGTCAGCAGATACACCGCCGTATAGACCAGCGCGAACACCGCGAGCGTGATGAGCGTACAGCTCACAAACAGCTGCGTATTGGTAAGCATCAGGATCTTCAGCAGCTTGAGCAAAATCGGAAAAGCCGCAGCCGTGTGAACAGCCGCCGTCGCCAGGGGCAGGAAGAACTGCAGCGCCATCTGACTTCCGATGGCCTTTTTGACCTCCTGTGCCTCCATGCCGATCTTCTCCATGATCTGAAAGCGTTCCCGATCCTCGTAGCCCTCGGAGATCTGCTTGTAATAGATGATCAGAATGGTCGAGAACAGGCAGACAAGACCCAGCAGGATCCCAAGGAACAGGAAGGTACCGTACATATCCAGGACGTTGTGCAGGGCTTCCCATTTGGTATCGAGGGAATAGCTCAACGCTCCGGGATAGGAAGCTCTGAGTTTGTCGATGACCGTCCGGGTGAACGCCGCTGCGACAGCGCTGACAGCTTCCTCGTCCGCGAAGATTACCCCGATGCGGTTCATGTACTCGCTGGCATATGCGCCGTAAGCCGCCTTCTGCGCAAGGTAAATCTCCTCCAGCGCGTCCTCATCCGCAACCACGATCCCGACGACGTCCACCAAAGTTCCCATGTTGATGCTGACAGGAAAATGGGAGATCATTTCCTTGACCCGGTATTCCTTTCCGTGAATGGTCAGCGTTTCGGGCGCCTCCCCGAGATTGCGGACGGTGGACATGATCCGGCAGAAGGCGATCTCGTCCTTCCCAAGATCCAGATGACGCGCATCCGTGGTAAAATAGGTCTGCCCTTTGAGCTGGGTGTAGGTGTTCTCGGTGATGAAGATCGCGCCGGTGAGTTCCTCCGGGCTCCAGCCGCCTGTGACCTCGGTTTTGGTCAGCAGGGCGTCGCCTCTTGTGAGGTAGGATACGGTGAGCATCTTTTCAGCCTCGATATGCTCAATTTGCAGACCATATTCTTCGGCGGCACTTTCTACTATCTCAGTTAAGCTAGACGAAGGGATAGATGTGACTGTATCGTCCTCCGTCTGATTGGCCGAAAGATATAACTGCTGCGGGTAATTGGTATTCACCGTGTCCTGCACGCCGCTGTAGAGGCTGACGGTGGTGGAGATCATCACCAGCACGCCGGTGGCCAGGATGGCGATGGAAGCCAGACCCACTGCATTCTGCTTCATGCGGAACAGCAGCCCCGCCACGGCTGGCATGTGCCGACAGTTATAATAATAGCCTTTATTCCGTTTCAGGCATTTGAGTACAAAGGTCGTGCCGGTGACAAACAAGCAGTAGGTTCCGATGATGACGAGGATGACCGCCGCGAAAAAGCCCACAAGGGCAGCCAACGGACTCTTTACCGTGAGCGCGTAAGCGTAGCCTGACCCGAGAGTGAGAAGGCCGATGATCAGAAGCAGCCAGCGGATCCTGGGTTCCTTCTCCCCCGCGTGTTTTCCGGCCATCAGCTCCACCGGCTTCATGCGGAGGATCGTGATGCTGTTGATCAGGAAAGCGAACAGATCCAGCGCCAGAAAGATCCCGGCAGGGATCAGCAGCGTGACAGCGTTCAGGTAGTAGAAGCCGGCCACGATCCCGCTGCGCATCAGCCGGCAGATCAGCAGACTGGACGCTTTATAGAACAGAACCCCCAGCAGGAGCCCCAGCGCAATGGAAAGCAGGGAGGTTATGAGGGATTCCGTAAAAAGAAGCTTCACGACATGCCGCTTTTCCATGCCCAGCACATTGTAAAGTCCGTACTCGCTCTTGCGCCGCTTCATCAGGAAGCTGTTGACATACAGGATCAGGATGAAGGAGAGCAGTCCGATGATCACGGCCCCGAAAGACATAAAAGCCGAGAGATACGCCCCTCCCAGCGCCTCAGACAGCCTGGCGTCCATCGCCAGCGTCAGCAGGATGTAAAAGCAGCCCAGAAGTCCCGCCTCTGCCAGAATGCGCGGGATGTAAAGCCGTCTGTTCTTTTGGATGTTTTCCTTCGCAATTCTGGAATAGAATCCGTGTTTCATCCCCTGTCACCCCCTGTTCGCAGCATCGTGAGGGTGTCGGAGATCTTTTTGTACAGCTCTTCGTTGGTCGAATCGCCGCGATAGAGCTGGTGGAAGATCACACCGTCCCGGATGAACAGAACCCGGTTCGCGTGGGACGCCGCGTCTGTGGAGTGGGTGACCATCAGGATGGTTTGCCCGTTCCGATTGATCTGGGAGAACACTCGCAGCAGCTCTGCGGAGGACTGAGAGTCCAGCGCGCCGGTGGGCTCGTCCGCCAAAAGCAGTTTCGGTTCCGTGATGAGCGCCCTGGCTGCGGCAGCCCGTTGCTTCTGTCCGCCGGAGACCTCATAGGGGTATTTGTTCAGGATATCCGTGATGCCGAGCGAAGCCGCAACGGGCTCCAGACGGCGTTCCAACTCCCGGACATCTGTGCGGCCAAGCACCAGCGGGAGCAGGATGTTGTCCTTCAGTGAAAATGTGTCCAGCAGATTGAACTCCTGAAACACAAATCCCAGATTCTCTCTGCGCCAGACAGCCAGTTTGTCTTCCTTCAAGGCGTCAAGGCACTTTCCCTCCAGCTCCACCGAGCCGGAGGTGGGTTTGTCCAGCGCGGCGAGGATGTTCAAAAGCGTTGTTTTGCCGGAGCCGGACTCGCCCATGATCGCGACATACTCGCCCTGCTCCACGGTAAATGTCACACCCTTGAGGGCCTGCACCTGTGCTCCGCCGAGGCGGGATGTATACGTCTTTTTCAGGTCGGTGACCTTTAAGATTTCCATATTACTGTCCTCCGTTTCGGTTGATGGCATCATTGTACCGAAACGTTCTCGCTTCCAACATCGAATCGGGTGACATGCTGGTGACAGTTTTGTAAGGCGCTCGAGCTGTCAGGGCTAAGCGGGTATTCCATCTTTAGATAGAGGGTCGTTCAGCAGGAACGCTTAGAAGCCCGGTGGATAGCGTAATAGACCAGATCCCGCTCTTTCCCCAGATAGGTCAGCTCTTTCTCCGAGAAGTGATCGTATGCCATGTTGTTTATTTGAAGAATCCCGGAGTTTTATGCCTTCCGATAAAACGAGTAATGCTGAGCTTTTTCAAAACCGAGCTTCTCATAAAATGGAAGATCGGAGATCACATAGGCTTTCTTTGCGCCTAAGGCTTTTGCACGGGAAAATGCTTCTGAAAGAAGCGCGGAGGCAATGCCTTTCCCGCGGTAACCCGGAATTGTGCAGACCGGCTCGACATAGGCGTAGTCCGTATCCGGATGAAACCAGAGGGAGCAGTGCGATACCGGCTCTCCGGAAGGAGCAGCGGCGGAAAGACATAAGGCTTTGTTGAAATGCCTTCGGACATGCGAAACAGGATCCAGCGAACGTTCAAACGCTTCCCGGTCGTCCCCATGATCAAAGCCCTGCCAGAACAGCCATTCCAGAGCTTCCCGATCCGCGATCTGATCCATTTCCCGAAGCTGCAGTCCCTCGGGAAGCTTTGACGAGAAATCTCTGTCCAGGGAGAGCTCCATGATCGTCTCTTTCTGATCGATCCGCTCGAATCCGGCCAGCTCAGCCGCTCTGATTTCCGCTGCGTTTTCCTGATTGATCGCGACAGCCAGCCCGGAATCGTCCTTCAGCTCCCGGCAGGCGTAGTCCAAGATCTCCGGGTACAGCGCCTCGTACTCCGGCAGAGCGCCGCAGAAAGCCTCTCCAAAGTACATATCGTAGATCGCCGCGCCGACGACTTTGCCCTCCGACCACCAGAGCCCGATGGAGGACCTCAAGCTTTTGTCAAATTCCGGGTGCTCCATCATCCACTCGAAACGGGCCCAGTTCCAGTTGATATGCGTTCTGTCCTTCCGATTCAATTCGATCAGGAAATCACAGACCGCCTCATAATCCTCGTCCCGGTAGTTGCGGAGGTTCACCTTGGACTGCCAATACTGAATGCCCCAGTGTTCGAAGTCCCACTGCTCGCTGTAATCGTTGCACTCATAATCCACGTACCAAAGCAGTCCGTTATGCACAACAAAATTGGTCGGGTAATAGTCGATGTTCAGCCCGGCCGCCATGGCCTTTGCCGCCATATCCCGCACCTGGGGCAGGTACGGCTCGACCGATGTACCGGAATTTAACAGTTCCATCACTGTCGGCCCATCGATATAGTCCTTGACGATCCGCTCGGCTTCAATATCGACAGTGTGCATCCGAGGTATGCGGATGCCGGCTTTTTGCAGCCGCTCATAGTCCCGCAATTCGGCCTCAATCTTGTTTCCAAAGCTGTAATAGTCGCAGGGCTCGTGGTGGATCTGCTTGACCACCACCCGCTGTCCATCCTGTTCCGCAAGATAGGAATATCCGCCCTTGCCTTTACCCAGCAAGCAAATGATTCGGTATGATATGTTATTTACAGTTCGTTCTCTTTCCATATTCGTCACCATTCATATCTAACCGAAGCATCTTCATCATGCCGGGGCCGTCCCACTCACAGGGGCGCTCTTCAAAGCCCATCTTTCGATAAAAGGGAAGTGCTTCTTTTGTACTGATGAGTTCCAGACTCACCGCCCAGCCGGGCGCGATGCTTTCCCGGATGAACTGCTCCAGCGCGTGAAGGAGCATTTTGCCTGTCCCTCTTGCCTGATAATCCGGGTGTACGGCAAAGTCCTTGATATAGAAAGACATGCCGCCGTCACCGATCAGACGCACCATGCCCACAGGCTTTCCATTCTCCAGCGCTGTAAAGGTCGCCAGGCTGTTTTGAAGCGCGAGGCGGACCTGCGCCTCACAGGGAGGCTCCCAGCCGACCGAGGAATACAACTCTATAAAGGTTTCCTCTGTCAGGATGTTGTTTTTCACTTCCATCGGGGCAAGGGAAAAGCGAGGCCCTTCCTCTCCTATGATCCCGTTGGGGCGAAAGCCGCATTTTTGGAGGACTCTCTGGGACGCGGCGTTTCCGGCGTCCGTTTCCGCTTCCAGCAATTTTACTTCCGCATGCCCAAAGGCCCATTGGCAGGCCGCCTGAACCGCTTCTGTCGCATAACCCTGTCCTTGATACGCCTCCAGAATCCCGTATCCGATCTCCGCGATACCATCTTTCCGGAGCCCTTTGAAGCAGAAGTCCCCGATATGCGTTCCGTCCGTTTTCTCGATCATCCAGATGGCATACCAGTCCCATTGATCGGGGTGCCGCAGGCAGCCCTCCAGCATTTCGGAATACGCTTTTTTGAGCTCTTCCTCCTGTTCGGAGGCAATCATGGATTCCATCTGTTCCCGCGATGCGGGATAGATGCGCAAGCGTTCTGTGTTCAGCATAGATACCTCTCAGCTTGAATCAAAATGGTTTTTTCACAGGCACTTTTCTGCCAGCAGAATAGTGCCCTCCTCCTGCTCCGCTTCCCGAATCACAGAAAAACCGTTCTTTGCCCAAAAGGCATTGGACTGCGGATTCTCTTTATCGATCCCCAGGAGGACCCGTTTCAGGCCCGTTTCTTTCAAATACAGGCACAACTCCTGAATGATAGAAGTTCCGATCTGGCGTCCCTGGAGCTGCCGGTTCATCATAAAGAAGCCAATAAAGGCCGTATCGCTGTCGGGATACCCGTCGATCAGATCCATGATCGCGACCAGAATATCCCCGTCATAGAACCCGACATAGTATTTGGCATCTGCGGAAGTGTTCGGAGGCGTGATATGCAGGTCATGAAGGATCAGCTCCCTGGACGGCTGTTTGCCGCAATACCGATAGTACTGATCGTTCCGTAAGCAGAACGCCAAAAGAGCATCTGCATCGGAATCGCTCATATACCGGACGCGATACTGTGTGCTGAGCTTTGAAAGATCAAACATAGCTGTTTCTCCGTCAGTTTTTCTTTCTCATAACGATCTTTATGAAATTCAGATACTTTCCGCCGCCAGCTTCCATAGCCTTGCGGTCGCCTACGGCATACTCGTTTTCCTGTTCGAGCCAGTCGGCCCAGACATTTTCGTTGGATTCCATTTCTTCGACCGTAATGATTTCCGCGCCGCTGCAACAGCTTACGATGCTTTGCCAATAAGCTGCGTCGTGCAGATACTCCAACTGCTCGGGTGTCCACGAAAGCAGCAATTCTTTAGGCAGATCGTCGTGGCAGTCTTTTTTCATACCGGGTACGGTAATGTAAATATACCCGCCTTTTTTTATAAACGGCAGCAGCTTTTGGTCAAGATAATCCGGATCACGGCCGAAATAGTTATAGGAATCGGTTGAAACCACCGCGTCAAAAAACTCTTTTTCAAACGGCAGCGCCTCTGCGTCAGCTTTTACCGGGACGATCTGCTCGTCGGTCAGCCCCATTTGGCGGAAGAACTTACGGTTTTTCTCCGGATCGCTCCATAAGTCTGCGGCGATCACCTTAAATCCGTATTCCTTCACCAGAAACACGCTCGTCAGTCCCTGACCGCTTCCGAGGTCGCATACGGTCGCATCTTTGGGAATCTGATGATTGGTTAAGAGTTCTTCTTCGAGTTTGATGGGATTCGGACCCATAATCTTTGCCATCAGATCGGCGGTCAAATATTTTTCACTTCGTGGGTAATTCATGATTTCCTCCTTAATAGTAGCCAGCCCTTGATCATCAGAATCGCAAAACAGAACACGCCTGCATAGGGCTGTCGGGTAATGATAAACAACAAGCATGCGGTAACAGATAAAGCGATACCTGTCACGAACCGGTGCTGATTCCACAGCGGCTTGTCAAACCGGCTGATGATCAGCCCGCAGGCGCCGTTCAATACGGTAAGGCTGACGACAACGGCAAATACAATCTTGATCCAAAGCTGTGTGCCGCCCATTGCAAACAAAGACGTCGATTGCCCGCCCTCTCCGTTGCCGAAGACGGGAATAAACAAAAGCAGCGCGGCAAAAACATCCAGCACATGGCATGAGAGTGAAGTATAGCTGCCGATCAACTCCTGCTTTTCATTCGCGGCAGCGGTAAGGATCTCGTTGGGAGAGATCAACTCGTCAACTGTTATTGAGAAAAAAGCGGCCAGTTCCTTGAGCGAGTCGATATTCGGGTATCCTCTGCCTGACTCCCACTTGGATACGGCTGCTCTGGAAACAAAGATCGCCTGCGCCAGTTCCTCCTGCGTCAGTCCTTTGCCTTTTCTTAATTCCTGCAGTTTTTCATTGAACTCCATTTTTGTTCCTCAAATCTATTGCGGTTACCCCGCTTTGGTAGAGCTTGAATAAACCGAAGCTCAGCAAAACGGAACCGACAATGTCCGTCGCCCAGTGAACACCCGACACCGCTCTGCCGATCACCATGAAGGCAGAGAACAGGACGACGAATAGGTTTACCGCCCGCTTTACTGTCTTTCTTTTCCATCTTCTGCCCACCTGAAACACAAGCGTCGGCATCACACTCAAAACCAGCAGCGTCGTGGAGGAGGGGTAAGAGGCCTCCAGCGCTCCGCCTATCAGGATCGGCCTGTAGTTGATCGGGATCATCTCGAAGATCAGGTAGGCGAGAATCACCAGAACATAATACAGCCCCAGAAGAAGGATATCCGGATCGACCCGGAGCAAGCTTCTCCTCCGGATGAGCTGAAAGACGCCGACGAATCCAAAGCCAAGGCAGACGGCAATGGGGACAAGTCCCAGCCAATCCGTGATCGTGTAAACGCTCATATGTACGCCCGTAAGATGATGAAACCAAAGGTTGAACACCGCAAAGCCGACCTTTGTTCCGTATGGGCCAACTGCCTGTACATCAGCGCATCGGATCAGCGCCGTCCACAGCAGGAAGGCCAGCAGGAACCAGATTCCCATCCACATGTGCTTCTTTTTATTTTGCTTCATATTCATTCCGTCCCTTCTGTCTGCACATCTGACGGAATCCATGATATCGAAGCTCTGTAAATCTCACAAGAAACGGGCTTTCACATCCGTGATACGAAGCGTGTCATGCCTGTTTCACCGATGGATATACATCCTTGTCATCTCCGGTTCCCCATCGCCCTGCACCATGCAGAGGAATTCCCAGCCGTAGCGCTCGTAAAACCCGGTGTGATCGGTGACAAGGTACAGCGGTGCAATGCCCTTGGCCCGCATATCCTCCACGACCATACTCAGCAGCCGTCCGGCGATCCCCTGACAGCGGCAGTCCGCCTCGGTGTACACCGCGCAGACATTGGGCGTCAGATCCTTGCGGTTATGGAAGTCGTTTTCGATGGCCCCCAGCCCGCCGACGATCCGCTCACCGCTAAGGCACAGATACCAACCGTATTCCGTCTCCCGGTTCAGATAGGCCGTCATACATTCCCGATAGGCTTCCGTCGGCACGCGCCATTTTTCGTGAAACCAGGCCGCCGCGCGATCCATGAGCTCCGGTCGGTCACGCAGGGTAATGAAGGTATATTTCGATTTCATGTTTTCTTCCTCCAAATGAAAAAGCCCAACACCCGGCGAAAACCAGCTAATTCCCCACGGTTTCCGCTCGCTTTTCCACGGCTATCGACTGCGGATCCATGCGGCAGCCTCCTGCTCGGGGCTGTCTGTCAAGACATCCGGCGGGATCGGCTCCTCACAGAACACTTCGCCTGTGCGCAGTGCCACGTCCGCTCCGACGGTCAGCACGATCTGCGTTCCGTCGTACAGGCGGAAGATGGTGTTGGTGCTGGCATATCCGGCTGTCGGAGAGCCAAAACTGCGCACGTTTTCCAGACCCCGGAAAGCCAGCAGCACGGCCTCGCCGGAGCTGCCCGTCCATTCGTCGGTCAGGATGGCGATGGGGATCGTCTCGGGCATTTTGAAGCTCTCCACTGTCATGCCGCTTCCGCCCGAAAAAGCGCCGTTTGCCAGTGTCATGGTGTTCATCTGGCCGCTGGCATACCGTGTGCCCAGCAGGGGACCGTCCGGCAGCAGCGGGGAGAGCGCGCAGATCATCGGCGCCAGATCGCCGCCGCGATTGGCGCGCAGATCGAGGATCACACCGGCGGCGTCCTGGTGTTCACGCAGCCAGGAAAGCACGATCTGCGCGTATTCCTGTGCCTGCTCCGCTCCCTGCGTGAATTCCGGGATCACAAGGGTCACGATACCGTGCTCCATGCTGTCGGCGCTGACCAGCGGAAGGGTGATCGGATCCTCCCGGGCTTCTTCCTCTTCCGCCGGTGTGACCAGTCGGGAATGCTTGCCGCCCGCAGCGGAGAGCGCTTCACGCAGGATCGGCCAGGTGTCCTCATAGCTCTGCGCACTGCGCAGAGCATCCTGCGCCGTAGCTTTTGCCTCCCGCCACTCTTCCGCAGAGGAGTAATACCCGTTCTCCATAAAGGCAAGCGCACGTTCCCCGTAAGCCTGCGGGCTGGGCTTTCGCAGATAGACGCCGAAGTTCGGCCCATAGAGCAGGAGGAAAGCGAAAAGTACAGCCAGTACAACCGCCAGCAAAGCGGCGAGAAGAATGAGGAATTTCTTTTTCATGGAATGAATACCGTCCTTTTTCCTGCGTTATCCGTTATAAAACCGAAGATACGTATTCAGATTCGACAAAACATATTCCCCATTGTGACGTCCTGCGAACAGATGAACCTGCACGTCTGCGCCGTTTCGCTGCAGGATCCCGAACAGCTTTTCACAGGCACGATAGAACTGTCCTTCGTCGTCCTTCCCATCGTCCAGGAAGACCTGCAGCTTCTCAAAAGCATGTTGCCTCGCAATGGATACGGGGTCGTATTGCAGCCACATGGCCTCATCCTCAAAATAGCACTCGTCCTCCTCCGCGTACGACAGATCGACCGCCGGCATATGGCCTCCAAGCTTGGAGAACAGCTCCGAATGCCGCAGGCCAATGCTCAGAGCTGTATAACCACCGGAGGAAATGCCGCCGATGTAGCGGGCCGAACGATCCCGGATCGTAGGAAAGGTGCTGTCCACGAAGGGAATAAGCTCATCGAGCAGATAATCTTCATACCGCCCTTTGTGAACGACGCCGTGCTTTCCCCTGAGTTCCCTATAGTGCTCAGCGGAGTTGATTCCCCGGCTGTTATCCAGGTTCGGACAAACAATGCGCAAGGGTTTGATTTCTCCGGCTTTGATGAGCGCGTCCGCCGCCGCGTCCATTCCCAACTGCTGCAGCATCCGTTCGTCTCCTGTCCGGCCGTGGAGAAAAAAGAGAACCGGGAGAGCTGTTTTTTCATAACCATCCGGGCAGTAGACCGACAGGTTCATCATCTTCCCGAGGAAGCGGCTTTCCACTTTTTCTGTAATCAAGCCCATGACGATCCCTCACATAGCTCTTGGCCCGCCCATCTCCAGCCGCATGAGCACGACCTCCTGCCAGCCGGTCAGGCGGGAGCGGAAGCCCTTCGGGTTCCTGCCGTACTCCTGGAAGCCCACGCTCCTGTACAGGGCGAGGGCGCTTTTGTTCTCTGCGACCGCCTCCAGTTCCAGCTGGACATACCCGGCAGCCCCGGCGCATTCGATGCACCCTTCGGTCAACGCCCGCCCGATCCCGAGACCCCAGTACGCCTTGTCCACGCTGATGCCAAACTCCGCACGATGACGGATCTTTTCCTTTCGACCGACACAGGTAACCCCGGCCGAGCCAACGATCGCACCGTCAACAAACGCAAGGAGTTCGATTTCATCGGCACTGTCTGTCTTTCTCCGCAGCAACTCCGCTTCGTCCTCAGCGGTATAGCTGTGCTCCTCCGGATATGTGAGTAGAAAATCCGTCTGTGCATGGGTAACGTTGAAGATATTGAGCAGCGCCTGCCCGTCCTCCGCCGTTCCGTTTCGGAGCGTGCAGGCTCTGCCGTCTTTCAGGGTAATGGTTTTATGATACTCCATCTTGTCCTTCCTTCTGTTCAAATGCCAGTTTTCAGGCGTTTCAAAGCGTCTGCGTTGTGCTCGGTGATCGCTCCCAGCTTCTCACAGCGCTCCATTTCCCTGCAGCCGCTGCAGGTCTCCAGGCCTTTCCCCATGGCACACTGCCGGATTGGGCACAGGGAATCGCAATATGGCGTCTTCACACCCGGAATCCTGCATCCTGAGCAATTGATCATCTCAGCCGTAATCTCCACACCGTTCAGTTCAGACCACTCCCTGGCGACTCTCTGGCGGAGCGCGTCATCATTGTTCACGGTTGCAAGACGGGCTTCACATGCCTCGCAATTCAAACCGCAATAAGCAATATATTCATTCATGTCCGATATCCTCCTCAGTGGTTTCACTTTTTCTTTTCTGGTAAAAGACGAATCCATCCTCAACCTTTATGGTCCGATAGCCTAATCTTTTGTAAAAAGCATTTGTCCGCTCATTCCAACATGGGGTATCCAGATGAAAAGCGGCAGCCCATGGGAAATACTTTTCTATGCAATCCATCAAGCGAATTCCGTAACCTTTTCTATGATAGACGCTATCAATAAAAAGCCTGCCAATGTATACGCTTTTTTCTGTTTCATCCGGGAATACAATGGCAGCCCCTACCAAATCTTTTCCGATCATTGCTTGATACAAATGCCCCTCCCGGGCCATTTGTTTATGCCATTCTACTGAATCAAATTCAGGCGGACAATCCCCCTTTACTCCGTCAACATATACATCTGTTTCGAAAGCTCTCACAGACATATCTACGATTTTTTCTATCTGGTTTGCTTCTGCTTTGACAATATACATCCCACTTCTCCTGCTCTTTTATAACTTGTATTCCATTTGGACATCATAGGGCTCCGCAAATCGTTCTTTGTTAATCTATGTACACGGATCATACAGGGGTGCCAACTTCGATGAGATTGCCGTCCGGGTCATAGAATCTGACGACCCGCTGTCCCCAGCTGTGCGTCATAAGGTGATTCACATATTCCGTGTCAGGATAGAGTGTCTCAAGCTTTTTTACGAAGCTGTCGATCTCCG
>DFGE01000021.1:51027-105725 GCA_002371675.1 Clostridiales bacterium UBA3758
GTAAACCGCTCCCAGTATTTTTCTTCCTGGAGATACAGATTTCCGGACAGTTCCATATTGCCGTCATTATCCCGAATCAACTCGAATCCAAACATGTCCTGATAAAACTTCAATGCTTTATTGCAGTTTTTTACGACGATAAGGGTTCCTTTGAATTCCATGGTCTTCTTTTCCTCCCAATCCAGGCTCTGCATGGCCCGGCAGCTATTCTCTTCCTGTTCTGATGAGATGGCCTTCCTGAATTGCTGCGAACGTAGCCACAGCACAGACGACAATCGCAGAGTATTTTAGCGAAACTGCGGGAATCGTCAGTGGCATTAGAAACAACAGCGCTCCGGTCGCTTTGTTCATAACCGAATGAACAGCCACAAGCTTCTTCTGTATGGCAAATCCGGAAATGATATTCACAACCTTAATAAGGGCAATGATCCCAATCCAACCATACAGCCATGCAGGGATACTCATGACCGGAAGCAGATTGATCAGGCATACGACCACAAGCACAAAGTCGGCCATCGTATCCAGCCTGGCCCCAAGCTCGCTGACGGTATCTGTTTTTCTCGCTACGAATCCATCCAGCATATCAGACAACCCGGCTGCTATGTAAAACACATAAAAGGCAGGGGAGAACACCGGACAGAGCAGCAGAACGATACCGGCCGCCATTCTGAAAAACGTGATTGTGTTTGCCATCAATGTCCGCGCCTCTTTTCCTTCTTCTTTTCCTGTTTCATTACAAATCGGCGCTGGGCTTCCGCTTCCCGTTCCTCCCGGCTGATCTGTCTGCGCTCCGTTTTCATCTCTTCCCGCTGTCTTTGAAGCGCCTGCTGGGATTTCGTACCGATACCTGTGTTCTCCAACTGCTTTCTGGCATTCCGGCTTCTTCTTTTGGGATTGTCAGCCGCCTGTCTGATTTCCGTTTCGATGGCCGGACTGAAGACCAGTTCATAATAGTGGTGCAGGATGTAATCCCAGACCTCATAATCTTTTGGTTCCGCCCCGAAGGTCACTTTACAGACGGATAGCTTTCCATCTTCGATACGTTCAAAGACGCCAACCCAGAACGGATCCTCGAAGAATACGGTCAGACTCGCTTTCATTTCTCCGGATCACACGCCGCTGTTCACGATGGCAGCATATTGCTCTTCGGGAATCATGGGGGAAGTGATCTCCGCCAGCAGAGAAGTCTCAATTTCGCCCTTTTCTGCGTACTGCTGCCCGGCCTGTTTGATCAGCTCCAGTCTTGGCACAGTCACTACTGCCGCTTCCGGCGCATTAAACATCGGGCTTTCCGGGACGGTGATGATCGTGTGATTGCCGGAGAAGCACAGCTTGAACTGCATGACCGCCGGTTCAAAGTTATGCCTGCTGTTTGGAAAACCGCAGCCGCAGATCATGAGGTATCTCAAATGGCTGAAATCAGCCTGCCCCACATGCTCGTACCGGTCCCCGACCTTTTGCATCGCCATGCCCGATAGGGGAAGCGTGCGGTCCATCAGCGCTTTCAGAGATGCAGGCATTCCGTAACAATAGAGAGGGAAATTGAACAGCAATAGATCGCTGTTCAGGATCTCCTCCAGAATGGCTTTCATATCGTCGTTTTGGATGCAGCTGCCGCCGTTCCGCATACAGGAAAAGCAGCCTGTACAGTATTCAATGTGCTGATCGACGGTGTGAATGATATGGATATCCTGCGGTGCCGCTTCCTTCATGCCATCCAGAAATGCACGGGTGATGTGCATGGTATCGCTTTTGTCCCGCTTGGGGCTTCCGTTCAAAACAAGTATTTTCATCGTATGCTCCTTCCTTTTATGATCCAGTTATCCAGAAACTGCATTTGCTTATCCGTGTGAAACCAGTGTTCTCCGCCGTCCATCACGGTTAATTCAGCGCCATGAGCCTTTGCAAATGCAGTGATCGTTTCATACGATGTCAGGTTATCCCGGCTGCCATACAGGATCCTGGTCGGAACAGTCCATGAGGCAGGATGCTCGCGGACATAACACAGGTACTCCCAGGACAGATCCTCACCGAACGAAGTGGGGATCACGCCTTTCTCTTCCAGTTCTTTCTCCGTAACATTGGCCCAGGACATCATGTTAAGGATCAGCTTCTCCATATCAACGACAGGAGAAATGAAGTATGCTCGATGGATCATCTCATCGATCCCGGCGTTCATACTGAAAAATGCGCCGATACTGTTGGCGATCAGATCGATACTGTCATATTCAGCATTCAGCTTTGTGACCGCCTCCCAGATTTCCTCCCCGGTTTCTCATGGCGTAGAGGTCTGATAATCTAATCCTATGACTTCACATTCAGGAAACAGCGGCTTATAGTGTTCGCTCTCTCCCGCGCAGCCGCCCTTGCCGTGGATATACAATACCAGTTCTTTCATACGCATATTGATCCCATTTTCCTTTAGATCATTTCTTCTCGTTCTTCTGTTAGCGGTGGACGTACATCCTTGTCATCCCTGGCTCGCCGTCGCCCTGCACCATGCATAAAAACGCCCAGCCGTAACGCTCATAAAAGCCAGTGTGGTCTGTGACAAGATAGAGGGGAGAAATACCCTTGCTACGCATATCCTCTACCACTATGTTCAGCAGCCGTCCGGCGATCCCCTGGCTCCGATAAGCTTCCTCGGTGTAGACCGCGCAGACATTGGGCATCAGATCCTTTCGGTCATGGAAATCGTTCTCGATCACGCCCATTCCACCGATGATTCTGTGCCCATCCAGGCACAGATACCAGCCATATTCCGTCTCCCGGTTCAGATAAGCCGTCATGCAGTCGAGATAGGCTTGCTCCGGAACGCCCCATTTGCTGTGGAACCACGCCGCCGCTGCCTCCTTCAGCTCAGGCGCGTCCCGCAGAGTTATATATTTCCGGTGGATAGCATAATACGTCAGATCCCGCTCGACATCCAAGTAGGTCAGTTCTTTCTCCGAGAAGTGATCGAAGGTCATGCCACACTTCTCCATTACACGGCGGGAAGCGTCATTCCCGGTAAAGAAAGAAGCGTATACTGTTTGCATTCCTTTCTCCCGGAACAGGTATTCCAGAAACCGCCCGACCGCCTCCGTTGCATAGCCCTGATTCCAGAAACCAGAGCCGATCCCGTATCCGATCTCGCAGGAGCCGTCCTTCTCGTCGAAGCAACTGATGATCCCGATGAGACGTCCGGTTTCCTTCAGCCGGATCGCAAACAGATCCTGTCTTCCCGGATAGGAGGAAAAATCGAATTCCTCCATCGTTTCCGCATAGCGGCAGATAAAGGTTTCCAGCACCTTTTTGTCGTGGGAAATGTTGATAAAGTAGTCCTCTTTGTCGGATTCCTTGATGGAATCGAGGATCAGCCGTTCCGTTTCCACGTTATATCAGCCTTCTTCGAGTTTTCTACTTTCCGAAGAAGACTTCCCGCTGCATACTTCCGCACCGTATCTGCAGAAGAGGGAAAGCACGATCATCATGACACCCAGACCCACGGAAGAGAACTCCCCGATGGACAGCTTGTCGATGCCGGGAACCATGTTGTCTGCTATGGCAACGCCGATGGAGCAGACGATCACCGTGCCCAGAGGGATGGCGACGGTCAGGATGCCCAGGCGAAGCAGCTCCTTCGCGCCGCGCAGGGTGAAGGGATCACCATCGGCCAGTTCATGCTTGAAATAGGCCTCCGCGAATTTACACAAAACTGCCTCTGCCGCGCAGAAGAGCAGGCCGACCGCCATGGACGCATACAGGGTAGGCAGGCTCATCCCTGCCTCGTTCTCAATCATGCTGTGTATGGTGACGCCGCCCAGCTTGAAGGTTTCCGCGCCGAGTGCGAGATTGACGATGCCGACGATGCAGCCGCAGAAGCCGACGATGCAGCAGACAAAGATGATTTTACTGAAAACTTTTCCGATTTTCGCTAAGGTCTGAATGGTTTTTAACGTATTCATGATGATGTCCTCCTGTCAATGATTTATCGTGATTCATTTTTGCTCTTTTCTACAAATACTCTGTACTGCCAAGTTTGCTTTCAGCCTAACGAATCATATTCTCTGTCAGTTTGTTCATCTGAAAACCTCAAGCCTCCGCAAATGAGAAGTTTGCCTTATGTGAAATTCCGGATGGTATGGGGTTCGCCTTTTCTTTTCCGGTAAAAGATGAATCCATCCTCAACCTTTATGATCCGATAGCCTAATTTTTTGTAAAAGGCGTTTGTCCGCTCATTCCAGTTTTCAAAAAGCCTCCTTCACAAAAAAGGATATGGTTCATATCAATTTTCTCCAAGGCGTTCGATGCGTGCAAAAGCGCTTTGGCACCAAGTAAATATGTAAAAGAAAGCCTGATCGAAATCGTAACCGTCCGGCAACTCAGCCATTTCCAGAACGATCCGGTCTTCCTCCGTAACCGCTTCCTTCAGATCCGTCCTGCTGAGGATGAAACGCTCACTTTCCAGAAAATGCAGATTCTGGATCAGGTAAAACACGCTCTTGCAGGTCCCGCGGAATTTGGCTGTGTTCTTGTCCCTGTCCGCATGAATATAGCGATGACAGAGTTCGTGATACAGATTCCCCAGGCTCAATTTAACATAGTTGATTTCGTCTTCCCGCGTCGCGGGCGGAAGATAATCCGTCAGGTTGCCGACCAGGTCTTTCGTCGTCTGGCGCAGCTGGCAGACCTCCAGGGGATTCCAGCGCTTCATCTCGTCTTTCCCGCAGATGAAGCCGCAGGATTTCTCATAAGAACCGATTTCCTTCAGAATTCCACGGTATGTATCCATATCCCTCACGGAAAACCGATCAAGGATAACCATGACGTCGATATCGCTGTTTTCATGAGCTTCACCGCGCAGCCAGCTTCCCTGCAGCCCCACGTACAGCAGACGCTCTCCGAAAGCCGACCGGCAGTTCAGAATCAGATCAGCCAGGTATTTGTCCAGATCAAACATGGTTACTTCACCCCATAGGTCGCTATAAAGTGCCTGCTGAACGCTTCGATCTTCCTGATCGCGTCTTCCGTTTTCTCCGGCTCACGGTCGCACAGGTGGATGAGCGCCGAGATCGGCGCGGTATAGGCAAAGGCCAGCATCTTCGGATCGTCTTGGCGGAGCAGCCTCCTTTCCATCATGCCGGTGAATACATGCGTGAACATGTCGTTAAGCCCGGTCAGAAAGTGCCTGGTCGCCAGTTCCCTCGCGCGGCCATCCCGGAACTGCTCGATCGTCAGCAGCTTGCGCGTCATGACGATCTTCTCATCATGAACGGTGATATTCACCATCTGCATGGTCAGTTGGGTCAACGCCTCCAGCGAATCCGGAACAGGCGGCAAGTGCTCTGCGGACCCAAAGTGATCTGCATAATAAGCAATCATCTCATCCAGCAGTGCATTCCATATGGCTTCCTTGCTCTCATAGTGCTTATAGACCCCGGACTTCACAAGCCCGAGCGATGCGCTCAGTTCGCGGATGTTTGTCCCCGCATAGCCGTTTTTTGAAAACATCTCCAATGCCGCAGCAAGGATTCTCTCTTTTGTGTCGTTCGCCATAAGTACCTCCCGTAACAGTTGAGTGACCTTTCGTTCATCTATTATAGTGAACGAAAGGTCACTTGTCAACTGTAATCCACCAGCTTTTCTTTTTTCATTAACCGTGCATGAATAGGAAACAGATTTTTTCAAAAAGATATTGACACAGACCGTTTCTGGTGATATATTCTTGTCACAGAAACAGTCTGTTCTGCTTAGGAGGGAACCTTATGCGAAGGAAAGACGAGTCGAAGAAGCCGATCATTGTAAACTACATCAACGATTTCTTTTACGAACATGACAAGGTGCCTACCGTGCGCGAGATTGTGAACGGAACCGGCATTCCACTTTCTACCGTCCACCGCTATCTCGTGGATATGCAGGAAAAGGGCGAGTTGAGTTACAACGGTTATCGCAGCGCGCGCACAAAAGAAATGAGCGAGGTTTCACCGATTCACGGCATCGCGGTTTTGGGAACTGTTGCATGTGGCCCCGGCCAGGAGGAAGAGCAGCGTTTTGTCGAAACGATTCGCATGCCCGAGACATTGGTGGAAAAGGGAGATTATTTTGCTCTGATTGCCAAAGGTGAGAGCATGATCGGCGCAGGTATCTTCCCCGGCGATTATGTTTTTGTGAAACGGCAGCATACAGCCAACGAGGGAGATCTTGTGATCGCACTCTTTGATGGAAAGAATAATCTGAAAAAGCTCGGCTTCGATCCGAAGAACAAAAAGTATATTCTTCATTCCTGCAATCCTGATACAAAAGCGTATCCTGACATTATTGTGGACGAGCTGCAGATCCAGGGGATCGTGAAGGGCTCGTATCACAAGCATTGATCACGGAGGACACAGAACAAATTGAAAAACACCATCGCAGAAGATCGTCTTCGACTTCCTTCTTTCGATTGCCCCAATCCAAACTGCACGGCAAAGAACATCGCGTTTGCAGTCAGCCGGGAAGCGAAGAATGAATCGGAGTTGATTCCGCTGGAATACATCTCAGAAAACACACCAGCAGATTTCGCAGTTGTCTGTCCGAAGTGCAAGAGCAAATATGTGTTGTACCGGCATCGGGAAACGCCGATCATTCCATTCAAAGTCTTGCCGCTTTACGGCAGTATCGCCACCTGAACGAACTGAATACTTTGGCATAGTGAGCCGTCCTCCCACCCGTGAATGTGGAAGCAAAGGGCAGGTATCAAGTCCAAAAAAGAATCACGCAGCAGCAGAAACTGCGCGTGATCTTTGGCTTGATGCCTGCCTTTGTTTTTATCAGTTTTGCAAAAATTGAATCGCGTCTGAAAAGCAAAACGCGAAAAAAGTTGAGCGGAGGACGCGGTTTCTTACTTAGAGCAAGATTCGCCTTGTGCTACATAAATGCAAAATGGCATTTATCCGCCACGTCACTTGTTGGGGATTTCGCTCCCCAATCCCTCGAATACTTTGGCAACATTCGTTGCGGTGTCTACTTTGAAGCAAACACAGTTTTGATTATGCTGCACAAATCAAAAGGAGTCAAAAATGGCAAGAAAGAAAGATGAGCTTGGAGCGAGAGAAAAAACCATTCACTTTCGGGTTTCGGAAGCTTTTTACGAAGTGATCGCCCACGAGGCAAGACAATGTGGGTTATCCATATCTGAGTTTTGCCGTCGTGTGCTGATCAACCGGCCGATCAAAAAACTCCCGGTCATCATTCACGATGAAAGAGAGATCAAACAGGAACTGCGAAACATAAACAAACTCGGCAACAATCTGAATCAAATCGCTCGATATCTTAATGAGGGCGGGCAAATGAACGAGGCTCTTTCACAAGAAATTAGAAAAACGCTCACGACGCTTGATCTCGCAATTCATGATTTCAACAGTGCGGTCGAAGCTGAATACGGTCAGAGCAGTTAAATCGCTGAATAGTTCGACCTGTAAAAAGTAGTTTTTTCATGAACCCGCAATTTTCAAAAACAGTAAAAACTAACATATCTCTTTTTCCGACGGCCTGCCGTCGCTGCGAAAATGGAATTTGAGCCATAATGAAAATCGCAAGATTTGTTCAAGCGAGGGTTTGGGGAAACGCAATCCCCAACGAGATGGCCGAAGGAGTCAAAACTCATTTTTGAGTTTTCGTATGCCATAGGCGTATCTTGCTTTTGAATTGCTGCGAATAAATCTTTTGGAAAAAAGCTGTCGAGTGCTTGCAAATGTTACCCTGCAGAATGGGGTAAGTGAGGACGCGCAAAATAGCGCATCAAGAAAGAAACGGAGGTTATGCTTATGACAGATTTTCAAATCGAAGAAGATGGCGTCGATTGTGTCGATGAAGAATTTGATGAAGCGTCGCGGGAGTGGGAGGATGACGACGACAATGGAGAAGACCTGATCCCGGAGCTGTATTTCTGCAATCCCGATCCTTATGCGAAACCGGGAACGAGGCCAGATGGTTCTCTGCACCGAAACTTCCGATTCGACGAAAACGGGAATATCATCGTCCGAAATCCGAGCGCCTATTGGATTCCCGAATTGACCGTTACGGAAGAAATCGGCGGCACGATCTACACGGCGACCGGAAGCTATGACGGAACAGAAGCCCTGGATCGAAAACTGGCCCGGATCATGCTGCACAATCTGGAGGATTTCTAATGACAAATGAAGAAAATTATGTTTACATAGAGTCATCCAATCCTGTACAGCCAGTTGCCCTCGAAAAGGAGGAAACAGAAATGTTAAGGGCAACTGATAAAATCACCGCACTCTACTGCCGCCTTTCCCAGGAGGACGCCTTGGATGGAGAGTCGAATTCCATAAGCAATCAAAAACGCATCCTCAGCGCATACGCGAAAGATCACCATTTTCTGAATCCGGTTTTCTATGTTGATGACGGATACAGCGGAACGGACTTTGATCGCCCCGGCTTTCAGGAGATGTTGGATGAAATCGAAGCGGATCATGTGGCCGTGGTTTTGACAAAAGACCTCTCCCGTCTCGGACGCAATTCCACTATGACTGGCATGTTCATCAACATCACTTTTGCCAAACACAACGTCCGCTACATTGCGATCAACGACAACTTCGACACGCAGAATCAAAACAGCGTGGACAATGACTTTGCTGGAATCCGCATGTGGTTCAACGAGTTTTATGCCCGTGACACCAGCCGGAAGATCCGCGCGGTCAACAAGGCCAAGGGTGAACGCGGCGAAAGGCTGACCACTAATGCGCCGTATGGTTATCGGAAGAATCCCGAAAACAAGAAGGAATGGATTGTCGATGAGGAAGCAGCCCAGGTCGTCCGCCACATCTTTGATCTTTGCATGGAAGGCCGCGGCCCGATGCAAATCGCGAAGCAGCTGAAGGAAGAGCAGATCCTGAATCCGACTGCGTATAAGCGCAAGGAAGGGATCAAGACACCGAATCCGGAAACTGCCGATCCGTATCATTGGAACACGAATACGGTTGTTCACATTCTGGAACGCCAGGAGTACACCGGCTGCACGGTCAACTTCAAAACCTACTCCAACTCCATCTGGGACAAGAAGCAAAGAGAGAATCCGGAAGAAAACAGAGCTGTGTTCTACAACACGCATCCGGCGATCATCGAGCCGGAAGTGTTTGACAAGGTTCAGGAGATCAGGCAGCAGCGTCACCGCAGAACGAAAACGGGAAAGTCTCATATGTTCTCCGGGCTTACTTACTGCGCGGACTGCAAGGCGAAGATGTATTACTGCACGGCAAGCACCTTCGAAGATCGGCAGGATCATTTCGTGTGCTCGACCTCACGGGGATCGGATTCCTGCTCGGCCCACTTTATTAGGGCTGTCGTTCTGGAGCAGCTGGTCTGGAAGCACATGCAGATGGTCATCGACTATGTCCTCCGCTATGAGGATTTTTTCCGAGCAAAAATGGAGCAGCGGCTCCGTGTGGAGAGTAACGAAATCCTGAGGGTCAAGCGAAAGCAGCTCGATAAAGCTGAGAAGCGCATCCTTGAACTCGACAAACTCTTCGTGAGGATCTACGAGGACAATGTAGCCGGAAAGCTGAGCGATGAACGCTTTTCTGTCATGAGCAGCAGCTACGAAGAAGAACAGCAGGCCTTGAAAGCAGATGTTGAAGCGTTACGGCAGGAAATCGAAGTACAGGAACAGCAGAATCAGAATTTGGAACTGTTTATCCAGAAGGTCCATCAGTATGCGGATCTGGACGAATTGACCGCATATGCAGCTCATGATCTGATCAGGGCAATCTACATTGGGGCACCGGATAAGAGCAGTGGAAAGCGGCATCAGAGCATCAGTATCTGCTATGATTTCGTAGGCTTTATCCCTCTGGATGAACTGATGAAACAGGAAACGGCATGACCCGTAAGTCATGCCGTCCCTGCAAAACACTATAAAACTGTTTTACGACACCCGCCCATTTGGGCGGCGTTTTTGCGCGCGGTCTTGGCTTTTCATATGAGAAAAAACATGCTCTGCACAGTTTTTCTTTCCCCGCCATCGTTTTTTTCTTGACAAGCTTGCGGGGATACAGTAGAATGTGTGCAACTTGTTTTGAAAATTTGAAATAGAGTATGTGAACTTTCAGAATACAGAAATGAGGCGGCGATACGGTGGATCTGTTTGAAAAGTGCGAAAAATACAAGATCGTGGAGGAATACCGCGAAAAAGGCATCTATCCCTATTTCCACGCGCTTGAGACCCGGCAGGACGTTGAGGTCATCATGGAGGGCAAGCGGCGCATCATGCTCGGCTCGAACAACTACCTCGGCCTCACCACCGAGCCCTCCGTTATCGAGGCCGGCGTCCGTGCCTTCGAGCAGTACGGCTCCGGCTGCTCCGGCTCCCGTTTCCTCAACGGCACGCTCACGATGCACCTCGAGCTGGAGAGAGAGCTGGCGGAGTTTGTGCATAAGGAGAGCGCCGTCACCTTCTCAACGGGCTTCCAGTCCAACCTCGGCATCATCAGCGCCCTCGTCGGCCGCGGAGACTACGTGATCTGCGACCGGGAGAACCACGCCAGCATCTACGACGGCTGCAAGCTCAGCTACGGCAAGATGCTCCGCTATAAGCATAACGACATGCAGGAACTCGAGCGGCTCCTGCAGCAGGTTCCGGAGACGGCGGGCTGCCTCATCGTGACGGACGGCGTTTTCTCTATGGGCGGCGATATTGCCGACCTCCCCTCCATCTGCGCTCTGGCGGAGAAGTACGGCGCGCGCGTGATGGTGGACGATGCCCACGGCCTCGGCGTGATCGGCGAGGGTGGCCGCGGCACCGCGAGCTATTTCGGCCTGGAGGACAAGGTGGACGTGCTGATGGGTACCTTCTCCAAATCCCTCGCGAGCCTGGGCGGCTATATGGCCGCCTCTGCAAAGGTCTGCGAGTACGTGCGGCATAACTCTCGCCCCTTTATCTTCTCGGCCTCTATCCCGCCCTCCGCCTGCGCCACCACGCTCGCCGCGCTGCGCCACCTGAAGGCGCATCCCGAGCTGCCGCAGCATCTGCTGGAGCTGGCCTCCTACACGCGCCAGGCTTACAAGGCCGCCGGGCTCAGGATCCGCGAGTCCGAGACGCCGATCATCCCCATCTACACCTACGATGTGGAGACCACGCTGCGCAAGAACAAGGAGCTCTATGAGGCAGGCGTGTATGTCAACCCCGTCCTGCCCCCCGCCACCGCGCCGGGCGAGTGCCTGCTGCGCACCAGCCTCATGGCTACCCATACCAAAGAACTCATCGACGAGGCCGTCGGCATCATGGCGGAGGTCCTGCTGAAGGACTGAAGCGAAAAGCGAAACGAACGAATAAAAAGGTCACCCTCTTGTGTGAGGGTGACCTTTTTCGTTCGTATTGCTGCGGGAGATCAGAACTTGCCGAGAGAGCCGGAGTTCTTCTGGTTGGGCATGTACTCCTCGCGCTTGCCGGGGAGGATGGCGTTGAGGAGGATGCCGACGATGGAGGCGATAGCGAGGCCGGAGAGGGCGATGTTCATGCTGCCGATCGTAAAGGAGACAGAGCCGGCAGAGGAGAAGTTGACGCCCAGGGCGAGGCCGAGGATGATGGCGGCCACGATGACGTTGCGGCTCTTCTGGAAGTCGGTGTGGTTCTCGACCATGTTGCGCACGCCGACAGCGGAGATCATGCCGTAGAGGATGATCGACACACCGCCGATCGTCGCCGCGGGCATCGCGGAGATCAGGGCAGCGAACTTCGGGCAGAAGGAGAGGACGATCGCGTAGACGGCCGCGAGGCGGATGACCTTCGGGTCATAGACCTTGGTGAGCACCAGCACGCCGGTGTTCTCGCCGTAGGTGGTGTTGGCCGGGGCGCCGAAGAGCGCGGCGATCGTGGTGCCGATACCGTCGCCGATGAGGGTGCGGTGCAGGCCCGGGTCTTCGATCAGGTTCTTGCCGATGGCGCCGCCGATGGCGGAGATGTCGCCCACGTGCTCCATCATGGTCGCGAAGGCGATCGGGACGATCATGACGATCGAGGAGACGAGCAGGCCGGTGTCAACATTGCCGGAGGCGAAGAGGCCGAAAACGGTGTCCTGCGCTTTGACGGGCAGGCCGATCCAGGCGGCTTCCTTCACGCCGGAGAAGTCGACCTGGCCGAAGATGGCGGCGACGACATAGGAAACGAGCACGCCCATCAGGATGGGGACGATCTTGATCATGCCCTTGCCCCAGATGTTGCAGACGATGACGACGGCGATCGCGACGAGGGCGATCCACCAGTTGGTGGAGCAGTTGTTGATGGCGGATGGCGCGAGGATCAGACCGATGGCGATGATGATGGGGCCGGTGACCACGGGCGGGAAGAAGCGCATGACGTTCTTGGAGCCGAAGGCCTTGCAGATCGCGGAGAGAATGAGGTAGAGCAGGCCGGAGCAGGCGACACCCACGCAGGCGTAGGGCAGGGATTCAGCCTGGCTGAGACCGAGCTCGGCGCCGGAGGCGACGACCGCGAAGTAGCCGCCGAGGAAGGCGAAGGAGGAGCCCAGGAACACGGGGACCTTGCGGCCGGTGACCAGGTGCATGAACAGCGTGGCAAGGCCGGCGAAGAGCAGCGTTGCGGAAACGCTCAGCCCGGTCAGGATCGGCACAAGCACCGTCGCGCCGAACATGGCGAACAGATGCTGCAGGCCGAGAATCAGCATTTTCGGCGTTCCGAGCGTCCGTGCGTCGAAGATCGCCTCGTCGACGGCAGTGTTCTTTTCTTTACCCATTTTGTTGTACCTCTCTTTTATGTAATATTGGTTTTGCGCTTATTCAGCCAGCGCGTCCATCAGGAACACGCCGGTTTCGCCGTCGAACTCCGGCAGGCGGACAGCCACCATCTCGCTGCGCGAGGTAGGGATGTTCTTACCGACGTAGTCCGGCCGGATGGGCAGCTCCCGGTGCCCGCGGTCGACCAAAACGGCCAGCTGGATCGAACGGGGACGGCCGCAGGAGAACACCGCCTCAATGGCGGCGCGGGCGGTGCGCCCGGTGTAGATCACGTCGTCCACAAGCACTACGTCGCGGTCCGTCACGTCAAAGCCCAAGTCGATCCTCCGGAGCTCCGGCGAGTCGGCCACGGTGCTCAGATCGTCCCGGTACCAGCGGATGTCCATGCTGCCGCAGGGCAGCTCAACATCCTCGATCTTATGGATGTTGCCCCGGATGCGCCGGGCGATGGGCTCTCCCCGGCGGCGGATGCCGATCAGGACGACGTTTTCCACGCCCTTGTTGTGTTCGGCGATCTCGTGTGCGATACGCATGAGCGCGCGGTTGAGCGCGGCCTCGTCGAGGATCTGCGCTTTCGTCTTCATGCCGAACCCCCTTCATCGTTCCCGATCTGCAGCGGAGGGCATGAAAAAATGCCCTGCCGATCCCGGCAAGACACACATACTTGCAGGTGCAGCCCGCACCTGTCCCATTATGAGCGATTTTGCCGGTCTCTCTGTACCGAAGCTTAAAAATCCATTTGTCGTTGGGATTATACGGCAAGCTTTCGAAAATTGCAAGCGGAAATTTGCGCTTCGTAGGGGTCGATAAATCGAGACGGAGCGCCGGGGCGGATTTTGGCAGAAGCTACAAAATACGCCGGGCGCTTCGACGTGAAGGCCCGGCGGCAGATCGAAAGAGGCGGCCTTTGCCGCGGGAAGGGAGAGACTGCTCGGGAAAGGGGGGATGCGGAGCCCGGGTCAGAGCGGGAAATGGCGGCGGTCGATGGTAAAGTAGTGGTCGTTCCGGGCCATTCTGTTGATCAGGAAGAGCGAAAGCGCGAAGAAGGCGGCGATGAAGAGCAGGAAGATCAGCGCGCTGCCCGTGACGCCGGAGGTGGCAATATAGTCGTAGGCGCCGTGCAGCAGGGTGGGGACGGCCACAGCCAGCACGCGGAAGAGCTTGGAGGTCTTCATGTCCGCAAGATAGAAATAGGAGCGGGCAAGGCCGTAGAGCACGCCCATGAACACGCCGAAGCAGGCGTGCCCGGGAATGGCGGTCACCGCGCGCATCACCGCGGTGCCGAAGCCGTTCTGCACCACATAGAGCACGTTTTCGATGAGCGCGAAGCCCAGGGAAACGAAGGTCGCATACACGACGCCGTCATACTGGCAGTTGAACTCCGGCGAATGCCAAGTCTTGAGGCGCAGCATGAGATATTTTGCGCTCTCCTCCGAGAGACCGACGATGAGAAAATAGGTGATCAGCGGGTAGAGCACGGAGTCCTCCGGCACAAGCAGGCCGAGCAGGAAGCCGCCGATCATCTCCAGCACCAGCGCGACGCCCGCGGACAGCACGCCGAGCAGCAGGAGGCGCAGCAGGAAGGGCAGGCTCTCCTTTTCCAGCCGGTCGGAGCGGTAGACCTTCACGAGCAGGAACGCCGCCGGGACGACGGCCGCCGCAATCAGCAGCAGGTTGCCGGTGAGAGCGGGCGAGAAGAGAAAGGAAAACAGGAACGAAAGCATGGCGGGCCCTCCTTGGGCTTTTATTCGCCGGGATCGGCGGTCTCGGGGTCGTTGGGAATGGCGGTGGCAAAGTAGATCACGTCGCTGATGTCCTTCTGCCAGCCAAACTGCACGGGATTGATCAGCGTGTTGTGGAAAACGGTGGTGGCGGTCTGCCCGCCGTCGAGGGTGTAGGCCTTGACACAGCCGCGCCGGAGCATGGCGTCTGCCGCCTGGCGGAGCGTGGCGAGGTAGTAATAGCCGCTGTTGGGCGTGCCGCAGTTGATGTTCATGGCGAGATAGTGGTGCCGGCCGAACAGGCCGAGGGCGCTGCGGGCATAGGTGTCGTTGATCTCGCCCCAGGGATAGAGCTCCGGGGTCATATCCACCCCGTTGTCGATCAGCACCGGCCCGAAGGCCAGGGAGAAGAGCACGTCATTGTCGGCGATGAACTGCTCAGCCGCAGCCTGGTCGGTCATCTGGCCGCGGTAGGCAAAGAGCATGTCGCCGTCGGATGTGAAGAAGCAGGTGTCACAGCTATAGGGCTCGAAGCGGTGGATCGCACGCTGATAGACGCTGATGCCGCAGGCGCGCCCATGGTAATAGAAGTCGCCGCCGAGGCAGAGCACGGCGTTGGCGTTCGCAGCAAAGTTCGAGGTAGTGGTGAAATGGGTGCTCCAGACCTCGTCCCCCGCGATCTTGCGCCGCAGCTGCGAGCCGTCGGAGATGAAGATCTCGGAGAAGGTGCCGATGCCGCCGGCCTCGCACTCCTGCCAGACGATCACCAGGAGCGTCTCATCGAGGTACCAGGAAATGCCGGTATTGGGAATGAGCGTGAGGTTTTCGTTCCAGACCAGGGTCTCCTCGCCGATGAGACGCTGTGCCTCCGGCCGCGCGAGCATCGCGCTGACCTCGGCGGGGTCTGTGGAATAGCCGTAGTTTTCCTCGCGCGGCACAGGGCCGCAGAGGGCGTATTCGTCGATCTTATAGGGGAAGGGCACGTAGACGAGCGTCTGTGTCGCCCCGGCGCGCAGCGCGGCGCCGTCCGGCAGGCCGGGGGCGAGCGCCTCGGGGTTGAGAAGCGTCCACGCGCCGTCGGCATAGCTGTATTCCAGGCTGACGCTCTCGTCGATGAGATAATCCTCCGGCTGCGCGAGCCGCGCGTTCAGCGCCTCCGTCCAGGCGGCGTCCACCTGAGCGGGCAGATACTGCCGGTTCTCGTCGTAGACCTCCGCCGGCGAGGCTGCGGCGGCCACGTTGCGCGCGAGCAGGGCGTTCACGTCGTCCGCCAGGCCCTCGGCGAGCTTTTCCTGGTCGAGATGCGTCACGGTGACGGCTTGCCGCGCCTGCCTGTCCTCCGCCTGCACCGTGCCGTCGAGGGCGTAGCGCCAGCTGCGCGCGTAGGCCTCGGCGATCGCCTCGTCGCCCGCGGCGGGCGCGAGCGCCGGGAGCGTCAGCGTGCCGATTTCCGGGGGATCCGGCGCGAAGAGAGAGGGGAGCTGGGGCTTCTGAGCAGGCTCCGCAGCCTCCGTCCCGCCGACGGGTGCGGCAAGCTGCATCCGGTCAAGGATCAGCCAGGCGGCAAAGCCAGCCAGGACGGCAAACACAAGCAAAAGCGGCAGAACGGGAGAGCGTTTTTTCTTTTTCATCCGAGCCTCCATGTCGTTTTCAGGAACGGGTGGCCTGTACGCAGGCCGCCCGTTCCTGTTTCAAAAGTCGGCGTTGCCGGTGGTGCGCGGGTGGAGCTCCACGTCGCGGATGTTGCTCACGCCGGTGAGGTACATGACCATGCGCTCGAAGCCCAGGCCGAAGCCCGCGTGACGGCAGCTGCCGTAGCGGCGCAGGTCGAGGTACCACCAGTAGTCCTCCTCCTTGAGCCCCAGCTCCTGCATGCGCGCCTGCAGCAGCTCCAGGCGCTCCTCGCGCTGGCTGCCGCCGATGATCTCGCCGATGCCGGGCACCAGGCAGTCCGCCGCGGCGACGGTCTTGCCGTCGTCGTTGAGACGCATATAGAAGGCCTTGATCTCCTTGGGATAGTCGGTGACGAAGATGGGCTTTTTGAAGACCTCTTCGGTGAGGTAGCGCTCATGCTCCGTCTGGAGGTCGATGCCCCACTCGACGGGGAACTCAAACTTCTTTCCGCTCTTCTTCAGGATCTCCACCGCCTCGCTGTAGGTGATGCGCCCGAACTCGTTGGAGACGACGTTGTGGAGCCGGTCCAGCAGGCCCTTGTCGACAAAGCTGTTGAAGAAGGCCATATCCTGCGGGCAGCGCTCGAGCACGCGGTTGATGATGAATTTCACCATCGCCTCGGCGGTGTCCATATCGTCCTCAAGGTCGGCGAAGGCCATCTCGGGCTCGATCATCCAGAACTCCGCCGCGTGGCGCTGCGTGTAGGACACCTCCGCGCGGAAGGTGGGGCCGAAGGTGTACACGTCGCCGAAGGCCATGGCAAAGTTCTCGGCATTGAGCTGGCCGGAGACCGTGAGGTTCGTGGCCTTGCCGAAGAAATCCTTGGAGAAGTCCACCTTGCCGTCCTCGGTGCGGGGCGGGTTGTCGATATCCAGGGTGGTCACGCGGAACATCTGGCCTGCGCCCTCGGCATCGGAGCCGGTGATGATGGGCGTGTGCACATAGACGAAGCCGCGGCTCTGGAAGAACTCGTGCACGGCCTGCGCCGCCACGCTGCGGACGCGGAAGGTCGCGGAGAAGAGGTTGGTGCGCGCGCGCAGATGCTGGATCGTGCGCAGAAACTCCACGCTGTGGCGCTTTTTCTGCAGGGGATAGTCCGGCGTGGAGACGCCTTCGACGGCGATCTCCCTGGCCTTGAGCTCGAAGGGCTGCTTGGCGCCAGGCGTGAGCACCAGTGTGCCCGTCACAATGAGGGCGGCGCCGACGTTCTGGTGGGCGATCTCGTCGTAATTATCAAGGCTGCCGCGCTCGAACACGACCTGCAGGGACTGGAAGATACTCCCGTCGTTGAGCTCGATGAAGCCGAAGTTTTTCATGTCCCGCACGGTGCGGACCCAGCCGCAGACTGTGAGCTCCTTCCCGTCGAAGGAGGCGGCGTCGGCGAAGATGCCGGCAATTTTCTGGTGTTTCATGGGCTGATTTCCTTTCGTCAAAAGCACCGCGGTGTACCCTGCGGTGCAATTAGTATACTCAAATCCCGCGGTTTTTGCAACAGAGCAGCCTTAAAAAATGAAGCGGATGGGCGCCTTGTAGTTGCAGAGCGTGACATCGGTGTAGGAGCCGCCGGCCTCGCCGTCGCGCGTCCAGGGAACGGGGCGGTCAAAGTGGAAGCTGGCCCTGCGGGTATGCAGGATCAGCAGCGCGTCGCTGTCAAAGCGGCGGGAGAGCACGCTGTCTGCCAGCTCGCCGAAGCCCGCGACCGAGCCGGGGTCTTTTACCAGCACCAGCTCGCTCATGCCGTCGCCCAGGGAGACCATCTCCTCCGGGAGCTTTACGATCCCGGCGACGGAAGTGGAATTGGACATGCTGCCATAGAGCAGATCCCCCTCAAAAACGCCGTCGTCGTACTCCACGCGGGTGTGGATCGTCTCGATGGTCGGGAGCAGGGCCGCGCCCTGCAGAACATAGGCGAGGTGGCCGAGCGCCTTTTTCTGGCTCTGCGGCGTGGCGTAGCTTACCTCCGTGAAGGCGCCGAAGGCCGCAATATAGGCGAAATACCGGTCGTCCCCGAAGCCGCCCACGTCGAAGGGATGCGGCGTCCCGGCGATCAGGCGCCGCGCCGCTCCCACGATGTCGTTCTTCGGCAGGTCGAGCGTGGTGGCCACGTCGTTGGCCGTGCCCATCGGGAAGTAGCCCAGGGGAGGGGGCGCGTCGAGCTGCATGAGCCCGGCCATGACCTCGCTGAGCGTGCCGTCGCCGCCGACGCAGGCGACCTCGTCGTATTCCGCCGCGTGCGCGGCGGCGAGAAGAGTGGCGTCGCCGTGCCCGGCGGTGAAATAGAGCGTGGTGACAAAGCCGCCGGCGGCGAGCGTCTCCAGCGCGTCGCCGAGGTTGAGCTTGTATTCGCCCCGCCCGGCGGCGGGGTTGATGATGAGCATGAGCTTCTTCATGAAAATGCCTCCCAAAGAGGGAAAGAGAGATTGTAACCTCATAATTATAGCAAGTTCCCCCGCCGCCGTCAAGCTCAGGGGAGCGCGGGGAAATACGCCGGGCGCGCAGGAAAAAATGCCGCGGAACAGCCTGTTCCGCGGCGGATAGCCGGCAATATGGGTCGCCGCTCCGTCTTCGGGCGGCGCAGGCGGGATCAGAGCCCGAACAGCGCGGGGAGCTCCCGCAGGCGGGGCGAATCCGGTTCCTCGCTCTCGGTCGCCCAGGCGCCGGCGGTGAGCGCGGCCAGGGCAGTCTGCTCAAGCGTGAGGCCGCACACCCCGCTCCAGACGACGGCGGCGGTGGCGGCGTCGCCCGCGCCGGTGGTGTTCACGGAGCGCGCCGGTATGCAGGGCAGGCGCAGCAGCCTCTCCCCCTCGGCGGCGATCAGGCCGCCCGCACCGATGCTCACGAACACGCGCTCAACACCGCGCCGCAGCAGCGCCCGCGCGGCCTGCTCCGCATCGTGCTCGCCGGTGAGGATCTCGGCCTCGATGGCGTTGGGCTTGAGAGCGGCGAGTCTGTCGAGCAGCGGCAGCAGCCGCGGGGCCTTCGCGGTGGAGACCGCGTCGGCATAGAGCGGCACGCTGACGTGCTGCGCGAGGTATTCCAGCGTCTCGGTGCTGAGATTGGCGTCCAGCACGACGGCGTCCGCGCCGTTGAGCGCCCCGAGATGCGGCGCAAGGGCCTCGGGCGTGATCCGCGCGGTCACCTCCATGTCGGCGATGGCGAGCTGCATATCCCCGTCCTCACCGTTGACGTAGAGGTAGGTCGAGCTGCGCATTCCGGGGCAGAGCAGGGACAGGCGCGTGTCGATCCCGGCGGCACGGCAGCTCTCGAGCAGTGCGGAGCCGAAAAAATCGTCCCCCACTGCGGTGAGGAGGGAGACCTCGAGTCCCAGCAGGCGGAGGTCGCACGCGATGTTGTGTCCGACCCCGCCGGGGCGCATGGTCACGGCGCCGGGATTCGAGTCGCGCGCCACGAGCCGACCCTCCGGGCGGCCGCCGATGTCCATATTCATGCCGCCCACGACGGCGATGTGTTTCGTAGCCATAGCTGCCTCTTTCAAAAACACGGATCACCGGCGGTGATCCGTGTTTTTCTTCGTGTCAGGTTATTTGCCGATCAGATATGCCAGATGTTCTTCGCGTATTCTCCGACGGCGCGGTCGGCGGCGAAGAAGCCGCTCTGGGCGGTGTTCATGATGGCCAGGCGCGCATACTCGTCCTTGTCGCGGATGCGCTCGTACAGACGGGTCTGGCAGTCGACATAGGCGCGGTAGTCGGCGATGAGCATATAGGGGTCGCCGCCGTAGATCAGGCCGGAGACGAGGTCGGCATAGCCCTTGCCGTCCCGGAAGCCGGCGGAGAAGCGGTCAAGCACGCGCTTGAGCTCCCAGTCGTTGTTCACGATGCCCATGGGGTCGTAGCCGCGGCGGCGGAGATCGGCGATCTCGTCGGTGTGCAGGCCGAAGAGGAACATGTTCTCGTCACCCAGCCGCTCGTACATCTCGACGTTCGCGCCGTCGAGCGTGCCGATGGTCACGGCGCCGTTCATCATCAGCTTCATGCAGCCGGTGCCGGAGGCCTCCTTGCCGGCGGTGGAGATCTGCTCGGAGACCTGCGCCGCCGGCACGATCTCCTCGGCGGCGGAGACGCGGTAGTTCTCCACGAAGCAGACCTGCAGCTTGCCGCGGCAGATGGGATCGTTGTTGACGTCGTCGGCGAGGCTGAGCAGCAGCTCGATGATGCGCTTGGCGGTCTTGTAGCCGGCGGCGGCCTTGGCGCCGAAGACGAAGGTGCGCGGCACAAAGTCGCGGTTGGGATCGTCGTGCAGCTGGAGCTGAAGCTTGGCGATGCTCATCGCGCACAGCAGCTGGCGCTTGTACTCGTGCAGGCGCTTGACCTGAACATCCATGATGCCGTCGGTATCGAAGACGAAGCCGTCGTTGTTGCGCTTGATAAAGCGGGCGAAGCGCTCCTTGTTCTGCTTCTTGATGGCGTTTATCTGCTCGCGCACGGCGGAGTCGTCCGCGTAGGCGGCGAACTTCGCCAGCTCCTCGGGCTTCGTGAGGTAGTCCTGGCCGATGAGCTCGCTGAGCAGGCCGTGCAGACCGGGGTTGATCTGCGCGAGCCAGCGGCGGTGGTCGATGCCGTTGGTGACGTAGGTGAAGCGGTCGGGGCGCAGGGTGTAGATGTCGTGGAAGAGGTCGTCCTTGAGGATCTGCCCGTGGAGGCGGGAGACGCCGTTGACCATATAGCAGGCGGCGAGGCAGAGATTTGCCATGTGTACCTGACCGTCGCGGATGATGAGGTTGCGGCCGACGCGCTCATCCCAGTTGAAGTTGTAAACGAGATAGTCGCACCAGCGGCGGTTGATCTCGCACATGATCTCCCACAGGCGGGGCAGCAGCTTCTGCACCAGATCCTGCGGCCACTTCTCGAGCGCTTCGCTCATGACGGTGTGGTTGGTGTAGGCGACGCTCTTCTTGACGATGTTCCAGGCCTCGTCCCAGCCAAGGCCATGCTCGTCCATGAAAATGCGCATGAGCTCGGGGATGATCATGGTCGGGTGCGTGTCGTTGATCTGGATGACGTGGTGGTCGCAGAAGGAGCGGACGTCGCCCCACATCTTGATGTGCTTGCGCACGATATCCTGCGCGGTGGCGGAGACGAAGAAATACTGCTGCTTGAGGCGCAGGGTCTTGCCCTCGATGTGGTCGTCAGCGGGGTAGAGAACCTTGGTGATGACCTCGGCCATGGTGCGCTGCTCCATGCTCTTGACATATGCGCCCTCGGAGAAGAGGTACATATCGAGCGAGTTGGGACTCTTGGCGTCCCAGAGGCGGAGCGTGTTGATCTCCTTTCCTCCGTAGCCCGCGATCAGCATATCGCGCGGCAGGGCGATGACGGCGTCATAGCCGGTGTGCTCGGCGTGATAGTGGCCGAAGCTGTCCCAATGCGGGGAGATCTGGCCGCCGAAGCGGACCTCGACCATGTCCTCATAGCGGGGGATGAGCCAGCTCTCGGCGGCGCTGCGCCAGTTGTCGGCGACCTCGGTCTGCTTGCCGTCCTGGAAGCGCTGGCGGAAAATGCCGAGCTCATAGCAGATGGAATAGCCCGTGGCCTGCAGGCCGAGGGTGGCCATGCTGTCCATATAGCAGGCGGCGAGACGACCCAGACCGCCGTTGCCGAGGCCGGCGTCGGGCTCGGACTCAAAAATGTCGCCCGCGCTGCGGCCCAGATCCTCCAGCGCGCCGGAGAGGGCTTCGCTGATGCCGAGGTTGAAGGCGTTTTTCATGAGGCTGCGGCCCATGAGGAATTCCATGGACATGTAGTGGATCTCTTTTTCCGCGCGGTGGGGATCCTCCACGGCCAGGAAGCGGCTCATGATCTCGCGGATCACGATGGCGGACGCCTGGAAAACCTGGTCATCGGTCGCGGCGGAAGCGGTAGTGCCGAAGTGGGCGCAGAGCTTGTCCTCAATGGCGCTGCGCATTTCGTCGCGGGAAATTTCACTGATCATAGCGGGTATGTACCTCCAGAAGAATTGAGAAAAAGGAGGAACGGGCGGGAACCGCCCGTTCCTCACGGGGCCGACGGCACGTCGGCCCCGTGAGAGGCAAAACAGAAACGAAGGCGTTTCTGTTTTGCGGGGATGGAACGCAGAAAGGGGACTCCCCGTCCCCTCTCTGCGCTCTTCCCTTGCAAAACCGTCTCCGGATGCCGGGGCTTGTCTGCAGTCCGAGAAACGGCGTGCGGATCGAGAAGTCTGATTTAGATTTTGCTGTTCTTGGGCACCAGGGTCGGGAGCTTCTCGCTGCCGATCAGCACGGTGCCGTCGGAGAAGCTGCAGGCCTTGTCGGCGATCACGTGCTTGAGCGTGACGTTTTCGCCGATGGTGCAGCCGCGCATGATGATGCAGTCCTCAAGCGTGGAGCCCTTGCCGATCTTGACGCCGGAGAAGATGGTGCTGTCGCGCAGATCGCCATCGATGATGCAGTTGTCGGCCACGAGGCTGCGGCGGGAAGAGGAATTTTCACCGTAATAGGTGCTCACGCCCTCGTGCTCCTTGGTGCGCACGGGCCGGTCGGCCGGGAAGACCTGGCGGCGGTTTTCCGGGACGAGCATATCGCGGCTGGCCTCCACATAGCCCTCGGCGGTGCGGATGATGCGCGCATAGCCCGGGTGCACGTACACGGCCATCTTGCCGCCCTGCTCCAGGAAGAAGGGGACGGCGTCACGGTGAAAGCGGTGGAGATTGCGGCGCTCGCAGGCGTCCATGAGCGCGAGGAGCTTGTCCTTGCGGAAGATATAGGCCTCGAGAGAGGGGTGACCCTCGGAGGCGCCCACGCGGAACATCTCCATGCGGGAGACGAGTCCGTCCTCCCCGAGCACATAGCTGCTGTGGGTGCTGGGCAGCTCGTGGTCGGCGCAGATGGCGGTAGCGTCCGCGCCGGAAGCCTCATGTGCGCGGATGGCCGCGTCGAGGTCGAGGTTGGCGCAGAGGTTGCCGAGCATCAGAATGACATTGTTCTCGTCGATGTTGCCGATGTAGGAGCTGACGGCGAGCAGGGCTTCCATGGTGCCGGTGTAGTCGCCGGTGTGGTACTGGGGCAGGCCGAAGGGCGGCAGCATGCGCAGGCCGCGGGTGCTGCGGCTCATGTCCCAGGCCTTGCCGCTGCCGATATGGTCGAGCAGGGACTGATAGTCGCGCTGCATGATGACGCCGACGTCGAGAATGCCGGCGTTGCGCAGAGAGGAGAGCGCGAAGTCGATGAGCCGGTAGCGGCCGCAGAAGGGCAGCGACGCGGCGGTGCGGTGGGCGGTCAGCTCGCGCAGGGCGGGCTCGTCATGATAGGCGAAAATGATGCCGTGATAGTCTCTCATGCTTAGACCTCCTCTCCGTTGTAGATCATCGCGCCGGGGGCGACGGTCGCATCCGGGCGGATCTCAATGTTGGGGCCGCAGGTGGCGACGCCCCAGCCTTCGCTGCCGTCGGGCTCGGAGCCGATATGCGCGCCGGCGCCGATCTTCGTGCCTTCGCCGATGATGGCGTATTCCACCACCGCGCCGGGCTCGACCGTGACGCCGGGCATCAGCACGCTGTAGAGCACCTTCGCGCCCGCGCCGACCTTGACGGAGGCGGAGAGCACGGAGTTCTCCACGTGGCCGTCGATCTCACAACCCTCGGTGACGATGGAGTGGATGATCTCGGCATTCTCGCCGGCGTAGTGCGGCGGAAGCACGGGGCTGCGGGAGGCAATGGGCCAGCTCGGATCGTAGAGATTGATGAGCGTGGTGGAGAGCATGTCCATATTGGCGTCCCAGAGGCTCGTGATGGTGCCGACGTCGCGCCAGTAGCCCTTGAAGCGGTAGGGCCAGAGCTTCTCGCCGTTGGCGAGCATCTTGGGGATGATGTTCTTGCCGAAGTCCTTGCTGGAGTTGGGGTCGGCCTCGTCCTCGATGAGGTAGCGGCGGAGCATCTTCCAGTTGAACACGTAAATGCCCATGGAGGCCAGGTCGGATTTCGGGTGCTTGGGTTTCTCCTCAAACTCGCAGATCGCGCCGTCTTCGCCCACGCTCATAATGCCCATGCGGGTGGCCTCCTCCAGGGAGACCTGCTGCACGGCGATGGTAAGGGCGGCGTTGCTCTCGAGGTGCTCCCGGAGCATGTCCGCATAGTCCATCTTATAGATATGGTCGCCGGAGAGAATCAGCACGTTGTCGGGATTGTAGTTGTCGATAAAGGCAATGTTCTGGTAGATGGCATTGGCGGTGCCGGTGAACCAGGAGCCCTGCTCGTGCGCCCCGAGGTAGGGCGGCAGAATGTACACGCCGCCGTCAGACACGTCCAGATCCCAGGGCTGGCCGGTGCCGATGTAGGAGTTGAGCTGGAGGGGCTTGTACTGGGTCAGGACACCCACGGTGTCGATGCCGGAGTTGGCGCAGTTGGACAGGGGAAAATCGATGATTCGGTATTTGCCGCCGAAGGGAACGCTGGGCTTGGCCACGTCCTGGGTCAGAGCGTAGAGACGGGAGCCCTGACCGCCTGCCAGGAGCATGGCAATGCAGCTTTTCTTCATAAGCAGCCTCCTTTTCTGATTGATGTATTCGTTTCCGCGGCCGGAGGCCGCAGGGTTGCACGGGATCAAAGGGCAGAAATCAGCGGGTATTATAGAGGTTCATGGCCTTATCGGGGCCTTTTTCGAGATAGCATTCCACGGCCTCTGCCGCGCGGGAGGCAGCCTGCGCCATGTCCTCGGCGTCCTGGCCGCGGAAGACGGAGAGCACCCAGTCGGCCATGTCGTAGTCGGGGTGGGGCGGCGCGCCGACGCCCAGGCGGATGCGGGGAAAATCCTCGCTGCCGAGGGCGGCGATGATGCTCTTGAGGCCGTTGTGCCCGCCCGCGGAGCCCTTGCTGCGCACGCGCAGCTTCCCCACGGGGAGGTTCACCTCATCCGAGACCACAAGGATATGCTCCGGCGGGATCTTGTAGAAGCGCGCGGCCGCGCCGACAGCGTCTCCGGAGAGGTTCATATAGGTCTGCGGCTTCATCAGCAGCACGCGCTGCCCGCCAAGCTCGCAGGCCGCGGTGAGCGCCTGGAAGCGGACGCGGTTGATGCTGATGCCTTTTTTACCCGCCAGGGCGTCGGCGGTCATGAAGCCGGCGTTGTGGCGCGTGCCCTCATATTTCAGGCCGGGGTTGCCGAGAAAGACGACCAGCCAGCCGGGGGCGCTGCTGCTGAAAATCATGTGAACGCTCCTCGCCCGGCCGGAGCCGGATCAGGTTTCAAAAAAACTGGAGATAGAGACTTCCTCGTAAATGCGGCGGATGGCCTCCGCGAAGACAGACGCCGTCGTGAGGTACTCGATCTTCTCGGGCTGAACCTTGTCCTGGGGGAAGGGAATGGTATCGAGAAGGAGGAGCTCCTTGATGCAGCTGTCGTTGATGCGGTCGAGCGCGGGGCCGGAGAGCACGCCGTGGGTCGCGCAGGCGTAGACTTCCTTCGCGCCGCCGATCTCCTTGATGGCCTTGGCGGCGCCGCAGAGGGAGCCGGCCGTGTCCACGATGTCGTCGAGCAGGATGCAGGTCTTGCCCTCGACGTTGCCGATGATGTTCATGACCTCGGACTGGTTGGCGCGCTCGCGGCGCTTGTCCACGATGGCCATGTTGCAGCCGAGACGCATCGCGAAGGCGCGGGCGCGGGCGGTGCTGCCCACATCGGGCGAGACGACCATGATATCCTCGTTGTTCTTGCCGAATTTCTTGACGTAGTGCTTGACGAAGATGTTGGAACCGGCCAGATTATCGACCGGAATGTCAAAAAAGCCCTGGATCTGGGCTGCGTGCAGGTCCATGGTCAGGACTCTGTCCGCCCCGGCGGCGGTGATGAGGTTGGCGACGAGCTTGGCGGAGATGGGGTCGCGGCTCTTGGCTTTGCGGTCCTGCCGGGCGTAGCCGAAATAGGGGATGACCGCAGTGATGCGGCCGGCGGAGGCGCGGCGCATAGCGTCGATCATGATGAGCAGCTCCATCAGATGGTTGTTTACGGGGCCGCAGGTGGACTGGACGATGAACACGTCCTTGCCGCGGACCGGCTCGTACACGGAGACGGAGCATTCGCCGTCCGCAAACTGTGAAACGGAGGCGCTGCCGAGGCTCATGAACAGATCAGAGCAGATCGCCTGCGCGAGTGCGAGATTGGAATTGCCTGCGAAGACACGGATCTCCTTGCCGTGAGAAATCATTCGCTTATCCTCCTGATTATATTTCATAGGAAATGCAGGTCTTTGGCACGGCACATGCCGATACCGATATCCATTGTAACACAAACAGCGCGCAATGAAAAGAGAAAGTCTGCTTTTGAAGGTGACAAAATCCAAAGAAAAAATCCATTTACAAGCGTGGTATTTTTGTATATAATGTATTGCCCGAACCGTAATTGTTGTGATTTTTTTACAGGGAGAATACTGCAAGATGCTTGAATTTGAAGAATACAAAGCCAGACTCAATGCCGACAAGCCCGCGCTCGAGGTGCTGCGCGGCGCGCTGAAGCTCGAGCCCGCCGTCAAGGAGATCGAGGAGCTCGAGGCTGCCAGCGAGCGCGACGGCTTCTGGAACGACGTTGCCAATGCGCAGAAGGTGCAGAAGCGCATCAAGGCGCTCAAGGCCAAGGTCGATAATTATAACCGCCTCTGCCAGAGCTGGGAGGATCTCTATACGCTGTGCGAGATGGCCCTCGAGGAGAGCGACAGCTCCATGCTCGAGGAGCTGAAGACGGAGTACGCCTCCTTCTCCGAAAAAATGCAGGAGACCCGCCTCAGCACCCTCCTCACCGGCGAGTATGATGCCAACAACGCCATCCTCACCTTCCACGCCGGCGCCGGCGGCACCGAGGCGCAGGACTGGGCCGCGATGCTCTACCGCATGTACAACATGTGGGCCGACCGGCACGACTACAAGGTGAAGGTCATGGATTACCAGGACGGCGACGAGGCCGGTATCAAGAGCGCCACCATCATGATCGAGGGCGAGAACGCCTATGGCTTCCTGCGCAGCGAGCACGGCGTGCACCGGCTCGTGCGTGTCTCGCCCTTCGATGCGGCCGGCCGGCGCCAGACCTCCTTCGCAGCGGTCGAGGTCATGCCGGAGATCACCGACGACACCGAGATCGTCCTCAAGGACGACGACATTGAGATGCAGGTCTACCGCTCCTCCGGGGCGGGCGGCCAGAAGGTCAACAAGACCTCCTCCGCGGTGCGCCTGATCCACAAGCCTACCGGCATCGTGGTCTCCTCCCAGGTCGAGCGCAGCCACTTCCAGAACCTCGAAAACTGCAAGAACATGCTGCGCGCGCGTCTGGCCGAGATCAAGGAGCGCGAGCATCTCGAAAAGATCAGCGATATCAAGGGCGTCCAGATGAAGATCGAATGGGGCAGCCAGATCCGCTCCTACGTGTTCATGCCCTACCAGATGGTCAAAGACCTGCGCACCGAGTATGAGACCGGCAACATCCAGGCCGTCATGGACGGCGATCTCGACGGCTTCATCAACGCCTTCCTGTCCATGAAGGCCGCCGACTGAGCGGGTCACGAACAACACGAATAAGAAGAATCAAAAAGCTATCCCCACCTTTCGGGTGGGGATAGCTTTTTGATTATACGCCGCGGCGCGGCTGTTTATTTGACAAGCGCGCTGACGGTGTTCGTGCCGTTCGAGACGACGACGCTCTCGCCAGAGACCAGCTCCGCCCCGACGCGCAGGACGGTCTTGTAGCTGAAGGCAGTCTCGACGCCGGGGCCGTGCTCCCCGATGCGCAGCGTGTCGCCCGCTGCGCCCTTGATCGCGCAGAAGAGCCGCGGCAGCACCGTCTGCGGCTCGATCTGCTTCGTCGAGCCGATGACGGCCGTGAGCTCGCCGCCGGTGACGAGGAAGAGCCCCTCGGGCTGGACGGCCTGCTTGCCGGTCAGCAGGAGGAGCGTGCCGCCCTCGATGCTGACGTCGCCCACGCCGCTGCCCTTGACGCCGGACTGGATGCCGTCGCCCAGCGCGCGCAGCTCGAGCGAGCCGCCCAGGACACGCACAGACTGTGCGCGCAGACCGTCCTCCTGCGAGGAGACGAGGACGCTGCCGCCCTCCAGCGTGAGGGCGCGTCCGGCCTTGAGCGCCTTGCTGCTGGCGCTCTCGCCGTCGCCGCGCGCGGTGACGGCGAGCGTGCCGCCCGTGATGCGCAGGTCGGTCGCCGCCTGGATGCCGTCTCCGTCGCTGACGATGGTGACGTCCCCACCGGAGATCGTGATGAAGCCCTTGTCGGCCGTGTCGATCTCGGCAGACTTGATGCCGTCGCCCTGTGCGGTGATGTTCAGCACCCCGCCCTTGATCTCAACGGAGTCGCTGCCCTTGACGCCGTTGTTCGCGGCGACGACGGTCACAACGCCCGCGTTGATGTCGAGATCGTCCTTGCAGGCGATGCCGTTGTTGAGGTAGCCACAGACCGTGAGGCGGCCGGAGCCCTCGATGTCCATGTCGTCCTCACTGTAGAGCGCGGCGCCGCTCTGCTCCGGATCGATACTGCCGAGCATCGCCTCGTCCCCGGAGATGAGGGTGTTGTCCGTCCCCTCCGCGAGCTGCAGGCGGAAATTCCCGGCCTGGACGATATGGATGGCGGCGCCGCCGGAGTTGGAGAGCGTGAGCCCCTCGAGGATCAGCGTGACCTCCATGGGGTTGTCGCCTGTGTCGATGACGACCTGGCGCTCTTCGCCGGAGCCGCTGAGGACATAGCTGCCGGCCGAGCCGATCTTCACGACGGCGCCCTCATCCTTTGCGCCGCCGCCATGGATCTCGACGGCAGAGCCGTTAAAAACGATGCGCGTGGCCTCGCTCTCCGTCTCGGCGGCGGAGCCGCAGGCGGCGAGCAGAAGCGCTGCAATGAGCAGCAGGGGAAGCAGTTTCTTCATGGAAGCTCCTTTACATGATCTCCCTGTCGGCCTCGCGGCTGCAGACGATGTTGAGATTGCCGTTGCGGCAGCGGATGTCGTCGAGAAAAGCGCGCGTATGCTCGGGGTCCCTGAGCTCAATGGCGTAGCTCAGCTCGTAGAGCGTGCCCATATTGGTGGTGCGCACCTTGGTCAGCTCGTGCGAGAGGGTGTATTTCTCAAAGAGATCGTCGAAGAGCTCCTCATAGTTGAGGTCCTCCGGGATCGTGATCTTGAGCGTGCGCTGGCGCATGTTGGCCTCGCCGAAGCGGGTGCGCGCGAGCAGCAGCACGAAGCTCGCCATCAGCACGAAGAAAATGCCCGCAAATACGACATAGCCCATCCCGCAGGCGAGACCGATCGCGACGGACATGAACAGCCCCGCGATCTCCTTGGCGCTGCCGGGCGCGCTGCGGAAGCGCACCAGGGCGAAGGTGCCGGCCACGGCGAGACCCGCGCCGATATTGCCGTTGACCATCATGATGACGAGCGAGACGATCGGCGGGAGCAGAGCCAGCGCCTGGGTGAAGGCGCCGCTGTGCCGGTCGCGCGCGAGAAAGACGAGCGCCGTGCCGACGCCGAGCACAACGGCGCACAGCTCGCAGAGCAGAAAGGCCGTGAGGGTCATCTGCGAGGGGATGATGCTGCTGAGAATGGACATAAGAGAGTCCTCCTGATGTGAGTTACTTGGAGATGCGCCGCGTCAATCGGCTGCGGCGGTGAGAGCTTCCCGGCTTTCGGGGTCGGAAAAGAGCGTGCAGAGGATGTGCTCGCGGTAGCAGGTGCCGTACTTGGAGAAGCTCACCGGGAAGATCTTTTCCTCGCTGAGCAGATGCGCGAGCCAAAGCGGAGCCGCATCCGGGATCTTGATCTCCATGAGCACCTCGCCCGGCGCGAGCAGCGCTTCGCCGCCGTCGCCCGCCGTGAGGGAGAGCGCGTCGCCGCGCCAGCGCAGGTTCCGATCGAAGGTGATGCGCAGCTCGGGCTGATCCTTGACCCGCCAGGCCTCCCGGTCACAGGCGATGAAGACGCGCGGCTGCACGTCGTTCTCGCGCAGGAACCAGGCGATCTCCCGGAGCGTCTGGCTGTCGCCCGGCGCGGGGATCTTCCCCGCGAGCCAGTCCTCTGCGGCGGAGGCCGGGAGGGCGGCGCGGCGCTTGTACACCACGCCCTTGTATTTTTTCTTGAGCTCTACGAAGACCTCACCCGCCGCATCCGGCACGCCGTAGCTGCGCAGGCGGAGTTTTTCCTTGTAGACGGGCCGCTCCAGCGAGCGGCGGATCAGCGAGAAATCTCCGCTGTCGTAATACAGGCTGCATACGGTGCTGCGCGGGTATTCATCCTCCTCCAGCCGTCCGCCCAGCTTGTCCCAGAGACGCGCAAAGGCCTCGGCGGAGAGGAGATATTTCTTTTCATAGCGCTTGAAGGTGAGAATGGTGTCTCTCATGGCTGCACGCCTCCGAAATAGCGCTCCCGCTCGGCGTCGCCGAGCGCGAAGATCTCGCAGAGCGCGTCCGCGCCGTGCTGCGCCCAGCCTTCGTCGGAGATGAAGCTGCGCAGCCAGCGCACGTTCCACTCCCAGGATTCCGGCTTGTTGCCGAGCCGCAGGAAGTCGCGCCGGATCTCGGGGGCGAGCTCCGCCTCCAGCCGGTCGATCTCCCGGAGGACGTTCTCGTCCGCGAGCGTGGTGGACAGCAGCTCTCCCGCCCGCGTCAGAAGACGGTCGCGGAAGTCGGCGTTTTTCAGCAGCGGCGCGATGATCATCGACACCTGCCGCGCCTGCAGCTGCCAGGGGGAGAGAATGTTGGTGAACTGCTCGTCCCGCTCGGAGAGGGTCGCGTCCATGTCGTAATACATGAGCCGCCAGCGCCCGTCGTCCTCCGTGCTGCGGCAATAGCGGAGATTGCCGTAGGTGAGGTCGGTATTGGCGCACCAGCCCTCCAGCACGATCCAGTCGATAACGCTGTCGAGATCCAGGCGGCGGCTGAGCTCCTCATAGTTGGCGCTGTCGCTGAGATCATGCGTGTCGCAGTAGTCGAGGACGTCTATGTAAAACTCGTCGTTGGGATAGACCTCGGATTCCACCACCCGCACGCTCGACTCGCTCACGCCGCGCTGCCGCGCGACCATCGCGCTGCTCAGACGCTCGGTGAGCGCGTAGATCCCGGAATAGACCCCGTCGATATACACGACCACGTAGCGGCTGCGCTGGCTGAAAACGGCGTCGGAGCTCTGCTGCGCAAGCGCCTCGCAGAGCTCGTTGCGCATGCTGGCGCGGTTGTAGTCCTGCCCGCAGCGCAGGATGAGGGAGGAAAACTCCGTCACGCCGCCGCCGAACAGATCATACTGTACGCTCTCTGCGCCGTACTGTCCGCGCAGACGCAGGCTCATGTTCTTCTTCGGGAGCACGAGGCTGGTGTCCCCGTGCATCTTGATCCCGCAAGGGACGGTGAAGCTGCCGGCATCGTCATAATAGGAGAAGCTTGCCCGGGTCTCGACGACCTTGATCCCCTTGTTGTAGATGTTCTGGAAGGTACCGGGCGCGTCGTTGATGAGACTCACGACGGGCAGCGTGTGCCCCTCGTTGAGAATGTAGCAGAGCGTGAGCACGCGGCTCGGCAGCGCGCCCTCCTCCAGGCAGATCGCGCGCACGCTGCCGGTCTGCTTGACCGAGAGCGGCCCCTTCCAGACGGGGCTGTTCTCCGTGGGAACACTGCCGTCGGTGGTATAGCGGATCACGCCGCTGCCGGCGAGTGCGACCTCTACGCTGTCTACGTCGTCGAACACGCCGTCCTCGGTGAGCGCAACGGGCATCGCCGAGACGCGGCGGAAACCGGACTTGTTCTTTTCACCGGGGCTCGGCATGGCGAAGTAGAACCAGCCGTTTTTGCCCTCGAGGCGGCCGAGGCTGCCGTCATAGGGGATATCGCGGAGCGGAGCGTAATCTACCAGCGTGCCGTCGCTGCGGCTGAGGTAGAGCTGCTCGGAAAAGGCGTCGAGATTGAAGGCGGCGCAGACCGGCGCGCTGCCCAGCAGCGGATTGGAGCGGTCAAAGCGCAGCAGCCAGCGCTCGCCGGGCGAGAGGGTCACGTTCGGGAGCGTATAGCAGAGCAGATCGTCCGCGTCGTCGGAGATGCAGTAGTCGGACAGGCGCAGCTGCGAGCGGGAATTGTTCTTGAGCTCCACCCAGTCGCTCTCGCCGAGCACGCCCGCCCATGCGCTGTGGACATTGGCGACGACGACCTCGTTGATCGTCAGATCCGCAGGCGCGGCGAGCGAGGCCTGAAAGGCCTCGTAGCCTGCAGCGTCGTTGGCATAGCCCGGCGTGGGGTAGCAGCTCTCCTCGTAGCCCCCGTCCGCCTTGAGACGCACGGAGACGTCGGCGCGCGCGCTCATGCAGGGCGCGGAGGAGACGGCTGCGCCGTCGGGGGAGCGCAGGAAGAGAGTCTCTCCCTCCGAGAGGGCAAAGTCCGTGTGCAGCCCGCTCTCGCCGCGGTCGGCGTAGAGGAGAAGGAAAGCCCCCGGCGCGAGCTCCTCGTCCGGCAGCGTCCAGCCGTAAGCGGCCTCCTTGTCGCTCACGCGCCAGCCGGAGAGAGATACGGGCGCGTCTCCGATGTTCTGCAGCTCAAACCAGTCGGGAAAGGCGCCGCTTTCATCGCGGAGCGTCGCGCGGTTTTTGACCATCAGCTCCGAGATCACAAGCTGCGCCGACGCATAGTCCGCCTGAGGCGAAGGGGAAACGCTCTCCGGCTGCGCGTCGGGGATCGTCCCCGCGGCGTTGGCGCGCTGCAGCAGGACGAACAGCAGCCCTGCCAGCAGCAAAGCGGCTGCTGTCAGCGCCAGATTCACTTTTTTCGCCCGATTTGCCCGTCTGCTCACGCGTTTCTCCTTTGGTTCCGGTAAGAACCGATAAAAAGTCAGAATATTATACAGCAACTTGCGCCGCGGTGTCAACGCCGGAGAAGGCTTTTTCCGCGGCGCGGCGCGGGTCGGATCGGTTGACAAGCCCCGAAGGACACAATATAATATATAGTCAGCCAGTCAGCGACGCTCCGCCGCACACAGCTGCGGAGACGAAGAAGGAGAAGAAATGAAACGTATTCTGATGCTCGGTACCGGCGGCACCATCGCCTCGGAGAAAACGCCGGACGGTCTCACCCCGGAACTCAGCCCGGAGCAGCTGCTGCGCGCTGTCCCGGCCATCTCCGGGATCTGCAAGGTGGACTGCCTTTCCCTCTTTTCCCTTGACAGCACCAATATCACCCCCGTCCACTGGCAGGCGGTGACGCGCGCCATCCGCGCCCACTACCACGAGTACGACGGCTTTGTTATCAGCCACGGCACCGATACCATGGCCTATACCGCCGCGGCCCTGAGCTACATGATCCAGGGGAGCGAAAAGCCCATCATCCTCACCGGCGCGCAGAAGCCCATCCACTATGACTCCACCGACTCCAAAATCAACCTCACCGACGCCTTCACCTGCGCCTGCTCGGACAAGCTCCACGGCGTCTGCATCGTCTTCAACGGCCGCGTCATCCTCGGCACCCGCGCCCGCAAGACCTGCTCCAAGAGCTATTCCGCCTTTTCCAGCATCAATTTCCCCGATCTCGGCATCCTGCATGATAACCGCCTTCTCTGCTATATCTCCCCCGAATACGAGGCAGTTCCGCGCTGGTTCGATCGGCTCGATACCCGCGTCGGCCTCATCAAAATGGTCCCGGGGACAGATTTTGAGCTGCTGGAGTTCATGCTGGCACGCAAGGACGCCGTGCTCATCGAGTGCTTCGGCGTAGGCGGCCTGCCCGACTACCAGGGCGACAGGCTGTTCGAGGCCGTCCGGCGCTATACGGAGGCGGGCAAATACCTCGTCATGACGACGCAGGTGCAGAACGAGGGCTCGGATCTGTCGGTCTACAGCGTGGGCTACCGCCTCAAGGGCAACCCCCGCGTGCTCGAGGCCTATGATATGACCACCGAGGCCGCTTACGCGAAGATCATGTGGATCCTCGGCGAGACACAGGATCCCGCGGAGGTCGGCAGGCTGTTCTATACCCCGGTTGCGCATGATCTTCTGCAGAGCGACCGGGATCGGGAGGCGCTATGACACGTGTGATCGTCATCGGCGGCGGCGCCTCCGGCATCGCCGCAGCGCTCAGCGCGGCGGAGCGGGAGGAGAACGAGGTTCTGCTGCTCGAGCGGCAGCAGCGCATCGGCCGCAAGCTCCTCGCGACCGGCAACGGCCGCTGCAATCTCACCAATACCGGGGCGGCCCTGCCCCGCTACCACGGGGCAGATCCCGCCTTTGCCGCGCCCGCGCTGCGTGCCTATCCCCCGCGCGCGATCCTGGACTATTTCGCCTCGCTCGGCCTGCTCACAACGGAGGAATACGGCGGGCGGGTCTATCCGCTCTCCAATTCCGCCAACTCCGTGCTGGACGTGCTGCGCTTCGAGCTCGAGCGCCGCGGCGTACAGCAGCGCTGCGCCTGCCCGGTGCAGAGCGTCGCACGTGAGCGCGGCGGCTTCGCCGTCACGGCGGAGGGCGAGCGCCTGCATGCCGACAAGCTCATCCTCGCCTGCGGCGGCGCCGCGGGCGCCAAGCTCGGCGGTGTGATGGACGGCTACCAGCTCGCCAAGGCCCTCGGCCACAAACGTACCGCGCTCTATCCCGCCCTCGTCCAGGTCGTGACCGAGCCGAGCTATCCGCGCGCGCTCAAGGGCGTGCGCGTGCAGGCGCGGCTGCAGCTGCTGCAAAACGGCAGCGCGGTCGCGGAGAGCGAGGGCGAGGTTCAGTTTACGGATAACGGGGTCTCCGGCCCCGCGGTCTTCGATCTCTCGCGCGCCGTCTCCACGGGCTGCGCCGGGCAGGAGCTGAAGCTCATGCTGCTCCCGCAGGATGAAGAGACGCTGCGCGGCCTCCTGCTTCGCCGCCGTGAGGCGCTGCCCTCGCTGCCCGCCGGGGAGATCTTCACCGGTATGCTCCACAATCGCCTCGGCCGCATGGCCGTGCGCTACAGCGGCGTCGACGCGGCCAAGCCCCTCGAGGAACTGGACGCGCGCGAGCTGCATGCGCTCGCCGCCGCCTGCCGGGACTTTCGCCTTCCCGTGCGCGGCACGGAGGGCTTCGACCACGCGCAGGTCACCGCCGGCGGCCTCCGCACGGAGGAGTTCGACCCCGAGACCCTGGAGAGCCGCCTCGTCCCCGGGCTCTTTGCCTGCGGCGAGCTGCTCGACATCGACGGCGACTGCGGCGGCTTCAACCTCCAGTGGGCCTGGGCGAGCGGCCGTCTGGCGGGGAGGCTCGGCAGATGATCCTCGTGCGTGACCTCCGCCTCGCTCCGCAGGAGCCGCTCTCCGCGCTCCGCGAACGGGCGGCAAAGAAGCTGCGCGTCGAGCCCGGACGCATCGAGAGCCTGAAGCTCGTCAAGCGCTCGCTCGACGCGAGGAAGAAAGACGATATCCATTACGTCTGCGCCGCTGCGGTCAGCATCCGCGGGGCGGAGGCGCTGTTGCTGCGCCGCGCAAAGGACGCGGCGCTCTATACCGAGCCCGTATATGAGATCCCGCAAGTCAAGACTTCGGAGCGTCCCGTCGTTGTGGGCTTCGGCCCGGCGGGGATGTTCGCGGCGCTGGTGCTCGCCCGCGCCGGGGCGCGGCCCCTGGTGCTCGAGCGCGGAGAGTGCGTCGAGCGCAGGCAGCAGGCCGTGGAGGCCTTCCGCGCGGGCGGGAGGCTCGACCCCGAGAGCAACGTGCAGTTCGGAGAGGGCGGCGCCGGCACCTTTTCCGACGGCAAGCTCAACACCGGCACGCATGACCGGCGCATCTCCTTTGTGCTGCGGGAATTCGCCGCCCATGGCGCGCCGGAGAGCGTCGTCTACGACGCCAAGCCCCATATCGGGACGGATGTGCTCGTCTCCGTGGTGCGCAGTATCCGCGAGGAGATCCTCTCCCTTGGCGGCGAGATCCGCTTTTCCACGCGGCTCGACGCGCTGGAGACGGAAAACGGCGCGCTGCGCGCTCTGCTCGTCCGCGGTCCGGCGGGGGAGGAGCGCATTCCCTGCCGCCGCCTGATCCTCGCCATCGGGCACTCCGCGCGCGACACGGTGGAGAAGCTTTACACGCAGGGCGTCGCCATGCAGCCCAAGGCCTTTGCCATGGGCGTGCGCATCGAGCATAAGCAGACCGAGATCGACCTTGCGCAGTACGGCCGCGCGCGCGGGACGCTGCCCGCGGCGGATTACGCGCTGCATGAAAGGCTGCCCTCCGGCAGTGCCTTTACCTTCTGCATGTGCCCCGGCGGGCAGGTCTTCGCCGCGGCCTCGGAGGAGGGCGGGGTCGTCACCAACGGCATGAGCTATTCCGCGCGCGACGGCGAAAACGCCAATTCCGCGCTGCTCGTCGGCCTCGAGCCGGCGGATTTTCCCGAACAGGACGCGCTCGGCGGCATGCGCTGGCAGCGCGAGATCGAACGCGCGGCCTACGCCTGCGGCGGCGGAGACTACCGCGCCCCGGCGCAGCTTGTGGGGGATTTCCTTGCCCGGCGCCCCAGCGCCGGCCCGGGCGCCGTCCTGCCGAGCTACCGCCCCGGCGTCGTCTGGGGCGAGCTGGACGGCATCCTCCCGGAAAAGATCACTGCCACGCTCCGCGAGGCGATCCCCGCCCTCGGGCGGAAGCTGCGCGGCTTCGACGCGCCGGACGCCGTGCTCACCGGCCCCGAGACCCGCTCCTCCTCGCCCGTGCGCATCCTGCGCGGAGAGGGCTGCGAGGCTGCGCTGCGCGGCCTCTTCCCCTGCGGCGAGGGCGCGGGCTACGCAGGCGGCATCACCTCCGCCGCGGTGGACGGTCTGCGCTGCGCGGAGGCCGTGCTGGGGCAGTTGGGAGAGCAGACATGAAAGAGAAGAAAACGATCCCGCTGCTCAATGTCGTGAGCCTCGATCTGATGCTCGCCGCGCTGATCGTGGCGCTGGTGCTCTTCCTGCGCATGGGAGTGCCGCTGCTGGAGAGCCGCGCGGCGCCGCGAAACACGCCTGCCCCGACGCCCGCGCCGATTCCCACCGCGCAGGCCGCGGAGCCAACGGGCGATCCGCGCAGCGAGTGGCAGATCCGCTTTGCGGAGCATTTTTCCGCGGAGACGGAGATCGGCGAGCGGAGCTACCGCAGCGAAAACGTCTCCATCGAGATCGAGACGCTGCAGTTCGGAGAGGGCATCGACGCCTCCGTCTATCATGTGGCGGATATCTACCTCGGCTCGCCGGAATTCTTTCAGACCTACACCGCCAACGGCCGCATGGTCTACTTTGAGACACAGCCGGTGGAGGAGATGGCCGCAGACTCCCACGCCATCCTCTGCATCAGCGGCGATTTCCTCACCTACCAGACCTCCGGCTTCCTCATGCGAAACGGAGAATTCTACCGCCAGGATACGCCCTTGAACGACCTGTGCGTACTCTATGCCGACGGCGTCATGGAGACCTATCCGGCCGGAACCTACGACGCGCAGCAAATCATCGAGCGCTCCCCGCGCCAGATCTGGAGCTTCGGCCCCGCGCTGCTGGACGCCGAGGGCCATGTGCTGGGCAAGTACAACGTCAGCACCGCAGTGAGTTACCCCAACCCACGCAGTGCCGTGGGCTACTATGAACCGGGACACTACTGCTTCGTGGTCGTGGACGGGCGGCAGGAGGGCTATTCCCACGGCGTGACCGTACCGGAGCTCGCGCGCATATTCGAGGAGCTCGGCTGCAAGGCGGCCTATAATCTTGACGGAGGCGGTTCGGCCGTGATGGTCTTCAATCACGAGCGCGTGAGCCGTCAGTCCAACGGAGGACGTGCGCTTGGCGACATCCTGTTGATCACCGAGCCCGGATGGGAGGAAGAAGCATGAAGCTTATCCGCACGGTTCTGCCGAACCTCTGCATTGCCATGACCCTCGCCCTTGTGACGCTCCTGATCCTTGATTCCTTCAACCCTCTCCTTGGCCTGCTGCGCGGCTGGCCCTTCCTGATCCTCTCGCTGCTCGACGCGGCTGCGGCGATCATCTGCGCCGCCGTGCTCTACGGCGACTCGCGGCGGAGTTGACGCGCCGGGGAACGCGTGCTACAATATCAGCAGCGGAAAACCGCAAATCTTTCGGTAAAGGAGACGTTTTCATGAATTTCAGGAGCATGACCGTCAAGGAGTGCTTTGACAACCCCAAGTGCGCGGCGATCGTCAAAGAGTACGCGCCCAACCTCATGAAGTACCCCATCAAGCTGTTCAACAAGAAGACCTGCGGCGAGATCTTTGATCTGGTCGTCAGCAAGAAGCTCGTCCCCGAGGAAGCCGCTAAGAAAATCCAGGCCGCCATCGAGGCGCTGTAAAAAGCGGCTGCGTTTTGCGAGTCATCTTCATACGGAGCCATAAAAGGAAAGGCCACATCACGGGGAAAACCCCGGATGTGGCCTTTTGAACTCTCTTATCAGGTTTCGATTGTTTGTCTGTGTTTATTCTATGGGGTGTTCCAGACGAGACGGCCCCTTATCACTTCTGTTCGCCGAGGAATGTTGCGGTATAGCCCTTTTCGCGGCTGCCCTCGATCAAGATCGTATACTTGTGGTCAAACTCGGCAGCGAAGCTGAGCATCGGCTCGACCGGCACAGCGCCGTCGAGAATCGATTCGTTCTCCGCATCTGAAATCGGTTCGTTTCGGAGGTAAAGGCGAATGCCGAACTTGGAATAGTCGTAGCCGTTTCCCTCCGGATCCGTCTCGTATTGGACAAAGTCGCCGAGCGTTTCGGGGAGCGAGGACTTATCTGCAAAGCTCAAGCCGTGATCGCCTATCAGTTTACCGTCAATATACCATTGATACAGCACCTCATAGACATCGTCCTCGGTGTGCAGCTCATAGGTAAGCCAGATGCGATGATTCGCATTCGCTGTGTTCTGCGTTTTCCCGCATGCAAGCAGCGGGAGCAAAAAGAGGCAAAGCAATGCCGCTCCGATTCGTTTCCACATCAACAGCCGTTCCTCCTTCCGTTCGCTTTATTTTATCAGCATCTTCATAGGGAGAGCGCTTTTGCTTATCGGGAAAGGGCGGGGCGAGATTACTCCGGTTTCTCCGCGTCCGCCGCGGAGCCGTCCTTCTTCCTGCGGAAGACCAGGAGCTTGGAAAACACATAGTTGCCCACGGTGACGAGCACGGCGGAGATGATGGTCGCAGCGTAGAAATTGACGTGCATAGCGTTCACCAGCAGCAGCATCACAAACCAGTCGAGGAAAAAGGTCGCGACGCGGGAGCCGGCGAAGCCCGCCGCTTCGGCGAGAATGTGCGGATTGGTGCTGCGGAAAACCCATTTGCGGTTCGTGGGGTAGGCGAAGGCCACGCCCGCGACCCAGTTGACGACGCTCAGGATGCTGTTCTGCAGCTTGGTGGGGTAGGCCGTCCCGGCATAGAAGATGACGTTCCAGAGGAACTTTGCCCCCCAGGCCACGATGGTGGTGAGCACGCCGACGATCAGATAGACCAGGATCTCCCGGTATTTGACGCACAGCGCCCAGAGCTTCTCCGCGAAGGTGCGCAGCTTCGGCGAGCGGATATTCGAGATGAAGGCCTCGATTTTTTCGATCATTTTACCGTCTCCTCCCTGCCGCAGCTGCGCGAAATGATATAGCGCGGGCGTCCCTTGAGTTCCTCGTAGATGCGAGCAATGTAGAAGCCGAGGATGCCGAGGGAGATCATGATAAGGCTGCCGACGAAGAGCAGCAGCAGAATGACCGTCGTAAAGCCGCCGAGCGCGACCCCTGCGATCTTCTGCACCAGCGCCACTACGCCGAAGATGAGGGCGGTGCAGAGCATCACGACGCCGAGCAAGGTGATGATGGTAAGCGGGGCGGAGGAGAAGGAGCCGATGTTATTGATCGCGTAGCGGATGAGCGAGCGCGTCGACCACTTGCTCTCACCCGCCATGCGCTCGCGCACGCGGTAGCTGACCGTGGCGCGGCGGAAGCCCACCCAGAAGGAAAGCGCGCGGAAGAAGACGTTGCGCTCGGGCATGGCGTTGAGCGTGTCGACGACCTTGCGGTCGAGCAGCTTGAAGTCGGAGGAGTTGGCCATGTCAAGCCCGGTGGCGCGGCTGATGAGCGAATAGAAGCTGTTGGCGGCGAAACGGTGCAGCCCGGTCTCCTCGCCGCGGTCGGCCTTGACGCCCTCGACGACCTCGTAGCCCTCTTCCCAGAGGCGGTACATCTCGACGATCTTCTCCGGCGGGTGCTGCAGATCGCAGTCGATCACTGCGCAGCAGTCGCCCCGCGCCTGCTCGAGCCCGGCAAACATCGCGGCCTCTTTGCCGAAATTGCGGCTGAAATGGAAGCCGACCACGCGCCGATCCGCCGCGGATGCGTTTTGGATCTCCTGCCAGGTGCCGTCCTTCGAGCCGTCGTCGATGAAGAGCAGCTCGTGTTCGATGCCGGCCTCGTCGAGGATGCCGCTGAGCGTCGCCGCGGTCAGGGGGATCATCTTCTCTTCGTTGTAGGAGGGAATGATAACGGAAAGCATGGGATTACCTCTCGTTTTTTGTTCGGTAACGTATAGTATAATCCTCTTTCGCCCCTTTCGCAACAGTTTTCCTTGTCTTCGGCGGCGGAACGGGGTATAATAATCTCCAAACGGCAAAACGCAGCCGCGCAGGAAAAACGATGTCAGCATCCATACGAAGCAGCGGCGCGAATCGGCCATGCCGGGAAAGGAACGATCATGCAGGAAGTATACGAGTTTTTGAAAGCCGCCGGGACCTATTACCTGGGCACCAGCGAGGACGGGCAGCCGCGCGTGCGCCCCTTCGGAACCATCCACATCTTTGAGGACCGCCTCTATATCCAGACCGGCAAGGTCAAGGCCGTCTCTCATCAGCTCCATCGCAACCCCCGCCTCGAGATCTGCGCGATGCACGAGGGCAAGTGGCTGCGCGTGGAGGCCAGCGCCGTCGAGGACGACCGCCGCGAGGCGCGCGTGAGCATGCTGGAGGCCTATCCCTCCCTGCAGGCCATGTACTCCCCGGACGACGGGAACACCGAGGTCTGGTATCTCCGCAACGCCACCGCAACCTTCTATTCCTTCACCGAGCCTCCCAGAACCGTCAAGTTCTGATCGGGAACGGAAGAACAAAAGAGCCTCCGGGCTGCCGACATGACATCGGCAGCCCGGAGGCCCTTTTTCGTCCTCAGCCCGGAAGGGGGAGGCTCAGAATTTCTCGTCGAACTTATAGGAGATATCCAGCTGCAGGTCGATCCGCTCCTCCTCGTGCGCGGCGATGCGGCGCAGACCGGGGATGTTGCGGATCACAACCATCAGGCAGAAGCCGACGCCCAGCAGCGTGGTGATCCTGCCGTCAACAGCGATCAGGACGGCGAAGACGGACACAACGCCGCCGACGGCAGCGCCGAGGGAGGGATAGCGGCTGAACCAGGTCACGAGTGCGACGGTCAGCAGCGAGAGCAGGCCGGCCGTGGGGCTCAGGGCGAAGCAGCACACGATGAGCGGGAGGCTTCCGCGGCAGCCGCGGAAGGAATTGAACATCGGCCAGAGCCGCCCCATCATGAGGCAGAAGGCGGCGAAGGCGCGGCCGACGTCCGCATGCCCCTTGAAGCCGAGCAGCAGCGCGCCGAAGAGGATCGGGATCAGATCCTTCACGAGCTCCACGGCCAGCAGCTTCAGGATGCCGGGGATCTTATAGAGCCGGCGGAAGTTGGAGAACCAGAGGCTGTCGGTGCCGCCGAGCTTCATGAGATTCCTGCGGAACACGTAGCGAGAGGCCACGCGGAGCGTGGAGATGCTGCCCATGGGGTAGGCGAGCAGCGCCGTCAGGAGCAGCAGAAGCATATAGAGGATCATTCCGAGTCTCCTTTCTGGCGGATCACGATGCGCACGGGCGTCCCCTCCAGGCCGAACACGGAACGGATCTGGTTCTCGAGATAGCGCTGGTAGGAGAAGTGGAACAGCTCGCGCGAGTTGCAGAAGATGACGAAGTTGGGCGGCTTGATGCCGGTCTGGGTCATATAGTAGATCTTCAGGCGCTTGCCTTTGTCTGTGGGCGGCTGGACGCGCGCCTGCGCGTCGGCCAGGACGTTGTTGAGCATGCCGGTGGTGATGCGCATGCTGCTCTGGTCGTTGACGAAGTTGATGAGCTCGAAGAGCCGGTTGGTGCGCTGGCCGGTGAGAGCGGAGATGAAGAGGATCGGCGCATAGGACATGAAGCTCAGATCGCGCATGATGTCCTTGCGCATCTTCTCCATGGTACCGGTCTCCTTTTCCACCAGATCCCACTTGTTGACCACGACGATGCTGGCCTTGCCTGCCTCATGCGCGAGCCCGGCGATCTTGGTGTCCTGCTCGGTGACGCCGTCGCGCGCATCGATGAGGATGAGGCAGACGTCCGCCCGCTCGATGGCGAGCTGTGCGCGCATGACGGAGAATTTCTCCACCGCCTCCTCGACCTTCGCCTTGCGGCGGATGCCGGCGGTGTCGATGAAAAGATAGCGCCCCATCTCGTTTTCAAACACGGAGTCCACCGCGTCGCGCGTGGTGCCGGCGACGTCGCTGACGATGACGCGCTTCTCACCCAGGATGTGGTTGAGCAGGGAGGATTTGCCCACGTTCGGCTTGCCGATGATGGCGACCTTGACGAGATCGTCCTCTTCCTCCTCTTCCTCGGCGGGCGGGAAGTACTTGAGGCACTCGTCGAGCAGATCCCCGGTGCCGTGGCCGTGCACGGCGGAAGTGGGGATGGGGTCGCCGAGGCCAAGGGAATAAAACTCGTAGACGCCGGGGTCGGTCGCGCCGGTGGAGTCGGCCTTGTTCACGGCGAGCACCACGGGCTTTTTGGATCGCAGCAGCATATTGGCCACGTCCTTGTCCGCGGCGGTGACGCCCGTGCGCAGGTCGGTGACCAGGATGATGACCGTCGCGGCGTCGATAGCGATCTGCGCCTGCTCGCGCATGAAGAGCAGGATCTCGCTGTCGGTCGTCGGCTCGATGCCGCCGGTATCGACCATATCAAATTTACGCCCGCACCATTCGCACTCGGCATAGAGCCGGTCGCGGGTGACGCCGGGAGTGTCCTCCACGATGGAGAGACGCTGCCCCACGAGGCGGTTAAAGAGCATGGATTTGCCCACGTTGGGCCGTCCGACAATGGCGACCAGGGGTCTGGACATAGGGCAAAACCTCCTTTGCGTTCAGTTTCGTTCGTCCGTCACAAAATGCCGGACATAGGGCACGGGGCTTTTCAGCTCCGTCTTGAAAAAGGTGGGGAAGATCAGCCGTTCCTCTTCGGGCGAGATCCAGGCCAGATGCTCGCCGCGGCCTTCCTCCGCGATGCCGTCGCGCCGGGGCTCAAAGCCCTCGGGCGTCTTCATATAGAAATAGAATCCGATCTCGTAGACGGGTTTACCCATGGTGTCGGCCCCGTCCCCGACAAAGAAATCCTCGTGGATAAAGCCCAGCCGGTCGATCGCCAGCTCGCAGCCGGTCTCCTCCCGCACCTCGCGGCGCACGGCTTCCTCGGCGCTCTCGCCGAACTGGATGCGGCCGCCCACGGTGTAGCTGTAATCCAGGCTGTCGCTGCGGACCATCAGGAGCTTGCCGTTTTTCTCGATGATCGCGCCCACGCGGACGTTCACGACCCCATCCCCGACGGGGAGACAGATATCCTGTGCCATGGCTTTCCTCAATTCTGGTTGTAGCGGTAATATTCGGTGACCTCTCCCTCGCGCGGAGAGCGGATCTCCGGCAGCAGATCGCCGGAAATGGCGTCCCAGAGGGCGAAGCCGTCGGCCTCGGTGGGATAGATCGGCAGGCCCAGCGCCTTCACCGCGTCCTCGAGCGTCACGTCGTCGAGGAAATCCATCTCCTCGCGGCGGAGCATGTTCTGCGAGATGAAGAGGCGCCTGCCGAGCTCCCTGCCCTTGAGCTGGCGGATGAGATCCTGCCCGGTGATGAGCCCGGCCACGGTGATGCTGTGGCCGAAAAAGTCGTTTTCTATTGCGTAGACCCGCCCGTCGAGCTGGGGGTAGCGCTCCCTGGCCAGCGCCAGCAGGCCCTCGAAGAAGGGGGCCGCGGCCACGCCCGTGGCGATCGAGAAGGGCACGCCGTCCGGCGCGTCGGAGAGCTTCAGCGCGGAGCGGAACTCCGTCTCCAGCAGCCGCAGCATCCCCACGCCGTTTTCCAGCTGTGTGTGCTCCTCGTAGAACTCGTCCGGCGGCAGCTCGCGCCCGGCCTCGAGATACAGCTCGTCCCCGCACCAGAAGATGCGCGTGCCGAACTTTTTGACACACTCGTCGCCGAAGGCCGTGATCTGGTCGATGGTCTCCGCCGCATGCTCCGGCGTGAAGGGCTCGAGCTTTTCCAGCCCCTCGCGAAAGCGCGTCAGCCCCACCGGCACGATGGACACGCTGTGCACGCCCGGATAGAGCGCGGCGAGCTGCTCCATGGTGTACTGCAGGGCCTCCCCGTCATTCCAGCCGGGGCAGCAGACGATCTGGCAATTCATGACGATGCCGTTTTCTGCAAAGCGGCGCATGATCTCGATGCTCTCCCCGGCGCGGGGATTTTTCAGCATCCGGCAGCGCAGCGCCGGGTCCATCGTGTGCACGGAGACGTTCACGGGGCTCACGTGCAGATCAATGATGCGCTGGATCTCCCGCCTGGAGAGATTCGTGAGCGTGATGTAGTTGCCGAGCAGGAAGCTGAGGCGCGCGTCGTCGTCCTTGAAATACATGGTTTTGCGCATGCCGGGAGGCAGCTGGTCGATGAAGCAGAAGACGCAGTTGTTCGCGCAGGAGCGGGGGCTGTCCATCAGGTAGCTCTCAAAATCGAGCCCCAGGTCGCCGCCCTCCGGCTTGCGCACGGTCACGGCGTACTCCGTGCCGTCCGGCCGACGCAGCTCGACTTTGAGGCGGGTATCGTAGGCGTAGAACTTATAGTCCAGCACGTCGACGACCCTCTTGCCGTTGATGGCGAGCAGCGCGTCCCCCACCTTGGCGTGATGCCGCAGAGGACTGTCGCGGTCGATGGACTTGATGATGTTTTCCATGCGCTTTCACCTCCCGGATCCCGGAGCCGCGCGCCGGCGCAGACCCCGGAGCGCCCTGCAAAATGGGAAAGCAAAAGGAGGAGCGGCGTCATGCCCTCTCCTCCTCAAGCTTTTTCAGTTCTCCTCAACGTTCAGAACCGCGCGGCCCTTGTACTGTCCGCAGTGGGGGCAAGCACGATGGGGTGCGCAGAACTCGCCGCAGTTGGGGCACTTCACGATGCCGGGGACGGCAAGCTTCCAATGAGAAGAGCGCCTCTTGTCACGACGCTGTCTGGAGACCTTTCCTTTCGGGACTGCCATGTTGACACCTCCTGATGTTTAGCTGTTCTGAGCAGCTCAATTTTCTTTATCCAAAAGCTGCTCAAGCACAGCAAATCTTGGATCGATTTCGTTCCTGCACGCGCAGGGACCAAGGTTGAGATTCTTGCCGCATTTCTGGCAGAGGCCCTTGCAGTCCTCCCGACAGAGGAACTTGGTCTCCATATCCAGAATGAGGCAGGTGGAGAGAACTTCGTCCAGATCCACCTCGTTGCCGTCCAGCACGAAGAACTCCGGATGCTCCGCGCTCTCCTCTTCGACGAGGATCGCGTCCAGCTCCGTCTCCTTCACGCTGTCGAACTCGGCGCCGCAGCGGTCGCATATGCAGGTCATTTCCGCCGTCAGCAGGCCCTCCAGATGGAGCACGCCCGCCTCGTTGAAAACCCGCCCCTCGGCGTGAGGCTTCGCCTTATAGGCGCGGATGGCCGGGAAATCCAGCCCGTCCGTCTCCAGCTCGCAGGCAAAGGGCATGGAGCTGCCGGGAACCGCTATGATCTCTCGTAAATCCAGTCGCATACAGATACCTCGCTACAGTCGCCTAAATATTATAGGCGAACAGTTCCCACTTGTCAACCATTATTTTGCGTTGTATAATACAAAAAAATCAGTTTCCGCATCCGTTTTTTGAGGAGTTTTGGAATGAAAGAGATCAGTATTCGCCCCAACGACGCCGGCCAGCGGCTTGACCGCTTTGTAGGCAAGGCGGTGCCGCTGCTGCCGGAATCGCTCCTGCAGAAGTACATCCGGCTCAAGCGCATCAAGCTCAACGGCAAGGGTGCCAAGCGCGATACGCGCCTCCAGGCGGGGGACACGCTGCAGCTCTACATCAACGACGAGTTCTTTGAAAAGCCGCGGGAGGAGAATTCCTGGCTCAAGGTCGGCACGCCGCGGCTCAGCGTCGTCTATGAGGACGAGAACATCCTCCTGGCGGACAAGAAGCCCGGCGTCCTCTGCCACAGCGCCGGCGTCTGGGACTACAACACCCTCATCGCCAACATCCAGGCCTACCTCGCCCAGAAGGGGGAATGGAAGCCGCGGGAGGAGAATTCCTTCGCCCCCGCGCTCTGCAACCGCATCGACCGCAACACCGGCGGCATCGTCATCGCGGCGAAGAACGCCGAGAGCCTGCGCATCCTCAACGAGAAGATCCGTGACCGGGAGATCGAGAAATTCTATCTCTGCGCCGTGCAGGGGCGGCCGAAGCCCCCGGAGGGGCGGCTGGAGAACTATCTCTTCAAGGACGCCGGGAAAAACCAGGTTTATGTCAAGAGCAAGCCCGAGCCCGGCGCGCGCACGGCCGTCACCGAGTACAGGACGCTGTGCACAAAGGGTTCGCTCAGCCTTGTGGAGTGCCGCCTGCTCACCGGGCGCACCCACCAGATCCGCGCCCAGATGGCGCACGCGGGCTGGCCGCTGCTCGGCGACGGCAAATACGGCAGCGAGCGCTTCAACAAGGGCTTCGAGGAGAAGGGCCAGGCGCTCTATTCCTACCGCCTCCGTTTCGACTTTCCTACCGACGCCGGCATTCTGGAATACCTGCGCGGGCGGGAATTCAAGGTCGAACGGGTCGAGTTCGCGGAAAAGTATTTCGGCGCGGCGTCGCTGTGAGGCGGCGGAAGTTTTCCTTGCCTCAGCGGCCGCTTTTCGCTATACTATAGGAAAAGAAACCGTCCGCATCATGATATAGAAAAAACAGGAGGTTCACGCCATGTATTGTCACAACTGCGGGACCCAGATCCCGGACACCGTTTCCTACTGCCCGGAGTGCGGCGCAAAAGTCGCATCCGCCGCGCCCGCTGCCGAAGCGGGAGAGCTTCGCCCTGTTATGCCCGCTGCGGACGCAGCGCCTGCCAAAAAGGGCGGCATGGGCTGGTTCAAGTTCATCATCAATTTCCAGCTGTTCGCGGCGGCCGTGGTGTCGCTCTTCAACGCCTTCACCTTCCTGAGCGGCACGATCTACGGGAGCCGGGAGGTTGCGGAAAACCTCTATTATATTTATCCCGAGATGAAGCTGCTGACCATGGCCCTCGGCGTGGTCTCCGTCGCTCTCGCCGTCTTCGCGATCGTTGTGCGCTTTTCCCTTGCGCGCTACAAGCGCAGCGGCCCCAGGCTCTATTTGATCCTGCTGGCCGTCAACATCCTGGTGACGCTCGTCTTCGTTTTCGGCGCGGCGGGTATCCTGGAGTCCCCCGTCTCCGATTTCCTGGACTCCACGCAGATCAGCAGCCTCGTCGTTTCGCTGGGCTTCCTGATCTTCAACTTCTTCTATTTCCGCGAGCGCAAGGAGCTCTTCGTCAACTGAACCGCGGTGAAACGGCGCCCGGACCCGGACGCCGTTTTTCATCCGCGGGATATCCTCAGGAGGTTATGCATGCTCTCTGTCCACGACCTTTCCATGCAGTTCGGTTCATCCGTGCTGTTTTCCAAGGTGGATCTGCAGTTCACCGGCGGCAACTGCTACGGTATCATCGGCGCCAATGGCGCCGGCAAATCCACCTTCATCAAGATCCTCTCCGGCGAGCTGGAGCCGACTACCGGCTCGGTAGAGCTCGCGCCGAAGCGGCGCATGTCGGTTCTCAAGCAGAATCAGAGCCTCTATGACGACTACAGCGTGCTCGACACCGTGATCCTCGGCCACCAGCGCCTCTACGACTGCGGCAGGGAGCGCGAGGCCATCTACGACAAGCCCGACTTCTCCGACGAGGACGGTCTGCGCGCGGCGGAGCTGGAGGAGGAGTTCTCCGAGCTCGGCGGCTGGGAGGCGGAATCCGACGCGGGGCGCATCCTGCAGGCTCTGGGCGTGCCGCAGGAGCTGCACCAGAGCCTCATGCGGGAGATCGACCCGCGGCTCAAGGTCAAGGTGCTGCTGGCGCAGGCCCTCTTCGGCCACCCAGATGTGCTGCTGCTCGACGAGCCCACCAACAACCTCGACCTGCAGAGCGTCGTCTGGCTGGAGGACTTCCTCATGGACTACGAGGGTGCGGTGCTCGTCGTGAGCCATGACCGCTATTTCCTCAACAACATCTGCACCCACATCGTGGACATCGACTACGGCAAGATCAAGCTCTACGTCGGCAACTACGATTTCTGGTACGAATCCAGCCAGCTCATCCAGAAGCTCCTGCGCGACCAGAACAAGAAAGCCGAGCAGAAGATCCAGGAACTGCAGACCTTCATTGCCCGCTTCTCGGCCAACCGCTCCAAATCCCGTCAGGCCACGAGCCGCCGCAAGCTGCTCGACAAGATCTCGATCGAGGAGCTCCCCGCCTCCAGCCGCCGCTACCCCTGGGTCGGCTTCAAGGCCGAGCGCGAGCCGGGCAAGGACCGCCTGTTCGTCACCGAGATCTCCAAGACCGTGGACGGCGCTAAGCTCCTCAACAAAGTGAGCTTCATCGTCGGCAAAGAGGACAAGATCGCCGTCGTGGGCAAGAACGAGCTGGCCGTCACGATGCTCTTCAAGATCCTCATGGGCGAGGAGGAGCCGGATTCCGGCACGGTGAAGTGGGGCGCGTCCATCCAGCCGAGCTATTTCCCCAAGGATCACAACGCCTATTTCGACGGCTTCGACTCCGATCTCATCGAGTGGATGCGGCAGTTCTCCGCGGACAAGCGCGAGAGCTATCTGCGCACCTTCCTCGGGCGCATGCTCTTCTCCGGGGACGACGTCTATAAGCCCGCCAGGGTGCTCTCCGGCGGCGAAAAGGTGCGCTGCATGCTCTCAAAGATGATGCTCTCCGGAGCCAACTTCCTCGTGCTCGACCAGCCCACCAACCACCTCGACCTCGAATCCATCGCCGCGCTCAACAACGGCCTCGAGGCCTTCAAGTACAACATCCTCTTCGCCTGTCACGACCACCAGCTGACTCAGACCGTCGCCAACCGCATCATCGAGATTACCGACGACGGCGTGATCGACCGTGTCTGCTCCTTCGACGAATACATGCATATCGCGGAGGCGGCAGGGGAAAGCTAAGTCCCATGAAGAATGGGAAACGAATTCTGCGCTGCGGAGCCCTGTTTCTCGGCTCCGCAGCTTTTTTGCTGCTCCTTTTGCGTGCGGCGCGCCCTGCGGAGCCAGCCGTCCCCGCGTTTTCGCCCGCAGGCGAGGAGGCGACGCTCTGGGTGGACGGCAGCGCTGTCACGGGCGTCTTCCGCGGCGGCAGGCATTACGCCGACGCAGAAGCCTTCCTCGCCGCGCTGGACGCGGATTTCTGGCGCGGGGAAAAGGAGGATCTGCGCCGAAGTCTCGGCGGGGCGAGGACGCTCTGCGCGGAGGATTTCTGTGAGGCGCAGGGCATTGCCCTCTACGGCGAGGGCGGGGCAGAGCTCTGGTGTTCCTCGGCGGCGGGAGACTGGGAGCCCCCACCCGGGGTGCGGGTGCCGGTGCTCATGTACCACGGCGTCGGGGACGACTGCTGGACGAGCCCGACGCTCTTCACCAGCCCGGACGATTTGCGCGCGCAGCTCGCCTGGCTGCTAGACAACGGCTTCACACCCATCTTTTTCGAGGATCTCAAGCATGCTGACGCCATCGAAAAGCCCGTGCTCCTCACTTTTGACGACAGCTTCCGCGACAATTATACGGAGCTCTTCCCCATCCTCAAGGAGTACGGCGTGAAGGCCACGCTCTTTGTGATCCAGGGCACTGTCGGCTGGGACGCGAACCTGAGCGCGGCGCAGCTGCGCGAGATGCTTGCCTCCGGACTCGTGCGCGCCGAGTGCCATACGCAGTATCACTACTTCCTCGACGAGCTGTCGGACGAGCAGCTGATTGAGGAGCTCTGCTGGAGCAAGGCAGCCCTCACAAAGCTCACCGGGCGCATCCCCTGCGCCATCGCCTATCCCGCCGGGCGGGAGGACGCGCGCGCCGTGGCGATATGCCGACGGGAATACCGCTTCGGGGTCAAGATGGGCGGGCCGGTCTATGTCACGGGGGAGGACCCCTTTTTCGTTCACCGCATCGCGGTCCCCCGGGGGATCTCGCTCGGGGAATTCGCAGCGCGGCTCCTGGCGGCGGCGGGCTGAGGGCAGGGGCGGCAAACAATTCCCGGTGCGCTCTTGCATTTCTCTGTCAGCAGGCGTATAATCCTTCAAAAACAGGAACTGTTTAACGGAGGCGTGCTATGAGCGGACAGACGGGGAACGGGAAAAAGGAATTCTGGCGCGTGGTGAAGTTCACGCTCTTCTCGGCGAGCGCGGGGATCATCCAGATGGCCTCCTTCGCCCTCTTCAAGGAGCTGCTGCACTGGCCGAACTGGCTGAGCTACCTTACGGCGCTGGTGCTCTCCGTGCTCTGGAACTTCACGCTCAACCGCAAGTTCACCTTCAAGTCTGCGGCGAACGTCCCCGTGGCCATGCTCAAGGTTGCGGGCTATTACGCGGTCTTCACCCCGCTGACCACGCTGCTTGAGCGTTTCCTGGCCGACAGTCTCGGCTGGAACGGCTATCTTGTCACGGCCATCAACATGATCCTGAACTTCGTGACGGAATTTCTCTTCCAACGCTTCGTCGTCTACGGCAAGAGCATCGACAGCGCCGTAAAAGCGGACGAGGACGCGGCAACAGAAAAACAATAACGCCGATAACGCAGAACAACCCGGGCTGAAATCAGTCCGGGTTGTTCTGTTGGATCGGGTGTCGTTCACGCATTCCTCGGCGTCCTGTTCGCTGCCCAGGATGTTCCGCGCCACGCGTGCCGCCGCGCCGCCATGCTTTTCGGCCAGCTCCGCGATCGCCTGTTCCGAGCGCTCAAAAAACAGGTCGATGATCTCTTCGTCTGTCATGGGCTGCGCCTCCTTTCGCCTTCACTTATTCATTATAATGATTATATGATGGCGAAAAGCCAAAAAGCTTTTCGCCGCGCGGCTTTGCAGCGCAGCAAAACAGCACGGCTGTTTTGCCATATACGCATTGCAATGAGCATCGGGCGAATGATTCTATTGATGTGCCAATTTAAGCTTGAATCCCAACGGCAGCAAGTACAGGCACATCAATAACGATTTGATTGCCGTTTCGCTCGCCCCTTAGCGGGGCAACCGCGAAACATGGCAAATTTGCTCCCCAATAATTCAAGAGTTTATTGGGGAGCAATAGAATCATTCGCTGCCAAGCCTGTCGTTTGGCAGCGAAATCAATCGAACCCTCGATTGATTTCGCCATCCGATGGTCATTATGGATTTGCCCCGGCGCATTAACAAAAAAGAGAAAGAAAAATCCGCAGGCTTGAAAGCCTGCGGATTTTTGGATATCCCGTATGGATTACTTGAGCTCGACGGTGGCGCCGGCGGCTTCGAGCTGGGCCTTGACAGCCTCAGCGTCTTCCTTGGAAACGCCTTCCTTGATCTTGGCGGGCACGCCTTCAACGAGCTTCTTCGCATCGACGAGGCCGAGGCCGGTGATGCCGCGGACTTCCTTGATGACGTTCAGCTTGGAAGCGCCGAAGCTGGTCATGACGACGTCAAACTCGGTCTTCTCTTCGACGACGGGGCCGGCAGCGACAGCGGGGCCGGCAGCGACGGCGGCGGCGGAGACGCCGAAGGTCTCCTCAAGGGCGTGGACGAGCTCAGACAGCTCGAGGACGGACAGACCCTTGATCTCTTCGATCATGGCAGTGATTTTCTCAGACATTGTAATTTCCTCCAATTCAGAAATGTGTTGGCCGCTTATTCAGCAGCGGCTTCGGGTTCGGCGGACTCGAGGGAGCCGCCCTTCTGCTCCAGGATCTGGCCGAGGCAAACGGCAAGACCGGTGATGGGAGCGATCATGGTCCCCAGGACCTTGGCGTACAGAGCGTCCTTGCTGGGCAGCTCTGCCATTTCAGCGATTTCCTTCTCATTCAGGACCTTGCCCTCCATGAAGGCGGCCTTGATGTTGAAGCGGTCACCCAGCTTCTTGCTGTAGTCGCTGATGATGCGGAAGGGAGCAATGGGATCGTTCGCGGCGGTGGCCAGAGAAGTGGTGCCGTTGAGGACGGAGTCGAGCTCGTTCATCCCCAGCTGGTCCAGAGCCTTTCTGGTCAGCGTGTTCTTGACGACGGTGTAGTTGACCTCGTCCTTGCGCAGAGCGGTACGCAGCTCGGTATCCTCGGCTACGGTGATGCCCCTGTAGTCGACCAGGATGCCGGCGCTCGCGTTCTTGATGCGCTCAACCAGGGCTTCTACGATCGCCTGCTTCTCGCTGAGAACTTTTGCGTTAGGCATTGTGTGATTTCACCTCCACACGGATTGATGGTCGCGCCCAAAAAGAAAACCCCTGCATCCAAAGGACGCAAAGGCACATAAACAAACGGAATGTTGTTGATGTCCTCGGCAGGATTTACGGGCGGAGCCCACCTGCTGTCTTCGGAGCGCTCGTTTACTATACGCGTTTTCGGCTGCCTTGTCAAGCGTTTTTTCCGGCTTTTCGGAACAATTTTTGCGTAAAACTATCCCCTGATAGAAAGCAGACAATCACGACGGTTAGATTTGTCTTCTTATTAGAGGATAGTATAAGACAGCTCCGCCTTGTGCACAGGCGCGCCCGACGTGATCCGCCCCGGCTCGCTTGACAAGGCGGACGCCCTTTTTTATAATAAAGGAAAGAATGTCGGCAGAGCCTTCCGTGCTCTGCCGGGAAGGAGAAGCGGATGATTTTTTTCAGCAGCGAAGCGAAGGCGCCGCGCCGGCAGCCGCATTCCGCCAGGCTCGCGCGAATCGCCGTTCTTGTGCTCGCGGCGGCCGCACTGCTCGTCTTCCTGGCCGCGTGCGGAGCAGGCGCGCCTGCTCCCGCCCCTGAAACGCAGGCGCCTGTCGCCGAAATACAGGAGGCTGCCCCCGAAACGCAGGAGTCCGCCGCCCCTGCGGCTTACAACGGCATCGAGTTCTCCACCACCGACCGGGACGGCAAGGCCTGGGATCAGAGCATTTTTGCGGACTACGACCTGGTGATGATCAATTTCTTTGAGCCCTGGTGCGGTCCCTGCGTCGGCGAAATGCCGGAGCTGGAGCGTCTCTATCAGGACTATAAGGACAGGGGCGTGCTGCTGATCGGCGTGTATTCCACCGAGGACGGCGTGGAGGATGTGCTCGCGCAGACAGGCGTCAGCTATCCGATCCTGAAATACTGCCCGGACTTTGACCGCTTCCAGACCGGTTATGTCCCGACCACCGTTTTTGTCAATTCCGCGGGTGAGCTCGTCGGCGAGACGCAGATCGGCTCGAACGACTACGCCGGCTGGGCCGCGCTGCTGGACAGTCTCCTGTGAAGCGCGACGCCGCGGCGCTCTGCGCCCTGATCGCCGGCGCCCTGCTGATCGGCGCAGGCTGCCTTGCCGGCCAGCCCGCCCAGGTGATGGCCAAAGCCATCCGCATTTGTCTGGAGTGTGTGGGCATTGGATAAGAGGAAACGATTTGCCGTGCAGGCGCTCTCGACCCTGCTGCACAACGCCAATTTCAAGGGCTTTTTCACCGGCAGGCTCTACACCGGGCCGCTCAAGCAGGTCTGCGTACCGGGGCTCAACTGCTATTCCTGCCCCGGAGCCGTCGGCGCCTGCCCGCTCGGCTCGCTGCAGAACTTTCTCGGCGGGCTGAAGTTCCGCTTCCCCTACTATGTCGTGGGGCTGCTGCTCTTCTTCGGGGCCGTGCTGGGCCGCGCCGTCTGCGGCTTTCTCTGCCCCTTCGGCTTGCTCCAGGAGCTGCTGAACCGCATCCCCTTTTACAAGAAGAACCGCTTCCGCGCCGACCGCGCGCTGCGGTATCTGAAATATCTGGTGCTGCTGCTTCTGGTCGTGCTGCCGCTCTTCGTGAAGCTCACGCCCTTTTTCTGCAAGTACCTCTGCCCATCCGGGACGCTCGCGGGGCTGCTGCTCTCGCTGCATGACGCCGCGCTGCGCAGCCGGTGGGGCGCGATCTTCAGCTGGAAATCCGTCGTGCTCGCCGCAGTGCTGCTCTCCAGTCTCATCGTCTACCGCCCCTTCTGCAAGTATCTCTGCCCGCTCGGGGCGATCTACGGCTTTTTCAACAAATTCGCGCTCTTCCGCATGGAGCTCGACACGGCAGGCTGCGTCGGCTGCAAGCGCTGCGCCGCCGTCTGCCGTATGGGGGTCGACCCCTCCGAGACGCCAAACAGCGCCGAGTGCATCCGCTGCGGGGACTGCGTGAACGCCTGCCCGGCCGGCGTGCTGAGCCTGGGCTTCCGCCGTGCCGCCGCGCCCCAGAAAACAGACTGAACCGAAGCCGCTTTCCACAGGCGGCTTCGGTTTTTCATCTTATCAGATAATAATGATTATATGATGGCGA
>DFGE01000023.1:0-45104 GCA_002371675.1 Clostridiales bacterium UBA3758
CGCTCTCCTCCGCGGGGCTGAGCCCGCAGAGAAAAGCCTGCCACTGGGCGTTGAGCGCCTCGATGGCCTCAAGATGCTGGCGGCGCGCCAGTTCGAAGCAGGCAGACACGCTCTTCACCGCGTGCTCCTGCTGCGCCTCCGCTCCGGCGAGCAGCGCGTCACGCTCCCGCTGCGCCGCGGCGACAAGGGACGCGCTCTTCTGCTCGGCCTCTGCAAGCAGCGCTGCGCTCTTCTGCTCGGCCTCGCTCACGATGGCGGCCGCGCGCTCGTCTGCCGTGTCGACGATCTGGCGGTAGACCATCTGCGCGGAGAGCACCGCGCCGCCCAGCTCGACCTTCTTGTCGTCGAGGGCGGCCAGCTGCGCGCGCAGCATGTCGTTCTCGGCGTGCAGCTCCTCCGCCTGCCGGCGGATCTCCGCAAACACAGCCTGCACCTTGTTGGCGTTGTAGTATTTCTTCTTGACCAGGTCAATGTAGATCGAATCGAAATATTCCGGTTCCAGGGGCATTCTGCTCACCTCCGGGTAATCTGTCAGATATTGTATTATACCAGATTCCTCGGCATGAATCAAGAAGCCCCGCGCGATTGTTGAGAACCGGGCGGAAGAGCGCGCGGAGCGGCGCTCAGCCCAGCAGAAGCGGCTGGAGCTGCCTGCCCTCCAGCGCCGCGGACACGGCCGCCCCGAGGAGCGAGAAATCCGCCTGCAGGGAGCAGGGTTTGTTCAGCGGGTCGTCCTGCCGGAAGGGGACGAAGTAGAAATGCTTTCGGTTGAGCAGCTTCGCGATGTTCTCCGCCGAGCCGGAGAGCCCGTCGTTGGTGGAAAAGGCGAGGATCACGGGTCTGCCGTTGCGCAGATGCGCCTTCGACGCCATGGTGACGGCGTTGTCAGTGATCCCGTGGGCGAGCTTGGCGAGGGTGTTGCCCGTGCAGGGGGCGATGAGCAGCGCGTCGAGCGGCTCCTTCGGCCCCAGGGGCTCCGCCTCCGCAATCGTTCTGACGACCTCCCGCCCGGAAAGTTCCCGCAGCCGCCGTATATGTTCCTCCGCCGTGCCGAAGCGGCTGTCCGTCGAAGCGGCGGTCTCGCTCAGGATCGGTATGAGATCGTAGTCCTCCCGCAGCTGCTCTGCCGCGGCGAAGAGCATTTCATAGGTGCAGTAGGAGCCGCAGAGCGCAAGCCCCAGACGCGGTTTATGCATGTTATTCCTCCTGTTCCTCCAGCGCCGCGTACACGGCGTCGCGCATGAGCGCCGCCGCGGCCTCCGGCGCGAATTTCCCCGGCAGCCCCGGCGCAGGCAGGACGCGCAGGCCGAGATTCCCGGCCAGCACCGGGTCGAAGCCTCCGGGCGGCGAGGCCAGCTCCACGAGCAGCGCGCCGTCCTCCAGACAGCAGAGCGCCGCAGAGGACAGCACCCGAGCCGGCACCGTGTTCACCACGACGCCCATCTCTCCGATCACGCCCTCCAGTTCCCCGTAATCGAGCGCGCGGCAGCCGGCCGCCGCGGCGAAGGCGCGGTCCCAGGGACTGCGGGCCGCCGCCGTGACCTGCGCGCCAAGAGCCAGCAGCTTCTGGGCGAGCAGCCGCCCGATGCGCCCGTAGCCGAGCACCAGCACGTTTTCGGCCCGCAGCGCCCGCGCGCTCTCGCGCAGCAGCAGACCCAGGGCGCACTCGGCCGTGAGCGCGGCGTTGGCCGTGACAAAGTCCGGCCGCCGCAGCAGATCCTCCAGGCGCAGCTTTTCCCGCAGTGCGGCGCGGGCGCTCTCCGGGCTGAAGCCCCCGCCGAGGAGCAGCTGCTCCGGCCAGAGCGCCCCGATCAGCTCCTCCATGGCCGGCGCCTGTGCCGAGAGCGGGGCGTTGAGCAGGCCGCCCCTCTCCGCCGGAACGGGCAGCACGACGGCGTCCGCTCCGTAGACGCAGGCCGTGAGGCTGCCGGCGCGGGGGATCTCCGCGGGCAGCGCGGCGCGCTCCAGCGCCCAGGTCTGCACCCGGTGGCCGTCGCGCAGGAAGAGCCGCGCGAGCAGGGCGGAGCGCACGTCCCCGCCCACAAGGGCAAATCTCATGGATCACCACCTCCCAGGGCATTTTATTCCCGCGCACGTGCGGCGGTTCCAGGCGCGCACCCGCACAGAATCATAGACAACGCCAAATTCCTGTGATAAAATAAGCCAATATTTGCGAAAGAGAGGCCATCGCCATGAGCAGAGCCGACGAGATCTTCATTGCCAACTGCCGCGACATCCTGGAAAACGGCGTCTGGGACACCGACCGGGAGGTCCGCCCCCGCTGGGAGGACGGCAGCCCCGCCCATACCGTCAAGAAATTCGGGATCGTGAACCGCTACGATCTGCGCGAGGAGTTCCCGATCCTCACGCTCCGCCGCACCTACTGGAAGTCCGCCGTGGACGAGCTGCTGTGGATCTGGCAGAAAAAGAGCAACAACGTGCACGAGCTGCGCACCCGCGTGTGGGACGCCTGGGCCGACGAGAACGGCTCCATCGGCAAGGCATACGGCTACCAGCTCGGCGTCAAGCACCACTATCCCGAGGGGGATATGGATCAGGTCGACCGGGTGCTGTGGGACCTCAAGCACAATCCGGCCTCCCGCCGCATCATCACCAACCTCTACAACCACGCCGACCTCAGCGAGATGGCGCTTTATCCCTGCGCCTACTCGATGACCTTCAACGTCAGCGGCAATACGCTCAACGCCATCCTCAACCAGCGCTCGCAGGACATGCTGGCCGCGAACAACTGGAACGTGGTGCAGTACGCGATCCTCACGATGATGATGGCGCAGGTCTCCGGCCTCGAGGCGGGCGAGTTCGTCCATGTGATCGCCGACGCGCATATTTACGACCGCCACGTTCCCGTGATCGAGGAGCTCATCCGCAATGAGCCCAGGAGCGCCCCGAAGTTCATCATCGATCCCGCGGTCAAGGATTTTTACGCCTTTACGCGCGACAGCTTCCGCGTCGAGGGCTATGCGTACAGCGAGTTCACCGGGAAGATCCCGGTGGCCGTGTAAGGAGGCCGCCATGCAGATGGAAGCGATCGTCGCCGTCTATGCCGACTGGGGCATCGGGGCGGACGGTACGCAGCCCGTCGTGCTCAAGGCCGACCGGCGCCATTTCCGGGAGGTCACGGCAGATTCCGCCGTGATCGTCGGCCGCCGCACCATGGAGGATTTCCCCGGCGGCAGGCCGCTCAAGGGGCGGCGCAACATCGTCGTCACCCGGCAGGAACTGCAAATCGAGGGCGCCGAGGTCGTGCACAGCACCGAGGAAGCCCTCGCCGCCGCGGGGGAGGAGCGCTGTCTCGTTATCGGCGGGGCGAGCGTGTACCGGCAATTCTTTCCCTATCTGAGCAGGATCCACATCACGAAGATCGAGCTCACGCCGAGCTCCGACCGCCATTTCCCCGATCTGGACGCCGACCCCGCCTGGGTCTGCGCCTGGGAAGGGGAGCGGCAGGAGGAAAACGGGATCTTCTATCGCTTCTGCACCTATGAAAGGAGAAAAAGCGATGGCGCTTGACACGTCTCCCGCTCTGCAGAAGCAGGTGATCTATTCCGTCTATCTCCGCGCCCACAGCGAGGAGGGGAGCTTCCGCGCCCTGATACCCGACCTCGACCGCATCCGCGCCCTGGGGACGGACATCATCTGGCTCATGCCCATCCATCCCATCGGAGTCGAGGGCAAGAAGGGGAGCCTCGGCTGCCCCTATGCCAACCGCGACTACCGCGATGTGAACCCCGCCTACGGCACGATGGAGGATTTTCGCGCCCTCTGCGGTGAGATCCGCGCCCGCGGCATGAAGGTTATCATCGACGTGGTCTATAACCACACCTCGCCCGATTCCGTGCTCTTTCACGAGCATCCGGAGTTCTTCTACCGCAACGCAGACGGAAAGCCCGCCAACAAGCTCGGCGACTGGGCCGACGTCATCGACCTCGACTACCGCGTTCCGGCGCTCTGGGACTATCAGATCGAGAGCCTCCGCTTCTGGGCGACGATGGTGGACGGCTTCCGCTGCGACGTGGCCACCCTCGTCCCGCTGGACTTCTGGAAAAAGGCCCGCGCTGCCGTGGCCGAGGTGCGGCCCGGGGCGATCTGGCTGGCGGAGAGCGTGCATCTGAGCTTCGGCTGCTACGCCAGGCGCAGCGGCTTCAACGCCGTGCGCGACAGCGAGCTTTTCGAGGCCTTCGACCTGGAATATGAGTACGATGTGCGCGAGATCTTCGAGCAGTATCTGCGCGGCGAAGCGCCGCTGTCGGCCTGGATGAGCGCGCTCAATTTCCAGGAGGCCGTCTATCCGGAGAATTACAACAAACTTCGCTTTCTCGAGAACCACGACCAGCCACGCTTCGCCTCCCTCGTCTCCGACGAGCGCGCGCTGCGCAATTATACTGCGCTGCTTTTCGCCCTCAAGGGCACGACGCTGCTCTACGCCGGGCAGGAATGGGAGAACACGCGCACGCCGAGCCTCTTTGAGCGCGAGCTCATCGACCGGGAGACGGGGAAGGATCTCTCGCCGCTGCTCAGCCGCCTCGCGGCGATCAAAAAGGAGTATTTCGGCGGCTCGGACGCCTTCTGGGCCAGGGCCGACGACGCGCACGAGCTCGCCGTGATCCTGCACGGGCGCTGCCGCGGCGTCTTCTCGCTCAAGGGCGCCTCCGCCTCCGCCGCCGTCGATGCGCCGGACGGCGTCTATGAGAACCTGATCGACGGCTCGCCCGTTGAGGTCAGGGGCGGGCGCGTCTTCTGCGCCGGCGAGCCGATCCTCTTCGCGCTTGGCTGAGAGCAAAAGACAAGCGCCCGCCTCCGCCGTTTTCCGCCCGGAAAACGGCGGAAGTTTTTTGCGCTTTTCCTTGCATTGCGCCGGGGACGATGTTATAATTTACGGTACGAAAATGGGAAAATCCGGTATTCCGGATCGGGGGGACAAGAGAATGAAGTTCCTGAGATTTCTGAAGGGTCTGTTTCTGATCGCCTACATCGCCTTCCTAGCGGTGATCTGCATCAGCCCCTTCCGCGACGTGTCGGCACAGTCCGCTGAAAGCGGCACAGCCGCGCCCGCGGCAAGCCACGCGCCGCTGATCGACATTCGCCCGGTGGAAAAGATCGAGTTCGCGGCGGGTAAATTCCCTGCGGACGCGGAGGAGCTCACGCTGACGGTCGATGCGTCGGAGCTTCCGCTGCTCGATTCCTTCTCTGCGCTCAAGCGCGTTGACTTCAGCGGCAGCACCTGCTATGCGGAGTTGGCCGACTGGGCGGAGAAGCACCCCGATGTGGCGGTGACCTATACCGTCGCCCTTCCGGACGGGACGGTCGCTGCGCTTGACGAGACGAAGCTGGATCTCACCGGCGTGACCGCCGCGCAGAAGACGGAGACTCTCGCGCTGCTGCAGTATCTGCCGAAGCTCAACAAGCTCACGCTCGGCTCCGTCGGCAGCGACAAGGTCTTCAGCGGCGAGGATGTGGCCGCGCTGCGCGAGCAGTTCCCCGACGCGACGCTCGACTATACCTTTACGCTGCTCGGCCAGGAGGTCGATCCCATGGCGGAGACCCTGGATCTCTCGACCCTGGGCCACGAGGAGGCCGCCGGCGCCGCGGCGCTGGTCTCCGGCATGCCCAACCTCAAGGAGATCGAGCTGGGCTCGGACGACGGGCGCCTCTCCTGGGACGATCTGGCGCTCTTCCGCCTCTCCGTGCCCGAGGTGCAGCTGCGCTACAGCTGCAGCTACTGGGGCAGGACCATCAACCTCGCTGACGAGACGCTGAACTTCAGCCATGTGCGGATGGACGACGAGGGCGCATCCATCATGGCGCTGCTGCCCTATATGCACAACCTCAAGGTCCTGGACATGGATTCCTGTGGCGTTTCCAATGAGAGCATGGCCGTGATCCGGGACACCTTCCCCAACGTCGACGTCATCTGGCGCATCTGGTTTGCGCAGGGCTATTCCGTGCGCACCGACGTCATCAAGATCCTCGCCTCCAAGCCCTCCAAGGCCGGCTACATCACCGACCAGGACGCGCAGGCCCTGCAGTACTGCACCAAGCTCAAATACCTCGACGTCGGCCACAACGAGACCCTGCATGACATCTCCTTCTGCCGCTCGATGCCGGATCTCGAGGTCGTCATCTTCACGATGACCGGCGTGACGGACATCTCCCCGCTGGCGGACTGCCCGCATCTGGAGTACCTGGAAGTCACGCATACCGCCGTCTCCGATCTGAGCCCGCTGGCCAATTCGACGGAACTGCGCCACCTCAACGTGGGCGATTCCCGCGTGAGCGACATTTCGCCCCTCTACGGCCTGACGGAGCTCGAGCGCCTCTGGCTCTGCAGGGGCACCAACGTGCCCTATGACCAGGTTCAGCATATGCGTGAGTGCGCGCCCAACTGCGAGATCAACCTCGACGCGGACGACCCCTCCCTCGGCGCCTGGCGTTTCTCCGACCTCAACGACGACGGCTGGGCCTACTTCTCCAAGTACGGCGTCTTCAAGTTCGTCAACCACCCGCGCTATGAGCTGCTGCGCCAGCAGTTCGGCTACGACAACGAGGAGTATTCCTTCTACTGGCTCGATCCCCTGTATTGATTTTTGACAGATCCCGGAGGCAAACCATGCGCAAACAGTCCCTTTTGCTGCTCTCTCTTCTGCTGCTGGCGGCCCTGAGCTGCCTGCTCCTCTCCGGCTGCAGCGCCGCGCCCCTTACGCTGCCGCCGCTCGCCATCACCATCACCGGCCAGGAGACCACGCTCGATCTGAGCGCGGTGGAGGCCGCCTATGTCGAACAGCTGATCCCCAACATCGCCGAGATGCCCAATCTCAAGAGCATCGACCTCGGCGACGCGGGTGACGCCGCCGCGCCGCGCATCCCCTGGGAGACCGTCAAGGCCATCGAGGAGGCCCGGCCGGACGTGACGCTTCAGTACAAGTTCGTGCTTTACGGCAAGCCCTTCGACCTGCAGAGCACGGCCATGGATCTCAACCACCTCGAGATGTTCGATGAGGGCGCCCTGGTCAAAAAGGTGGCGCTGTGCATGCCCCAGCTCAGCTGGCTGGACATGGATTTCTGCGGCGTCTCGGATGAGGCCATGGCGGATATCCGCGACTCGCTGCCCAACGCCGAGGTCGTCTGGCGCATCTGGTTCGGCAAGGGCATCTACGGCGGCTACTCCGTGCGCACCAACGTGACGAAGATCCTCGCCTCCAACCCAGACAAGGCGGGCGAGCTCAACCCGGAGACCACGAAGGCGCTCAAGTACTGCACCAAGGTCAAATACCTCGACCTCGGCCACAACGACCAGCTCTCCGATATCTCCTTCTGTGCCTACATGCCGGAGCTGGAGGTCGCGATCTTTGCCAACGGCCGCTATCATGACCTCACACCGCTGACCCATTGCCCCAATCTCGAGTATCTGGAGCTTCAGTACGGCGCGGTGAGCGATCTGAGCCCGCTTGCGGAGCTGAAAAACCTGCGCCATCTGAACATCGCCTGGAACTTCACCCTCATGGACATCAGCCCCCTGTACGATCTGGACCTGGAGCGGCTCTGGATCGGGGAATATAACCCGGTCAGTCCGGCGCAGGTGGCGGAGATGCAGCGCCGCCATCCTGACTGTGAGATCAACACCACCACCGCGGACGCGACCGAGGGCGGCTGGCGTTATCTTGGCTATGACGAAGAGGGCTTCACGATCGTGGCGCCCCGCTATGAGGAGCTGCGCCGCCAGTTCGAGTACGACAGCGCGCCATACTGCTACTCCTACCTGGAGAACGACCCGCTCTATTATCCGCATCCCTGATGCGGCCGTCTTTAGATCGAAAAACACGGTCATCCCCCTCACGGGGGATGACCGTGTCAGCTTGTCAAAAAGTCCATACCGGACTTTTTTGACTGCGCTTCAGCCGCCGAGCATTTTGCTTGAGGCAAAATGCTGTTACCGGAAAAGCCTGAAATATCGGGCTTTTCCGGCGGCGGTTTCTTGTAATCGAGGCGGGTCTTGCCCCCTCGAGCTCCCCCGCTGCTCTATCCACCCGCCGTTTCGCTGGTTTTTTGACAGTCTCAACACACGGTCATCCCCACAGAGGGGATGACCGTGTGCTTTTTGAGGGCGAAGCCGCGGGCGAAGCGCTGTGTCACAGCGGGATAAATTGTCTTTACAGCAGCAATATATTTTTCGCAGAAACAATTTCAAGGGAGGGAAAGCAGCCAGATTTACAGTTTTTTCCAAAAAAACAGATTGACAAGCGCTGTGCGGCAAAGTATACTAAAGCAAACCATAAAAGGGGAAAAACCGGAGATCGTCGGGAAAATCAGCCATTGTTTTCGATCAAGCGGGGATAAAAACCGACTGCTTGACGGCGGGTGATTCGCAGGGATCGCGGCCGCCGGGGAAGCCCATCAAAGGAGCGATATACCATGAAAGCAGAAAACCGCTGGAGAATGACCGAGCAGGAAAAAGAACAGCTGATCGACCTCTTGACGCCGGAGCTCCCCGTGCTGCGCAAGAAGGCGAAGATCTCGCAGGACGATCTGAGCAACCTGCTGGGCGTGTCCCGGCAGACCTACGGCGCCATCGAGCGCCGCAGCCGCCGGATGACCTGGAACACCTACCTGTCCATCATCCTGTTTTATGACAAGAACCCCAACACGCATGAGCTGATCCGCAGCCTCGGCGTCTATCCGCAGGAGATGATCTCCCGCTTCAATCCCGGCGGGGAAGCGCCCTACATCGAGCTCAGCGGCTTCCTGCCCGAGGGCATGGGGGATCTGCGCGGCAAGCTCGACGAGCAGGCGCTGCACACCGTCCGCGCGATGATCCTGGTGGAGTACGCGCGCTGCGCCGGCGTGCCGGTCGAAGCGGTCTTCTCCGCCTTCGACGGCGTCAAGCTCGGCTCGACCGCAGCTGCGCCCGCAAAGAAAAGAGCCCGCAGAAAACGCAGCTGAAGCGAAGCGCAGGCAGACAGCGAAAAGCCCCGAGACCGTGTAAAACGGCTCAGGGCTTTTTTGTTATCCTGTGCAGATGAGATCCTTGATGGCCTCGAAGCGCTTTTCTCCGATGCCCGGCACCTCCATGAGCTGCTCGGGCGAAAGGAAGGCGCCGTGCTCCTCGCGGTAGCGGACGATGGCCGCGGAGAGGCTTTCGCCGATCCCCGGAAGCAGCTGCAGCTCCTCGGCGCTCGCCCGGTTGATGTCGATGCGCTCGTCGGGCAGGAGCTCCCGGTCTCCGGGCAGGACGCGCTCGCCGACCTCTTCGAGCGCCGCGCTCTCCATCGGCGGCGCGGCCACGCGGCTCTCCGCCGCCCCGGCGGAGCTGAGGTGCCAGATGACGAGACCGAGCGCGAAGCTCAGCACGAGCCCCGCCCAGATCCGGATGCCGCTGCTTGTTCGCATGTCGCCATCTCCTCCTGCCACATTTCGCGCCATTCTGACAAAAGTGTACGAGTTTTTTACCGCGCTGTCAAGAGCGGGGCGCACGGTTGCGCAGCGCGGCGCGCTGTGCTACAATCGTCTCAGAAACTGCAAAAGGGAGAGATAAAGATGAAAAACGTGCTCATGTTCCATCTCTATGACTGCGGCTACTGCCGCAAGGCAATGCTCGCACTCGAGGAGCTTATGGCGGAAAAGCCCGCCTACCGCGCTGTTCCGCTGACGAAGATCGAGGAGACCGAGCAGCCCGCCATGGCCGAGGCCTACGACTATTACGCCGTGCCGACCTTCTATGTCGGCGGCGAAAAGGTATTCGAGGCGCACATCGGCATGGGCTACGAGGAGATCAAGGCCGCCTGCCGCGAGGTTCTCGAGCGAGCGATGGCCTGAGCCCGCGCCGCGGATATCATATCGCGTTGGGCGATCCCGCCCCGCAAATCAAAGCAGCGCCGCCGGGAAGCCTTTTCTGCCGGAACACGTTGCCGGCAAGGCGCCGAAAGCATCAAGCTATATGAACAATAAAAATGTTCGGAGAATTCGCACGATCTGCGAATTCTCCGAACATTTTATGTGTATACTGTTGCGCCGCCGAGCGGGGGCAGAGCCGCCGCCCCTGCGAACGCAGGCATTTACGCGCTCATCCTTATTATGCAGCAGTCCCTTGTGCGCTGCACCGGATCAGGGGCGCGTGCCGTTCGAGCCGCTCTTTCCCGCCGTGGCCGTGACGGAGGCGGGCACGTCGATATCGAGATAGCTCTCGAGGATGTCCATGATCGAGTCGTCCCTGAGGATGATGGAGATCTCGATGCGGCGGTTGGCGGCGCGGCCCTCGGGCGTGGCATTGCTCTGCACAGGGCGGGTCTCGCCATAGCCGGAGGCGCAGAAGAAGGAGGCGTATTTCTCCAGGCGGCGGTTCTGCGCGCTCATGAGATAGTTGAGCACGGAATTGGCGCGGTCGGTGGAGAGGATGCGGTTGGATTCGTCTGTGCCCTCGCTGTCGGTGTGGCCGGAGATGACGACGCTGTCGACATAGCGGGCGTTCTCGTCGTTGGCCAGGAAGGTCTGAAAGACCTTGACGAGCTGGTCGAGGGCGGGTCTCGCCTCGTCCTTGATCTCCGAGGAGCCGGAGTCAAAGAGCACGCTCTCGTCGAGCACGATGTTGCCGTTCTCGCCGATGGTGACCTTGTCCTCGCTGCCCATGACCTTGGCCATGCTGTCGCGGATCTGCTCGAGGATCGACAGGCGCAGCACCGCCACGGTCTGCATTTGGCCGCGCATTGCAAGCAGCTCCTCGGAGGCGGCTTTCATGTATTCCTCCTGGTCGGCGATCAGCGCCTTCTGGTCGGCCAGCAGCTTGTCCTGCGCGGCCAGATCCTTCTCCTGTTGGGAGAGGGTGAGCTTGGCCTCGTCGAGGTCGATGGTGAGCTTGGCGAGCTCATTCTCCGCCTTCTCCACCTCTTTGCGCGTGAGGGCGAGCGTGTCCTCCGTGTCCTTGAGCTCGAGCTCGGTGCTGGCGAGCTTCTCCTCGGTGGAGAGGAGCCGGGCCCGGGTGTTCTCGAGGGTCTCCTGGGTGTTCTGGAGATTGTTGCCGGTGATGAGATTCTGGATGTAGCTCAGCAGCATCAGGAAGAACAGGATCAGCGCGACGGCGCTCATCATGTCCGCGTAGGAGGGCCAGAAGCCCTGCTCGCCCTGCTCGGAACGGACGAAGCCCTCGCTCCGCCCGCTGTAGCGGCGCCTCATTGCTTGCCGCCTCCCATGCGGCGGTTGATCTCGCGCATCGCGGCGGCCAGATCGCGCACTGCCAGATCCATGCGCTCCACGCTGCCGCGCAGGTTGTAGTCCACCTCGGAGAAGTCGTGCACGCCGTCGTTGAAGCGGCCTACGGAGGCGTCAAAGCTCTCGAGCACCTGCTGGTTGCGCTCGCTGGAGGCGCCGAGGGCGTTGGAGGCGAGCTGCGTGGCGCGGGCATAGCCCGTCGCGGCGAGCTCGAGATTCGTGCGGAAATCCTTCACGGCGCCGTCGAGCGCGGAGACCATCTTGTTGATGAGGTCGGCGCCGTCCTTGGCGGCCTCGGTCTCCAGCGAGGGGGCCACCTCGGCGTCGAGCCACATCTCCAGCCGCGTCTCCAGCCGCTCACGCTGCGCCTGGGGGTTGAAGATGGTGCGCAGGACGGTGAGCAGGATGGAGCAGCCGGCACCGGCAAGCGAGGTATAGAAGGCCACGCCCATGCCGGAGAGGGCGCTCATCAGGCCGCCGCCCACGCTGTCGAGCACGCTCAGCCACTCGTTGGTGTCGCTGTAGCCGATCAGCTCCGTCAGCGAGGCGACCGAGAGACTCAGCCCCAGGAAGGTGCCGAAGAGACCGAGCGTCACGAAGAGCGAGACGGCGTTGTTCAGGAAACGCTCGCAGAGCAGCAGCCCGGAGAGCCGGGTGCTGATGACGTCGGAGATGATGGCGGGCGTATTGACGTCGCGCCCGTATTTCTTATAGGAGGCGATATACTCCCGCAGCAGCGCGCCGCGGAAGCCCCTGCTGTCCTCCGCGCCGCCGCTGGCCTTGGCGGAGAGCAGCTTGTAGCGCAGGTAGACATGGAAGAGCAGGATCACAGCCAGCACGAACAGGATCGCGATGATCGCGATGACAACGGCGCCGGCGGGCGGTACATTTTTCAGTTGAACCATGGGGATCCTCCCTCAAGTAGATTCAGAGCGACTCTGTTGGGGGATATTATAGCAGGAATCGTCGAAAATTTGCGAACGAAAAGTAAACAACAGGTTACAAGCCGCCCCGAAGGGCAAAAAACGCCCGCCCGGGCAGAGCCGGGCGGGAACGGGGCATGCAGGTCAGGGCTTCGCCTTCCTAATCTGCATGCCCCAGCGTAGAAGTCAGTATCAGAACAGGCAGAGCAGAGAGAGCGAGGCGGACGCGAAGAAGACCCAGGGGCGCAGCGTTTTCCTCCCGCTGAGGAGCGACACACCCGCCGCGATACAGCCAGCGAACAGCACGCACACCAGCCAGCTCGACTGCAGGCGCAGCGGCGTGAAGCCGAAGCAGTCGATATACAGCGCGAGCTTCGAGAAGGCCACGACGGCGAAGAGCAGGCTCTCCGCGAGCAGCACACAGCAGACGGTCAGGGAGAAGCGGTTTTCCCGCGCTTCGCGCAGGGAGGTGCGCGTCACGAGCCAGAAGAGTACGAAGTTCACGCCCATGACCTGGCAGAGCTCGAAGAAGCCGCGCCGCGCATAGTGGGCCACGTTGAAGCCCTCCGGCAGCGTGCGCGTGAAGGCCCCGAAGAGATACCGCGCCTGCACGATGAAGAAGACCAGGTACAGCAGGCAGAAGAGCAGCGCGAGGATCGTCCAGACGGCGTTCGGTACCCGGCGCAGCGAGTCGAGAAAAGCGGCGAGTTTCCCGCCGCGCTCCCGCAGCTTCTCACGATCCTCGCGGCGCGTCCCGGCGAGCAGGCTGAAGAGATACGCGCCGACAGGCAGGCTGAGGATCAGCTGGAGAAAGAAGCTGCCGTCAAACTGCAGGCGGTCGAGGAAGCGGCGGGACAGGGAGGCAAAGCCCGCGTCTGCCGCAGTGAGCAGCTTCAGCGCCGCGAGGAACAGCCCGCCCGCTGCCAGCAGCGCCAGCAGCGACCAGAGGAGTGCCGCCTTTTTGCCCTTCTCCTCGCCGCGGAAGGGGCGGGCGAGGGCGAAGATCAGCGTGCGGATGCGCAGGAAGAAGCGCCGGAAGGGGTAGAGCAGGAAGCCGGAGGCGCCGTCAAAGAGGATGAGGCGGCCGGTCTCCCCCTCGTAAAGCAGCTCCGCGCGGCTGAGCAGCCAGTAGACGGCCGCGAGGTGCAGAAAAAGGAACTGCTGCCCTATATCCCAGACGCTTTGCCGCCCGAGGCAGGCGCCGAGGGTGATGACGCCCACGCAGCCCAGCCAGAACCAGCTCTCCCTCGTCCGCGCCCGTTCCCAATGCAGCAGCTCCCCGAGGCCGACGAAGCCCAGCGCGAAGACGGCGAGCACGAGTCTGCTGTCGCCCAGGTGCCAGAGATAGAGATAGGCCAGCACATAGAGCGCGAAGGCCGCGAGGATATCCCGCTCGTCGGCCGCGAAGGGCGCGTCCGCATGCTGCAGGCTCTCCTCCGGTGGCAGCGCGGCGGAATCCATAGAATTAAAATCATATCTGTCCATGCTGTCTCCTTTCTTCAGTCTCCGTCCACAAATTCCAGCAGGTCGCCGGGCTGGCAGTCGAGCTCATGGCAGAGGGCCATGAGGGTCGAAAAGCGGATGGCCTTGGCGCGCCCGGTTTTGAGCACGGAGAGATTGGCCGGCGTGATGCCGATGCGCTCGGCCAGCTCCCCGCCGGAGATCTTGCGCCGCGCCATCATCACGTCGAGATTTACCCGAATTTCCATTCCGCGCCTCCTCAGATCGTCAGATCCAGCTCGGCCTGCATCTGCGCGGCCTTGCGGAAAATACTCCGCACGATCTGCACGATGAGCGCCATGAAGCCCAGCGCGGCGGCGACAAAGAGGAAGGGGAGATAGAACACGCAGCCCAGCAGGAACACCGCCGCGGCGCAGGCGCAGCAGCTCCGCACCGCGCCGAGGAGCGCCACATTCTCCTCCTCGAAGACGATCCCGGCGCGGAGATTTCCGAGCAGCCGCCACATCTTCCAGAGGAAGACCCAGCCGAACACGCTCGCGAGATAGATCACCGCCATCATGCCGAAGCCCGATTGCCAGTGCATCCCGCGCAGATTGATATACCAGCGCAAAATCCAGAAGCAGCCGACGTCCAGTGCCGCCAGCAGCAGCGCGAAGAGCAGGACACCCGCCTGGGAGAGGCGGATGCTGCGGGAATTTTTCCAGTCGTCCATGTTGGAATCCCTCCTTTTTGTGAGATCACCATAGCACCGGAAATCTTGTTTGTCAATGATTTTTTATCGAAAAACGATAATGAGGCGATGCTGACAGGCAAATGTTTACAAAATCGTTTCTTTACAGGCCGGAAGGGGAGGACTATAATACTGTCGATAAGCAAAACGGCAATATGGCAAGAAACGGAATCGGAAACGATCACCGGGAAAGGAGCAATGGGATGAAAAACAAACAAGCCCTTCTGGCAGTCCTGCTGGTGCTGGCGCTGCTGATCTGCCTCGTCCCCGCGACCGCGCTGGCCGCCGGGAAGGACGCGGAGGAGCCCGCGGCCGAGGAGACGGATGAGACGCCCGCGGCCGAGGAGGCAGGCGAGGCCGAAGCAGAGGAAGCCCCCGAGGACGAGCCGGAGGAGAACGCAGACGAGGAAAACGAGGCCGAGCCCGTCTATGTGGAGGAGGACGACACCTATTTCAGCAAGATCGGCGAGACGGTATACAACAACGCCGGCGTCGTCTACTCCAATGACAGCCTCATTTACAACAATGAGGGCAAGGTCTACGCCAACGGCGGCACCGTGTACAACAACGCCGGCGTGGTCTATGCCAACGGCGGCACCGTGTACAACAACGGCGGCATCGTCTACAACAACGGCGCCCAGGTCTATACCTTCGAGGGCGAAGTCGAGAACAGCATGATCTACGGCTACTATCCCTTCGAAACCGAGGGAGATTACAGCGGCCTCGCCGTGTTCGATGGCCTGATCGAGGGCCTGGAACCCGGCAGCGACGCGCTCTACATCAGCAAGGACGCTGTTGTTACCGTCACGCCCGCCGAGGGCCTGAGCATCACCGAAGCCAAAGCGGACGCCGGAATGATCGAGGAAAACGGGGACGGGAGCTATACGCTCAGCGGAGCCGACTCCGCCGTCACCCTGACGCTCAAGTTCCGGACCGACGCGCCCGAGCTGTCCCTCGCCTCCGGCACCTACGGTGAGGAGCAGAAGCTCGAGATCACGGCTCCGGCCGGCGCGGAGATCTATTACACCACGGACGGAAGCGAGCCCGACGAGGAGAACGGCACACGCTATGACGGCGCGCTCACGCTCAAAAACGGCTGCACTGTCAAGGCGGCCGCAGTCGTCGAGGGCGCGGAGCTCTCCGAGGCTGTCAGCGCAGATATCGCTGTGCTGAGCTTTACCGCCCCAAGCTTCGAGGCCGTGAAGCTCGGCTATGACCGTCCCGACGCCGAGCCGATCGTCATCGTCAACGGCGGCAGCGTCGCCGGCGTGATCGAGAGCGCCGCCATCGAGGGCGATGAGGACGGCGCCTTCGCGCTCAACCGCGAGGCCGGCAGCACCGTCAAGGCCGGCGCGACCAGCGAGATCTGGACCATCCGCCCGGCGGCCGGTCTGGAAAAGGGCAGCTACCGCGCCACCGTCGTCTTCACGCTCGCCGGCGGCGAGACCGTGGAGCTGGAGCTCAGCTTCCGCGTGAAGTAAGACGGACACAGGCGAGCTCGGACAAGCGCAAAAAGCCCGCTTCCCTTAGGGCATGCCCCTTGGGAAGCGGGCTTTTTCTGTCGGCAGAGGCAAACGGCCTCTGCCGCGAGGTATGATCACAGATGCTCGAAGCCGTCATCCGGCTGGGTTTCCTCCTGCGGCTGCGTGGGCTCGGGCGCTTCCTCGAGGTTCTTGACCATCACCCAGGCGCAGTAGATCAGCATGAGCGCGCCGGAGAAGAACACGAGCTGCAGCGCGAGATAGCGCTCGTCCGCAAGGGACATGAGGAACATCACCGCCGTGAAGCAGCAGTCAAACAGGCAGCGCTTCCAGTTCGGCGCGCCGAAGGCGTAGCCGGCCAAACGGAAGAAGGCCACCATACCCATGCTCACCGTCGCGACCTCCATCATGTAGCCCCAGGGCACGCTGTTGATGGCGTTGGTGCGGTAGGTGTAGATGAGCCAGACCGCGAACATCAGCAGCTGCGGCAGGGACAGCACGCACATCAGCATGACGCCGGGGCGCAGCCGGTGCAGCTCCGCGTGCAGCAGCATGAAGAAGAGGCCGCTCAGAATGGCGAGGATGCCGAGCAGGCGCAGCATGCCGGGATACTTGTCGGTCTCCGTAGTCATGAGAACCAGGACGCCGGAGAGTGCCATCAGCGCCCCGATCGCGCGCCGCGCGATCACGTACAGAAGCTCCTCGGCGCGGAAGGCCTTGCCGATCTCGTCGGACACACAGAGACCCTCTTTTTCATAGCGCAGACAGAACTTGCGAAAAGTCAGCCCGACGGCCAGCAGATACAGCAAGAGCAGGATGTGGAAGGCGCTTTTCTCCGCCAGACCCAGCTCGTTGAAGGCGAGCTGATCCTCCAGCCAGCGCAGGAACATCCCGAACGCGCCCCCGCCGGCGATATTGAGCGCAAGTTCCAGAGATTTTTTCGGCATAACAGCAGAACCGCTTTCATAAATAAATAGGGTGACGCGGCGGGAGCCCCGCGCGTCATATGAAATTTTACCCTTTTTCCACCCTTGCGTCAAGTCCAAACGGAGGCAAGCCATGAAAAAGACGCTGCTGCTCGCCCTGCTCGCCCTCGCCGTTGCTCTGCTCCTGCCGCTCGCGGAGGGGGACAGGCACAGCGTTCCGCTCCCGCTGCTCGCCGCGCCGGCCACCCCGCCCGAAGCGGCGGGAAAGAAGCCGTCCTCTGCGCCGGAGGAGTCTCTGCCCGCGGCTTCCCCGCCGCCTGCCGCGCCGCGGGAGATCCGCGTGCTGCTGCCGGACGGGAGCGTGCAGGTCTGCGGGCTGGAGGACTATGTATACCTCGTCACGGCAGGGGAGATGCCGGCCTCCTTCGCGCCGGAGGCGCTGAAGGCGCAGACCGTGGCCGCGCGCAGCTACGCGCTCTACTGCGCGGCGACCGGCAAGCACGCCGCCGCCGGGGCGGATGTCTGCACGCAGCCCGCCTGCTGCCAGGCCATGCAGAGCGAGGACGCGCTGCGCGAGCGCTGGGGCGCAGACTACGAGACCTACGCCGGCAAGCTCCGCGCCGCCGCGGCGGAGACCGCGGGGGAGTGGCTGTGCTACGGGGGCGAACCGATCCTCGCGGCCTTCCACGCCTCCTCTGCCGGGGCCACGGAGGACAGCGGTGCCGTCTGGAGCAGCCTTCCCTACCTCGTCTCCGTGTCGAGCCCGGAAAGCGCCGAGACCGTGCCGGGCTTTGTCACACGCCTGGAGTGCGCGCCGCTGGACTTCCGCGACACGCTTCTCTCCGCCCTGCCGGAGGCGGATCTCAGCGGCGAGCCGGAGACCTGGCTCGGCGCGCTGACGAGGGACGCGAGCGGACGCGTGGCGGAGGCGGTGCTCGGCGGACAGCGGATCAGCGGGACAAGGCTGCGTACGCTTTTCTCACTGCGCTCCACGGCCTTCACGCTCGCATACCAAGACGGCCGCTTCGTCTTCACCGTGCAGGGAAACGGGCACGGCGTGGGCATGAGCCAGTACGGCGCGGAGCTGCTCGCGCGCAGCGGCGCGGACTACCGGGAGATCCTCGCACATTATTATCCCGGCGCCGAGCTCACGGGGGACTGAGCGTTTCGCAAAAAGGGGAAGATCTGCGAATTTTTCTTCCGTTTTTTCGTTACTTTTTCTTGACAAGCGCGAAAAAATCAGTATAATAATAAGGCTCGCGCACTGCGGGCTAAAATCCTTGCTCTCAGGCGAACTGAGGGCCATTAGACCAGAAGGAGGTGCAACCATGGCAAAAGCAAGCGAAAAGTACGAAGTAATGTACATCATCAACCCCAATTTCTCCGAGGAGGAGACCGCGGCGGTTGTTGAGAAGTTCAAAGCACTTGTTGAGGCAAATGGTACCCTGGATGAGTTGGAGGAAATGGGCAAGCGCAAGCTCGCTTATGAGATCAACTACATCACCGAGGGCACCTATGTGCTGATGAAGTTCACCAGCGGACCGGAGTTCCCGGCCGAGCTGGACCGTATCCTCGGCATCACCGACGGCATCCTGCGCCGTCTCATCACCCTGCGCGTTGAGTAAGGGGTGCCAAGATGCTGAATCACATCGTGATTATGGGTCGCCTGACCCGAGACGTAGAGCTGCGCAGCACCCAGTCCGGCGTCAACGTCGCTTCGTTTACCGTCGCGGTCGACCGCGATTTCGGCGGACGGGACGGCGGCGAGAAGCAGACCGATTTTATCGACTGCGTCGCATGGCGCCAGACCGGTGAGTTCGTTTCCAAGTACTTCCACAAGGGGAGCATGATCGTGGTCTCCGGCCGGCTGCAGAGCCGCAAGTGGCAGGATCGCGACGGAAACAACCGCACCAACTGGGAGATCCAGGCCGACAACGTCTACTTCGGCGAGAGCCGCAGAGACAGCGACGGCGGAAACACCCGCAGCTACGGCAGCTATGGCAGCGACAACCGCGGCAATTCCGCGGGCAGCTATGACACCGGCCGCTCCAGCGCCCCGGCGCCCAGCACCTTCTCCGAGATGGAGGGGGACGACGGCGATCTGCCCTTCTGAGCCAAAGGCTCGGCGTCTGCCAAACCAAGAAATTTGATTGAATAGGAGGATACTGCTTTGCCTTTCGATAAGAACAACCCGAAGAACCGCAAACGGAGAAAAGTTTGCCAGTTCTGCGCGGACAAGGCCACCTTTATCGACTATAAGGATACCGCCAAGCTCCGCCGCTTCCTGTCCGAGCGCGGCAAGATTCTGCCCCGCCGCACCACCGGTACCTGCGCGATGCATCAGCGTGAGCTGACCGAGGCCATCAAGCGCTCCCGTCAGATCGCTCTCCTGCCCTACGTGCTGGACTGAGACAGGCTCTGTACAAGAACCGTACGAAATCGAACAAAAACCGCATTCCGAAAGGAATGCGGTTTTTTGTCGGCCGGGGCCGCGAGGGAGCGTTCTCAGGCGCGGCCTCTGCGCGGAGACCTGCGGCATTTTTTGACAGGCTTTGCGCTTTCCGTTGCACTGCGCGCATAGCTGTGATACAATCACGGCAAGACCAAAGAAAAACAGAGGCGTTATTATGACGATCAAGGATCTCAAGCCAGGGCAAAGCGCCCGTGTGCTCGCCGTCGGCGGCGAGGGCGCGCTCCGGCAGCATTTTCTGGATATGGGCGTGATCCCCGGCGCGGCGCTCACGATGGTGAAGCTCGCCCCAATGGGCGACCCGATGGAGCTGCGCATCCACGGCTACGAGCTGACGCTGCGCACGGCGGACGCGGAGAAGATCACGGTCGAGCCCGCCGAGGCGGAAAAGACGGCGGGCGCGGAGGCGGCCGGTGCGCGGCGCGCCCGCGAGAGCGAGCACCCCGGTCTCGGCGAGACCGGCAAATTCCACCCCCGCGGCACCGGCAACCCGCTCCCGGAGGGCGAGCTGCTGACCTTCGCCCTGGTGGGCAACCAGAACAGCGGCAAGACCACGCTCTTCAACCAGCTCACCGGCGCCAATCAGCACGTCGGCAACTTTCCCGGCGTCACCGTAGACCGCAAGGACGGCGTCATCCGCGGCTACCCCAACACCCGCATCACCGATCTCCCGGGCATCTACTCGATGTCCCCCTACTCCGCCGAGGAGCTCGTCTCGCGCGATTTCGTGCTGGAGGAGAAGCCGAAGGCGATCATCAACATCGTCGACGCGACGAATATCGAGCGCAACCTCTACCTCACCATGCAGCTGCTCGAGATGGGCACGCCCATGGTCGTGGCGCTCAATATGATGGACGAACTGACCGGCAACGGCGGCTCGGTGGACGTGAACGCGATGGAGAGCATGCTGGGCGTGCCGGTAGTGCCCATCTCGGCGTCGAAGAATCAGGGCGTGGACGAGCTGATCCGCCACGCCGTGCACGTTGCGCGCTATCAGGAGCCGCCGCTGCGGCAGGACTTCTGCGGGCCGGAGGATCACGGCGGCGCGGTGCACCGCTGCCTGCATGCCACCGTGCATCTCATCGAGGATCACAGCGAGCAGCAGGGGCTGCCCAAGCGCTTCGCGGCGAGCAAGCTGATCGAGGGCGACGAGCGGATCCTCAGCCGCCTCAGGCTCGACGAAAACGAACGGGAGATGCTCGAGCACATCCGCCTGCAGCTGGAGCGCGAGCGCGGGCTCGACTGCAGCGCCGCCATGGCGGATATGCGCTTCTCATTCATCGAGCGCGTGTGCGAGAGCTGCATCAGCAAGCCGAAAGAGAGCCGCGAGCACAAGCGCAGCGAGCGCATCGACCGCGTCCTCACCGGAAAATACACCGCGCTGCCCGTCTTCGTCGGTATCATGGCGCTGGTGTTCTATCTCACCTTCAGCGTCGTCGGCGCCTGGCTGCAGGATCTGCTGGCAGCCGGCATCGAGGCGCTCGAGGCCGCGGCGGACGGCTGGCTCGCCTCGGCGGGCGTGAACGCCGCGCTGCACGGCCTCATCATCGACGGCATCTTCGAGGGCGTCGGGAGCGTGCTGAGCTTCCTGCCCATCATCGTGACGATGTTCTTTTTCCTCTCTCTGCTGGAGGACAGCGGCTATATCGCGCGCGTGGCCTTCTTCATGGACAAGCTCCTGCGCAAGATCGGCCTGTCCGGGCGGAGCATCGTGCCGCTGCTGGTGGGCTTCGGGTGCACGGTCCCGGCCGTGATGTCCACCCGCACCCTTCCGAGCGAGCGCGACCGCCGCATGACCATCCTGCTCACGCCCTTCATGAGCTGCTCGGCCAAGCTGCCGATCTACGCCTTCTTCGTGGCGGCCTTCTTCCCGAAGGCCGGCTGGCTCGTGATGACGGGGCTCTATGTGCTCGGCGTCGTCACGGCCATCCTCGTGGCGCTGCTCTTCAAGAACACGCTCTTCAAGGGCGAGGCCGTGCCCTTCGTGATGGAGCTGCCGAATTACCGCCTGCCCGCACTCAAAAACGTGCTGCAGCTGCTCTGGGAAAAGGCCAAGGACTTCCTGCAGCGCGCCTTCACGGTCATCCTCGTTGCGACGATCGTGGTCTGGTTCCTGCAGAGCTTCGACCTGCGCTTCAACCTCGTTTCCGACTCGCAGCAGAGCATCCTCGCCCATGTCGCCGGCGCGATCGCTCCGCTGTTCCGGCCCGTTGCCCTGGGCGACTGGCGCATCTGCACCGCGCTCGTCACCGGCTTCATGGCCAAGGAGAGCGTCGTGAGCACGCTGGAGCTGCTTTTCGGCTCGGCGGGCGGCGCACAGGCGGCGCTGAGCACCCTGCAGGCGGCCTGCCTGCTGGTCTTCTCCCTGCTCTATACGCCCTGCGTGGCGGCCATCGCCGCCATCCGGCGGGAGCTGGGGCGCGGCTGGGCCGTGGGCGTGGCCGCCTGGCAATGCGGCATTGCCTGGGTCGCCGCGCTGCTGACCAGGCTCGTCTGTCTCGCCCTCGGGCTCGGATGAGGGCGGCGGCATGAGCGGGATCGACTGGATTTTGATCGTCCTGATCGCGGCGGCCGTCGTGCTCGCGCTGCGCAGCATGCGCCGGCATAAGGGCTGCTCCTGCGGTTCGGGCTGCTCGGGCAGCTGCGCTGCCTGCACGCAGAGCTGTGCAAGGCGGGCGGAAAAGCAGAAATAGAACAGAAACAGGCACAAAAACGCCCTCGCACATCGCTGCGAGGGCTCGTAAGAAAGTTCCTCTTTTGTTGAATAAAGGGACTGTTGCAAAATGCGAAGACCCTGGCTGCGTCGTAGGGGAGGGCCTTGTGCCCTCCCGGCAGCAGCAAGCTGCATAAATGGCAAAAATGTTCGGCGAATTCGTACACTCTACGAATTCGCCGAACATTTTTTGCGCGTATACTGTTGCGCCGCCGGGCGGGGCAGAGCCGCCGCCCCTACGAACGCAGGCGCACATTTACGCGCTCATCTTTATTTTACAACAGACCCTTTGTCATGAGCGATTCATTTGCACTGTTTAGGATTGTTGGTAATTCCAAGAATATAATCGACCGAGACATTATAGAGTTTTGATAATTTTATGAGGATATCGGTAGGAATATCTCTTTGGCCAAGTTCGTAGTTGCTGTAAACCTGTTGGGAACAGTTCAGATATTCTGCAAGCTCTCGCTGCTTCATATCATGATCCTCTCGTAAGTCTCGTAGGCGAGAGTACATACTATCACCACACAACACAATCTCCTTGGATAATAGCATACCGCATTTTGTTGTATTGACTTTTACTGCAAATTGCAGTACACTTATGTTAAATTCGTATGGAGGCGTATGAATATGAGCTGCCCTTATTATTGGTACGATAATCACTATGCGTGCAGGAAGTCAGGCAAGGATGTCAACGAAGACATTTACTACAAGTATTGCCGAAACTATGACTATGATGACTGCCCAATCTACAAAGGTCAGGATTCTTCGGGATGTTTTTTGACTTCTGCGTGTGTCGAGGCAAAAGGTCTTCCTGATGATTGCTATGAGCTGACAGTTCTGCGTCGCTTCCGTGAAGGCTATCTCCGTTCGCTTCCAAAAGGCTGTGATGAAATAGCAGAATACTACTTTGTCGCGCCTCAGATCGTCACAGAAATCAAAAATAGAGCTGATTCAATCACTGTTTTTGATTCCATTTATGAACGGCTTGTAAAGCCCTGCGTAGAAATGATCGAACGCGGCGAGAACGAAAATGCGCATGTCCTTTATAGGACAACAGTTCAGCAACTCCAGCTTGAATACCTGACTTAAAAATGGGCTACATGTATTCGGAGAGCCTGCAGCGGTTAGGCCGGATTGATGACGATGGATATATGTACGATGAGGACTTACACCGTATTGGTAGGATCGATTTTGATAGCGGTTATATCTATGCGGAAAATCTTAGCCGCATAGGGCGCATTGACAAAAACGGATACATCTATGATGAAGGGTTACGTCGGCATGGACATATCGACGAAGACGGCTATGTGTATGATGAAGGGCTGCGCCGCATTGGCCGGATCGATGAGGATTGCGTTCACAAAATCTTTGGTGCCGAAGGGCCAAAACCGGGCTGCTTCTTAACATCTGCCTGTGTTGAGGCAATGGGTTTGCTTGACAATTGCCACGAGCTTACAGTTCTGCGTTCCTTTCGAGATGGGTATATTCGTTCCCAGCCAGAAGGTGATGAAGAGATTAAAGCGTACTATCTCTGTGCTCCTGTAATAGTAGCACAAATAAGATCTTGTCCTGATTCGGAAAAGGCATTTAAACAGATCTATTATGAACTTGTTCTTCCTTGCGTTGACCTAATCGAAACTGGGAAAAACTATGAGGCCTTCGTTAAGTATAAGAATTATACGAACGCATTAAAAGAAAAATACAACTCTTGAGATTTTAAGCTTAACAAGGAGAGAGTGCATATGGCAGTAAATAGTGATGCATTGGTTTTGTGGAAAGATTACAAGTTCCCGAACGGATTAAATATCTCCGGCAATGAAGAGTTTGAGAATAGGGTGATGAACAGCGCGCAAAAAGCTGGCATTCCGTGTTTTATTACACACGAAACCTTATCCTATGATTCGATCTCTGCAATCATTGGCTTGGGTAATCCAGATGGGTGTATGCGAATTAGCAAGCAAGCTGAAAAAGAAGGGAAGCGTGGTTTGTTACGAACAATTGCAAAACAAGCATTTACCAGTCATGCCGGCGATTTTATCATAACATTTAGCAACGAAGGAAACTTCACTTTTATGCAGATTTTCAAAAGTACTTCTCACGGAGCTCTGATAGACGCGCTTGATAAATCATCAGGCAATATTGTGAGAGATAGCTGGACTGTCATTATGGAGGATATACTCCAAGCCGTAGCCGAAAGTTGCTTCTAAGCTCGAGGCGTTATCAGCACGTATGAATTTTAAAAATACGAAGGGAGAAACACAATGGGTCTTGTTCTTATTTTGATTGTAATCGCTTTGGTCTGGTACTTTGGGTTTTATAAGAAAAAGAAAGCGGCTGATACACCAACCAATGCACCAATCGAAACAAATGCTGATCCGGTTGTTGAAGAGGCATTGACTGTTATTAACGATTTTTTGACTATCGGAAGCGACGCATCAATTCTTACGGACAGTAGCACAGACTTTAGAGGACATATCGTCTTTGTAACAGATGCCCGTCCACCCTTTACAGGAAAAACGACGAATTATGGATTCTATATAAAACTGTGCGACTTGAGTGACTTAACAATCGGAGCACGTAAGTACCCCAAAATGCTTACAAATAACCCCAATTTAGCAGACAACTACCATGCTTTTATCAGTAAGTATCAGAATTGCTACGATGCTTCAGAGGGAGGGTATGTTTATAGGACACAACGAACTGTCCCGCTGCTTAAAGGGCAAGAGAAGCAACTACATGCAAAACTTGGAGAGCAGATTGCTGCGCGGTGCCCCTTAGCAGACTTTAGTGGTGGATTGTTGTACACAAAAAATGTCTACAGAGACTAAATAACGCCTAATCAATACGGGTATAAATCCGGCTGATGTGACAAGATCAGTCGGATTTTTCGTCCTTAGAGTGGAGGAGGTGATTCTATATGAAATCAAGATCAGAACTATTAGACGAGATGAATAGAACGATTCATATCGCATCGGATCGTATTCGCTATTACAAGCAGCAGGACAAAATGCTGCAACGCGAGATCAAGCGGCTGACGCGGAATGAAAGAACACATCGCCTTTGTACGCGCGGCGGTATGATTGAAGCTTTCATACAAGAGCCGGAGAAGCTATCAGACGATCAGGTGATGGAGCTGCTGACCGTAGCGTTTCGCCAGCCGGCGGTGTCAGGACATTTGCAGAAAATGCTGGAAGAAGCGAAAGCAATCCCCATGCCCGAAGAGTTAGCGCATAATTATACGCCAAATTCAGTGCCATTGCGCTCCCCGAGGGCTCTTGCAGAGGCTCGATGGAGAAAAAGTGTCTTCTCCATCCCAGGGGACGCTGCACTTCCCCTGCGCCGCTGCGCGGCTACCCTTTTGCGCGCATGACAAAAACAGGATCAATACAGCCTAAGCTGTACCGATCCTGTTTTATCAATTACTGTCTTATGAGACCCGGCTGACGCTGCGAGGGCGTTTTTTGTCGTATCGCTCCTTCACACGGGATTCACGTGGATCATCACATGCTTGACACGCGGGAAGGAGCGCTCGATGTCGTCGTGCACCGCCTCGGAGATCCCGTGCGCCTCGGCGAGCGTGAGCCCGCCGTCCACGGCGATCTCCATCTCGACATAGACGCGGTCGCCGAATTCGCGGCTGCGGATGAGATCGACGCGCGACACGCCCGCGTGCTTTGCCGCGCAGCGGCAGATCGCGGCCTCGGTCTCTTCGCCGCAGCTGCGGTCCACCATTTTGTCCAGCGCGTCGCGGAAGATGTCGAACGCGGCCTTGAGGATGAACACGCAGATGACGAGGCCGGCCAGCGGGTCGAGGATCGGCAGCCCCATGCGCGCGCCTGCGACGCCGATGAGCGCACCCACGGAAGAGAGCGCGTCGGAGCGGTGGTGCCAGGCGTCGGCCATGAGCGCGCTGGAGTTCAGCGCGCGGGCATACCGCCGCGTGTAGCGGAACATCCCCTCCTTGACGAGGATGGACACGATGGCTGCGATCAGCGCGGGGACGCCCGGCACGACGAGCGCGTCCCCGCCGGCGAGGATCTTCCGCAGGCTCCCGTAGCCGATGAAAAGCCCCGTCACGAGCAGCACTACCGCGAGGATGAGCGCGGCTGCGCTCTCCATGCGCTCGTGCCCGAAGGGGTGCTCGCGGTCGGAGTCCCGCCCGGCGAGGCGCAGCCCGATGAGGACGATGAGCGTGCTGAACACGTCCGAGGCGGAGTGCACGGCGTCGGACACCATGGCGCCGGAGCGCGCCAGCAGGCCTGCCAGAAGCTTGCCGGCGGAGAGCAGGAGATTGATGAGGATGCTGACGCGCGAGACGCGCACAGCGCTTTCGGAGCGGATGTTCATGGCGGCTTCCTCCTTGCAAAAATACCATCTGCGGGACAGGAAAAATTCTGTCCCGCAGATGGTATACGCATCCGCTGTCAAAAACATGACCCGGCTCCCGAGGGCTTGTTCAGATGGGAGTATTGTAAGGCCGGCACGGCGAAAAATCAAGTGACTCCGGGCATTTTTTCCTCACCGCTGCGCTGCAGCCAGCCCGGCGCCTGCTGCTTGAAGAGTGCGGCGAGGTCGAGCGCGGAGGGGGAGAGGTAGCTCTTCTCCGTGAGCGCCACGGCGAGGGAGGAGGTCGTCTCCGAGCCGGGCAGCGGGAAAAAGTCGAGCCTGGCGCTGTCGGCGTCGGCCGCGCCGTGGAGCGTGGAGAGGAAAAGCTCGGGGTAGACCGTGATGCCGAGCCCCTGGCTTGCCAGCGCAAAGGCTGTTTCGATATTCTCCGTCTCGAGGGTGACGTTCGGCAGGAAGTCTGCCTTCTCCATGTAGCGGTCGAGGATCGCGCGCAGGCGGTTGCCCTTCTTGAGCAGAATGAAGGGCTGGCCGCGGAAGGCGCGCAGATCCGGCCGCCCCTCTCCGCCGGGGATCGTCCCGTCCGGAAAGAGGCTCCGGGAGAGCGTTTTTGGACAAGCGAGAAACAGTCTCTCGTTTAGGATCGGGAACACCTCCGCCCCCGGAACGTCGATGGGCAGATAGCCGATCAGCACGTCGATCTCGCCCTTGGAGAGCCAGTCGTTGAGCTGGCGGGAGTTGCCCTCCATGAGGGAGATCTCCACCTGGGGGTGCTCTGCGCAGAAATCCGGCAGAAGCGAGGGCAGGATCGCCCGGCCGCAGGTGTAGGAGATGCCCAGACGCAGCCGCCCGCGGCGCTGCTGGCTGATCTCCCCGGCCTCGCGCTGCAGCTCCTCCTCGAGCGAGCAGATGCGCCGCGCGAACAGCGCCAGACGCTCGCCCGCATAGCTGAGCTTGAGCGTGGGCGTGCGCTCGAAGAGCCTGACGCCCAGCTCCTCCTCGAGCCGGGCGATCTGCCCGGACAGGGACTGCTGCGAAATATAGAGCCGCTGCGCCGCGCGGGTGATGCTCTTCTCCTCCGCGGCGGTCAGGAAATATTTGAGGTTTCGGAAATTCAAGGCAGATCCCCCTTCTCCGGCCGGACTGAGAGCCGGCTGCCGTGAAGCATTGTACCACAGGAAAAATCCTGTGGCAAGAGCATGGAAAGAAGTGTTGTCCTTTTGCCCGGGAATGGTGTTAAATAGGAGCAGGTTCCGCGCGTGCAGCGCGGGGGAAAAGGAGAACCGATATGATCGGAAGAAAGAGACTGGTCGTGGAAACGGCCTGGTGCAAGGGCTGCGGGATCTGCGCCGCCTTCTGCCCCAAACAGGTTCTGGAGATCCAGCACGAAAAGGTGAGCATCAAGGCTCCGGAAGCATGCATCAGCTGCGGTCAATGCGAGCTGCGCTGCCCGGATTACGCGATCTACCTTGTCAATATCGAAGAGTGAGGAGGGCGAAGACATGTCAAAAGCTGTTCTGATGCAGGGCAACGAGGCCGCGGTGGAAGGCGCCATCGCCGCCGGGATGCGCTTCTTCGCCGGATATCCCATCACCCCGTCCACGGAGATCGCCGAGCAGAGCGCGCTGCGCCTGCCGCAGGTGGGCGGGCATTTTCTGCAGATGGAGGATGAGCTTGCCTCCATCGCCGCCGTGCTCGGCGCGTCCGCGGCCGGCGTAAAGGCCATGACGGCCACCTCCGGCCCGGGCTTCTCGCTGATGCAGGAGAACATCGGCTACGGCGTCATGGCGGAGATCCCCTGTGTGATCGTGGACGTGCAGCGCGCCGGCCCCTCGACCGGGCTGCCCACCAGCCCCTCCCAGGGTGACTATATGCAGGCCCGCTGGGGCACCCACGGCGATCATCCCGTGATCGCCCTGTCCCCGTCCTCCGTGCGCGAGACATATACGCTCATCATCCGCGCCTTCAACCTCGCCGAGAAGTACCGCACGCCGGTCATCTTCCTCATGGACGAGATCGTGGGGCATATGCGCGAGGGCGTGGAGCTGCCGCGCGAGAGCGAGCTCATCATCAACCACCGCAAGATGTCCTTCCATGACGGCGCGAACAAGCAGTGCTACTTCGTGCCGGAAGGGGAATACGTCCCCGCCATGAAGCCCTTCGGCCAGGGCGAGCGCTACAACATCACGGGTCTGGCCCATGACAGCTCGGGCTTCCCCACCAACAGCACCGAGATCGCCGGCAAGCTCTTTACCCGCCTTCTCGACAAGGTCGAGAAGAACGTCAACGACATCGTGCGCATCGAGGAATACGCCATGGACGACGCCGAGACCGCCATCGTCTGCTTCGGCGGCACGACGCGCGCGGTCATGTCCGCGATCCTCGAGGCCAGAGCACAGGGGAAAAAGGTCGGCATGTTCCGGCCCATCACGGTCTGGCCCTTCCCGGAGCAGCAGCTGCGCGCACGCCTGCCGCAGCTCAAGAACATCCTCATGGTCGAGCACAACCACGGGCAGATGCTCCTGGAGGTGCAGCGCACCGTGGGCGGCGCGCTCCCGGTGGACTTCCTCGGCCGCATCGACGGCACCGTTATCAGCCCCGCCGATATCCTCGCGAAACTCAACGAAATGGAGGAGAACTGCCATGCCCAGTGATCTGATCCATCAGTATATGCGCATCGACCACCTGCCGCAGATCTGGTGCCCCGGCTGCGGCAACGGCACCATCATGCGCGATGTGGCCGTCGCCATCGAGCAGCTCATCGACGATCCGGAATATGATTTCGACCGCGACGACTTCGTGATCGTCTCCGGCATCGGCTGCTCCTCCCGCGCCGCCGGGTATCTGGACTTCAACTCCATCCACACCACCCACGGCCGCGCCATCGCCTTCGCCTCCGGCATCAAGTTTGCCAACCCCAAGCTCAACGTCATCGTCCTCACCGGCGACGGGGACTGCTCCGCCATCGGCGGCAACCACCTCATCCATGCGGCGCGCCGCAACCTCGGCCTCACCGTCGTGGCCTTCAACAACGATATCTACGGCATGACCGGCGGCCAGTATTCGCCCACCACGCCCAACGGCGACAAGGCCACCACCGCGCCCTACGGCAACGTGGACCGCCCCTTTGACATCGCCCTGCTGGCGGCCGGCGCCGGCGCCTCCTTCGCCGCCCGCGGCGACGTGTTCCACGCCCGCGAGACCACCGAGATCATCCGCCAGGCCATCCTGCACAAGGGCTTCTCGATCGTCGACGTCTACTCCATCTGCCCCACCTACTACGGCCGCAAGAACAAAAAGGGCGACGCCGTGGAGATGCTCAAGTGGCAGAAGGAGAACCTCATCCCCACCAACCGCTGGTACACCATGAGTGAGGAAGAGCGCGTCGGCAAGAAGCTCATCGGCATCCTCTCGCGCAACGATTACCCCGAGTACACCGAAGAGTATGCCAAGATCATCGAGCAGTGCCGGAAAAAGAAGTGAGAGGAGAAGACGATGAGCAAGCGTTATGAAATGCGGTTCGCCGGTTCCGGCGGACAGGGCGTGATCCTCGCCAGCGTCATCATGGCCGAGGCCGCCGTCATCGAAGGGCTCCGTACCGTGCAGTCCCAGGCATACGGGCCGGAGGCGCGCGGCGGCGTCAGCAAGGCGGAGACCGTGCTGAGCCGGGACGCCATCTGGTATTCCAAGGTCACGAAGCCGAACTTCCTCCTGGCGCTGACCCAGGCCTCTCTCGACACGTATTCCAAGACCCTCGCGGAGGGCGCCGTCGTCATGATCGACGACAGCCTGAGCCTTCCCGCCGGCCTCGATCCCAAACAGGTGATCGCCGCCCCCATTCTGCGCAGCGCCAGGGAGAAAGTCGGCAAGGCCTTCACGGCCAACATCGTGGCCGTCGGCGCGATCAACGCGGCGCTGGGCATCTTCTCCGATGAGGTGCTGCTCGAGGCCGTGAAGCGTCACATCCCCGCCGGCACCGAGGAGATCAACAAAAAGGCGCTCGCCTGCGGGAAGGAGCTCATCTCCGCCGAGCAGGCCGCGGCCTTCGCCCAGACGATCGAATGAGCGCCGCCGAACTCGACGCGCGCCTGCGCTGCGGCGCGCTGCGCGAAAAGCTCCGCACGGCGGAGGAGGCCGCGCGCCTCATCTGCGACGGGGACACCGTGGCCGTGAGCGGCTTTACGCCCGCCGGCACGCCCAAGGCCGTGCCGCTGGCGCTGGCCGATCAGGTGCGCCGCGGGGAGCGCAAGCTCAGCGTGAGCCTCATCTCCGGCGCCTCCACCGGCGAGGAGCTGGATTCCGCCTGGGCGGAGCTCGGCATGCTCAAGCGCCGCCTGACCTATATGACGAGCAAGCCCCTGCGCACGGCGGTGAACCGCGGCGAGGTCGCCTACAGCGACCTGCACATCGGCATGGTCGCCCAGAACGCGCGCTACGGCTTCTACGGCAGGATCAACGTTGCGATCATCGAGGCCGCCGCCATCGACGAGGACGGAAACCTCATCCCCACCACGGGCGTCGGCTGCTCGCAGAGCTTCATCGACCTCGCGGACAGGGTGATCGTGGAGCTGAATCTCTGCCAGAGCGCCGCGCTCGAGGGCTTCCATGACATTTACCGCGTGCAGGACCCGCCCGCGCGCCAACCCATCCCCATCACGCGTGTGGACGAGCGCATCGGCGTGCCCTACCTGAGCTGCCTGCGCGAAAAGCTCGCCGCACTGGTCGTCTGCGAGCGGCCGGAGCATCCGCGCCCCCTCGCCCCGGAGGACGAGGTGAGCCGCGCCATCGCCGCGAACATCGTCTCCTTCCTGGCCAACGAGCAGAAGGCCGGCCGCCTCTCGGCGGACAAGCTGCCGCTGCAGTCGGGCGTCGGCTCGGTGGCCAACGCCGTGCTCAAGGGTCTCAAGGCCTCCGCTTTCACGCATCTGAGCTTTTATTCCGAGGTCATGCAGGACGGCATCCTCGACCTGCTGGACGCCGGAAAGGCCGATTTCGCCTCCGCTACCTCGCTCTCCCTCTCCGAAGAGGGCATGGCCAAGCTGCTGGGCAATCTCGAGAGCTACCGCGGCAAGATCCTCCTGCGCGATTCGGAAATCTCCAACAGCGCCGAGGTGATCCGCCGCCTGGGCGTCATCGCGATGAACACCGCCGTCGAGGCCGACCTCTACGGCAACGTCAACTCCTCCCAGATGAACGGCACGAGCGTCTATAACGGCATCGGCGGCTCGGGGGACTACGCCCGCAACAGCGCAATCTCGATCTTCATGACGAACTCTGTCGCCAAAAACGGGAAGATCTCCAGCATCGTGCCGATGGTGAGCCACGTTGACCACACCGAGCACGACGTGGACGTGCTTGTGACCGAGCAGGGCTATGCCGACCTGCGCGGCCTCAGCCCCAAGGAGCGCGCCGAGCGCATCATTGAAAACTGTGCCCACCCCGATTACCGCCCGCTGCTGCGCGCGTATTCTGAAAAGGCCTGCCGCGAGACCGGCGGCGCCCAGACCCCGCAGCTGCTCGACGAGTGCTTCTCCTTCCATCAGCGCCTGCGCCGCACAGGCAGCATGCGCGAGGAATAATACAGTATAAAACAGCGCCCGCCCGGACGAGTTTTCGTCCGGGCGGGCGTCGTTTATCGGGAACTATGCCTTCGGCGCGGCGGCCTCGCGCTGCCACCGGCAGCGCAAAGGACGCCAGCTGCCGCAGGATCGGGCCCTCGGTGAAATTGGTGGAAAGCGCACGCGCGCTCTTTCTGCTCATAAAAACCTCCACAACAAAAAAGGATAAGATGAAACGGACGTCTCAGCCCGCCATCTTATCCGGTCCGCGGGATCCCGCGCCCCGCGTGCCTCCGATGAACGGGAGTCATTATAGCGGGAAAGCGCGAAAAGGTCAAGCCTTTTGCGGACCGCTTTGTGCGGAAACAGCGCGAATCGTGAACGGAAAGCCATACAAAAAAACGGGATTTGTCACTTGCGCACCGGGATCGAGTATTGTATACTGAAAATAACACCCTGCGCGTATTCCGCGGCGCCTGCCCCCCTGTATCCCGGGAGGCGAAATGCCGAACAATACACAACGACGATGAGAGAGGGAGAACAACGATGTCCGGAAAAAACATCACCGATACCGCTGAAATCTTCAACATGCCGGTCGAGGGCCCGGTTCGGGAGAAGATCCTGAAGCTCGGCCAGAAGATCACAGACCGCAAAGCCAAGGTCAAACCCGGCGACCCCGAGTACTATGGCATTGCCGCCATGGTGCCCACCGATGAGATGGCCGAGATCGCGCTGCGCATGAAGCTGCGCACGCCCTATAACTTCGAGGCCATGAAGAAGATGAACCCCGAACTGAGCGAGGAGCAGCTCAAGGCCGACCTCAAGATCATGCTTGACAACGGCATCCTCGAGTTCTCCTACATCAACCCCGAGCATGAGAAGCAGTACTGTCTGCCCGTGTTCGTCATGGGCTCCGCCGAGTACTCCAACATGAACGTCGAGCTCATGCAGGAGCACCCCGAGGTCGCGCGCTTCTTCGAGCGCATGACCTTCCTGCCGCTGACCGTCGTCTCCGCCATGGTTCCCGAGGGCGGCGCCGGCATCGGCATGCACGTCATCCCCGTGGAGAAGGCCATCCCCGCCAACTCCGGCTCCATCCCTATCGAGCACATCAGCCACTGGCTTGACAAGTGGGAGAAGATCGCCGCCGCGCCCTGCTCGTGCCGCATGGGCCGCAAGCTCCTCGGCGAGGGCGACGCGGACGACCCGAACGACTGGTGTCTCGCCACCGGCCCCGTTGCGGACTACGTGGTCGAGTGCAAGAAGGGCGGCCGCTTCATCACCAAGGAAGAGGCGCTGGAGATCCTCCAGAAGGCCGAGGACAACGGCTACGTCCACCAGATCACCAACATGGACGGCCCGGACAAGATCATCGCCATCTGCAACTGCAACCCCGATATCTGCAACGCCCTGCGCACCAGCCAGCTGTTCAACACCCCGAACCTCTCCCGCTCGGCCTATGTGGCCCATGTGGACAAGGAGAACTGCGTCGCCTGCGGCCGCTGCGTGGAGGTCTGTCCCGCCGGCGCGGTGAAGCTCGGCCAGAAGCTCTGCACCCAGAAGGGCGAGGTTCAGTATCCCAAGCACGAGCTCCCGGATGACTTCTTCTGGTGGGGTCCGGAGCACTGGGATATGGACTACCGCGACAACAACCGCATCAACTGCTACGAGACCGGCACTGCCCCCTGCAAGACGGCCTGCCCGGCGCACATCGCCGTCCAGGGCTACCTGAAGCTGGCCGCCCAGGGCCGCTACACCGACGCGCTGGCCCTCATCAAGAAGATGAACCCCTTCCCTGCCGTCTGCGGCGCGATCTGCAACAAGCGCTGCGAGGACGAGTGCACCCGCGGCAACATCGACCGCGCCGTGGCCATCGACGAGGTCAAGAAGTTCATCGCCAAGCAGGATCTCGACGCCGCCACGCGCTACATCCCGCCCGTTATCAAGGCCAAGGTCCACGGGGACTTTGAGGAAAAGATCGCCGTCATCGGCGCCGGCCCCGCCGGTATGTCCTGCGCCTACTACCTCGCCACCGCCGGCTATGTGAACGTCACCGTCTTCGAGAAGAACCCCGTTCCCGGCGGCATGCTGGTCACGGGCGTGCCCAACTTCCGCCTCGAGAAGGACGTGCTGAACGCAGAGATCGACATTCTCAAGGCTCTCGGCGTCGAGTTCAAGTGCGGCGTTGAGATCGGCAGGGACATTACCATCCAGCAGCTGCGCGACGAGGGCTACAAGGGCTTCTGCCTCGCCATCGGCGCTCAGAATTCCGCCAAGCTCAATCTGCCCGGCGAGGAGCTGGAAGGCGTCTTCGGCGGCGTGGACTTCCTGCGCGAGGTGAACCTCGGCGAGAAGCCCGCCATCGGCAAGAAGGCCGTCGTCGTGGGCGGCGGCAATGTCGCCATCGACGTGTGCCGCACCGCCGCGCGTCTCGGCGCGGAGACCACCGTGCTCTACCGCCGCAGCCGCGAGGAGATGCCCGCCGCGGCCGACGAGGTCGCCGAGGCCGAGGCCGAAGGCATCACGTTCCGCTTCCTCTCCGCCCCCGTGGAGATCCTCGGCGAGGACGGCAAGGTCAAGGCCGTGAAGGTCGAACTCATGGAGCTCGGCGAGCCCGACGAGAAGGGTCGCCGCAAGCCCGTCGGCACCGGCAAATTTGAGACCATCGAGACCGACGCCGTGATCGGCGCCATCGGCCAGACCATCGACTGGGGCGGCCTGGATACCGGCGCGCTCGTGCGCAACCGCAAGGGCTGCGCCGAGGCCGATTCCTTCACGCTCCAGACCGCTCAGGAGGATATCTTCGTCTGCGGCGACGTGTTCACCGGCCCGAAGTTCGCCATCGACGCCATTGCCGCCGGCCATGAGGCCGCGATCTCGATCATGAAGTACGTCCGCGGCGGCTCGCTCACCATCGGCCGCAACCGGCGCGACTTCATCGCCTTCGACAAGAACGATCTCGCCTTCCCGCTCGACTGCTACGACCGTCCTGCGCGCCAGGTGCCCGGCATCGACAAGGCCAAGGCCATGAGCTTCTCCGACGAGCGCCTGCCCTTCACCGAGGAACAGGTCAAGGCGGAGACCTCCCGCTGCCTCGGCTGCGGCGCGAGCGTGGTCGACGAGAACAAGTGCATCGGCTGCGGCCTGTGCACCACGAAGTGCGACTTCGACGCTATCCACCTCTTCCGCGAGCGCCCGAACTGCTCGAACATGATCGTCTCCGAGAAGAAGATCCCGCCCATCCTCGGCAACTTCGCCAAGCGCACGGGCAAGGTCGCCATCCGCAAGCTCAAGGAAGCCGTCACCGGCAAGTAATCTCGCAAATACACAAATCAAACCAGCCCGTGCCTTTCGGCACGGGCTGGTTTTGCGTTTCATGCGGTCCTTATTTCTGCTTGGCGGCGGTTTTGGCCAGGAAGCGCGCGATATCCACGATGAAGCGCTCGTGGGTGCCGCGGCCGATCTCGCCCCAGTCGTCATAGGCGACGACGGAGAACATGAGCCGCCGGCGGTCGATCTCCACAAGCTCGCTCTCGCAGCGGATGACGCTTCCAAGCGGGGAGGCGGAGCTGTGCGTGATCTGCAGCGCGGTGCCGACGGTGCTCTGGCCTTCCCCGAGCTCGCCCGCGACAGACTGCAGCGCGGTCTTCTCCATCAGCGCCGCCATGGCGGGCGTCGCATATACCTGAAGATCCCCGCTCCCGAATACGGCGGCCGTCTTCTCCGCGGTCACGGTCTCCGTCTGCTTTCCTTTGATCCCGATCGTCAGCATGCCGATCCCTCCTGTCTGTTCGTCCGGCGGACGCCGCCGGCGCTCTTTCATTCTATCATGCGCGCATCCAAAACGCAAATAAAACGCGCCGCACGCCTGAAAAACGGGAAATTACCCCTTGACAAAATTGACAACTGTCTGTAAAATCCATTATTTGTCGAAATTTGCACATTGCGTACTGCCGACGAAGAGAACGGTCGAAGGCACGGCCGGGAAAAATTTGAAGGGGGCTGCGAGAATGGGGCGGAAAAACGGACACTGGAACGAAGCGGAAAACAGAGCGCAGGGCGAACAGGTGAGCGAGCTGCTGGACGAGCTGCTGGACGCCGCGAGGAACTACCCGGACGAGGACGAGGCGGACGAGGCGGAGCGCTTCTGCCTGCAGCAGCAGGCGGACGGCGAGGCGGATGACGCGGCGGAATTGCTCCCCGCCGGACACGAGGACGCGGGCGCGACGGAGAGCTTCCGGATGTATCTGCGGGAGCTCGCTGCCTATCCGCTGCTCACGCCGGAGGAGGAACGGGAGCTCGCCCGCCGCAGCCGCGCGGGGGACAGCTTCGCGCACGAGCAGATGATCAAGTGCAATCTGCGCCTGGTCGTCTCGATCGCCAAGCGCTATACGGAGCGCGGCCTCAAGCTGGAGGATCTTGTCCAGGAGGGGAACATCGGTCTGATGAAGGCTGTGGAGAAGTTTGACCCGGACAAGGGCTTCAAATTCTCGACCTATGCAAGCTGGTGGATCCGCCAGGCGGTGACGCGCGCGATCACCGACCAGGGCGACACGATCCGTTTTCCCGCGCACCTGCAGGAGAGGTTCAACCGCATCTTCCACATCCGCCGCGAGTTTATGAACCGCGAGGGACGCGAGCCGAAGGCTGCGGAGCTCGCAGACGCCGCGGGGATGAACGAGCAGCAGGTGACCGCGCTGCTCATTTTCTCCCGCAGCACGCTCTCCCTGGACGAGAAGATCGACAGCGACGGGGAGGAGGAGCGCAGCAGGCTCATTGCCGACCCGGACGCGCGGGACCCCTACGAGACCGTGAGCGAGAAACTGATGCAGGAGAGCGTCCGCGAGGCGCTCGCGCTGCTGGACGAGCGGGAGCGGACGGTGCTGGAAGCGCGCTTCGGCTTCTCCGGCAAGAGCTTCACGCTCGAGGAGATCGGCGAGAAGCTGGGCATCACGCGCGAGCGCGTGCGTCAGATCGAGAAAAAGGCGCTGTGGAAGCTGCAGCGCAACTACCATATCCGTAAAATACTGCGCTCGCTGCTCGACTGAGAGCGGCCTGCGCGGCGGAAAGGAGGCGCGGCATGATCGACACACATTTTCATAAACACCGCAAGAGCTTTTCGCAAACCTTCCCCTTCCTGCAGTATCGGGACGGACGCTATGAGATCGTCGCGGAGGGGAACGCCGCGCTTCTGGACGCGTATCTGGACGCGGCCGGGGTCGAAAGCTACCTGGAACCCGGCGTGGAGCTTGAGAGCAACGCCGTGGCCCTCGCCGCCTCGTCTGGCGCAATTCTGTCTCGGAAATCTTTCTAAAGCTTTTTATCAGATATTAGTATCACGCTGTGAAAAACTCCCCCGGGACGCTGCCCCGGGGGAGCCGTTTCGTTTCAATCGGCGACATGGAAGCCGCTGTCGCCGCGCTCGGGGATCTCCCGCTCGGTGAGGGAGTCGATCTCAATAAAGCGCCCGCGGCGGATGCAGTCCAGAACCCTGTCGAGCGCGGCCGCGCTGCCCTCGGCCTCCATCTCCACGGAGCCGTCCGGCAGATTGCGCACGAAGCCGCTCACACCGTACATCGCCGCCGCCCGGGACGCGACCCAGCGAAAGCCTACGCCCTGCACCAGACCGCTGAAAAGATAGTGTTTTCTCATTCGCCGCGCAGCCCCCTTCCCTTTGCTTTGAGGCGAATATAGCACGATCGAGCCGAAAAGGCAAGCGCCCCGCCGCCGCGCGGACACAAGACCTTGTGGCTGGCAGCAGCCGGGAATGCAAGACCTTGCCCCTTGACAAATTATCTTATTAAGATTATTATATTTATAGAATTATCCGAATAAGATATCGCGGAGGGGCGTCACAGACGCCGCGCAAAGCCAGAGGAGGGGGAAGCATGAGCCGTCTCGCACAGGCAAAACCGGAACGGATCTACGTCAAGGTGCTCACGGCCTTTGACCGCACCGGGTACATGTCGCCCGCGGCGATCACCTGGGCGGACGGACGGACCTTCCGGATCGACAGAGTCCGCGACCTGCGCCCTGCGGGCACCGCGGGCAACGGCCCGACAGGGGACTGCTATACCGTCGAGATCGGCGGCCAGGAGCGGAAGCTCTTTTTCGAGCGGCTCGACCAGATGTATCCCAGCCGCGTCGGCCGCTGGTTTGTGGAGAAAAACGGCGCGTAAACACACAAAAATGACCTGAAAAGAGGCGCAGGATGGAACAGAGAAGCTATATCGCGATCGACCTTAAATCCTTCTACGCCTCCGTCGAGTGCGCGGATCGGGGGCTCGACCCCATGACGACCAACCTCGTCGTGGCGGATATGAGCCGCACGGAGAAAACGATCTGCCTCGCGGTGTCGCCGGCGCTGAAGGCGCGCGGCGTGCCGGGGCGGCCGCGGCTCTTCGAGGTCGTCCAAAAGGTGCAGGCCCTCAATACCGCGCGGCTGCAGGAGCTGCGGCGCGCGCAGCGGGATCCGCAGGCGGACTTCAGCGGCGAGTCCTTTGACGCGGAGGCGATCGCGCGCGACGGCGCGCTCAAGCTCTCCTACATCGTGGCGCCGCCGCGCATGGCGCGCTACATGGAGATCTCCTCGCAGATCTACGGGATCTACCTGCGCTATGTGAGCGCCGAGGATGTGATCGTCTACTCCATCGACGAGGTCTTTATCGACGCCACCGCCTACCTCGCGACCTATCACATGACGGCGCAGGAGCTGGCGATGGCGATGATCCGCGAGGTGCTCTTCACGACCGGCATCACCGCCACGGCCGGGATCGGCAGCAATCTCTATCTCGCCAAGGTCGCCATGGACATCGTGGCCAAGCACGTGGAGGCCGACGAAAACGGCGTGCGCATGGCCTCGCTGGACGAGATGTCCTACCGGCGCATCCTCTGGGATCACCGGCCGCTGACGGACTTCTGGCGCGTCGGCCCCGGCATTGCCCGCCGCCTCGAGCAGAACGGCATGTTCAGCATGGGAGATATTGCCCGCATGTCGGTGACGAAGACGCCGGTGCTCGCGCACATTGAGAAGCCGAACAAGGGCGAGAGCCCCATCCAGCGCCTGCCGAACGGCGAGGAGCTGCTCTACAAGCTCTTCGGCGTGAACGCCGAGCTGCTGATCGACCATGCCTGGGGCTGGGAGCCCTGTACGGTGGAGGTCATCAAGCGCTATCGCCCTGCGAGCAACAGTCTCGGCAGCGGCCAGGTGCTGCATATGCCCTATGAATACGAAAAGGCCCGGATCATCGTCATGGAGATGGCGGACGACCTGAGCCTGGAGCTGGTGCGCAAGGGTCTCGTGACGGACCGCATCGAGCTTGCGATCTCCTATGACCGCGAGAGCCTCGCCGGGGAGCGGGGGAAGAGCTACAGCGGCCCGGTCACGACGGACTATTACGGCCGCCCGGCGCCCAAACACGTCAACGGCGGCCGCCGTCTCCCGCTGGCGACGGCCTCGACCCGCCTGATCGTGGAGGCGGCGCTCGCGATCTATGAAGAAAAGGTCGACCCGAACCTGCTCGTGCGGCGCGTGAACATCGCGGCGATGAACGTTCTCCCCGAGGCGCAGGCGCGGCAGGCGGAGGCCGGGCGCAGCGAGCAGCTCAGCCTCTTCGTGGACGAGGAGGCCGAGGAAAAGCAGCGGCAGGAGCGGCAGAAGGCCCTGGAGCGCGAGCGGCGCCTGCAGGACGCCATGCTGCAGGCGAAGGAAAAGTACGGAAAAAACAGCGTCCTCAAGGGCACCAATTACCGCGAGGGCGCGCGCGGCCGCGAACGCAACCGCGAAGTCGGCGGCCACAAGGCATAGGAGGCGCGCATGGGAAACAGACCCTATGTCTGGGTCGGGCATGAGGAGACCCACGCCTATGACGATATCATCGAGCTGCCGCACCCCGTCTCCGAGACGCATCCGCACATGAGCATGCTCGAGCGCGCGGCGCAGTTTTCGCCCTTCGACGCGCTGACCGGCTACAGCGACGCCATCGACGAGACTGCCCGCCCCACGGATGCGCGCAGGGAGCTCTCCGAGCAGGAGCTGCAGGAGCTCGACGAGCGTATCACACTGCTCGAGGAGGACTGCCGCGCTGCGGCGCGCGGCCGTTTTGCCGGGGACGATGCGCGCCGGCCGCTCGTCACGGTCACCTGGTTCGTGCCGGACGCGCAGCTGCACCGGCAGAGTCGAAAGGGCGGCGGCGCGTATCTCACGCGCAGCGGCCGCGTCAAGCGCATCGACCGCGCGGAGGGTACGCTGACCTTCCTCGACGGGGCACGCAGCGGGCAGACGATCCCGCTGGCGGACATCGTGGAGCTGAGCGGAGAGCGCTTTTCCGCCGGACAGGAAGAGATGAAAAAGGAGGAGACGGTATGAGACTGCTGCTGATCCGGCACGGAGATCCGGACTATCGGCTCGATTCCCTCACGGAGCAGGGCTTCCGGGAGGCAAAGGCCTTTGCCGCCTGCGCGGACGAGCTGGGGATCGACGAGCTCTGTGTCTCGCCGCTCGGCCGGGCGCGCGACACGGCGCGCTTCACCGCCGAAAAACTCGGCATGAGGCCGACAGAGCTGGACTGGCTGCGGGAATTCCCCGCCGTCATCGACCTGGACGCTTGTCCGCAGGAGCTCCGGCAGGCCTACGGCGAGCATACCTTTACGGAATTTCGCGGCGCGAAGCGCATCCTCTGGGACATGCTGCCGGGCTATCTCGCGGCGCACCCGGAGCTGCTCGATCCCGAGGGCTGGAAACGCTCCGACGCGGCGAAGCACTCGGATATCCTCGCCGTCTGGGAGCACGTGACAGGAGAGTTCGAGCGCTTTCTGGCCGAGCGCGGCTATGTGCGCGAGGGCGCGGTCTTTCGCGTCGAGCATCCCAACCGCCGCACGGCGGCGCTCTTCTGCCACTTTGGCGTGAGCTGCGCGCTGCTGGCCTGGCTGATGAACGCCTCGCCCTTCCTGCTCTGGCACGCGGGCTGCATGCAGCCGAGCTCTCTCACCGAGCTCGTGACCGAGGAGCGGGAGGAGGGACTTGCCGTGTTCCGCATGCTCCGCTTCGGCGATACCTCGCATTTGAGCCGCGCGGGGCTGCGCCCCTCCTTCGCGGCGCGCTTCTGCGAGACCTTCGACGAGCCGAACGAAAGACATTAATACTATTATCTAATAGAAACCAGACAATCTTTTCGGCAGGATTTGCGCCATGCTTCGTTATCTTCCTTGGCAATACACAAAGTATTCCCTGCGGACGATGCCTCGCCTGACACAAATCCAACTCGCAAATCTTTGTCTGCTTCTTATCAGATAAGAGTATAAAGGAGCGTAAGGGTCTGTTGCAAAATAAGGATGAGCGCTAAAATGTGTGCCTGATTTCGTAGGGGCGGCGGCTCTGCCCCGCCCGGCGGCGCAACAGTATACACGCAAAAAATGTTCGGCGAATTCGCAGATTGTACGAATACGCCGAACATTTTTGCCATTCATGCAGCTTGCTGCTGCCGGGAGGGCCAAGGCCCTCCCCTACGATGCAGCCAGGGCTTTCTCATTTTGCAGCAGTCCCTTGGTAAGAGGGGGTTTCTGCGCTGTACGCAGAGCTTATCTGGTGCTGATCAGGGTAACGGTAAAGCCCGCGTCGCGCAGGGCCTGCACCAGACCGCCCTCGCCGAGCAGGTGCGCCAGGCCGACAGCGAAGAACACGGTCTGATCCCCGCTGAGATAGCCTTTCGCGACCTCGACCATGTTGGCGTTGCGGTCGAGCTCCATCTTGCTGTGGTACTCGTCGTAGAGGGCGAGCTCGTCCTCGTCGATCTCGGCGCGGTCCTCCTCGTCCATGGCGGCCAGCCGTTCGATCAGCTCGGCCTCGTCGCCGCGGCACCAGCTCTCATACAGGGCCTCCGTCTCGGCGATGTAGGTATAGCGAGGCGTGTAGACCGTCTCCTGCAGCAGCAGCTCCTGCAGCTCATCGGAGTAATCGGCAAACATGGAAATCTGGAACTCGCCGGATTCCACGTTCAGGATCGGCTTCTCCTTCTCCTGCGCGAGACGCATCAGCCGGTGATCCACGCCCTTGGACGAGCAGAGGCGTCCGCCGTCGGAGGTGTAGGCGTTCTCGATGGCCATTGCCCAGATCACGGGGCGCATCGACTCGCTGTTGGGATTGTACTGGCCGGTCGCCTTGAGCATCTGCAGCGCGTCCTTGTAGGTCTCGGAGTCGATATGGCCGGAGATGGTGCTGCCGTCGGTGTAGAAATAGGATTCGCGCACTCTGCTCAGCAACTCCTCGTCCTGCTCCAGCTGCTCGTTGAAATCCTCGTCGTCGAATTCCACGGCCAGCGCGTCGGCGCTGTCGAACGCGTCCAGGATGATCTGCGGCAGAAAACCGGTGCGGTCGTCGCCGATGTGGATGGTGCCGAAGAGGTACATCTTGTGGCCCTCCTCATCGCTGACCTCGTAGAACACCGGCGTCGCCTTCTGCTCGGGCTCCACGTCGGGCAGCGCCTCGTCGGTAATGCTCTCGTAGATGTCTGGGTCATCGACGCTGATGTCGTAGCTGATCTGCATGCTCAGCGAGTATGGCGCATCCTGGATCACATGCGCGCCTTCGTATTCGAGGCTGAGGGCGCTGGGCTGATAGCTCGCCTTTTCGAAGGCGAGATAGCCGGCGGCCTTGTTGGTGGTATAGCCCGTGGCGTTCTCGTCAAGGATCTGCGGATTGCCGGAGAACAGCTCGCCGCAGGCGGTGTCCTTCAGCCTGATCCCGAAATCGCCGTTGCCGCTGAACTCCAGCAGATAATAGTCTCCGACCTCGGTGACCGAGGCGTCGGTGAGCTGCGTGCAGTCGGGCACGCAGGACATGCGCTCTTCCTCCAGCGCAAGTCTGAGGTTGGAGGCGAGGAGCTTGCTCGTGCTCTCCTCCCCGTCCAGGATGAAGGTATAGCTGCCGTCCCGGAAGCTCTCCTCGACGTTGGAGGAATAGACCCGTCCGTCCGAATAGGACTGGATCACCGACTCTGCGCTGTTCTTGAACAGCATCGCGTTTCCTTCGCCCCAGCAGCGGATGTTCACCGTGCTGATCGACTGCGCTGCGCCCGCCTCGCTGTAGACCAGCGTGCTGCCCTGTACGCGGAGATTGTCCGCCTGCCGCAGGGTTTCGGAAACACGCGCCAGCAGCAGCGGCGCGCGGATATCGCCGATGCTCTCGTAGCCCTTGGCGTTTTTGGGCAGCTCGGAAATCAGGTCCAGCTCCTCGAGCGCGCGATAGCTCACGGTGTAGCTGTCGGAAATGTCCGCTCCGCCAAAGCTGTAGGCCAGCTCGAGCTTGACCGTGTCGACGCTGCCGTCCTCGGCGAAGCTCACCCGCGCTTCGCCGCCCCGGAGCTGAGCGCCCTCGGGCGCCGCCCATTCCGGAAGAGCCTTCGCGTCGCTGAAGAGGAGACTGCCGTCGGCGTCCATCCCGCGGCTCGCGAAAAGCGTCGGGTCGATCAGAGAGACAGGGAGCTGCGTGAGCGGGAAATCCTCTTCCTCGCAGGAGGCGAAATAGCGCGTGTTGTTTATGCTGCAGTAGGCGCTGTCGTCCGCCCAGAGATAGGTCGCGGTATAGCGCCGGCTGCCCAGCATCACGGTCTCGTCGACCTTGATTGTCTGCTCCTCGCCGCCCCTTTCCTGATAACGGATGCAGCCCTGCGTGGTCTCCTCCGCCGTGTGGCCGGCCTGCGTACGCCTTGAGGCGATCCCCACGGTGATCTCCAGATTCTCGGCCTGCTCATAGCTCGCCATGGCGTCCTCATAGAGCGCCGCATAATCCGGCTCCGGCGTGGCCGTCGGCTCGGCTGTGGGCGCCGCCGTCTGCTCGGCCTCTCCCTTTCCGCCGCAGGCAGTCAGAGAAAGCAGCATCACCAGGGCCAGCACAAGCGCCAGGGTTCTTACCTGCCTTTTCATCTTGCATCCTCCCGTTCTGTTTTTTTGTTGATGGACGGCCTGCCCTTGTCCGGCAGGCCGTCGCTTCTGACACAGACTGGTGCTTTGTCTAAACATTAATATATCCTCATATCAATCGCCTGTCAACGAAATCTTCCCTCTTCCACCGGGCAGAGCGATCTGCAAGCCAGGCCGCCGCCCTTGTTAACTGTGCGCGGAAACAGACGGCGGGCGGCCTGCGCATATAAAAAAGTACGGTCATCCGGCGGAATTTGCCGGATGACCGTAGGCTTCTTCATGCTGCTTTACGCTGACGCGCAAGCGCGGCGCGTCACAGTTCGCGCGGCGGATCAGGACTGCTTATGCTCCTGCTGCTCGCTCGGCTGCTCCGGCCGCTTCGGCTCCTGCCGGGCGGCGGATTTTTCCGCTTTGGCGGCGCGTCTCTTCTCGCGGCGGGCGGAGGCGGCGCGGCGCAGCGGGCGCAGCACGGCGATCAGCAGCGCGGCGACGGCGGCCAGCACCACCAGCGTGGGCAGCGCCCCGAGGAACCAGACAAGGAATTCCTTGAAGAAGCGGGCGACGGAGCGCAGGCCGTTCGTAAACGCGTGGGCGAGGCGCTCGCCGTAGCTCGGCTCGGTCAGGGTCTCGGGCGTGTACTCCTGCACCTCCTGGATGTTCAGGCTGATGGTCGAGTAACTCACCTGGCGATCCCAGTTTTTCAGGCTGGACTGCAGGCGCTCGATCTGATAGCGCAGGTCCGTGAGCCGATCCTCGATCGTGATGACGTCCTCCACCGTCTGGGCGACCTCCATCATTTCCAGCAGCCGGGCCTCCTGGGTCTGGCAGGCGGTGAGGCGAGCCTGCGTGTCGTAATACTGCGCGGTGACGTTCTGCGTGTAGGTGTGCGAATAGGGGACGTTCCCGAGCTTGGAGAAGCTGTTCATCATCCCGGCGAACTTCTCGCCCGGCACGCGCAGGGTGTAGCTCGCCACGCGGCTGCTCGCAAGGCCGTGGGAGCTCTGGTAGTAGTTGTTGCCGGAGATGCTGCTGGACTCGATCCAGCCGCCGACCTCCTCGATCATCTTTTCGAGGGCGGCAATGCTCTCGTCAAACTTTGTGGTCTCGATGTTCACATCGGCGGAGTAGATGATCTTGCTGGGATCGACGTCGGGGATCTCGGCCGGGTCGTCGTTGGCTGCGCTGTCTGAGAAGCCGCCGAACTCCGCCGCCTCCGGCATGGGCGCGGGCTCCTCGGCAGCATAGTCGTAGCTCCCCGCGACATATTCCGCCGGCGCGCTTTGGACGGCGTAGTTCCCGCTGTAGCTCGAGCCGCAGGCCGAGAAGCCGAGCAGCATCAGCAGGGCAAGGGCAAGG
>DFGE01000023.1:45152-52008 GCA_002371675.1 Clostridiales bacterium UBA3758
AGGGCAAGGGCAAGGCAAAGGATCTTTTTCATAAGGCTCTCCTCCTGTATGCAAAATGGTCGGGTTTTTGTCCTCAGCGATCCAGACGCAGGCTGCGGGAAAAAGTTCCCACAGGGAAAAACAAAATTCCTGCGGCGCTCGCAAGACCATATTCTTGATGTTCCAATTTATTCTTGCATCAATCCGACAGCCTGTGCAGGCACAGCAAGAATAGTTTATCGCCATTTCGCTCGCCGCTCACGCGGCAGCCGCGAAATATGGCTGCTCTTGCCCGCCGATTCATTCAAGAATGAATCGGTGGGCAAGAGCATGCCTGGGCGGCGAAGAAAAGAAGATTTCGTTCAATTTGACGGAAACCGCGCTTTTTTCGCCCCTTTTCTCTGTACAAAATTGAAAAGCTCTGCTATAATCGGAAGCAGGCAGGCGCGGCGTTCCTTCTGAGAGTTCCCGGCTGTTTTTCTGCGCCGCCAGAATTTGCTGTTCTTTGCAATGCGTATATGGCAAAACAGCAAGGCTGTTTTGCTGCGCAGCAAAGCTGCGCGGCGAAAAGCTTTTTCGCTTTTCACCATCATATAATCATTATGACAGGGAAGGTAGGAAAACATGTCTAAAACCGCCAGAGACATTATGAAGCTCATTGAGGAGCAGCAGATCCGCATGGTCGATTTCAAGATCGTCGACATCAACGGTCAGTTCCGCCACGTCACCATCCCCGCGGAGCACTTCAACGAGGAGACCATGGAAAACGGCATCGGCTTCGACGCCTCCAACTACGGCTACGCCGTCGTGGAGAAGAGCGACATGGTCTATATCCCCGACCTTGACACGGCGATGATCGACCCCTTCTGCGCCGTGCCCACCCTCTCGATGATCGGCAACGCCATGATCATCGACTATCCGCACAACCGCCCTCTCAGGCAGTACCCGCGCAACATCGTGCTCGCCGCCGAGCAGTACCTGCGCGACAGCGGCATTGCCGACACGATGATGATCCTGCCGGAATTTGAGTTCTATCTCTTCGACGAGGTGGGCTGGCAGGTGGAGCACAACGCCATCGGCGTCCATCTCGACACCGCCGGCGCGCACTGGAACAGCAATACCGAGGGCAGCGGCAACGTCGTCCCCTTCCAGAGCAACTACCACGTCGCCAAGCCCTTCGACCGCAGCTACGAGTGCCGCAGCGAGATGTGCATGGAGATCGAGAAGGCCGGCATACCCGTCAAGTACCACCATCCCGAGGTCGGCGGCGCGGGCCAGTTCGAGATCGAGCCCCTGCTGTGCCAGATGTCCACGATGGCCGACGGTGCGATGAACGTCAAGTACATTATCCGCAACGTCGCCCGCAAGTACGGTCTGAGCGCCACACTCATGCCCAAGCCCGTCTACGGCGAGGCCGGCAGCGGCATGCATGTGCATATGCTGCTGCTCAAGGACGGCGAGCCCGTCTTCTCCGATGACGAGGGCTACTCCCACCTCAGCCGTACCGCGCATTACTTCATGGGCGGCCTGCTCAAGCACATCAACGCCCTCTGCGCCATCACCAACCCCTCCACCAACTCCTTCAAGCGCCTGGTGCCGGGCTTCGAGGCGCCCGTGACCGTCGGCTACGCCACCTCCAACCGCAGCGCCGTCATCCGCATCCCGGCCTACGCCAAGTCCCCGAAGCTGCGCCGCTTTGAGATCCGCAACCCCGACGCCACCTGCAACCCCTATTTCTGCTTCGCGGCGCTGCTCATGGCGGGAATCGACGGCGTGAAGAACCGGATCGACCCGCATGAGAACGGCTGGGGTCCCTACGACTGCAATCTCTTCCATCTGCCCGAGGAGGAGAAGGCCAAGCTGCAGCACCTGCCGACCTCGCTCGAGCAGGCGCTCGACGCGCTGGAGCAGGATCATGACTTCCTCACCGCCGGCGGCGTTTTCCCGGAGGAGCTGCTGCGGAACTTCATCGCCCGCAAGCGCAGGGAGTGCCTCGAGCTCTCCCAGATCCCGCACCCCGCGGAATTCGAGAAGTATTACAATCTCTGACCGAACACCCTGTTCAACAAGACAGCCCCGGCTCAAATGAGCCGGGGCTGTCTCAAGCTGTCGACAAAGTGTCGACAGCTTGAAAGGCAAAAATGAAAACTTCCGAAAAAGTTTCCATTTTTGCATATATTGAACGTGAAGAGGGGATTACCGTCCCCTCTTCACAATCTCCCCATGCGAAACGAACCATTGCCGCAAGGGTTTGTCTACAGTCTAAGACAGCCCCGGAAATCCGGGGCTGTCTCTTTTTTTATGCAGCGCCTTATGCGAGGATCGCGGCGGCGGTTCTGGCCGCGAGGCGGGCGTTGTTCAGCACGAGCTGAATGTTGGATTCCAGGCTCTCGCCGCCGGTGAGCTCCACCACGCGCGCGAGCAGGAAGGGCGTGGTCTCCTTGCCGTGGACGCCCTGCTCCTGCGCCTCGCGCAGCGCCTGCTCAATGGCCGCGTCAATGACGTCCTTGGGCATGGCGTACTGCTCGGGGATGGGGTTGGTGACGAGCATGCCGCCCTTGTAGCCGAGCTTGCGCTGGGCGGAGAAGAAGGAGGCCAGCTCCTCGGGGCTGTCGGCCCGGTAGTCGACGCCGAAGCCGCTGCGGCGCGTGTAAAAGGCGGGCAGCTCGTCCGTGCCGTAGCCGATCACGGGCACGCCCTTGGTCTCCAGGTACTCGAGCGTGAGCCCGAGGTCGAGGATAGACTTGGCGCCCGCGCAGACCACCATCACCGGGGTCTGGGCCAGCTCCTCGAGGTCGGCGGAGATGTCCATGGTGGTCTCCGCGCCGCGGTGCACGCCGCCGATGCCGCCGGTGGCGAAGATGTTGATGCCGGCCATGTGGGCGATGATCATGGTGGTGGTCACGGTGGTGGCGCCGTCGGCCCCGCGGGCGACGAGCACGGGCAGGTCGCGGCGGCTGGCCTTGGCGACCTTGCGCCCGGTCTTGCCCAGGTATTCGATCTCGTCACGGCTGAGGCCGGCCTTGAGGCGGCCGCCGAGCACGGCGATGGTTGCGGGCACGGCGCCGTTGTCCCGGATGGTCTGCTCGACGAGCAGCGCGGTCTCCACGTTTTTGGGGTAAGGCATGCCGTGGGAGATGATGGTGCTCTCGAGCGCCACGACGGGCTTGCCCTCGGCCAGCGCCTGCTGTACCTCCGGCGCGATATCCAGATATTCGTTGATCATGTTCATAGGGTCCTCCCAGTATTCGACGCGGCAGCCGCCGCGCAGTTTTTCCGAAACGATTCGATACTTTTGATGTGCCGATTTGATCTTGCATCAGGCCGACAGCCTGTGCAGGCACATCAACAGAATGATATCGCCATTTCTCTCGCCGCTTACGCGGCAAGCGCGAAATATGGCTGATATTTCCCGCCGATCCATGCAAGAATGAATTGGCGGAGCAATAAATTCCGCCCCGCCCTGTCAAGCAAGAGCGGCGTCCTCCTGCGGCGCAGCCTCCGCCTCGCGGCTCCAGCGCTCGTCCCAGCGCGCGAGGATCGCGGCGCGCTTCGCCGGACGGATGAGCCAGAAGCCCAGCAGGGCGAAGACCAGCCCAAGGCCGAGGTTGAAGAGATTGTCCGCCAGGGAGAAGGCCTGCACCTGTACGCCGTTGACGACGTAACCCGTCGCGAGGAAGGCCAGCACGTCGTTGAGGAAGTGCAGCAGCATCGTGGGCAGCAGGTTGGTCGTGCGCAGATAGACCGCGGCGAAGAGGATGCCGAGGCAGAAGGCGTAGATCACCTGCACCAGCGTCGCCACCGGGTCCGCTCCGACGAAGATGTTCGTCGCGTGGATGAGGCCGAAGACGATCGAGGTGAGGATCGCGGCGCGGGGGATGGCCTTCTCCGCGCGCCACTGGCGCATCAGATACGAGCCGGGGATGCCGCGGAAGGCGACCTCCTCTGTCACGCCGGCCATCAGCGCGAGGCTGATGTTCCGCAGGGTCAGACCCTCCGTGCTCAGGGGGCCGAGCAGCGTGATGCCGAAGATCAGGACAAAGGGTACGGCGAGCATCAGCAGACCCTCGCCAAGATAAGCGCCGCGCAGGCAGCCGCGAAATTCCGGCCGGAACCAGCGCTTGTGGATCAGCAGCGCGAGAAAGCCGCCGACGGCGCAGGCGAAGCCTACGACGGTGTTCAGCAGCTCTTCGTCCAGCCCGCCGCTGAGCGCGGCCGAGATCGAAAAGGGAAGGGCGGCAATGACGCCGACCAGTTGGGCCACCAGATAGGCCCAGAGCGTCAGCAGCAGAAAACCGGCGATCGTGTGCCGGTCGAGGAAGCGGTGCGTCCGCACGGGACGGGCGGGCGCTTCGGGTATGGGCGCGTATTCGTTCATGATAGTCTCCTTGCTTTGAAAAACCGCACCCGGTTTCCCGGGTGCGGTCTGATTCGCCGAACTGATCAGCTCAGCGCGCCGGGACGATTACTTGTCCTTGCGCTCTTCGCCGAAGGTCTTCTTGGCCTCATCCCAACCGGCCAGCAGGCTCTTGAAGCCGGCGGAGAGGAAGTCCTTGAGATCGTCGGTCGCATCGGCGGCAGCGGCGGTGAGCTTATCGGTAGCTTCCTTCACGGCAGCCTTGGCGGCCTCGAGCTTCTTCTCGATCTCTTCCTTCTGCGCCTCAGCCTCGTTCTTGGCGGCCTGCTCGTCCTTGATGGCGGCCTGCGCGGCGGCCAGACGGGCGATGGGAACGCGGAACGGGCTGCAGGACACGTAGTCCAGGCCGACCTTGTGGAAGAACTCGACGGAGCTGGGATCGCCGCCGTGCTCGCCGCAGACGCCCAGATGCAGGTCGGGGCGGGTCTGGCGGCCGAGGGTCGCGGCCATCTTCACGAGCTTGCCGACGCCGACCTGGTCGACGCGGGCAAAGGGATCGCTCTCATAGATCTTCTTGTCGTAGTAGGCGCCGAGGAACTTGCCGGCGTCGTCACGGCTGAAGCCGAAGGTCATCTGGGTCAGGTCGTTGGTGCCGAAGGAGAAGAACTCGGCCTCCTTGGCGATGTCGTCCGCGGTCAGAGCGGCGCGCGGGATCTCGATCATGGTGCCGACCTTGTACTTCATGTCGGAACCGGCCTCGGCCAGAACGGCGTCGGCGGCCTTGACGACCACGTCCTTGACGAACTTGAGCTCCTTGACCTCGCCCACCAGCGGGATCATGATCTCGGGAACCATGTTCCACTCGGGGTGACGGTTCTGGACGGCGATGGCGGCCTTGATGACGGCACGGGTCTGCATCTCGGCGATCTCCGGGTAGGTGACGGCCAGACGGCAGCCGCGGTGACCCATCATGGGGTTGAACTCGTGGAGGGAGGCGATGAGGGCCTTGATCTGCTCCACGGTCTTGCCCTGCGCGTCGGCGAGGGCCTTGATGTCAGCCTCTTCGGTGGGAACGAACTCATGGAGCGGGGGATCGAGGAAGCGGATGGTGACCGGGCAGCCTTCCATGGCCTCGTAGATGCCCTCAAAGTCGCCCTGCTGCATCGGCTCGAGCTTGGCCAGAGCGGCAACGCGCTCCTCCAGCGTGTCGGAGCAGATCATCTCGCGGAAAGCGGCGATACGGTCACTGTTAAAGAACATGTGCTCGGTGCGGGTCAGGCCGATGCCCTGGGCGCCCAGCTCGCGGGCCTTGGCGGCGTCGCGCGGGGTGTCGGCATTGGTGCGGACCTGCAGGCGGCGGTACTTGTCGGCCCAGCCCATGAGGCGGCCAAACTCGCCGGCGATGGTGGCGTCGACCGTGGGGATCACGCCGTCATAGATGTTGCCGGTGGAGCCGTCGATGGAGATGTAGTCGCCCTCGTGGAAGGTCTTGCCGGCCAGCTCGAACTGCTTGTTGGCCTCGTCCATCTTGATCTCGCCGCAGCCGGAGACGCAGCACTTGCCCATGCCGCGGGCCACAACGGCCGCGTGGCTGGTCATGCCGCCGCGCACGGTCAGGATGCCCTGAGCGGCCTTCATGCCCTCGATGTCCTCGGGGCTGGTCTCGAGACGGACCAGAACGACCTTTTCCTTCTTGGCGGCGGCAGCCTTGGCGTCCTCCGCGGAGAAGACGACCTTGCCGCAGGCGGCGCCGGGGGAGGCACCGAGGCCCTTGCCCATCGGGGTGGCGGCCTTCAGAGCCTTGTCGTCAAACTGCGGGTGCAGCAGGGTGTCAAGGTTGCGCGGGTCGATCATCAGAACGGCCTGCTTCTCGTCGATCATGCCCTCGTCCACCAGGTCGCAGGCGATCTTCAGAGCGGCCTTGGCGGTGCGCTTGCCGCTGCGGCACTGGAGCATGTAGAGCTTGCCGTTCTCAACGGTGAACTCCATGTCCTGCATGTCGCGGTAGTGATCCTCGAGCTTCTTGCAGACTTCGATGAACTCGGCATAGGCCTCGGGGAACTTCTCTTCCATCTGGGAGATGGGCATCGGGGTGCGGACGCCGGCCACGACGTCTTCGCCCTGGGCGTTGGTCAGGAACTCGCCCATCAGCTTCTTCTCGCCGGTGGCGGGGTCGCGCGTGAAGGCGACGCCGGTGCCGGAGTTCTCGTTCAGGTTGCCGAAGACCATCGGCATGACGTTGACGGCAGTGCCCCAGGAGTAGGGGATGTCGTTGTCGCGGCGGTAGACGTTGGCGCGCGGGTTGTCCCAGGAGCGGAACACGGCGCGGATGGCTTCATACAGCTGCACCTTCGGGTCGGAGGGGAAGTCCTCGCCGATCTGCTTCTTGTACTCGGCCTTGAACTCCTCGGCCAGCTCCTTGAGGTCGGCCGCGGTGAGCTCGACGTCGAAGGTCACGCCCTTGCGCTCCTTCATCTCGTCGATGAGCTGCTCAAAGTACTTCTTGCCCACTTCCATAAC
>DFGE01000023.1:52082-52204 GCA_002371675.1 Clostridiales bacterium UBA3758
ACATCTGGATGAAGCGGCGGTAGGAGTCGTAAACAAAGCGCTCGAACTTGGGGTCGGGATTGTGCTGGATCATGGCGGCAACAACGTCGTCGTTGAGGCCCAGGTTCAGGATGGTGTCCATC
>DFGE01000023.1:52258-64983 GCA_002371675.1 Clostridiales bacterium UBA3758
TCCATCATGCCGGGCATGGAGGCGCGGGCGCCGGAACGCACGGAGACCAGCAGGGGGTTCTCCAGATCGCCGAACTTCTTGCCATTGATCTGCTCCATGATCTCGACGTTCTTCATGATCTCAGCCATGATTTCGTCGTTGATCTGGCGGCCGTCTTCGTAATACTGCGTGCAGGCTTCGGTGGTGATGGTGAAGCCCTGGGGGACGGGCATGCCGATGTTGGTCATTTCGGCCAGGTTGGCGCCCTTGCCGCCCAGAAGCTCGCGCATCTTGGCGTTGCCTTCGGTGAACAGGTAGACGTACTTTTTGCTCATCTTTCAGTTCCTTTCTATTGACAAAAAATAGAATTGTCAGCCATCTGATAGATTACCACAAAGGAGGGACAATAATCAAGCTTTTTTCCTCACAAATTCGAGGGATTATTCTTGAAAAGTTTGTTGGATATTGCTGCAAAACCGTCGATCCCCAGAACCTCTCCCCGGATCTGCGGGTCGAAGCCGCATTCGGCGATCGCGGCGGCGGCCGCGTCGCGCGTCAGGCCCGCAATCCCCGCGGAGAGCGCGTTGGGCAGGGTCTTGCGGCGCTGGTTGAAGGCCGCGCGCACCACGCGGAAAAAGAAGTCCCTGTCCTCAACGGCGGCGGGCACATCGCTGCGGCGGCGCAGGCGGATCACCGAGGAGGTGACCTTCGGCCGCGGCACAAAGCAGGAGGGCGGCACGTCGAACAGCAGCTCCGTTTCGCTGTACCACTGGCAGAGGATGCTGAACGCGCCGTACTGCGCCGTGCCGGGCCCGGCACAGATGCGCTGCGCAACCTCGCGCTGCACCATGACCGTGATCTCCTCGAAGCAGTCTGCCTCGAGGAAGGCCGTGAGCAGGGGACTGGTCACGTTATAGGGGAGGTTCGCGCAGACAACCGGGCGCAGACCGGTCAGACGCTCCCCGACGAGCGCGGGCAGATCCTGCTTGAGCACGTCGCCGAAGAGGATCTCCACATTTTCGCGGCCGGCGAGAGTCTCGGCGAGCACGGGCCGCAGGCTCTCGTCGAGCTCCACGGAGAGCACCTTTGCGGCGCGGCGGGAGAGCTGCTCCGTGAGGCAGCCGATCCCCGGACCGACCTCCAGAACGCCTGTCTGCGCGTCGAGCCCCGCCTCCTCGGCGATGCGCTCCGGAACCCAGGCGGCGGTGAGGAAATTCTGCCCCATGCTCCTGGAAAAGCGGAAGCCGTGCCGCGCCAGCAGGGCGCGGATTTCGTTGTAATCGGTCAGATTCATGGTCGGTTCACCTTTGCAGGGGCGAGCCCTGCCGTTACTTCTTCAGTATCTTCTCGTATCCCTGGCGGGCGGGGTCGTGACCCTCGCGCACGCGCACGAGGACGTTGCCGCGGTAGCGGAAGCCGCATTCGCGCAGCAGCGCCTGCGAGGCCTTGTTCTTCTTGTGGGTGTCGGTGCGGATGCAGCGCAGGGAATACTCCCGCGCCTGCCGCTCGACGCATTTCATGAGCTGCTGCGCCAGGCCGCTGCCGCGGTAACGGCGCGCGACGGCCATGATCAGCAGCGTGCAGTAGGGCAGATTCGGCGTCCATTTTCCGTCGGTAATGGCGTCGTAGCTGGCCTCCTCGCGGGTCGTCAGCGTAAAGACGCCGGCGATCTCCTCCCCGTGGTAGACCACGAAGCACTCGCCGCGCTCGAGGTCGACGCGGAAATTGCCCTCGCCGGGGTAACTGCCCTGCCACTGGTCGATGTGCTGGCGCTGCAGATCCTCCCGCGCCTCGGCGATGATGGCAAGGATGGCGGGCAGATCCATCTCCACCGCGGGGCGGTAGTCCACCGGGAGCGTGAGGCGCACGTGCTCCCCGCCGCTCTCCAGCTTCCGGAGGATCTTTTTATCCGCCTCCGCGGAGACGGCGAACTTCTCGTACAGGTCGGGACGCTTGTCGCGCGTGCGCAGGAACTGCTGCTCGCGCCGCCAACGCTCCACCCGCTCGTGGTCTCCCGCCAGCAGCACCTCCGGGACGGCGCGGCCCTCCCAGACCTCGGGGCGGGTGTACTGCGGGTACTCGAGCAGCCCGTCCCAGTGGCTCTCGCCGACGTAGCACTGCTCGTCCGCGAGCACGCCCGGTACCAGGCGGCACACAGAGTCGGCCACGGCCATCGCGGCGATCTCCCCGCCGGTGAGTACAAAGTCTCCCAGGGAGAGCTCCTCGTCCACGCAGGCCTCGATGAAGCGTTCGTCCACGCCCTCGTAGTGCCCGCAGACCAGGATGAGCTGGTCGTAATCACGCTTGAGGCGCCTGGCGGTCTCCTGGGTGTAGGTCTGCCCCTGAGGGGAGAGGTAGATGACGCGGCGGCGGCAGTCCCCGGACGCGGCCTTCACCGCGTCGACGCAGGCCTTGAGCGGCTGCGCCATCATTACGCAGCCGAAGCCTCCGCCGTAGGGATAGTCGTCCACCTGATTCTGCTTGTTGTCGGTATAATCCCGGATCTGGACACAGTTGATCTCCACGAGCCCCTTCGCGGCGGCGCGGCCGATGATGCTCTCATGCAGCACGGCGCTCACGGTGTCGGGGAAGAGGGTCAGAATATCGATTCTCATGTCTTACATCCCTTCTATGAGCCTGACGGTGACGACGCCGTTTTCGGCGTCGACGGAACGGATGAACTCCTCCACGGCGGGGATCAGGTGCTCCTGCCCGCCCTGCACGACGAAGATATCCGAGGCGGGGCGCTCAAGGATCTCCGTGAGCTTGCCGATCTCGCGGCCCTCCTCGTCCACGACGGAGGCGCCGATCAGGTCGCCGAGAAAGTAGCCGCCGGGGGGCAGGGGCGCGTCGGCGCGCGCGATGCGGAGCTCGCGGCCCTTGAGCGCCATGGCGGCATTGAGGTCGTCCACGCCCTCGAGCCGGGCCAGCAGGAAGCCCTTGTGCTCGCGCGCGGAGAGGATCCTCATGGCTCTGTCGCCGAGAAAAACGCGCCCGCAGGCCTTCAGAAAGGCGGGGCTGTTGAGCCAGACCTCGATCTTGACTTCGCCGGCCACACCGTGGGTATTTACGATGCGTCCGGCTTCGATAAACGCGCGCTTTTCCATAGGGTCTCGCTCCTCTCCTGCGATGGTCTTGTTCATTCAGTTTACCATAGCCGGCGAACTTTGCCAAGAGAAAAGCGACGCCATGATGGCGTCGCTTTTCTGAGACTGTCAAAGAACCTGCGATAAGGCGGGAGGACAGAGCAGCGGGGGAGCTCGAGGGGGCAAGGCCCGCCTCGAATACAATAAACCGCCGCCGGAAAAGCCCGACATTTCGGGCTTTTCCGGTAACAGCATTTTGCCTGAAGCAAAATGCTCGGCGGCTGAAGCGCAGTCAAAAAAGTCCGGCATGGACTTTTTTGACAAGCTGAGAAAAGCGACGCCTTGATGGCGTCGCTTTTCTAAAGCTGTTAGGTTGTTTCAGGCCGCGGCGCCGGAAAGCGCCGCGCGGGCCTCCGCAGGGATCTCGATGGTGCTGACGGCGTTGAAGTTATAGAGCTCCTCGACCACCGTGCAGCGCGTGACGTCCAGACCGGAGCCGAGAAGGCCGAGGTTCAGCCCGGAGAAGCCGATCCTGCCGGCCAGCTCATCGCTGAGCACGTCGAGCAGGGAGGGGAGCAGCTCCTTCATCAGCGCGGTCAGATCCATCGTGACACGCACGATCATGCCGCTCTTGTTGTCCAGCGCGATCGTCATGGGGATGCTGCCGCTGAAATCGTGGGGGAGCTTCGAGGCGTCCAGCCCGAAGCCGCGGAGCAGAGAATCCAGCGTACCTGTGGCCTCCAAAAGCTTTGCCGCGTCCTCGCCCGAGACGGTGCCGGCATAGACGGTGGCCTCCGAGCCGCGGATGCTCTCCTTGCCGCGCTCCTCAAAGACGGAGGCGAGGGCGGCGAGCTCCTTGAGCTCCTCCCTGTCGGGCAGACGGGCGGGCATATCGTCGAGCGCCAGCGTTTCCGTGCTCCAGCTCTTCCCGCCGTTGGACGTGGCATAGGCGGTGCAGACCTCTCCGTTCTGCTCGTAGTAGCTCCGGATGCCCGTGGTCTCGCCCAGCGCCGTGACGTCCAGATCCAGCCTGGCGGCCGGAGGCTCTGCCGTGACGTCTGCGCGGCCGTCGATCACCGTGTCGAGGTCGAGGGGCTGACCGAGAACGGAGAAGGACATGCCGAGATCCACATGGGTGTCCATGCTCCAGCTCTTCAGGCGGCTCATCTTCTGCCCGGCGAAGAACATCCGCATCCCAAAGCTGCCGCACGCGCTGAGACTCAGCGCCAGCGCGGCGATCAGAATGACTGCCGTGAGTTTTTTGAGTTTTTTCATTTCGTCCTTTCTCTCCCGCCGATGGGGAGACGCGCGTTCCCAAGACTACATGATTACTATATCACGCCCCCGAGGGAAAAAGAGAACAAAATGTAAAGAATAAAAACGGGAGCCTCCCACGGAAGCTCCCGTTTTTGCCTGTTCAGCCTGTCTCAATCAGTCGAGGATATCGACCGATACCTTCTCGCCCTTTCTCTGGGCGACGGCCCGCATGAGTACGCGGATCTGCTTGACGATCCTTCCCTGCCGGCCAATGACCTTGCCCATATCGCCGTCGGCCACACGCACTTCAAGCACGGTCTCGCCGTCGGCCCTGCGCTCGGTCACAGAGACCTGGTCGGGGTGATCCACCAGGCTCTGCACGATGTAGGTCAGAAGTTCTTTCATGCCGGTAGAAGCTCCTGCTTAGGCTTCGACCTTCTTGAGCAGGCCGCGGACAGTGTCGGTGGGCTGGGCGCCGTTGGAGACCCAGTACTTCACGCGCTCCATGTCGACCTTGATCTTGTTCTCGCCGGCGGCGGGATCGTAGGTGCCGATCTCTTCAATGAAGCGGCCGTCGCGGGCGGTGCGGGAATCGGCAACGACGATGCGGTAGTAGGGAGCCTTCTTGGCGCCGACTCTGCGAAGACGAATTTTAACCATGATTATTTTCCTCCAAAATGATTTTTTTGATGTTGTATATTGTTCACAAGCGCTCTGCGGCGCGTGCAACCGAATGAAAGGGGAGAGCTCAGAAGAGCCCGCCGATGCCGGGGAAGCCGCCGCGGCCCATCTTGCGCTGCAGCTTTTTCATGTTCTTGCCGGACAGCTGCTTGACCATCGACTGCATCATCTCGAACTGCTTGAGCAGGCGGTTGACTTCGACGACGGAGGTGCCGGAGCCGGCGGCGATACGCTTTTTGCGGCTGGAGTTGAGGGACGAGGGATTGTCGCGCTCGGCCTGGGTCATGGAGAGGATGATGGCCTCCTGGTGCGCGAGAGCCTTGTCGTCCATCTTCGCGCCCTTGAGCGCCTTGGCGTCCATGCCGGGGATCATCCCCGCGAGGCTCTCCAGATCGCCCATGCCCTTGAGCTGGTTCATCTGGTCAAGATAGTCGCTCAGGGTGAAGCGGTTGGCGCGCAGCTTCTCGGCGGCCTCGAGGGCCTTCTTCTCGTCGAAGCTCTGCTCCGCCTTCTCGATGAGGGTCAGAACGTCGCCCATGCCGAGGATGCGGTTGGCCATGCGGTCGGGGTGGAAGGGCTCGACCGCGTCGAGCTTTTCGCCCACGCCCATGAATTTGATGGGCTTGCCGGTCGCGGCGCGGATGGAGAGCGCGGCGCCGCCTCTCGCGTCGCCGTCGAGCTTCGAGAGCAGCACGCCCGTCACGTCCAGCGCCTCGTCAAAGGCGGCTGCGGCGTTCACGGCGTCCTGACCGGTCATCGCGTCGACCACCAGCATGACCTCCGCGGGCTCGGTGGCCGCCTTGATCTCCCTGAGTTCGTTCATCAGCGCCTCGTCGATATGGAGGCGGCCGGCGGTGTCGAGGAAGACGAGGTCGCAGCCGTGCTTTCTGGCGTATTCGACGCCGGCCTTGGCGATGTCCACGGGGTTGGTCTGCCCCATCTGGAATACCGGAATATCCAGCTGCGCGCCGACGGTCTCGAGCTGCTTGATGGCGGCGGGACGGTACACGTCGCAGGCTACGAGCAGCGGGCGCTTGCCCTGCTTGCGCATGTAGCCGGCGAGCTTGGCGCCGTTGGTGGTCTTGCCCGCGCCCTGCAGACCCACCAGCATCACGACGCTGGGGGACTTGGAGCCGATGTTCAGGCGCTGGTTCTGCCCGCCCATCATGGCGCAGAGCTCTTCGTTGACGATCTTGATGACCATCTGCGCGGGGTTGAGCGCCTCCAGCACGTCTGTGCCGACGGCGCGGTCGGTGACCTTCTTGGTGAAGTCCTTGACGACCTTGTAGCTGACGTCGGCCTCCAGGAGCGCCATGCGCACCTCGCGCATCGCCTCTTTGACGTCGCCGGCGGAGAGTCTCCCCTTGCCGCGCAGACGCTTGAAGGCGGCGGTCAGCTTTTCCGATAAGCTTTCAAATGCCATGTCTCAGTCCTCCATGGCCCGGAGCTCCTCCAGGATCTCTCCGGCGATGCGTTTCGCCTCGCCCTCCGTGAGAAGGCGCAGCTCCCGTACCTTCTGCTCGATCCGACCCAGCACGCGCGCATTCTCCTGAAAGCGGCGGACGAGCCCTGTTTTCTCCTCGTATTCGGCGAGCGCGGCCTCGGCGCGGCGGATGTTGTCCCACACGCCCTGGCGCGAGACGCCGCACTGCTCGGCGATCTCCGCAAGAGAAAGGTCCTCGTTGAAGTGCAGATCGTAGCACTGGCGCTGCTTCTCCGTCAGAAGTTCCCCATAGAAATCGAGCAGCATACTGCGCATTACCCGGCTCTGCTCCATGGAGACACCTCCTGTCAAGGAAATCAGCTTTACAGATTATAGCGGCTTTGCCCCTGCCTGTCAAGTGTTTTTTCTTAACAGCCTGCGACATTTTTCTCAACAGCTTGCGAAAAAAAGGGAACTCCCCAAAGGAGTTCCCTTTTGGAGACTGTCAAAAAACCTGCGATACGGCGGGTGGATAGAGCAGCGGGGGAGCTCGAGGGGGCAAGGCCCGCCTCGAATACAAGAAACCGCCGCCGGAAAAGCCCGGTATTTCGGGCTTTTTCGGTAACAGCATTTTGCCTCAAGCAAAATGCTCGGCGGCTGAAGCGCAGTCAAAAAAGTCCGGTATGGACTTTTTTGACAAGCTGAAAAGGGGAACTCCCGAGGGAGGCACTTCGTAAGGAAGTGCCTTTTTCACGTTTGAGCGCGAGATAATTGACCACGCCAGTCAGCAATGGTACAATGATGAAAACAAATCGAAATTTATCTATCCGAATCTCTGAAACCCATTGATTTTCCTGCATTTCCCGCAGGTCTGCTACCATAAAAAGCTCCGTTTTCCCTTGTTTTTGCCCTTATGGGGCAAAACAAGGGAAACTTTTTATCAGTTGCCGCCTGCTACCTTATCCAGCAGGCGGGCCGAGGAGCGTTTCGCTTCCCTTGTCGAGTGAGCGTAGATGTTCATGGTGGTACTGACGTCGGCGTGTCCCAAAAGCTCCTGCACGTCCTTCGGCGCTGCCCCATTGGAGAGCAGGTTGCTGGTGAACGTGTGTCGAAGCTGATGGAAGTGGAAGCCCTCAAGCCCTGGAATTTTCTTTGAGGCTGTCCGGCAGGCAATGCCGACCGTGCTGGACGATTCAAAGCACCCGTCCGGGCGGAGGCAAACGAAGTCGATCTCCCGGTAGTCCTCCGGCACTTCCTCTGACCGTTGCAGACTGTACAGCTCATAGTAGCTGCGGCCCTTCTCCTGTACCTGCTTGTAGTAGTTCAGGCTGTACAGCTCGCCGTACTTGAAGCGATTTTTGTGCTGCTCGGTCTTCGCCGCCTTGAGGATGCCCGCCAGCGTGTCGCAGAAGTCCACTGTGCGGATTTTGCTCCGTTTGGTGGTGCCGACCTCCGTCTTGTGTCTCGCCCCGTTGTAGCGCATACTGCGCCGCACCGTGATGGTCTGCTCCTTCAGGTCAATGTCCTGCCATGTGAGGGCGCAGACCTCGCCGATCCGAAGCCCGGTGTAGTAGGCGATCTGGATGGGCAGGAGCGCCGGATTCTCTTTCTTTTTCAGATAGTCCGTCAGCGCCTTGTACTGCTCAAAGGAGATCGTCGGGACGGTCAGCCCGTCCTCGCTGTCCCCACTCCACAGCTCGTAGCGTTCCTGCTTCTGCCTGATCTTGATATACTGCATTGGGTTGAAGGTCAGCAGCCGCTTGGGGAAGACCGCAAACCGGAACGCTCCCTGCATCACCGCCGAGAACTGCCGCATATAACCCTTGCTGATAGGCTTGACCTCCGTTCCGTCGGCATTGGTGCCTCCGAAGGACAGGAGATCGAAGAACGTCTGCAAATGCTCCGAGGTGACGGTTTTGAGCTTCCGGCTGCCGATGGGAAACTGCTTGATGCGTCCCACAGCGCCTTGATAGGCCATTACCGTACCGTTGGAGAGATTGCCGGGCTTGACTTCTTCCTCGATCCACATATCCAGCAGATCGCCCACCGTGACGTTTTCGGACTTGGCAACGAACTTCTTTGCCTCATAGTCCTCCATTGCCTTTCGGAGCAGGGCTTCCGTTTCGGACTTGCTCTCGGTTCCGGCGTATTCCTTCTGCACCAGATTTCCGCTCTCGTCTTCGACGTAGAAGCGGTAGTACCACTTTTTGCCTTTCTTTCTGACAGATCCTTTTGCCATAGATCGTGATTCTCCTTTCCGTATCCGTGGCAATCGGGTCTGTGACATATGGTGTGCGTGTTACCATATCCGCCGGTCTTTATGACCGGCTTTTTTCGTTCCCGTATTCGTATTTCAAGGTGCCACGGTACTTATGTACCTTTTTCGATCAGCTTCTGTTTTGCCTGATCGACGATCCCGAAAAGCTCCGGGATAGATACCTTCGTCCGGCCTTCATCGTACAGATGCAGGATGCCGTCGAGGTATCGCTTCATGTCCTCTATCGGGACTTCCATTTCCTTCTGGTAAACCTGCTCGGTGATGGAGCCGATATGGATCGCATATTTGCCGATGGACTCTTTCAGCCCTTCGTCCTCTGCCACTTCATCGACCTTCTTCATGGACACCGCCCAATACTTTGCGAGGATGGTGTAAAGGTCTACGATCTGACCGAGGAAGGTGGTCAATAGCTGCTGGTGAGGCTCTCCGTTTACAGTAGAAGTCACCGTTTCCAGATAGCCCTTGATGTGCTTCTCCAAATCCAACTGGCAGACGGTGTAGATACTGTATTCTTTTTCATCGGAAAGCCCCTTCAGCCATTCGGGAGTGGTGAGCAGTGCCTCCGCCAGACCGTTGATGATCATGGTGCGCTTCGGATCGACCCCATCCGCTTCATACCGCTGGATGGTGGATTTGTTGACACCGATCCGTTTTCCCAGCTCCGGCATCGACAGCTTGAGCTCTGTCCGGCGCTCCTTGATCCGTTCACCGACCTGTTTCGAGCTGAACATTTCTTTTGTCTTCAAGGCGTTCACCTCCTAACGAATGCAAGTATAACACATGCTGGCTCATTTTGCAACTCTATTTTGCGTATGTTTTTAAAATTATTTCATAATTGGTTGCAGAACGAGTTGACAAGTAGAGGCGAAATAAGTATAATGACAGGGCAAAGGTTGCAAAACAGGTATTTGTAGAACGGAGGTGAGAAAATGAGAGATGTCAAAATGGGACTGACCATCGACGAAGCCGCCGAAATGACCGGGATCGGACGGAACACCATGCGGAAGCTGGTGGATTGGGGCAAGCTGCCCGTGCTCAAAGTAGGCCGAAAGACGATCATCCGAAGGGATGCACTGGAGAACTTTATGACCGTCAATCAGGGGAGAAACCTGCTCAATCAGGCAGACGTCCGGGAGGTGCGCTAAGGGATGGACACAGCAGAAAAAAGGCCTCGCCGTTTGAGAGCGAAATACACCCCTCGCACAAATCTGACGATTTGTACAAGGGGCATTTCGCTCCTGCGGAGGGCCTGCGTCTCTGCCCCGGCGTGGATGGGCATAGACGCAGCCGGAAACCGCCCGGCGCTTTCCGGTGTTGTCCCACCGCTGCGGCGGCGTGACAACATACGGGGGACAGAGGACGGGAGACGAAGGACGAAAGAACGGAGGTGAACGATGGCACGGCACAGCTTTATCCAGATGTCGAAGCTGTCCAATGTCAAGGGAAGAATATCGTATATCTCAGACCCCAAGCGGCAGGAATACCTCTACGCCACCTTCTCCACAAGGGAAGATATGATCTTCTGGAACGATCTGGCGAAGGAGTGTCAGGAGGAGTTTCGGCGCTATGGGACAGAGGGAAAATGTGTCGAGGCACGGGAGCTGATCATTGCGCTGCCGGAGGAGTACACGCAGTTTGATCCTAACCGGGTACTTCAGGAGTTCACGGAGCAGTTCAAGAAACGGTACAACGTGGAATGCGTCTCGGCGCTCCACCACAACAAAACGAAGAAAAACTATCATATCCATCTAATCTTCTCGGAGCGACGTTTACTGCCAGAGCCGGAGGTAAAGATTGCAACCCGCAGCGTGTTCTATGATGAGCTCGGCAAGCGGGTACGCACGAAGAAGGAGATCACCGGCGAGGACGGTATGATCCGAGAGGGCTGTATCGTCATCAAGAAAGGCGATGCCTACGAAAAGCACCTGTTCACAGCAAAGGACGAGGTATTCAAGAATGAGCTGTTTCTGGACGAGGCCAAGCAGTTCTACACCGCTCTGATCAACCGGCATATCCACGACCCGGAACGGCGCTTGAAGGTCTTTGATCCGAACAGCGTCTATCTCCCTACGAAGAAGATCGGGAAGAACAATCCGAAGGCGGCGGAGATCGAGGCGGACAACGCCGCCCGGCAGGACTGGAACAGAACGGCGGATATGGCTCTGGTATCCGGAATTGCTGAAGCAGAGATCATAGAGATCAAAAACGAACACGTCTACGATGAAGCTACCCGTTCCGTGCAGAAGCACGGCTGGCTGCCGGGACTGTTCCGGGGGATCATCCAAAAGGCAAAGGAAATCCTACAGGTATTGATCCGGGAGACAGAGGTCCCGCCCAAGCCTACCCTGTCCGTTGACATGGCGGAATACCGTAAAATGCAGAAGCTGATGGTCAAGGTTCAGGACGAAGCCAGGGCGATCAAACATCTCATTCATGGGGAGCTTCCCAAGCTGGAAAAACAGCTTGCCGAGACGACAGGACTGTTCAAGGGCAAAGAGCGTAAGGCTCTACAGGAAAAGATCAACCGCATGAAACAGGAGATTGACCTCCGTATGGACCGGCTACCCGGTATCCTGAAAGCAGACGGCTACCCCGATGTGCAGGCATTCAAGCGGACGTATGACACCGCAACATCCCTTGTAGAGCAGTACAACCGTGATCTGGCTGCATGGGAGCAGCAGGTCAATGGCAAAGACAAAGCCAGACCAGAGCAGAAACCGCCCGAAAGAGAGAGCATCCGAAAGAAGCTCCGGGATTTGGAGGCGGAAGCCAAGCGGAGGAACGAGGCAAGGCGGCAGCAGACCCGACCTCGCGGCCACGATTATGACAGAGGACGCTAAGACAGAAAAACACACCGTAGGAGAACCCTACGGTGCATACATAAAAACCGCCCTGCAAGTTTCGGCTTGCAGGGCTTTGAACATTACATCACAGACTATATTTCGAGATATTGAAATAACAGCGGCAGTATGATATTCTTTTCTTGTTGGTTAATATGCCGATGGAGGATAATCATGGATTTTTTGACCGTAAGAGAAGCAGGAGAATTGTGGGGTATTACGGCACGCATGGCAACAAAGTACTGTGAAGAGGGAAGAATTCCAGGGGCATTCAAGAAAGGAAACCTTTGGCTAATCCCAAGTGATGCTGTAAAACCATTAGACCGCAGAAAGAAAAGAAATACTGGCAATTGAGTTTTAATGCAAAACATTGTTTTTTGACAGGGAAAGGAGCGGAAAATGGATTTTGAAGTAAAACAGGTTTTCTTCTCATATGGAGATGTTTTAGCCCTGAATGGCATTTCGTTTTCCGCAAACCGGGGGCAGATTGTCGGATTGGTTGGAGAAAACGGAGCCGGAAAATCAACAATCATTAAAAACATCTATCGTTATCTGACTCCGGACAGCGGCACAATTACACTCGACGGGAAAGATATTTTTGCCTATCCTTCAGGGGCCTATCCCATTTCATATATCCCTGATGTTCCTGTTTTTTATGAAGAATTATCTCTGTTAGAGCACCTCCATTTTATAAAGGCCATTTACCCGCAGGGGGGAGTGTCTATCGACGAAATGATTGAAAGGCTGGATATGAAGGAGCATCAGAACAAAATCCCAGCCGCTTTGTCCAAGGGAACTAGGCAGAAGCTGATGATAGCCATGGCTCTTATGCGGGAATTTGAACTGCTCATTGCAGATGAGCCCTTTTCAGGGCTTGATCCGAAGCAGATTGCTACATTAAAGGCCCTGCTGCTGGAACAGAAAGAAAAAGGAAAGATTGTTCTTTTGTCCAGCCATTTGCTGGACGTGACCGAGAACATTTGCGATCAGTACGTTGTGATAAAGAACGGTAAGCGCCTATTATCTGGTTCAAAACAGGAGTTGCTTTCAGCAACACAGCTTCCTGAGGACAGCACTATGGAGGCTGTGTATTTGAAATTGGTGGAACAAGATGAAGAATCAAGCTGAAATCCTGCTCTTAAAAAACAAGCTCCGGCTCATGAAAGGCACCATTCGTCATA
>DFGE01000035.1:0-1655 GCA_002371675.1 Clostridiales bacterium UBA3758
CGATGTATACCACCGAGAGCGAACCCACGGCCAGCAGCGGCTCCCAGGAATCGCGCAGCACGCGGCCGATGATGCGCAGGCTCTTGGAGTAGCGCACGCCGCGCAGCACGCGCAGGGAGCTGACCATACGCAGCAGGCGCAGGAGCTTGACGCTGCCGTTGAGGAGCGTCAGCGCGGGGAGGATCGAGAGCAGGTCGATGATGGCCATGAAGGAGAAGGGATAGCGCAGGAAGGCCGCGGGCCCGTTCTGCTTGAATTTGTAGTCCGCCGTCGCCCAGCGGAGCAGGTAGTCAATGATAAAAATTGTGACCGTGATCTTCTCGATCACGGCGAGCGCGCTCGTCGTCTCCTTGAACATGAGCGGCACCAGGCTCAGGCCGATGAGGCCGATCATGAACCAGTCGTAGAGCGCGCTGGGGAGGTCGCCCTCCCGGTAGGTCTCGAGGATCTCGAATATCCGTTTTCTCATGGTATCCCTCCCGAACTTATCTCTGTCGGCAGCATTATTATCCCATATGGCAAAGCGGCGCGGTTTACAGCTCCATAAACGCCGCGGCGCGGATGTTGGCCTTCTCCAGGAGGCGGGGATCCTGGAAGCGGTGGTCGGCGTTCTCCACCGGCAGGAACGCGATCACGTTCTGATCGGCAAAGTCGCGCACCGCGTCGAAGGAGATGATCTCGTCCTTCGTTCCGTGGAGGATGAGGATGTCGTCCGCGTAGTCGTAAAACTCCCAGCTGCGGATATCCTGCTGCCGCAGCTCCTCGAGGAAGTCCGCGCCGATGCGGATCTTGCGGTCGAAGCCGACGAGCACATCCTTTCCCCTGCGGAGCTTCTCCAGCTCCGCCTCGCCCATGATGGTCGTCGTGAGGGCGTCGATCATGTTGACGGCGGGGCTGCGCAGAACCAGCCTGCGGTAAGGGCTGCCGAAGAGGGCGATGTGCCGCAGCTGCAGGTAGGCGCCGAAGCTTGTGGCGTAGAGCGAGAGCGTCTGCGCGCCGAGCGCCTCGCGCGCATGGCGGCAGACGAGGTCGATATAGGCGTCGCAGTCTGAGAGGCGCAGCTTTTTCCGCGCGTCCTCCCCATGGCAGGGCAGGTCGAAGCAGAGCACACCCACGCCCTTGAACTTGGACAGGGCGTAGCGGGCGAATTTCTCCGCGGCGCGGGTGTCCTTGTGGCCGCTGAAGCCGTGTCCGTAGATCACCGCGTGCCGCACGGCGCGCGGATCGTCCGCGTAGAGCTTGCAGCGCACGCTGCAGCCCGCTTCGTTGATGTCAAAATACTTTTCCATGCCCTTCCCCCTCGATCTGCGGTTTTACGGGAGCATTATAGCACGCTTTTCCCCTCCCGTCGAGTGTGCGATCGCTGTGCCCGTCTCCTTTGCGGTCTCCGGCAGGAGCGGGAGCTCGCGGCCTTGATACTAAAACCTAATAGAAATCAGACAATCTTTTCGGTTGGATTTGCACCATACTGCGTTGCCTTCCTTGACCATATATATCCATTATGCTCTGCGGAAGGCGCCTTGTCTGGCACAAATCCATCTCGCAAATCTTTGTCTTCTTCTTATTAGGTTTTAGTATAAATCAAAAAAGGGTCCGTTGCAAAATAAGCGCATGGGCCAGTCAGCACCGTAGGGGAGGCTTGCTTCCCCCTCCGG
>DFGE01000035.1:1688-1969 GCA_002371675.1 Clostridiales bacterium UBA3758
CATGTGCGGACCCGCCGTGCCTTTTATTCTTAACCCGCTGCGTCACTCGACGGCGAGCACCGTGAGCGTGCCGCCTTCGACGCGGAATCTGATCTCCCTGCCCGCGAAGCCCAGGCCGTAGACGCGCTCCGGGTCGTTCTGATAGCGTGGGCGAGGGTCGTTGGCCAGCAGGCCGCGCAGCGCCGCGCGCTTCCCCTCCGGGATCTGCTCCTCCGTGCCGGCGGAGAAAACGACGGCAAGCGTCGCGCCGGGGTCGGGGGCAAAGCCCGCGCGGGCCTCCG
>DFGE01000035.1:2076-5184 GCA_002371675.1 Clostridiales bacterium UBA3758
GTGCCGTCCATGAGGTCGGCGCCGCCGACGCGCAGCACGCTCCCCAGCTCTGCGTCCTCCTCGATGCCGAGGAGCCTCACGCAGCTCAGTCCCAGGGAGTTGGGGCGGAAGGGCGAGCGCGTGGCGAAGACGCCCATGCGCGTGTTCCCGCCGAGACGCGGCGGGCGCACCGTGGGCGACCAGGTATCGCGCACGGCCTCGGAAAACTGCCAGATGAGCCAGATGCGCTCGAAGCCTGTGAGCCCGCGCAGCGCCTCGCGCACGCGGTATTCCGGCTCGAAGACGATCAGGCCCTCCAGCTCCTCCACAACGCCCGCCTGGCGCGGGAGGCCGAATTTTTCCTTCAGATCACAGCGGATGCGCGCGATCGGGCGGATCTCGACCGGCTCCATCACAGCATCCCCTGCGCGCGCAGCATCTCTTCCATCTCCTGCAGCACCATCATGGCGTTGAGGGCGTTGAAGTTGATGACGGCATGCAGCGCCATGCTCGCCCAGATCGTGTTGCAGCGCTCGTAAACGCGCGCGAGCAGGATGCCGGGCGCGATATACTGCAGCAAATAGACCCAATAGCGCGGATCAACGGCGACGTACTGCCAGACATGCAGCAGGCCGAAGAGCAGCACGCTCACCACATAGGCGGCCACGCGGCTGCGATGCCGCATGACGCCGAACACGCCCGCGCGGAAGAGCAGCTCCTCGGCGATCGGCGCGAGCAGCACGATTGCGGCACGCATCTTGGGGTAGTTCTGCTCGGTGACGGTCATGGCGATGGCCGCGTTGTTGGGGTTGCTCGTCTCGGGCAGGAGGAAATAGAGCAGCACGCCCGCGATGAGGTTGCAGCCCATGAGGATCAGATAGCTGAGCACCACCTCGCCCAGCACGCGGCCGGGGCGGTCGCAGAGGGGGTCGAAGTCCCGCCGCAGGAAGCGCCGGGAGACCAGGGCGAGAAAGAGCACGCTGATGGCGAAGTAGAGCAGGTTGATGCTTCCCGTGTCGAGCCCGGGGGCGAGCGCCTGCAGCAGCATCGGCAGCAGCCAGATATGCATCGGCAGCCACAGCAGCACGAGCAGCGCCTCATTTCTCTCCAGGCCGCTCGTAAAGGGGATCTTCTCCTTCATCTCATGCCCTCGCTTTCCGCTGCAGCTCAAAGAGCAGGTTCATGGCCTCGAGCGGGGTCAGGCTGTTGAGATCGACCTTGCGCAGGCTCTCGCGGATCTCCTGCGCGCCGATATCGGCGAGGCTGATCTGGTCGTCCTCCTCCGCCGCAGCGGCCGGCGGGGCGATCCCCTCCGTCTCCAGCTCGCGGAGATAGCCCTTGGCCTTCTGGATGATGCCGTCGGGCAGGCCGGCGAGCTTGGCGACCTCGATGCCATAGCTGTCGTCCGCCGCGCCGGGGACGATCTTGCGCAGGAAGACGAGCTCGCCCTTCTGCTTCTTGGCGGTGATGTTGTAATTGCGCACGCCGCCCACCTGCCCCTCGAGGGCGGAGAGCTCGTGATAGTGCGTGGCGAACATGGTTTTGGCGCCGAGGCGGCGCTTGTCCGCGCAGTATTCGAGCACCGCGCGGGCGATGGCCATGCCGTCGAAGGTGGAGGTGCCGCGGCCGATCTCGTCGAGAATGAGCAGGGAGGAGGCCGTGGCGTGGCGGAGGATGTTCGCCATCTCGTTCATCTCCACCATGAAGGTGGACTGGCCGGAGGCCAGGTCGTCCGAGGCGCCGATGCGGGTGAAGACCCGGTCGACGACGCCGATCGTGGCCGAGCGCGCGGGCACGAAGGAGCCCATCTGCGCCATGAGGACGATGAGCGCCGTCTGGCGCATGTAGGTGGATTTACCGGCCATGTTCGGCCCGGTCACGATGGCGACGCGATCCTCGCTGTCGTTGAGATAGCTGTCGTTCGGGACGAAGAGCACGTCCTTGAGGGTCTGCTCCACGACGGGGTGCCGCCCTTCGAGGATGCGGATCTCCTTCGAGGCGTCCACCTCGGGGCAGGTATAGTTGTTGCGCACGGCGACCTCGGCGAGGGAGCAGAGCGCGTCGAGACGCGCCACAGCGTCCGCCGCGGCCTGAATGCGGCCGACCTGGGAGGCCACGGCCTCGCGGAGACGGCTGAAGTACTCGTATTCGAGGTCGTTGATGCGGTCCTTGGCGGACAGGAGAGTGTTCTCCAGCTCCTTGAGCTCGGGCGTAAAATAGCGCTCGTTGGAGACGAGGGTCTGCTTGCGGATGTAGTTCTCCGGGACGGTCTCGACGCCTGCGGAGCGCGGGATGTCGATATAATAGCCGAAGACTTTGTTGTAGCCCACCTTGAGCTTCTTGATGCCGGTTTTCTCGCGCTCGCGCGCCTCCAGCTCGGTGACCATCTGCGCGCCGTGGTCGCGGATGTTGCGCAGACGATCGACCTCCTCGGAGCAGCCCTCGCGCAGCAGCCCGCCCTCGCGCACGGAGAAGGGAGGATCGTCACAGAGCACGCGGTCGATCTCCGCGGCGACGTCCTCCAGCGCGTCCATCCGCGCGATCTCCTGCAGCTCGCGGCAGCGGAAGGGCGCAAGCTGTTCCCTGAGCCGCGGGAGCGCCTGGCAGCAGCTGCACAGGGCGCGCAGATCGCGCCCGCCCGCCGTGCCGTAGACGGCGCGGCCCACGAGGCGCTGCATATCGGTGATCTGGCGTAGCGTGAGGATCAGCTCGCCGCGCGTCACATGATCGTGCGCGAGCTCGTCCACCGCGGCGAGGCGGCGCTTGATGGCGATCACGCTCAGCAGCGGCCGCTCCACCCAGGCGCGCAGCATGCGCCCGCCCATGGGAGTCTTCGTCTTGTCGAGCACCCAGAGAAGGCTGCCTCGCTTTTCCCCGCTGCGGAGCGATTCCGTGAGCTCCAGGCTGCGGCGCGTGGTCCAGTCGAGCTCCATGTAGCGCCCGCCGTAGAACACGTCGAGGCGGTTGATGTGGCTGAGGTCAAATTTCTGCGTCTCGTCCAGGTACTGCAGCAGCGCGCCGGCGGCGGCGATGGCTGCGGGATTTTCGCCGAGGCCGGCCTGGCCGATCTCGGAAAAGCCGAACTGCGCGCATACACGCGCGCAGGCGGGCATGAATGCAAAGCGATCG
>DFGE01000022.1 GCA_002371675.1 Clostridiales bacterium UBA3758
ACGCGTTTTACGCGTGGTTTTGATTATTCTTTATATTCGAACATCAGGTCGTACATGCTGACCGTGTCGCCGTCCTGCACGCCCATTTCCTCCATCCTCTTGAATACGCCGGATTCTCTCAGGATACGGTCGAAGAACATGCGGCTTTCATAATCGGAGAAATTAACAGTCGCCACGAGGCGCTGCAGCCACGGACCTTCCACGACCCACATATCGTCGAAATGCTGGATCGAGAGCTCTTCGGAGGTGTCGATCGTCGGAGCGGGCGGAACGTAATCTGCCTCGAAGCGCTGCACGGGCGGAAGCTCAGCAAGACGCCTCGCGCACTCGCCCATCAGCTCTCTTGTGCCCTGATGCGTAATGGCGCTGAGCTCGAAAAAGCGGTAACCTTCTTTCTCAGCAGCCTCTCTCAGCCGCTCGATGTTCTCCCGATCGGCAAGCAGATCGCACTTGTTTGCCGCAACGATTTGAGGGCGCGAGGCAAGCTCCGTGTTATACTCGCGCAGCTCTGCGTTGATCGCATTGAAGTCTTCAACGGGGTCGCGCCCTTCGCTGCCCGATACGTCCACGAGATGGATCAACAGCCTGCAGCGCTCGATATGCCGCAGGAAATCATGCCCGAGGCCTGCGCCGTCGGAAGCGCCTTCGATGATGCCGGGAATATCGGCCAATACGAAGGAAGCTCCCTCGTCAACATAGACGACACCGAGGTTGGGGAACAAGGTCGTAAAGTGATAGTTCGCAATTTTGGGATGCGCTTTGCTGACGACGGAAAGAAGTGTGGATTTACCGACATTCGGGAAACCGACGAGGCCGACGTCTGCCAGCAGCTTGAGCTCAAGCGTCACATCGTGGCTCTCTCCCGGCAGGCCCGGTTTGGCAAAACGCGGTACCTGGCGCGTGGGTGTGGCGAAATGCAGGTTACCCCAGCCGCCGCGGCCGCCCTTTGCGGCGACCCAATCCTCGCCGTCAGACATGTCGTGCATAATGGCTCCGGTTGCCGTGTCGCGCACGATCGTGCCACGCGGGACCTTGATGACGAGAGTTTCGCCGTCCTTGCCGTAGCAGCGCTTGCCCGTGCCGTTTGCACCGTTGCCTGCGGTGTATTTTCTCTTATAGCGAAAATCCATCAGCGTAGACATGTTATCGTCCACAGAAAAGACAACGTCTCCCCCGCGGCCGCCGTCTCCGCCGTCAGGGCCGCCGGCCGCGATATATTTTTCCCGATGAAAGGCAACAGCACCGTCGCCGCCCTTGCCGGCGTGAATGCTGATGCGCGCCTTATCTACAAACGCAGATGCCATAAGCCCCTTCCTTTCTGCCGCATATGCGGCCTGGCGCATTGAAAATGCTGTTTGTCAAGAAAAAGGCCGGACATCCGTCCGGCCTTTTTGGTTCTTACTGAGCGATCTCTTCGTAAACAGAGACCTTTTTACGGTCCTTGCCCATACGCTCGAACTTAACAGTGCCGTCCACCGTAGCGAACAGCGTGTCGTCCTTGCCCTTGCCCACATTGGTGCCGGGGTGGATCTTCGTTCCGCGCTGCCTGACAAGGATGTTGCCGGCAAGAACAAACTGACCGTCTGCTCTCTTGGCACCAAGACGCTTGGACTCACTGTCGCGGCCGTTCTTGGTAGAACCCATACCTTTTTTATGTGCCATTCAGGTTACACCTCCATTAGTCAAAATCAGTTGCGGAATTACGCGTTGATGGTCTCAATCTGGATCTTCGTGTAGGGCTGTCTGTGGCCCTGCGTGCGACGATAACCCTTTTTGGGTTTCATCTTGTAGACGCGAACCTTTGCGGACTTGCCGTTCTTCACCACATTGGCGGTGACACTGGCGCCTTCGATCGCAGGAGCGCCGAACTTGGCGTCCTCGCCGTCGATCACGGCCAGAACCTGGTCGAACTTGACGGAATCGCCGGCAGCGGCGTCGAGCTTCTCCACAAAGATCACATCACCCTCGGCAACGCGGTACTGCTTGCCGCCGGTAACGATGACAGCGTGCTTCATGTTTATTTCCTCCCTCTTTACAGGACTCGCTTTCAGGGTGGAGGACGAGCCTCTTCTTGCTTACCCTTTTAATGCGGCTTTAGTATGTTAACACAAGGTTTTGTCAATGTCAACAATTATTTGGACCGAAATTCAACAAAATGCTGATTTTAGCCAACCGACTCGATCTTGTCCTCCATCAGAAAATAACTGCCATCCATGCAGCTCTGAGAAAGAAGAAGACCGTGAACTTCACCGTCCGCCGTACGATATGCGATGTGGAGATTCGGGATCGCATCGGGGACGAGGACCGCAATCTGCAGCGCCGCGTCCGTAAGGCTGCTCGTATGCCAGATCAGACGATCCTGATAGAACTCGCTCAAGTCGTCCGAATAGTATACACGCGAGAGGCTGAGGTCATAGACCGTGCCCGAGACCAGCAGGCAAACCTCTCCGCCGCCCTCATCGACCACGGCTCTGTCTACGATCTCAACCGAACCGTCCGGAACCTCGCTCATCGCCTGAACGCTCAATTCGCCGCTCCCCTGCCGCTCCGGCGGGAACCAGCGTTCGTCCATCACCGTTTTCAGATCTTCATAAGGGATTGTGAATTCGGCAATACCGGAGGCATAGGGGCCAAGCTCATAGAGACTGGAGAAAAGCACCAGTCCGTCCTGTCCGAGATACCAGGAACCCTGCCGCAGCAGGGCGGAGAATGCGCTGCGGTAATCGGCCGGATCCACGTATCCCTCGGGAATCGTATTGTTATAGCCCTCGTCGGTCTCGCGCAGCGCGAGCATTGCGTCCACAACAGCGTTTTCAAAAGCGCTGTAATCCTGCGTCAGATCGTCCAGGCGCAGCCGTTTGCCGGTTTCTGTATCAAAGACATACGCACGATCGTCGGTGATGCCGTGCGCACCGCCGGTGTATACGGAATCCGTAAATACCAGGGAAAGAAGCGTGCTGTCGGCGCGTTCGATACGAACCTTGCGGCTTTCGGAATACTCCATGCCGATCCCTTCGGTCCCGGTCTCGATCACGTAGGTGAAGTTATCCTCTGCGGCCTCGAGCATGGCGTTGAAGCCGGTGGAGGGACCGTCGCCGTAGTCGTTGCCGGTGTAGAAGGTCTCATCAAGCATGGCGATATACTCGTTGATCGCATCAGAGGCCTCCTCCCGCCCTTCGATATGCACAACAGGCGTCTCATAGGAGAAGGTCAAGATCAGCTGCGTCCCGTCGGCAGGGTCATACTGCTCGTACTTTGTGGTGCTGCAGCTCACGATGATACGGTTATCGATCGGGGCGGCAGCCTGTTCGCCCTCCCCTTCCGGGAACGAAACATCCGTCGCCGGCAGGGTGGGAACAGGTTCGCTGGCGGCCTCCGGATTAACCTCCGGGAGCGGCGGCAGATCCAGATCCTCAGCAATTTTGAAAGCGCTGCATGCGCACAGGGAAAACGCCATACATGCACATAGCAGCAATGCGATCCATTTTTTCATATGTGTATCCTTTCCGATTCGGTCTTAAATCGTTTCCTCGGGGATTTCGATTGCAATCGAGGAATTGGAATAGGCGATCTCTCCGGAGACTTCCCGGATCACCTGGATCCATTCCGGGATATGAACCTGCTGCTGCTCGCTTTCCGTTTCCAATTCCATGATCGCCCGATCCGTCCAAAACGGATATACGTCTATCTCAAAATCCTGTCCTTCGTATGGCAGCACCCAACGCGTCTTCCGAACAGGAGTCCGCTTCGGATCGGCTTTGCTCAGCAGCGCAAGGTATTCCTCCTCGCTGATCTCGTCCTCGAGTTCTACGCGCGTGAGATCCGTGATCCAGTTTTTTCGGGTGTGCGTGTATGTGCAGCGCCCGTCAGCACAGCGTTTTCTAACGCGCTCGGTTTCGTTGTTGTCCGTAAGAAGATAGGTCTGAACAATCTCGCTTGGCGATGCAAAGCGGCGCAGAAGATCCGGATCAGGATAGCGTATCAGATATTTATGTTCGATTTCAAAGCCGATCATATTCAGTATGCACCTCCTGAGGCGGAGACCAGTATACCCGATAGCGCGTGAAAAATCAAGGAACATACCATGAACAAAACCGAAAATAATGCGTTAAAAACAAAAAATCTTGTTGACAAACAGAAGTGAATCTGCTATTATCATCAAGCCGGTAAAAAATGCTGGTGTAGCTCAGCAGGTAGAGCAGCTGATTTGTAATCAGCAGGTCGGGGGTTCGAATCCGTCCACCAGCTCCATCTTAAAGGGCAATTGAATATGGGGGAATTCCCGAGTGGCCAAAGGGGACAGACTGTAAATCTGCTGGCAATGCCTTCGGTGGTTCGAATCCACCTTCCCCCACCAAGTCGTCGCAAGCTGCATATCGCTTGCGGCGATTTTTTATGTTTCGCATCACAATTCATCTCGCGCTCACTCCTCCGTACGAAAATCCTAATTTTCCTTAAGATTCCGCAAACCCTTTGTAATACAGGGAAATTGTGCTATAATGACCATGCTACAGATACGGTGTTTTCGTGCGATTTGAGTGATTCCTACGGAGGTGTTTTGATGGCGGCGATTTCGCGTCTTCTGATTGTGGACGACGACCCCGATATTCGGAATGTCTTGAGCCTTCTGCTGAAAGACAAATACATTGTGGCAGAGGCCTGCGACGGTTTCCAGGCCCTGGAATATATGCACGCAAATCCGGACACGGATCTCGTGATCCTTGACGTGATGATGCCGAAGATGAGCGGGATTGATACCTGCGCCAAGCTTCGTGAGTTTTCGACCGTACCCGTCCTGTTCCTCACGGCTAAATCTGCCGAACAGGATCGCGTCAGCGCCTATACCAGCGGAGGCGACGATTTTCTCTCCAAGCCCTTTTCGCAGGCCGAGCTGCTGGCAAAAGTTTCTTCTCTTCTGCGGCGCTATCAGCAGTACCGCGGAAAGCCCGCTGCCGTTCTGACGATCGATAATCTGGAGGTTGACCTCGCACAGCATACGGTCAAGAGCAATGGTGTTCCCGTTTCTCTCACCGATACGGAATACGCCATCCTCGACTATCTGCTGCAGCATCGCGGCACGGTTGTGACGGCGGAGGAGCTCTATGAGTCCGTCTGGGGCGCCAAGTATCTTTCCGGCTCCGGGAACACTGTCATGGTGCACGTTTTGAATGTACGCAGAAAAATAGAGGAAAACCCCTCCTCTCCGAAGATTCTGCGCACCGTTTGGGGAAGGGGCTATCAAATTGAGTAAACGACTTCGGGCGCGCACGCTCGATGCCAAGATGCTCGTGATGATCCTTGCTGCCGGTCTGGCTGCTCTTCTGGTATATTTCGGTGCATATAAGCTCAGTACGCTTGCACTGAATAAGATTTATATGAGCCCCGAATCCGTTTCAACACGTCAGGCCGAGATTTATGCGGACTTCTATCAGTTCGTTGTCACCCGGCATATCGCTGGCAGCGACGCAGCCGCCGCGGCCAAGTGGCCGGGAAACAATGAGTACATCACGATCCTGATCTACAAAGACGAGCAGCTCAACATGAGAATTGGCGGCGGTGGCGCGCAGTCCTCCTCCAGCATGTCGCTGGCGGAAAAGCTGCAGTACAACTCTCAGTATGGCAAGCTCTACCCGATGCGTTTTTCCGACGGGATGTATTACATCACCATATCAGACAACAGCCAGGCGCGTGAGGATAACATCAACCGCATCGTCGCTGTTGTTCTCGGCGCGGTAGCCTTCGTTTTCGTTATGCTCCTCTTTATCCGCCGTCTGACGCGCCGCATCGTGCGTCTCTCCCGGGAGGCGGAGATCATCGGCGGAGGGGATCTGGAGGCGCCCATCACGCGCAGCGGGGAGGATGAGCTCTCCACACTGGCGAATGAAATGGACCAGATGCGCCGCTCCGTCATCGAGCGCATGGGCAACGAGCGTCGGGCCTGGGAGGCGAATTCCGAGCTGATCACGGCTATCTCGCACGATATACGCACACCCATGACCGCCCTCATCGGCTACCTGGGTCTTCTGAATGCGGAAGGCTTTGACGACAAGGAAAAGGCAGGCCAGTTTGCTTCGAGCGCTTACGCGAAGGCTATGGAACTCAAGGATCTGACGGATGAGTTGTTCAGGTATTTCCTTGTTTTCGGCCGCTCGGAGCTGGAGTTAAACCTCGAGGAACTGGACGCTCGTCTCCTGCTTGACCAGCTCTTCGCTGAGGCGCAGTTTGACCTCGTTGACGCCGGCTTCACAGTAGATAGTAAAGAGTTCGAGGGCGAAGGCAGTATCCGGGTCGATCCCCTTTATCTGAAGCGCGTGCTGGACAACCTCGTTTCCAACGCGAAGAAATACGCCGACAAGGCAAAGCCCATCAGCGTGCGCGCAGAGCTTTCTGAGGGGAGTTTGCGGATCGCCATGAGCAACGCCGTGGCAAAAGCCATGGACCGCGTGGAGAGCACCAAAATCGGTCTCAGAACCTGCGAGAAGATCATGAGCTCGATGCAGGGCAGTTTTTCCAGCGAACTGAACGGCGAGACCTTTACGGCGTATCTATCGCTTCCTGTATTATATCCGGACGATAAAAAAGCCAAAAGATAACACCGGTTCCGACTTCGGAACCGGTGTTTTGTGTTGGATGCCGTCAGCCCTTAAAGCCGACTTTGTTGTAATTCTTCTTGCCGCGGCGAATCAGAAGTCCCTCGCGGAGCTCGTCCTCGGAGAACGAACGGCCGATGTCGGTCACCTTCTCGTCGTTCACGGTGACGCCGCCCTGCTGGATGTTTCTGCGGGCGTCGGACTTCGTCGTGCAAAGTCCGGTCTTAACCAGCAGCGTCATGAGATCGATTCTGCCATCCGCGAGATCGGAGGCGACGAGCTCGGTAGCGGGTATGTTCTCGCCCTCCCCTGCCCCGGCGAACAGCGCCTTGGCGGAGGCCTCAGCTTTTCTGGCTTCTTCTTCTCCGTGCACCATCGATGTAAGTTCAAAGGCCAGGATCTCCTTAGCGCGGTTGAGCTGGCTGCCTTCCCATTTGGCCATCTCGTCGATCTGCTCGAGAGGCAGGAAGGTAAGCATGCGGATGCATTTGAGAACGTCGGCGTCATCGACGTTGCGCCAGTACTGGTAGAACTCGTAGGGGCTGGTCTTATTCGGATCGAGCCAGACGGCGTTGCCAGCGGTCTTGCCCATCTTCATGCCGTGCGAGTCTGTCAGCAGGGTGATCGTCATGGCATGCGCATCCTTGCCGAGCTTTTTGCGGATCAGCTCAGTGCCTCCGAGCATGTTGCTCCACTGATCGTCCCCGCCAAACTGCATGTTGCAGTCGTAATGCTGGAAGAGGTAGTAGAAGTCGTAGCTCTGCATGATCATGTAGTTGAACTCGAAGAAGCTCAGGCCGCGCTCCATACGCTGCTCATAGCACTTTGCGCGCAGCATGTTGTTAACCGAGAAGCAGGCGCCGACCTCGCGCAGCAGTTCAACGTAATTGAGATCCAGAAGCCAATCGGCGTTATTCACCATCAGCGCTTTCCCCGGCCCAAAGTCGATAAAGCGCTCCATCTGACGACGGAAGCACTCCGCGTTGTGATCGATGTCAGCGCGGGTCAGCATCTTGCGCATATCGGTACGGCCGGACGGGTCGCCGATCATGGTCGTGCCGCCGCCGATGAGCGCGATGGGTTTGTTGCCTGCCTGCTGCAGACGCTTCATAAGCGTCAGCGCCATGAAATGCCCGGCAGTCAGGCTGTCGGCAGTGCAGTCGAAGCCGATGTAAAAGGTGGCCTTGCCTGCATTGACCATATTGCGGATCTCTTCCTCATCCGTCACCTGGGCGATCAGCCCGCGGGCGACAAGTTCTTCATAAATACCCATTATATGCTCCTTATTATTGATTGTCTTTGATGATTTCTTCGGCATGTCGGGCTGCCCAGGCGATCAGTTCATCGCAGGGGATGCCGTTTCTCTTCAGATCCTGGCAGCGGATACAGCCGAATTGTTTGATAAAATCACGGTTCAAGGCCACGGTAAGCTTAGCGATCCTGGTCTTTGCGTCGGCGTCTTCCCCGTCAGCATAAGGAAATGCGAGCCCCAAAGCCATCACCGCGCCGGATGCCGCGCCGCAAATCTCTCCGCAGCGGACGCCGCCACCAAAACCGCCGGAGACGGAAAGAGCAGTCTTCTCATCCAATCCCGTATAGCTGCCGAGCGCCGCGAGCACGCTCTGTGCGCAGTTAAAGCCGCAGTCGTGCAGGCGAATGGATTCTTCCTGAACGCTCAAAATTCATCCTCCTCAAAAAAAGATCCCCTGTCCAAACGGACAGAGGGCAAAGAATGCGGTACCACCTCTGGTCGCTCTCCCCTCGCGGAAAAGAGCCTTATGAAGTCATTGACTTCCGCGCTGTATCGGGCGCACCCGTCACAGCCTACGCACGCCCATTGGGGCTTCAGCTGAGCCGCTCCGAACGGTACTTCACGCGCCGATTCTCTCCTTCTTGCACCGAACGAAGGCTCTCTGTGCAGAATCCGTCACGCTACTTCTGTTCTTCCTCGCGTTTTACCCGTGTATTATACTGATTCCACGGCATTCTGTCAAGCACAAGTCCGGTAAATCATTTGTGCACCGTAGCCCGTCTTGCCGGCAGCTCGGAGCAGCGGTAACGGGACGAAATGAAGCAAGCTGAAAGCACACGGCCTGCAGGCTGTGTGCTTTCAGCTTAGCTTTCTTTAAAGCGCTCCGCCGCTTCCAGCTGCTCCTCGGCGCTGGCCAGCGTGGTCAACGTAATGTGGTCGCCTCCGTGCAGGCGCGCAAGCTCATGCTTCCGTCCTTCCCGGTCAAGCGGCCCGATTTCGGTATAGGTACGGCCGGAACGCTCTTCCTTGCTGATGACGTAGTGGCTGTCTGCCATTGCGGCGATCTGCGGCAGATGCGTGACGCAGAGCACCTGTTTGCCGCGGGAAACCGTATAGAGCTTCTCCCCTACTCGCTGCGCCGCAATACCAGATACGCCCGTGTCAATCTCGTCGAAGATCATCGTGCCGACTGGATCCTTCTCCGCAAAGACGTTCTTCATGGCAAGCATGATGCGGCTCAGTTCGCCGCCGGAGGCGATCTTGCTGATACGGCCCATCTGCTCACCGGTATTGGCCGACATGATGAAGCGCAGATCCTCCGCTCCGTGTTCATCGAAGCCCTGCTCGTTCGTCACAGGAACGAACTCCACCGCAAACCGAACGGAGGGCATATTGAGCTGCCGAAGCTCGGAGACGATGCGTTTCTGGAGCTGTTCTGCTGCATTCTTGCGCTGCAGACTCAGATCGGCGGCTGCTTGGCGGCAGAGCTTCTCCTGCGCGGAGAGCGCCTTGCGCAGTTCCTGCTCGTGCTCGTCCGCAAACTCGATCTGTTCGAGACGGTTTCGGCAGTCCTCCAGATAAGCGATCAAAGCATCCTCGTCGCGATTATACTTGCGCTCAAGCTTATTGAGAAGCGCGATCCGCGCCTCAAGCCGGTCATACTCTTCCGGAGAAAAATCCATTCCGCGCTGGAAATCTCGCAGGAATTCGGCTGCATCGGTCAGAGAAAAAACCGCGTTTTGGATTGCCTCGGAGGCTTTGTCGAGCTCGGGGACGATAGCTGCGGCACGGCTGATGTAATAGGCGCTGTTCTGTGCAAGCGTAAGGGCGTTTTCCTCGTCTCCGTCGAGGGAGAGAAGCGCCTGCTCAAGAGCGTCCGTCAGCTTCTCGAAATTGCGCAGAAGATCGCGGCGGGAGACAAGACCATCTTTCTCGCCCTCCTTGAGCTCTGCGCGCTCGAGCTCTGCAATAGTATAGCGCAGGCTTTCGCTCAGGCGTTCTTTTTCAGCATCATCCATGCGCATCTGCTCGAGATCGCGCCGGATAGCGCGATACTTTCGATATTCAGAGGAAAAAGCATCCGTCCAGCTCTCCAAAGAGCCGAAGCGATCCAGATAACGCAGGTGCTGCCGTTCGTCCATGAGCTGGCGGCCGTCGTTCTGACCGTGGATATCGACCAGAAGGGCGGCAAGCTCTTTCATCTGCGCCGCTGTGACCGGAACGCCGCATACGCGGCAGCTGCTTTTCCCGTCCGCGCCGATCCTGCGCTGGAGGATCAGTTCGTCTTCCTCGTCGATCTCGTTGGCGCGAAGCCAATCCGAACAGTCAACCCCTTCAAAGACCGCGGTAACAGAACCCTTCTCCGCGCCGCGGCGCACCAGGTCGCGGCTTACGCGTTCGCCCAGCACAGCCCCGATGGAGTCGATCACGATGGATTTGCCTGCGCCGGTCTCGCCGGTCAGTACATTGAGGCCTTCGGCAAAGCGAACGTCCGCCCGTTCGATAACGGCGATGTTTTCAATATGCAGTTCGCTGAGCATGCCCTCACCTACCGGTCAGAAGAGTTCTTTGATTTCACTGTAGAGATGCTCCGCAGCCGCTGTATCCTTGAGCGCCAGGAAGCCTGTGTCGTGCCCGGCGAGCGTACCCACGAGGCCCTCGACCTTCATGGTTTCGATGGCGCTGCAGGCAGCCGGTGCCAACCCTGGAATCGTCTTGATGATGAGAAGATTCTGCGCGACGTCACAGGAAATGACGCCCTCCTTGAAGATTTTGCGGAGACGTTGGTCGAAATCGTCGCTCTCCTGCTTCGCTGCAGCATAGCGGTAATTACCGCTGACGCCGAGTTCCTTGACCAAGTGCATGTCCTTAATATCACGCGAAAGCGTCGCCTGGGTGCTGCAGATCCCGCGCTCTGCAAGAGCCTGAAGAAGCTGCTGCTGTGTTTCGATCTCCCTTGTGGAAATGATTTCCAGAATAGCGTTCTGTCGTTCGGACTTCATGGTCTCCTCCCGTAATCAATTAATTATCAAGTTAGTTTTTCGTATGCGATTTGATAAAAACTGCGCAGGCCGAGATCTGCCATCAGGATCTGCAGATTCGATTTCCGGACAGTTATCGTATCCATGTTTTCCAGGTCTATGTTGATGCTGCCGTCCACAGAGAGGTAAGCACGCCTCCCGTGTGCCATTTTGAGCTTGACTGAAACAGAACGTCCGGGGGACAGCACGAAGCTCCTCGCGCCGAGCATATGCGCGCAGATGGGGCTGAGGATGATCGCCTCTGCGCTAGGCTCAACAATGGGTCCTCCGGCAGACATCGAATACCCGGTGGAGCCGGTAGGTGTGGAGAGAATGATCCCGTCCCCTGAGAAGGCGGTGATCCCATCTCCGTCACAGGTAGCCGTGAGATAGACGCATTCGCCGTAACCGTGGATCACGACGTCGTTGAGCGCGTGATCGGAAAAGATCGCCTCCCCTTCACGCTCCAGCGTCGCCTCAAGCATCATGCGTCTGCTGACACGGTACTCCCCTCTTGCCGCATTGACGATCAGGGGAAGTTCTTCCTCTTCGAGAGTAGCCAAAAAACCCTTGGTTCCGAGATTCACACCGAGCAGCGGGACAGCCTTCTGACGAAGCATGCGAGCGACAGAAAGAATCGTCCCGTCGCCGCCGATCACAACGGCCAGCGAGCATTTGTCGGTTACGCTCTCGATTGAGACCGTCTGCAGATCTGACGGGAGGACGGATGGATCTTCCTCGGCAAATACAGGGCAGACAACGGTATCAAAACCGGCTTCCTCCAGGAGCTGCTTCGCTCTGCGCGTCGTATTCAGCTCGAGATCCCGATAGGGATTGGGACACAGTGCGATCATAACGACACCTCACAGCGCCTTGTGCGACGCATCGACGATAGCGGAAACATCCGGCGCAGCAGCGTCGTATATTCCGTTTTTCAGATGACAGATGTACTCAATATTCCCTTCCGGGCCCTTGATGGGAGAATAATCCAGGCCCATCACGGTAAAGCCCAGCGTAGGTGCAAATTCCAGGATTCCGTTCACGACGCGCTCATGCACGGCAGGATCCCGAACGACGCCCTTTTTACCGACTTCCTCTCTGCCCGCCTCAAACTGCGGCTTAATAAGGCAGATATAGTCAGCGTCCGGCTTGAGAAGCTTCTGCACAGCCGGAAGAACCAGCCGGATCGAAATAAAAGAAACGTCCATAACTGCCAGATCCAGCGGCTCCGGGATCTGTTCCCGGTTCACGTATCGCAGATTCGTGCGCTCCAGATTGACGACACGCGGGTCATTTCGCAGTTTCCAGGCGAGCTGACCGTAACCGACGTCTACGGAATACACCTTCGCCGCGCCATGCTGCAGCAGGACGTCCGTAAAGCCGCCCGTAGACGCTCCGCAGTCGATACAAATTTTTCCCACAGGATCGACCGGAAAGACCTTCAAAGCCTTGTCCAGCTTATAACCGCCGCGGCTGACAAATGGAAGCGCATCGCCGCGAAGCTCAATCTCCGCCGCGGGATCGACCGCCATGCCGGGCTTGTCCGCCTTCTGTCCGTTAACATAGACAACACCGCTCATAATTGATGTTCTGGCGCGCTCACGGCTCTCTGTGAGTCCCCGCTCAAATACAAGCTGATCGAGACGCTGCTTTTTCATGTGGTCGCCTCAACACCGCAGAGCTCCAGACCCGCGCGGACCAGGCCTTCCACATCCATGCCGTAATCACGAAGCAGTTCGGCCCTCGTCCCGCTCTGGACAACGCCCTCTCCGAGGTTCAGCATCCTGGCGGCTTTCAGACAGATACGGTCAATTTCCGCCTGAGCCAACAGCCTTTCCCCGAGACAGCCGGCCCTGCATGCTTCTTCCGCTGCGAGAAGGCGTCCTGTTTTGCGCAGCGAAGCAAGTGCCCCTTCGGATTTGCTGCCGTCGATACGGTTGATCTTGATAATCTCAGCCGATACGCCGCGCTCCGCCAGACGTTTCTGCGCTTCGAGCGCCTCGTTGATCATGACGCCGCAGCAGAGAATGCTCAAATCCTTCCCGTCGCCGATGATCTCTTCCCGGCCGCTTGAGCAGCCCTTGTATTCTCCCTCTCCCCCGCGCGGATAGCGAACGGCGACAGGGCCGTCGATGTGAAACAGCGCATCCTCGAGCATAGTGTGCAGCTCGGCGAAAGAAGACGGACAAAGCACAGTCATCCAGGGAACAGTGCCAAGATAGGACAAATCAAAAATCCCGTGGTGCGTTTCACCGTCGCTGCCGACGAGGCCTGCGCGGTCAACGCCGAATACGACATGAAGCTTCTGCAGCGAAACGTCATGGATCAGCATATCATATGCGCGCTGAAGGAAGCTTGAATAGACGGCGAAAACCGGAATGAGACCCTGCTTCGCCATACCGGCAGCCATCGCGACCGCGCTCCCTTCGGCAATGCCGACGTCGCTGAAGCGCTCTGGAAAGGCCAGACAGAAGCGGTCGAGCCCCGTCCCGGAGGCCATAGCCGCGGTGATCGCGGTAATACGCGGATCGCTGCGCGCGAACTCGCAGAGCTCCTGTCCGAAGCGATCGGAGAACGCAGCGGGCCCGGGGTTCGGTTCACCGGTCTCTTCATTGAAGGGGCCGACGCCGTGGTAGAGTTCCGGGTGTTCCTCGGCAAAGGGGTAGCCCTTCCCCTTCTGCGTCAGGACATGGACAATGACAGGTCTTCTCAGCTCTTTGGCCCATCGCAAAATGGACTCAAGCGCATGCACGTCATGACCGTCCACAGGCCCCAGATACTCGAAGCCCATGGAGTTGAACATGTTCTCCGGCAGCAGCTTTTTCTTGATCGCCTCTTTAGCGGCGTGTGTGGTCTCATAAACAAGCGGGAGTTTCCTGAAGGTGCTGCGGTACCAGCGCTTGAAGCTCAAATAACTCGGCTTGACGCGCATTTCCTGCAGCATACTGGCGAGACCGCCGACATTAGGGTCTATCGACATGTTGTTGTCGTTGAGGATGATGACAAGCGGCTCCCCGCTCGAGGCAGCAGCGGAAAGGCCCTCATAACAAAGCCCGCCTGTCATAGCGCCGTCGCCGATCAGCGCGGCAACGTCGTAATTCTGATGCTGCAGCGTCCTGGCCTTCGCCATACCGAGCGCGACCGCAATTGAATTGGAGGCGTGACCGGCGATAAAAGCGTCGTCACAGCTCTCCTTTGGCTTCGGAAAGCCGGAAACCCCGCCGTACTGGCGCAGTGTGGAGAAGCGATCGCGCCGCCCGGTCAGGATCTTATGGGCGTAGCTCTGATGCCCGACGTCAAAAACGACGCGATCCGAAGCGGTATCGTAAACGCGATGCAGCGCAACGGTGAGCTCAATCGTGCCCAAATTGGACGCGAGATGCCCGCCGGTCTTTGAAACGGTATGAATGATCAGCTCGCGCAATTCCGCGCAGAGAGGCTCCAATTCGCTCTCCTGCAGCTTTTTAACGTCAGCTGAACAGTTTATTCTGTCTAATAAGCTCAAACCAAACCCCATTCTGCCTGTACGTCAGTTTCTTCTGCTGGCAAGGGTATCTGCCAGAGAGCAGAGGAAGCCCGTGTCTTCAAACACGCCGCAGATCGCATCTTTTGCGGCCTGAGTCAGGCGGGCGATCATGCGCTCGCATTTTTCCTCTCCGTACAGAGCCATATACGTGTTTTTCTTTTCCTGCTGATCCGAACCGATGGGCTTGCCAAACTCCGCTTCGGTACTGAGAACATCCAGCATGTCGTCCCGGATCTGAAAAGCTGCGCCGAGCGCCGCGCCGAACTGCGCAGCGGAGTCCTCCTGCTGCTCTGTGCCGCCTGCAGCTGCAACACCCATCTGGCAGGCCGCGGTGAGCAGCGCGCCGGTCTTGCGGCTGTTGATCTCATCCAGCTGCTCCTCGGAGAGAATACTCCCCTCCCAGAGCATGTCCAGATACTGACCGCCGCACATTCCGTCCAGGCCGACTGCGTTGGCAAGATGCTCTGCGCAGCGGGCACGGCGCTCTGCCGAAAGCGTGCTGCGCAAGATCGTCCCGAAGGCCTCCGCCTGCAGCGCATCTCCCGCGAGGGTGGCGGTGCATTCACCGTAGATCACATGGTTTGTGGGCTTGCCGCGCCGAAGATCGTCATTATCCATACAAGGCAGGTCATCATGGATCAGACTGTAAGTGTGAAGCATCTCAATGCCGCAGGCGACGGGCATCGCTGCCTCAATGTCTCCCCCGGCAATACGGCAAAACTCCAGAACCAGCATGGGGCGGATTCGTTTGCCGCCGGCGAGAAGACTGTAGCGCATCGATTCCGCGAGTCCGGAGAGAGGATGGCCCTCCAGCTTCAGACAGGATTCCAATGCGCGATCTATTACTTCTTTATACGCTGCAGCAGTCATCTATTCGTCCTCCAGCGGCAGCTCCACAGGCCGCCTGTCTGCACCCTTACGGAGCTTCACGACCTGCTGCTCCGCCTCGTCAAGCATCGTGCTGCAGGACGCAAGCAGTCTCGTCCCCTCTTCAAAAAGAGAAAGCGACTCGTTAAGCGGCAGATCGCCTTTCTCAAGGTGGCGGACGATCTCCTCCAGCCTGGAAATGGCCTGCTCAAAATCAAGCTTTTGTTCCGTCATGCTTTTCTCCCTCATGAACAGTCGTTACGCGGCAATCGGCGTATCCATCATGCAAAATCAGCTCAAATGGCATCTCGGGCGCGAGCTCGCTGACGGTGCGCAGAACACAACCCTTATCATCCTGTGCGATCGCGTAGCCGCGCGTCAGAACACGGATCGGACTCATCGCGTCGAGCGCTGCGGCAGAAGAGACAAAGCGCTGCTTTTTCCCGCTGAGCTGCCGTTCTTCGGCGGATAGCAGGCGGTCTTGTATCCGTTCAAGATCCAGACGGCGATTGTCGAGCAGGACGCTCGGATCCGTCAGGACGCGCTTTCTTGCCATCTCGTTCAACTGCTGTCGAAGCAGGGCGATGCGCTTGCGCATGGCCTGCGCGGATCGGATCGAATAGGACGTCAGGGCTTCACGCATTTCATCTTGATCCGGAACAGCAATCTCCGCTGCATTTGAGGGCGTGGACGCACGACGATCCGCGACATAATCGGAGATCGTAACATCCGGCTCGTGCCCGACCGCAGAAATCACAGGAATACGCGAAGCATAGATCGCCCGCGCGACGCGCTCGTCATTGAAAGCCCAAAGGTCCTCGATCGAACCTCCGCCTCGCCCGGTAATGATCAGATCGCCCACGTCAAATTCATTGGCATAACGGATCGCTCCGGCTATTTCCGCAGGAGCTTCCGCGCCCTGCACCCGAACCGGGAGCAGCAGAATCTTGGCCGCCGGCCATCGGCGGCCAAGAATACGGATCATGTCATGCACGGCGGCGCCGGCAGAGGACGTGATAATAGCGATCCGTTTGGGAATGGCGGGGATAGGTTTTTTGTGGTCCGCATCGAAAAGGCCTTCCGCAGACAACTTCGCTTTCAGCTGCTCGAAGGCGACCTGCAGATCGCCCGTCCCCTCCGGCATCAGCGCTGAGCAGTAGAGCTGGTATGCACCGTCGCGCGGATAGACGGTCACACGCCCGAAGGCCGTGACGCACATGCCGCTCTCAGGCCGAAAGCGCAGCCGGGAGGCATTGGGGCGGAACATCACGCAGCGCAGCGTGCTCTCGCTGTCCTTAAGCGTGAAATAATGGTGCCCTGAGGGGTAGATCTTATAGTTGGAAAGCTCGCCCCTCACGCATACATCCCCGAGCAGCGGATCACCGTCTAACAGACTCTTGATGCGCTCGTTGAGCTGGGTAACGGAAAGTGTTTCGCGCTCCATCTCAGGCCTGTGTCTTTCCTTCGCCGCGCATCAGGCCGCCGAGAACACCGTTGACAAAGGCGACCGTGTCGGGATCGTCGTATCCCTTGTCGAGTTCCACTGCTTCGTTGATAGCAGCGGAGTCTGGAATATCGTCCATAAACTCGATCTCGCATACGGCGCAGCGGAGAATGGCGAGCGCGGTGCGGGAAATGCGGTTGAGCTTCCAGCCCTTTGCATAGGTCTCAATCAAGCCGTCGATCTCCATGCGGTGTTCGGCGCTCAGCGACAGGAGGCGGCTGATATATGCCATCTGCTCCTCATCGGGAAGCTCCGTGCAGACGCCTTCCTCGGTATCCAGCGTCTCGAAGTGCTCGGGATCAAAGTAGCGCTCCAACATCTCCAGCGGCTCCACGCCGGCGGAAGATGCCGCAAAACAAATCTGAATGGCGAGTTCTCTCGCAGCGCTTCGTTTCATCGGTATCCTCCCAGCAGCTTATTTCTCAAAAGCGATGCCGGCCACGTGAACGTTGACCTGCAGCTTATCGATGCCGGTTGTTGACTGAAGGACGCTGAGCACCTTGTCCTGCACGGCAGTTGCAACCTTGACAATGTTGCGGCCATAGGCAATGGAAAGAATGATGTCTACCACGATAGTCTCATCGACAAACTGGACCTTGACGCCCTTGCTCACGGTTTTGAGACCGATCATTTCCGCGATCTCAGCACCGGCAGTATTGGACAGCGCGGCGACGCCCTCCACCTCGGATGCAGTATTGCGCACGATGGTGGAGATTACATCCTCCGATATATTGATACTGCCGGTTTCCACAGAGCAGCTGATGTAGTTTTCGCCCATAACGAAGCCTCCACATAAAAATTCATGTTATTATATCACAGGCTTCCGAAAAAGAAAAGGGCTAATGAATATTTTTGTGTATAGGAATACAACAAGATAGTTAAGGATATAGCAATACCCCGGTTTGGACAGTTCCAAACCGGGGCTGAGAAGTTTAGGCGCGGACTTCAATGATATTCAGTTGAGAAGCGGAAAATTCCGTTTCGCTGCTGATGATATCGGTTATCTGCGCAACCGCCTCCTCGCTCAGGCCATCCTCCGGAGCCGGCACCGCAACGGTGATGGAGTCGCTTGCAATGTATACTACACAGTCCGCGAAATTCTTGGCCAACAGCAGATTTTCGATTTGCGCCTCCTTCATGGAACAGCTCGCCATTGCCGAGATCGCACTCATGGCGCTGTCGATTGTCTCCTGCGAGGCCGTTTCCGCTGTTGCTGCCGTCTGAAGCAGCGAGAGAGCTTCATCCCGTGAGGTTTGCCTCGTCAACCTCGCCTCGGCGAAGTAGCTGCCCGCGCTCGCCTCCACGCGCTCACCGTACTGACTGTTTGCCAGCAGCATCGCCTCATCTTCGAGGCTAACCCGCTCCGCGTCCGCCCTGCCCCAGCGTCGGTTATATGACCAATTGAGCACGACTGCCGCAGCAACAAACAGCAGTACCGCAGCGAGCGTGATCGTTCTTTTCCTGTTTTTCAAATTGTTCTCCTTCCTTACATATGCGTTATACATATCTCACCGCGAAGATCATGATGATATGCGTTTGAGAATGGTGATCTGATCGGAGCGATAACCCGTATAGCTGCCGATCGCGTGGAGAATATCCAGCCGGATTTCCGCATTGTCGGCTCCGTCGCATACGATTACGACGCCGTGTTCGGATACAATGACTGTTATCTCCCCCACGCCCTTTGCCTCAGACAAAGCCCTTTCCAGCTGCAAGGCATCGGAATCGGGCGTCTGAACGCCTTCCGGGCTGCCCGGTATCAGCAACAACACGAGGCCCAGCGCGAGGATCAAAAGCGGGAATTTCCATTTATTCAGCAACTCCTTTATTCTCTCCAGATTCATCGTCCTGTCTCCAGTTCTGACGCGCGAGCGGGATCCCGAGCTCCGAGGCGATCTGCAGCTGCAGGCTGCTCAGGGCTTCTGTATTTCCGCGATACTCGCAGACCAAGCCCTCCGGGAGCCAAATGCCATCCATAGTCCAGCGCATTTGAAAACGAAGGGAGAGGATCTGCAGGTCAAGCTCCTCCGCTCTGTTAGAAATGTATGTCGCCAACTGCTGCTCTATGATCGTCCGATCCAGTCTTTGCCGCAGTTCTTCCCCCTGCAGGAGGAGCTGCTCCTCCTGTTCTCTCGTTTTTGCAGTGATCCTGCCGACGAGGTCCCAGTCCGCCTGTCGAGCAACGGAAGCGATTTCAAGCAGCAGGATCAGCGTGCACAGGACGGAAAGGACTTTTTTAATGCCGCCGTCTTTTACCACAGCGAGTGAAGCGCCGAATAAGCAGGCCAGAATACAGATCCGCAGTACCGCGGTACTCATAGGGCGTTCACCGTCCGCATTCCGGCAAATATGGAAAAAAACAGCATGAAAGCGAAGCTCCCGACCAAACCGAGCAGCATGCCGGCCGCGTCAGCAAAACCGGAGATCAGACGGCCGAGACGTCCGTCTCCGAATGAGACTGCAGCCGCTGAGACCATCTTATATATCATCAGCTTTCCCGCAAGCGTGATAACCGGTGTGAGGCAGATCGCGCAGACAGCTATCAGGCTGTATACGCCGATACTGCTGCGGATCATTTCCGCAGCGGAGACGGCGAGAGAGGCAGAATCGGCAAGGATGCGGCCGATCACGGGCAGGAGCGTGGAGACGGTCGTTTTTGCCGCCTTTACCGCAACTGCATCCGCGCTGCTGCTGATGAGTCCGGAAACGCCGATATACGCACAGAAAACACTTGTACCGGCTGTCATTGCTGTTGCTGCCAGCCATTTAATAAGGTTTTGTATACTGCGGAGCAACGAGTTCTCCCAGATACACCCGCTCACAGCCAGCGCAAGAAATGCGTGTATTAATGGGAGCACGATGCGCCGCAGAACATGCGTCATGACGCTTGAAGCAAGACAGACCGCGGTGTATCGTCCGGCGGAGGATAAAACCGCTCCGCTCGCAGCGCAGGCGGAAAACAAGAGCGGAAGCGCCGTGTCCGTATAGCTCTGCAGACGGCTGAGCGTCTCATCTGCCTGGACGATAAGGCTTTTCGATTCGCCGATGAGCATCAGTGCAGCGGCACATGAGACGCTTATCGGAATCCACGCCTTCCCCGCCCCGCTGCCGGCAAGCGCTTCGCCCAACGCCGAGCAAACGGCAAGGACGACCAAGAGCCCGGCTCCCGATATTTCCGCTGATATTCGTTCTTTTATCTTCTCGAGAGCTCGTTCCCAGAGTCTTTCAAGCGCTCCTTGCGCATCATAACTCCCGTCAAGCGTCAGCGTCCCGCCGATCTCCCGTCCCTGTGTGCTCAGCTCCTGTTCGATCGCGGCTGCCTCTGTCTGCAGTTCCTCCTGCGGGAGCGCAAACAGCACCGGAAGCATAATCAGGATCATCAAGACTTGTCTCACAGCAGTTCCTCCAACAGCTTGATAACCGCGCCAAGGAGCGGAAGCGCTGCAGTCATGGCACATACCGTCCCGGCAGTCTCTACTGCCGAGGCCGCAGCGATCTGATTGGCATCGCGGCATAGATCCGAAGCAAAGCGAGAGACAAGAGCAATTCCCAGGCATTTGCCTACAGGCTGCAGATAGAGTTTATCCTTATCTGCAAGTATCGGGGAAAGCTGCACGAGCTCTCGCAGATCTTTCAGAAAAGGCAAAAGCGAGATCAGGATTCCTCCGGCAGCGCAAATCGAGAGCAGGTAAGACAGCTCCGGCACCTTCTGGCGCAGCAAAATCGCGCAAACGGAAGAGATGATTCCGAGAGAGGCAGTTTTCATAATAAGTTCCATCTACAGATCGAATAGCGCCTTGATCATGGAAAACAATTCGCTTATCTTTTGAACGACCATCATCAGCACGACCACAAGCGCGGTAATCGTCGTCATGAGCGCCTGCTCGTCCCGTCCGGAACGCTGGAGCAGGATATTCAATACAGCGACGAGGATACCGATCGCGGCTATTTTGAAAATCAAATCAACATCCATTGCTTCTTCAGATCAAGAGGATTGCGAGCAGCGCGGCTGCGGCGGCAGGAAGTGCGAATGATATGCGGCTGCGGTCGGGGTAGCTTCGTTCTGCTTTTTCGGCGATACTGCGCAGCTCTTCCGCTGTGTGCTCCAGTGCAGAAAGCTGCATTCCGAGATCGAAGCGTCCGAGAGACAAACCGATACCATCCCAGATCACGCGGAACGCCACCGGTAAAGGCAATTCTTTTGCGGCGCGCGTCCATATGGTTGAGAATTCCTCTTCTCCGAGCAGATACATGGACGCCGAAAGTGCGGCAAAGAAGGTTTCGGCATCTCCGTGGCTTTTAAGCCTCACTGCGCCCATAAGCTCCGGTAATCCGCATGAGCGAGTCGCAAGTTCTCCGCGCAGAATCTCCAGTGCGGCGCAGAAATCCCTCATGGATTCGAGTTCACGTTTCTCCCTTTTCAGATTGACTGTGCCGGCATACACTCCGGCGGCAAGCAGCATAAGCGCACCCAGCAGTTTCAATATGGAATTCGACACAGCGTATAACTCCTTTCCGTCCCTGCTCTGCGGATCAGCAGCAAATATGTAAACAGCTTTTCCTCGAGAAGCTTTCGATAAACCGGACGTCGGGACAGCGACGAGAGATCTTCTGCGTGTGCTGACGCCAGCAGTTCAACGCCACAGCCGCAGCATTGCAGCAGGGCCTCGGCGTCTTCCTCCTTCGTGATCTCGTCCATGGCAAGGATTTCCGGATTCATCCCGCGCAGCAGGATCAGAGAAGCTTCGCTGCGCGGAATACCGATCAGAACGTCTGTGCATGGCCCAAGATCGAACTGCGCAGCTCCGCCGACAGAGGCTGAGAGCTCGTTTCTCTCGTCGGCAACGCAGACACGCCTGCCAGCCTCCGAGAGACGGCGAATAATCTCCCGCAGAGCGGTCGTCTTTCCCCATCCGGGCGGCGAAATCAGCAAAGTACTGTGAAATCCCTTCAACCCGTATTCATGCATCGCCTCGCTGCAGATGCCGCGCAGCTCGTGCGGAATACGTATCGCCACTGAGCTCACATTCTGAAGGGCAGCAGCGCCGTCTTCGCGGATCACAGCCTGTCCGCAGACGCCGATGCGCAGACCGCGATAGCTGAGATAGCCTTCCCTTAATGCAAAGGAGACCGTATGCAAGGAGGCCCCGGTCGCTTTTTCCAGAAGCAGATGCAGATCCTCCGCGGTGACCGACGCCGAACTAATTGCGCGCTCTTCTCCGTCAATCAGCGCTGTCGGTCTTCGCCCGATGCGCAGCCGCAATTCCTCCGCACGAGAAGAAATCGCCCCGCTGTTTTCCGCTCTCAATCGCCACGGCAGCAGAGAAAGCGCGTGTTCCGTAAAATCCCTCATATCTCTCCTCCCCTCTTCGGCGGCTCACTTTCACTTTATTCCGGCTGTCTGCTTTTATTCTTGAAAAAACAGAAGAATTGTGGTAATATCTGTTCCAGCATTTCTCGAAAGGAAGGCTTACCATGAAAATTCTCACTATTGCCGTGCTCACGCCCACTCAGATCATGGTCGGTGCAGGCTTCTTTCTGCTTGGCTGGCTCTGGGCGTATTTCCCCGTCCGCCAGCTTCTGTTCAATTTCTTCGTCGCCTATCCGCTCACGAATCGCATGCGTAAGCTCCGCGAGGAGCTGATTGCGATCGGTGCGAACCGATACACAACGGTCTCGACTGTCGTTTGCACGATCCTCAGCGCGCTGCTGCTCTTTCTTCTGATCAGATTCGGGAAGACCTATATGATCGTCTTCGCGCTGATCGGGGCGGTGATCGCCATTGTGATGCTCATCCCGCGTCTGAACCCTAGCAACAAAGAAGTGTTTGATATCTTCTGCGACGCGTACTATCGCTTTATCCCCGATGATGAACTGCGCACGACGGTTTTCAACAAGAACCCCAAGCAGATCAACGCCCGCCTGAAGGTCATGCACGTCAGCGGCACCTTTGTGCCTGAATTCAAATAAGAACAGATCAACAAAAAGGATCCGGACAGTTGTCCGGATCCTTTTTGTTGATACCGATCGTTATTCGCTTTTCCCTTGCAGTACCGCTGTTAAACTCCGGTCTCTTCCCGGATGATGGAGGTCAAACTGTCCCAGCAGCGCTCGATTTCCTGTACGAGTTTAAACTGTGTGCGCGCGCGGTCAAGATTCTGCTTCGGACGGTCGACGGCGAAGTAAACGTCGCCGTTCAGATAATCGGTCAGAAAACGCATGCCGCATTCAAGGCACATCGTAAAAGCGCCGAGCGGAAGCGCGCGCAGCTCCTCTTCCGTAAGACTCGGGCACTGCTCGCAAAAGCCGTGTGCAAACGCGCGGTACAGCTCAAGATCCAGCCTGACTTTGCGCAGATCCGGCTCGTCCTCTGCCGCGGTGGAGGCGCCGAAACGGATCGCGTCGCCGAAATCAAAGGCAGAAAGGCCGGGCATCACAGTGTCCAGGTCAATGACGCATATCGCTTTGCGTGTCACGTCGTGGAAAAGAACGTTGTTGATCTTGGTGTCGTTATGTGTGGCGCGGAGGGGAAGAAGCCCGGCCTCACGCATTCGATGCAGCTGACAGGCGCGCTCCTCGCGTTCAAGAAGAAAGGCGATTTCTTCTCCGACCTCGTCTAATCTGGATGCGCGGTTTTCCCGCACTGCCTCTCGAAGCTGGCGATACCGATCGACCGTGTTGTGGAAATCCACGATGGTCTCTTCTAATTGTCCGACCGGGAAATCCCGCAGCGCGTACTGAAACGCTCCGAATGCGCGCCCGCACTCGCAGAAGTCCTCCGTCGTCTCCGGGTGCTGAAGACAGATGCTGTTGTCAACAAAGCGATAGATCCGCCACGCGCCGCCCTGGCCGTCGTTGTAATAGCTCTGTCCGTCAAGCGTATCAATATAGCGGATCATAGCGGATGAGCCTTCGCCTTGTGCACGCAGATACTCGCTGATGGCGGACATATTATGCATCAATTTATCGACGTGTGGGAATACGAACTGGTTGATCCACTGCAGAATGTAGCGTACGCCTGTATCGGTCGTAATGAGATAGGTGTGGTTGATGTGTCCGCTTTTGATCTGCACGCAGTCCTTCGGCGTACCGTCCGTCGGGAAATGAAAAATGGCGTCTATCATGTCGTATTCTCACTTCGTATCCAAACATATCGCCCCGGCGGAAATAAGACGTACTTAAGCCGCCTGCCGGAACGTAAAAGTCTGGATTAGTATATCATTTTACCGAAAAAAGTCAATCCACCGGCAGCGATCCCTGCTCTTTAAGCATAGATTGCTGCTTCTGTCCCGCCTGCTGGCAGGATGATCTTCTGCCCCTCACAGGCCATGCGGAGCGAAAAGATCAGTCTGTTTTTGCCGAATTCCATGTAAATCCTTGTTGTAATCCGATGCGAGATCGTTTATAATACATGAGAATTTCTTTGAGGAGAGAGGCACATGGAAGAAACCAGAAACTTTATCGAAGCCTTTGTTCAGGAGGATCTTTCGGAGGGACAGCGCTGCTACGGCATGCAGGTCCACACCCGCTTCCCGCCTGAGCCCAACGGCTATCTGCATATCGGACACTGCAAGGCACTAACCATTGATTTCAGCACGGCCGAGCATTTCGGCGGCATCTGCAACCTGCGCTTTGACGACACCAATCCCGCCAAAGAGGATACCGAGTACGTAAACGCCATCCAGGAGGATATCCACTGGCTGGGCTTTGACTGGGGAGATCGTCTCTTCTACGGTTCGGATTATTTTGAGCAGACCTACGAGTACGCTCTTGAGCTGATCAAGAAGGGCCTTGCCTATGTCTGCGAGCTGACGCCGGAGCAGTTCCGCGAATACCGCGGCGACACGACGAAGCCCGCCGTCAGCCCCTGGCGTGACCGCCCCATCGAGGAAAACCTGGACCTGTTCCAGCGTATGCGCAACGGCGAGTTCGAGGAAGGCCGCTATACGCTGCGCGCTAAAATCGACCTCGCGAGCGGGAACTTCAATATGCGCGATCCCGTCCTCTACCGCATCCGCTACATCGAGCATCACCGCCAGGGAACAAAATGGTGCATCTTCCCGATGTATGACTTTGCCCATCCTATTCAGGACGCGCTGGAGGGCATCACACATTCCCTCTGCTCGCTGGAGTATGAGGCGCACCGTCCTTTGTATGATTGGGTCGTGTCCAATGTCTCCATCCCCGGCATCAAGCCCAGGCAGATCGAATTTGCACGCCTCGGCATCAATTACACGGTCATGTCCAAGCGCAAGCTGCGTCAGCTCGTGGAAGAGGGTCGTGTCTCCGGTTGGGACGATCCGCGTATGCCGACGCTCTGCGGTCTCCGCCGCCGTGGCTATACCGCCAAATCCATCCGTGACTTCTGCGAGCGTATCGGCGTCAGCAAGGTCGATTCGACGGTGGACTGGGCGCTGCTCGAGAGCTGCCTGCGTGACGATCTCAACGCCAACGCCCCGCGTGTGATGGCTGTGCTGCACCCCGTGAAGCTCACGATCACGAACTATCCCGAGGGACAGAGCGAGCTGCTCGAGGTTGAGAACAATCCCCTCAAGCCGGAGGACGGCACCCGGATGGTCAGCTTCTCGCGCCATCTCTGGATCGAGTCCGACGACTTCATGGAGGTACCCGCACCGAAATTCAAGCGCATGCACCCCGGCTATGAGGTTCGCCTCAAGGGTGCGTATCTCGTCACCTGCACCGGCTGCACGCGGGATCTTGCAGGCAATATTTCCGAGATCTTCTGCGAGTACGATCCGAACAGCCGCGGCGGCGACCCTGCGGACGGCCGCAAGGTCAAGGGCGCCACGATCCACTGGGTCGATGCGAATACCTGCGCAGACGCGGAGGTTCGCCTCTACGACTATCTCTTTACCGATCCCGATCCGGACGGACCGGAAAAAGACTTCCTTGACTTTGTGAATCCCGACAGCCTGATCACGCTGACCGGCTGCAAGGTGGAGGCAAGCCTCGCCGACGCTCCTCTGCCGGAAGCGGGCAAAACTTCCCAGAGCTATCAGTTCATGCGTCAGGGATACTTCTGCCTGGACAATAAGGATGCGCGTCGGGATCACCTCGTTTTCAATCGCGCAGTCGCGCTGAAGGACAGCTTCCGCCGCTGATTTTGACTGAAGTTAAACAGGGAGAGACAAAACGGCTCTCCCTGTTTTCTTGTGAATAATGCACAGAATCTCTTTGCGGTTTCTGTGCACTATTTTTTGCAATTGTACAAATTCAATAATCTGTATAGTTGACGAAAGGGCTGTTTTTCGGGTATAATAATTCAGCATTCATATAGTCAGTGCGGTTCCGGCCGCTTTGACCGGGCTGCAACTCACAATCTGAACGGGAGGGAAAAAAGTATGTTGAAAAAAGTCAGGGCATTCATCGAAAAGAAATTCCCATTTCTGTTTGACGACGATCTGTACTTCAATATCAGAGACAAGATCCGTCTGATCGGTGATCTCATCGTCTGGCCCTACAACTACATCAAGAGCTTCTTCAAGTAAGACCGGCAAATAATTAATGAAAGAAGGAAAAAAGATGGACGAAAAATATAAACCTCTATTTACCCCGTTTAAGGTCGGCAACGTAGAGATCAAGAACCGTATCGTTCAGTGTTCCATGGGCGGCACTTCCCTGTTCGGCTGGCTCGAGCCCTGCCACTTCGATAAAGAAGCCGCGAACTTCCTGCTCCAGCGTGCGCAGGACGGCGTTGGCCTCATTCTCCCCGGCATGCAGTGTGTGCGTGACACCATGGGCTGCCGCTGGCTGTGGCAGAACGAGCGCATGTTCAAGGAGCTCGCCGAGTGGATGCCCGAATTCCACAAGACCGGCGCGAAGCTCTTCATCCAGCTGGCTGCCGGCTTCGGCCGTTCTATGGCTGTTACCTCCTGGATGGTCATGCTCAACAAGAATCCTCTTCTCGGCAAGCTCGCCAGCCCCTTTGTGGACGTGAGCTTCAGCTGCGCTTCCGCATCCGCCACCCCGAACCGTTGGCAGGAGGATATGCTCTCCCGTCCTCTGACCGTGGAAGAGATCCACGAGATGGTCGACGCGTTCGGCAAGACGGCCAAGAAGCTGCGTGACGCCGGCGTTGACGGTGTTGAGATCCACGCCGTTCATGAAGGCTACCTGCTCGACCAGTTCACCATCGCTAACTGGAACAACCGCACCGACCAGTACGGCGGCTCCTTCGAGAACCGCTACCGCTTCCCCGTCGAGATCGTGCAGAGCATCAAGCGTCAGGCCGGCGCGGACTTCCCCGTCTCCCTGCGTTACTCTGTCGTATCCAAGACCAAGTCCTGGTTCCACGGCGCCATGCCCGGCGAGGAATTCGTGGAGTTCGGCCGCGATATGCCCGAATCCGAGCGCGCTGTCCGTTACCTCGAGGCTGCCGGTTACGACATGCTCAACGCTGACAACGGCACCTACGACGCCTGGTACTGGGCTCACCCGCCTCAGTACATGCCGGATAACTGCAACCTGGAAGACGTCGAGCACGTCCGCCAGTTTGTCAAGATCCCTGTCGCCTGCGCCGGCCGTATGGATCCGGTCAAGGCCGCTGAGGAGATCGCCGCCGGCCGTCTGGACGCCATCGCTATCGCCCGTCAGAACCTCTGCGATCCCGACTGGATCACCAAGATCCGCCAGGGCCGCCACGAGGAGATCAAGCCCTGCATTCGCTGCCACAATGGCTGCTTCAACTTCGCCAAGTACAAAGGCACCGCCAACATCCAGGCTCTGCCCGACTCTCTGCACCTTGGCCGCTGCGCTCTGCACCCGCCCACGATGCAGCATAACCGCTACAAGATCGTTCCCACCAAGAATCCGAAGAAGGTCGCCATCATCGGCGCCGGCATCGGCGGCTGCGAGACCGCTCTGGTCCTGAAGAAGCGCGGGCACAACCCGGTCGTCTTCGAGAAGACCGACCGCATCGGCGGTCTGTTCATCACGGCCTCCTCCATGGACTTCAAGGAGAACGACAAGGAACTCATCCGTTGGTATGAGCGCGAGCTGAAGGCGCAGAATATCGACATTCGCTTCAACACCACCGTCAACGATCTGGGCACCCTCCGCGGCTTCGACGAAATCGTTGTTGCAACCGGCGCCGTTCCCAGAACGATGCCCGCCGTCAAGGGCTTTGAGAAGTGCCTGACCTTCACGCAGCTGCTGCGTGAGCGCGTCCCCGTGGGGGACAAGGTCGTCTTCTTCGGCGGCGGTCAGTCCTCCTGCGAGGCTGCCTACCAGATGATCCTCGAGGGCAAGCACCCCACGATCGTCGAGTATGCGTCCGACCTTGTTCCCGCTCAGAACGTCTGCCTTGCCAACGCATCCTTCCTGCGTGACATGATGGCCTACAAGAAGGTTCCTGTGTATCTCAACTCCACCATCACCGAGATCAAGGACAAGACCGTCGTCATCCGCGGCAAAGACGGCAAGGTCACCGAGGTCGAGTATGACAACATCGTCAACGGCATTGGCTTTGTTCCCACTCCTGTGGGCGGCAAGGGCGCGCACATTCACCGCGTGGGCGACTGCGTCGCCGTCGGCAACCTGCGTACCGCCATCTGGCGCGCGTGGGACGTCGCGATGAAGATCTGATCATCGTACTTCATGAAATACCCGGTACCGAGATGGTACCGGGTATTTTTGCGCAATCCGTCACGAGATAGAATAACCCGCCCGGGACACCTAAGTCACCGGGCGGGTTTGCTATACGGGAAATGCTTACATGATGGGGATCTTGATCTTCAGATCGGTGAGCGGCCAGGAGGAACAGGCGTGGAACCAGCCCATCTCCTTGTCCATCCTGCGGCGCCCGTCTCCGATGGGCGAGACAAAGATCTCGCCGGACAGCAGGTGGCTGCGGCAGAATCCGCACTCGCCGTTGCGGCAGTGTGTGTCGATCTTGATCCCGGCGCGCTCGAGCGCGACGGCCACAGGCTCGGAGGCCTTGGCGTCGATGACATCCTCATGGATGCCGCGCAGGACGGTGATCTTGAAGGTCTTGGTCTCGGTTCCCTTCGGATAGCCGGGGAGCGTAGAGACGTCGGCCGGGTTGTTCACAACATCATGACGGAAGCGGCGTACGGGAACACCCATCTCGTCGAGAGCCTTCTTGACGAAACGGAACATCGGCAGCGGCCCGCAGAACATATATGTGCAGTCGGGCGTGGAATACTTCTCGATGATCTCCCGGGTGATGAAGCCCTTCTCGCCGGGCCAGTCGGGCTCGTCGGAGAGGACATGCACGACCTTGACATCCGGGCAGGCGGCTTCCAGCTCGTCGAGCTCCTTCTTGAGAACAATATCGTTCGCCTTCACAGAGCCGTAAAGAATGGTGATCTTGACGCCCTTCATTTTGCCGTAGGCGATCTCCTTGGCCATGGAGTGGAACGGCGTAATGCCGGAGCCGCCGGCCAGCGCCACGATCTCCTTCGAGTCGCGCATGGGCTCCCAGTAGAAGAAGCCGAAGGGCAGCGCACCCTCCAGAGTGTCGCCGACCTTGACGTTCTCGAACAGATAGTCCGGAACAAGGTAAGGCACATTGCGGCGCACGGTGATCTCAAAGAAGGGATGCTCCCCTCTCGCTTCAAAGGGCGCGGAGGAGATGGTATACGGTCTGGACAGAAGGCTTTCGCCGATCTGCAGGCGGAAGTTCACGTACTGGCCGCTCTGGAACACGGGGATGTGTCCGTCGGCGGATTCAAAGCGGAACACGCGGCTGCTGGGGCTGGCCTCGCGGATATCTACGACCTTGAAGGTCATGTGCTCCGGGTGCAGCTTGTCGGCCAGCTCGCGGATAGGGTCGTGGGGATCGGGGATCGGAGAACCCTTGGCGAAGTTCTCTTCCCTCATCTTGGTGACGCGGGAGGCACCGCCCACGTCTTTCAGAAAGCCCTGGACTTTAATGCTCATATCTCACAGCCTCCCTTTCTTTTCCATGTCTTCCTTCACGCCCTTGGCAGCGGCGCGGCCGTTGGTGATCTGCGGACCCATACCGTCACCGCTCATGCCGTGAGCGCCGGCGAATTCCAGACCCTCGATGAAGTGATCCTTCTCCTTCATCTGCAGGCGGGCCACCGCGTGATCCTTCATGGAGTGCAGGTAGCCGTAGATATTGCCCTTCCAGGCGCCCACATAGTGAGAGACCGTCATCGGCGTTGTGACCTCGAACTCGGTGATGCGAGGACGGAAGTCGACCTTCGTGATCTTGATGCACTCCTCGATCATCTCGTTGGCGAGGCGGCGCTTGAGATCGTGATACTCTTCTTCCTTGACGCTCTCAAAGGGCTTGGAGGGGACGAGGGCCGTGATGGACAGCTGTGTGTAACCCTCGGGCAGCGTGGGATTGGCGTAGTTGAGGCAGATGGTGGTGATATAGTTATAGGGCTCGGTGATGTTGGAGTAGTTTTTCCAGATCTCGTTTGTGTCCATGGTCGTGCCGGAGAAGGTGGAATAATCGGTGATGCCGTTTTCCTCCGGCGTGCCCTCGATGAGCATGATGACAGACACGGGGACGACAGAGAGCTTGCGGTTGTTGATCATGCGGATCGCGCCCTCGGGAACCTCGCTCAGCGGCTCGATCATCTGGGTGTATACCTTGTTGGGGTACGGGCCGGAAATGACGTAATCGCAGTGGATCTCATCGCCGCGGCGAGTGCGCACGCCGTAAACCTTGCCGTCCTTGACAAGGATCTTCTCCACTTCCTGATTGAACTCGTACTGCGCGCCGTTCTCCTCGCACTTGGCCTGCAGCTTCATGCTCATCTCGTGGCTGAAGCCGCGGCAGACATAGGAGCCGGTAAAATAGTCCGCCATCAGGAAGGCGTAAATGGTGAAGGGCAGATCGTCCATCCGATTGCCGACGTAGATCCAGTACGGCGTCAGCATTTCGACAGCCTTCTTGGGCAGATTGAAGGTGTTGATGACCTCGGTGGCCGTGTAGCCGACGGTCTTGACAAAGTCGGGATGCTTGAGGAGCATCTGCACCTTGCTCATGGGCGTAACGGAGAGGATGTTCATGCTGTCGTATACGCGGCGGCAGAGGAGCATCAGCTCGTGAACCTTGTCATAGGTGCCGGGGCAGACCTCGTCGATCTCGCGGGCGACAGTGGTGTAGCTGTCGTCATAGTCCGGGTGCAGCACTTTGTCGATGCCGGAGTTGGGCAGCGCCACGCGGTAGCACTCGGGAACGGGCAGCCAATCGATATTCACGCCCATATCGTCAAAAAACTTGCCGACCTTCAGGCGCTTGCCGGGCTGACCGATGGACATCATCTCATGGAGCGTAGCTTCGATCTCAAAGCCGTTGCGGACAAAATCGGTGGCCAGGCCGCCGGGCATGTTGTGCTTTTCCAGGATCAGGATATCCTTGATGCCCCAGGCCTGCAGCTGCAGACAGGCGGACATGCCTGCCAATGCGCCGCCGATAATGACAACGTCATAATGGTCTTTATAAAACTTCATAGACAGTTCCTTTCAAAAGTGGGGCCGGCAAATGCCGACCCCACGATCCTGTAATATCAGAAGAAGCGTTCGACCAGCTCGCGGGAGTACTCGGCAGTCTCGTCCATGTCGCCGAAAGCCATGATCTCGCCGGCATAGAAGGTGTCGTACTTGCCCTGCATGGCCTCGACCTTGTCGTACCAGCCGTCGGCATAGTCTTCGGTAAAGACATGGGGGAAGTAGTACACGGACCACTCGTTGATGACTTCCTTGGCGGGGTTGTGCATGGTCTTGAGATCGTCCAGAACCATCTTCTTGCAGGTGTCATAGGGGATCTCCTCAGAGTTCTTGTGCTTGCGCAGCGCGTAAGTCGTAAGAACCTGGTCGATCTCGTCCTTCCAGCGGCGGTAGTAGACCATCAGATGGCCGAGCTTCTCGGGAACCATGTTGTCAAAGACATAGTAGGAGATCTCGGGGTGATCCTTGGGCTCGGTCAGGAAGGCCTGCACATCGTAGCGCTCGTAGTCGATCTTGGAGAAGAGCTTGACCTCGTCCTCGCGGGCGTCGAAGTAATCGACCATACCCTTCTGACCGTCGGCACGCTTGTTCGGGATGTAGAGAGGCGCGGTAACGATGATCTTGTCATACTCCTCAACTTCGCCGTTGACGGTGACAAAGACCTTGCCGTCATGGCGCTCGACCTTCTCGATCGTGCTGTTGAGACGGGCGGGATTCTTGAGGTGGGCGTTGAGCTGCTCCCAGATGTACTGCGTGCCGTCCTTCCAGGTCCAGAGGTTGACCTTGACGAAGTTCATGCAGGTCTGAAAGTCCAGATACTTCAGAACGTAGGCAGCGGGGATCTCATCGAAATAGCCGTAGCCAAAGGAAGTAAAGGGTCCGATCCAGATCTTCTGCACGAGAGGAACGCCGTTCATCTCGCAGAACTGCTTGAACGGGAGGGCAAGATCCTTGAGGTTCGGGTTCTCGCCGGAGACCTTCTCGCGGCCCGGGGTGACGGCGTAACCGTCATAACGACCCTCGGCGACGCCGCGGTGGCCGTTCAGGTCGTAGCCTTTGTACTTGGTCTCGAGGAGCTCGCCGAACTTGGTGAGCTGCTTCTTCATCTTCAGCAGCCAGGGGTTGCGGATGATGTTGCCGAGGGTACGGGCAAAGGGTTCGATCACGTTGCCGTTGCCGTCCTTGTAGTTGCGGTTGAGCTTCGGGCCATCATGGGTGATGCCGCAGAACTCTTCCACATCATGCACGGCGTAGTAAGAGGGCACGCCCATGATGGCGCCCATCTCATAACGGCGGCCGTTATAATACGGAGACCAGCACTTGCCGCCTACACGGTCCAGGCGCTCCAGGATCGTATAGTTGGTATAGCCCTTCTGCTCCAGATACATACCGGCGGAAAGACCGGCAGGGCCGCCGCCGATTATGCATATACGCGCGTTTTTGTCCATACAGAATATACCTCCCTGTAAGTATTAGGTTTCGCGTATGCTTGCGTGTGTTTATTATACAACAGATGATTCAAAATTGCACGCATTTTTCTTCATATCGACAAGGAAAATAAAAAACTCTTTCTTTTAATATTCTGCTATGGTATAGTAAAAAAGAAAAGGAGGCGTGCCTATGGATGTTGTGCGATTCTCCCATTTTTCGGATTTGCTATCGACCTGGGCTCTTCGGACACCCGATGCTCCCGCGCTTCGCTACGGTGAAAAATGCGTCAGCTTTTCCGAGCTGAACGAAACAGTGCTCTCGCGCGCCGATGAACTCCGATCTACAGGAAAAAGCTGTCTGGGGCTTCTCTCAGACGGCAGTCTTGACTGCGTGATCGAGCTCTTCGCTGCGAACCTCGCCGGAATGCAGATCGTGATGCTCGACGAGAACGCGCCGGAGGAGCTGCTGAAAAAGCTCATCGTCTACACGGACGCCGATATGCTCTGGGGCGACGTTGATCTTATAGAGGAGCTCTCCCCTGCTCTGACCGGCGGCGTGACCGATGGCGCCGGCAAGATCCTCTTTTTCACCTCCGGCACGACTGAGCAGGCCAAGGCCGTCGTACTGACGGATCACTCCCTCTGCCAGAGCGCGTTCAACGGCTCGTCCAAGCTCCCGCTCAGTCCGGAGGACACTCTCCTCTGTCTGCTGCCGCTGGGGCATGTGTTAGGCTTTGTCTGCGGCATGCTATGGGGACTGAGCTGCGGCGCCTGCGTGGCGCTCGGCCGCGGCGCACGGCATTATATGGACGATTTCAAGTTCTATCAGCCCACTGCCGTCTCGCTTGTTCCGCTGCTGCTCGGCTTTTTGCTGCAGCAAAAAGCCTTCAATCCCGAACTCAAGCTCATTCTTATTGGCGCAGGTGACTGTCCGAAGGCTCTTCTCGCAGCAGTCGCGGCGGCAGATATCCGCGTGAGCTTCGGCTATGGGCTCACCGAGACCAGCTCCGGTGTGGCGATCAGCGTGTGCGGCGATCCGACTGCTATGGAAATCTGCCCGGACGATACCATCACGCTGGCGGAGGACGGTGAAATCCTTATTTCCGCGCCAACCTGTGTCATGCAGGGATATTACAAACGCCCGGAGAGCACCGCTGAGGTGCTCCGGGACGGTATCCTGTATACGGGTGACCTCGGGCGTTTCGACGAGGAGGGCAAGCTGCACATCACCGGGCGTAAAAAGGACGTGCTCGTTCTCCCCGATGGGACCAAGATCTTTCTCCCGGAATATGAAGCGGAGCTCATGAAAGCCCTCGGCACGACCGAGCTTGCCGTTTCGGAGAAGGACGGCCGCCCTGTGCTTGTCCTTTCAGGTGAATATGATAAGGCTGCGGTCTTTGATACGATCAAGCCTGTCACGATCTCCCGCCCGCGCGGGCAGCAAATCCGCGAGATCGTTCTGTATCCCGATTCTCTCCCCCGCACCGCCACCGGAAAAATCAAACGCTGGGAACTCCAGCAGAAAGCAGGTCTACTATGACGAAAGCTGAAATCATTGAAAAGATCCAGGGCGTGATCTATGACTGCTTCCCTGATATGGTCGGTCAGGAGCTCCGAGGAGACACGGTCATCAATAACGAGACGGCCATTGACTCCATGGGCTTTGTGCTCATCATCTGCAAGCTGGAAGCTATGTTCGATATCCGTATCCCGGAGCGTCAGTGGAAGAAAATGCAGACGGTGGATGACGTCGCGGATGCGATCATGAAACGTCTGCCGAGAGCATGAGTATCTACCGGCAGGAAATCCTTCTGCGCAGCAAGGACGTAGATCTGAACAGACGACTGCGCACATCGCGCCTCTTTGAGCTGCTTCAGGAGGCATCCATCCGGCATACGGAAGAACTGGGCATGGGGCGCGAAATGACTCTCGACCGGGGTTTGCTGTGGATGATCGGCATGCAGCGGGCTGAGATCGCCCGGATGCCGGAATATGACGAACGGATCGTCCTGAAATCCTGGCCCGGCAAAACCATGCATGTCTTCTTTCCGCGCTATTATCAAATCGAGACAGAGCGCGGAGAGCTGCTTTTACGTGCGAGCATGCTGTGGACGCTGGTAGGCAGCGAGAGCCGCAAGCTCATTTTCCCTGAGCAGTACGGTGTGGAGATCAACGGCGTCGTGACCGGCGAGGAGATCGCCATGCCCGGCGCCCCCGCTCGCCTTCCGTGTACGGAGGAAAAGCTTTTCCGCGTCCCGTACAGCTATGTCGATCTCAACGGCCATATGAATAACACGCGCTATTTTGACCTCGCGGAGGACTGTATTCCCTCCTCGCGTGAAGGGAAAGCCCTCAGGCTCATCCAGACAGAATATGTCAGCGAGGCGCGTCTGGGCGATGAAATGACTGTGCGCTGGGGCAAAGATGGCGAAAAGTACTTTTTGATAGGCGAAACGAAGAAGCCTGTCTTCCGTCTTCGTCTTGAATACGAAGCGTAATCCTGGCTGTAAAGCGGCCGGCTGAATGATTCAGCCGGCCGCTTTTGCATATCCCTCCCCTGCTGCTTCATACACTCTCTCCGAGGGAGGGAGAGCACATGATCGATATTGGAAGCTTTATCCGCAAACACAGGCGACTCGCAAACGGAGCCGGGATGCTGCTGACCATTGCGCTGATATTCTACGTAGTCTCGAGTCCCGCAATCGTCGGCGCATCCGCATCACAGCGCATCCTGCCGGTCTACAGCGTGGAGCGAACGGACAAAACCGTAGCCATATCCTTTGACGCCGGCTGGGGCAACGAGGACACGGAAGAGCTGCTGGATATCCTCGCGGCACATGGCGTCCGTGCGACATTTTTCGTAGTCGGCGATTGGGCTGATAAATACCCGGATTCTGTGAAAGCCATTGCACAGAGCGGCTGCGAGGTGATGAACCACAGCTCGACTCACGCGCACTTCGCTTCACTTACGACAGATCAGATTTTAGCAGATATCCGCGCCTGCAACGGAAAGGTAGCCGCGCTGACCGGAGTTGAGCCGAGCCTTTTTCGCTGTCCGTACGGAGAGTATGACGACCATGTGATCTCTGCCGTAAACAGTCTCGGAATGACCGCGATCCAATGGGATGTGGACAGTCTGGACTGGAAGGGAATCTCTGCGCAGGAAATCACAGACCGGGTCCTGCGCAGTGTCAAGGACGGGAGCATCATTCTGTTCCATAATGCAGCTGAGCATACACCCGAGGCGCTGCCAGGCATCCTCGACGAGCTGCAGCGCAGAGGCTATTCTGTCGTTCCTGTTTCAGAGATTCTGCTTTCCGGCGAAACCTACCTGGACAACACCGGCAGACAGTGGGCAAAATAGGATTTACGCATAAAGCATGGAGCCGAGACTGCAGTTCAACGAAATAGCTGCATAGGGTTTACACAATAATATCTACCCCGTCCGCGCAGGGAGCGATGAAGACATCGCTCCCTGCGCGTTAATGGCATTCATGTTTCCTCTACCTCGCGCCGAAAAAGATTATTCACCTCGTTTCGCAAAACCGCTGCACAAGAGGCGGTATTTCGCGCTTCCCGGGACTTTTGCTTGACTTCATTAATATATAAATTTATAATTTGAGGTAGCAGCGATCTTCTTTCTGCTCCACGTGTTTTTTTATTTAAAGAAGTTTGTTCCTTTTTCAATCATTCAAGAGAGGAGAACAGCATGGTACGCAACAAAGAAAACCTGCTCAAACTGGGCAAAAAAATGACCGACCGTATCCCGCAGAAGCTGGGCCTCGTAAGCATCACGGAAAAAGACCCTGAATTCTGGGGCATGGTCAACGTGCTCGACGACGAAATGGTGGAGATCGCCCTGAAGATGAAGCAGCGCACTCCCTATTCGCTCAAAGAGCTCTCCGCTCTCACCGGCATTCCCGAGGATCCCCTGTATGAAAAGCTGCAGAAAATGGCCGAGACCGGCCTGCTGGAGTACAATTGGGGCGACAAGCTCATGAAGGAACACTCCCGCGAAACCAAGCGCTATGTGCTGCCGCTCTTCGTCCCGGGATCAGCGGAGTTGTTCAACATGAACCGCCAGGTTTCCACCGATCACCCGGAGGTTACGGACTTCTTCGAGCGCATGACCTATCTTCCGCTCGAGCACGTCACGCATATGGTGCCTCCCGGCGGCGCCGGCATCGGCATGCACACGATCCCGGTCGAAAAGGCAATTCCCGCCAAGTCCAAGTCCATCGACATTGAACACATTTCCTACTGGTTGAAAAAATACGAAGGACACATCGGCGTCGCCGTTTGTTCCTGCCGCCGCAGCGAATCGACCCGCGGCCAGGGTTCCGGCGACATCCAGGCTGACTGGTGCATCGGCGTAGGCGAATTTGCGGATTTCACCAATGAGGTCGGCATCGGCCGCGCCATCAGCTACGAGGAGGCCATGCAGATCCTGCAGCGCGCTGAGGATCTCGGATACGTTCATCAGATCACCAATATTGACGGTGAGGACAAGATCTTCGCCATCTGCAACTGTGCGCCGGGTGTCTGCTATGCGCTGCGCACCTCACAGTACTTCAATACCCCGAATATGTCCCGCTCCGCTTATGTAGCGCGTGTGGACAAGCAGAAGTGCGTCGCCTGCGGCAAGTGCGTGGAAGTCTGTCCCGCCGGCGCTGCGCGTCTCGGCCAGAAGCTCTGTACAAAGCAGGGTCCCGTCCGCTATCCCAAACACGAGCTGCCGGATGACACGCCCTGGGGTCCCGAGCACTTCTCCCCCGACTACCGCACGCTCAACCAGGTCAACTGCTATGACACAGGCACTTCCCCGTGCAAAACCGCATGTCCCGCGCACATCGCAGTACAAGGCTACCTCAAGCTCGCAGCACAGGGCAGATATCTCGACGCGCTCAAGCTCATCAAGCAGGACAACCCCTTCCCCGCGGTCTGCGGCAGCATCTGCAACCGCCGCTGCGAAGAGGCCTGTACCCGAGGCATGATCGACCGCGCCGTTGCCATCGACGAAGTCAAGAAGTTCGTTGCGGAAAAAGAACTGCAGGCGGAGAACCGCTATATCCCGCCTGTCATGAACTTCAATTCCGATCCCAATTTCCGCTTCCCCGAAAAAATCGCCGTCATCGGCGCTGGCCCCGCGGGTCTCAGCTGCGCGTATTACCTCGCCAACATGGGCTACGAAAATGTTACCGTGTTTGACCGCAATCCCATCCCCGGCGGCATGCTTACGATGGGCATCCCCTCTTTCCGGCTCGAGCGCGAGGTCATCAACGCCGAGATCGATGTGCTGCGCCAGATGGGGGTTCATTTCGAGTGCGGCGTGGAGATTGGGAAGGATATCACGATCCAGCAGCTGCGCGAGCAGGGATATAAAGGCTTCTATGTCGCCATAGGCGCGCAGAAATCTGCTCCAATCGGTATTCCCGGTGCGGAGCTCAAGGGCGTGTACGGAGGTGTGGACTTCCTTCGCCAGGTCAATTCCGGCAAGAAGCCCAGGATCGGAAAGAAGTGCGCTGTGATCGGCGGCGGCAATGTCGCAATGGATGTCTGTCGTACCGCCATCCGCCTCGGCGCGAAGGACACCTATATCATCTACCGCCGCTCCCAAGCCGAGCTTCCCGCGGATCCCGAAGAAGTGGCCGAGGCCATGGAAGAGGGCGTGCAGTTCCGATTCCTCAACAATCCTGTCGAACTCATCGGCGACGAAAAAGGCAAGGTCAAGGAGCTCAAGGTCGAGATCATGGAGCTCGGCGAGCCCGACGAAAAGGGACGCCGCAAGCCCGTCGGAACCGGCAAGTTCGAGACCATCGAGGTCACATCCGTCATCGGCGCTATAGGCCAGAGGGTCGACTGGGGCAAGCTCGACCTCGGCAATCTCCGCTTCGATAAGCGCGGTCTGGCCAAAGCCGACAAGGTCACCTATCAGAGCGATCAGCTCGATATCTTCGTCGGCGGTGACTGCCTGACCGGTCCGAAGTTTGCCATCGATGCGATCGCCGCCGGCCGCGAGGGCGCCATTTCCCTGCACCGCTTTGTGCAGCCCGGCCAGCAGCTCACGCTCAACCGCAATCTGCGCGAGTTCATCGAGCTTGACAAGGACAACGCCATGATGCCCCTCGGCTATGATCATGCCCAGCGCCAGATCCCCGGGCGCAATCCTGACAAGGCCATGACCTTCCGGAATGATCGCCTCCCCTTCACCGAGGCGCAGGTCAAAAAGGAAACCGCACGCTGCCTCGGCTGCGGCGCGACAGAAGTGGACGAGAACCAGTGCATCGGCTGCGGTCTCTGCACGACCAAGTGCGAATTTGACGCCATTCATCTCTTCCGCGAGCGTCCCGAGTGCTCCACGATGGTAAAGGCGGAGGATAAGCTCAAAGCCATCGGTCCCTACGCGGCCAAGCGTGAGATCAAGATCCTCAAAAAGCTGATCGGCAAATAAACACTGCACTGATCCTTGCATCCGCAGTACAGTCATTGACCGAAAGAACCTGCTGCGCCCGCAGCAGGTTCTTTCAATTGAAATCCATATTCAAATACAGTCGATCAGGTGGTCACGTGTTTTTCCAGGACGGAACGCAGTGCGGACAGCGAGCTTGTTTTACAATGCTCTACAATCGTTCCCTGACCGTCAACTTCATTCATCGCTCCATGAAGCATCTTGTGGGACATCGTGCTTGTAAACAGGATCACCAGATCCGGATTTCCGAGCTTGTTCTTCAGACCGCCGCGCAGCTTGGTGAACACCTTGGCGCTGCAGCGGTAGCTCTCGCAGAGCTCCTTATACCGCCGCTCCATACATTCATTACCGCCCACGATCACAACGCTCATAAGTCACCTCCGGTTGAATCCCATTTGTTTTCCTTATCTTCCGTTCAGGCCTCACTTGTTAGACGTATTTAATCTTGATCTTAGTTTAACACATTTAACTGCTTTTGTCAACGGCATTATTCATATCAGGATGATAGGAAATTTGTATTCATATTATCCTTCAACAAAAATGCTTGAAAGATTTCCGAAGCGGGTAGATCAATACGAATCTTTGTTTTTATGCCCATCCATCATATTTTGTATTATGCTCCTTGCTTTTTCAAGAAGTGAGGATGCCCCTGCGGTCAGCACAATAGCAAGCACGCCGTAGGCGTAAGAAAGCAGTGATCCTGTATACATTCTGCACCATTCGCTGTCGTCAGCCCAAGGCCACATCAAGGATCATCATGAGGATAAAGCCAGCGGCAAAGCCTATTGTACCGTGATTGGAATGGCTGCTGCCTGACGCTTCCGGGATCAGTTCTTCCACGACGACATAGAGCATTGCGCCGGCTGCAAAAGAGAGGAGATACGGGAGCAGCGTTGTGATCTGCCTGGTCAGGAAGATCGTGATGACCGCCGCAATCGGTTCCACAGCGCCGGAGAGCAGGCCAAGCAGGAAAGCCCGCTTTTTACTTCTCCCCTCCCCGGCGAGCGGCATGGAGATTACCGCGCCTTCCGGGAAATTTTGAATCGCAATTCCGACAGCAAGCGCATAGGCAGAAGCCATGGATACGCCTTGCCCCTGCTGCAGCGCGCCGGAGAACACCACACCGGGCGCCATGCCCTCCGGAATGTTATGCAGGGTCACGGCGAGACAGAGCATTACTGAGCGGTTCAGCAATTTGCTGCTGCGGCGCGCACCCTCCGGCTCGCTTGCGTCCATATGCAGATGCGGGATCAAGCTGTCCAGAAGAAGCAGGAAAGCAAATCCCGCCGCCGTTCCGATCGAGGCGGGAAGAAAAGAGAGCTTCCCCATCCCAGCGGATTCTTCCAGCGCAGGGAGAAGCAGAGAAAAAACGCTTGCCGCAACCATAACGCCGGAGGCAAAGCCCAGCATGCTTTTCTTGAGATTCTCGCTCATCTCCCCCCGGAGAAGAAACACGCATGCGGCGCCGGCAGCGGTGCCGATAAAGGGAATCAACAGTCCCAAGGCGGTTTGAAAGATAAGATTCATGTCTATCCCTCCTTATGAAGAATAGCCGTCGTAACGTTGACGACACGTAATGTAGCCTCTCTCTCCGACAATGTTTTGCCTGATTATCGTTTATGCGGCATAAGAAGGATATATTACTCTCAATTTCCTGAGAGGCCTGGTTTTTCTGCATTATGATTAGATATGTTTAACCATGGCTGTTTTATTTTGCCGCGGCGATGAACCGCGGCAGTCTTCATTCCAGCGAAAACTGTTAAATACATCTTACCGAATGATAACACGAACTTTTCTAAAAATCTATAGCGAATAAGCATTTCTCTCCACAATTTCCGGTAAAATATCCAGCGCGTTCTATATAATAGCGTGACAACATGGCTCAATTGTTTGTCAATGCCGCACGGGCTTCCTCAGGTCAATCCGCAAATTACGACATTTCCAGGAGGTGCGCGGATAAAGGAAAAGACCTGCGATCGTATCTCATGGACACAATCGCAGGCTTTTTCACTTTTGAGCGAACACGGACGCCACGAATACCTCATTGAGGAAGTATTTCGCGGTGTTCGTATTCGCGCCATTTGGTACGGCTGACGGCGCGAAGCACGAACTCAGAGCCTCACCCTCTGCAACCGTCTTTTCCGCGAGTTTGACCGAGATTTTACTTTTATCGCCCGCGAAATTCAAGTGGAGCAGAAGACGTCCATCATCATAGAGATATGCAGCTTTGAGGAAGGTATCGACCAGCCAGATCCTTGTTCTGATATCCGAAGGATCTTCATTGCGGAAGCGTTTCAGGAACCAGACTACCGATTCCCGCTCAAGGGCCGGGGCGCTCCCGGCGAGCTTCTCTTTGGCAATACCGACCTCCAGGGCGGCCCGCTTCCCTTCCAACTCCACCAGATGGCTTTTGACGCTGTCCGTGATAAAGCCGCTGTCGATCAGATCCATGTTGTTCTTGATCGCGTCGTTCACCTCGCGGAGCTGCTGCTCGAGGCCGGAAGCTACATCGTCTGTATTCTGCCGGGCCTGCCAATCCATGAAGCGGTCGGCGATCTCGTTTACCATCTCGTCGCTGTTCACGATCTCGGCGAGTTTGGTGACAACGACGTCCTCGATCCAATCTTTCTGTGCCCGCTCTTTGGTGCACAGCTTGGCCCGCCTGCCGACACAGGTATAGTAGGAATACACCTTTCCTGTTTTGCTCGTGCCGGAATCTCCCGTCATGGGCTTACCGCATTCCCCGCAGAACAGCTTCGATGTGAGCAAGAAGCCGCCGTCCGCCTTTTTCGCTGCAGGGGATTCATGATTCTTCTCTACCATCTTTTGCACCTTCTCGAACAGCGCACGGTCGACAATCGGTGGAATGCCGTTTTCGTCTCGGATTTCGCAATACTCATAAACGCCGATGTACTTCTCATTTTGGAGAATGCGCCGGATCGAGCTTTTGTTGAATCGGTTTCCCCTGCTGGTATGGAAACCTTCATTGTTCAGCTCGGTATAGATCTCTTTCGCCGACTTCCCCGCCGCGTATTCCTCGAAGATGCGCTTCACGATGGGCGCGGTCTCCGGGTCATGCTCAAACCGCTTATCCGGGCCTCTGCGCAGGCCAAACACCTGTTGCCCCAGCGTCTGTCTTTTCAAGGCGCTGTCATAGTTCCCGCGCTTTACATTCTGCGACAGGTTGGCCGAGTAATACTCGGCGAAGCCTTCCATGACAGATTCCAGGATGATTCCTTCCGGGCCGTCCGGTATGTACTCCTTTGCGTACAGAACCCTCACGCCGTTCTGTTTGAGCTTCGCCTTATAGATGGCGCTGTCATACCGGGAGCGAGCGAAACGGTCATTCTTCCAAGTTATAACCACGGAGAACTGTCCCTTCGCGCTGTCGCGGATCATCTTCTGAAATTTCGGGCGCTTATCGGAAGTGCCGGTCAAGGCCCGGTCGCAGTATTCCTCTACGATACGGATTCCAAACTTTTCGGCGTAGGCATGGCAATCCCGAAGCTGCCCCTCTATGCTTTCCTCTCGCTGGCCGGAGGAGGAATACCGGGCATAGATCACGCCGATCTCCTGATCTAACGGCTTTTTGTCCTTTGCCATCTTACCCCTCCAACGAATACGATTTGCGGGCAAGGGTAGCCTCGTTCGCTGTCGGCTCGCAAATCAGCACCTCAACGTCAGAGCGCCCATTCAGCGCGAAGCGATAGGTGACGGTGATTTCCTCCCCGTTCCTGACCTCTTTTATCAGGTCGGCATCGGCACCGTTGATATCGGAGCAGTCTTCCAATTCCACATCTTCCTGGAACGCCTTTACAACAAAACTGCACAGGGCATAGTAAGGATCTGCCTGATCGTTTTTATATACGGCCTCAATCACGAGGTATTCGCGGCCGTCATCCCCTTCTGTGATTGAGCAGTCGCGCAGCTCCAGGGACATATCATCAAATTCGGCTATCTCTGTGAGAGCTTCTTCCACGGGCGGCTCGGTTGCTTCGGCTACTATGCCCTCACCCGTGGCCGGTGTTTCTTCCGGCTCTTGACCCGCTGGCGAAGAATCGGAACAGCCAACTAAAAATACCAAGATCAGGGCAACAAACAGCACAACAGCAGCTTTTTTCATTGTATTCCCTCCCCGCCGTGTCGAATCCCGGCGAAAGTGATATTCTCCCGATTGTTACATTTTTGTAATTATTGTGGTATATTAGGGTCACCGTCGACGGCAGAATCATTGAAAGGAGTTCTAACCATGACCGAGGAAGAGGCCAGGGCCATTGTAGCCATGCTTACCACAGAGGAAAAGATTCTGCTCAACGAGATGCTAAAAGACCTTGAACAAAAGCGTCAACCTTCATTATCTCCTCAGGCGTCAAAGACATGAGCCGCTTAATAAGTTCTCTATCAAGCCCGTCACCGCTTTCGGTGGTGGGCTTTTCTTCTGCCGAAATGATCTTTGCATTGCTGTATTTTGGAACATCAAGGCCACAAAGCCAGGCGGGATTTACGCCGAGGTTAAGCGCAATAAGCTGGATGGCCATCTTCGATGGTTCGCGCTGCCCGGAAAGATACATGGATATGCTCGACTTTGGGCAGCCAAGTTTCAGGGAAAGGTCGATAATCGACATATCCCCCATTGCCTCACGGAAACGGTCTTTATCGAAAACATGATCAGACATGCCTTTTCCCTCCTCGAATACATTGATTATATTAAAACACAATGTGAACAAAAAATCAACCATTTTGTTCGTTTTGTGATTGACATTGAAAAAATCGTGTGCTAATATAGCCACGAGAATTGTTCACGGAGTGAACATCAAGGAGGTGACGTCCAATGGAACTGACGCTTCGCGGAATTATTCTGTCTAAATATCACTCCATCTCTGATTTTGCTATTGATATTGGCTGGCCACGTGGCAAGGCTTCACGCATTGCAAACGGCACCCAGCAGCCGAGCAAGGGCGACATGGAGCAGATGATCCGTGTTCTTGAAATCAAGAAAAACGCCGTAGCGCCTGTTTTTTTTGGCTCAATGTTCACGGAGTGAACCTTAGAGGGAGGTGTGAAAGATGTATGTCAACCCGTTCTGGTTCGGCTTTGTCCTCGGCGCTGTCGCCTGTACCGTCGTGATCTTTGGCATTGCCATGATTGCGAACAGGAAGCGGTGAGCCATGGAAGGACTGGAAACCGTGAGAATTGATCCCGCCCTCGTTCCTGACTGTGATTATGACAGAGCTTGCGCCGCGCTATATCAGAGCATCACTCAAGCGCTGGCCGATCCCAAACTCCGCCAGGAATACGAGGATTGGAAAAAGAAAAACGCGGCCTGTGCCGCGGTCTGATTGGAGGTGAAGTCATGGACAAGGAAAGCATTCTGCGAATGGCAGCGGGTGCAATCGAGGAGCGCGTCGACTATGAGGTCTCTCGCGTGATCGACAACATCGTCGACGTCAACACGAATCCCACGGCCAAGCGCAAGATCACCATCACGCTCGAGTTTACCCCGGACAGCCAGCGTCAGCACATCAGTCTCAGCGCCTCGGCGAAGGCCACGCTTGCCCCGGCCCAGCCGGTCAACACCGCCATGTGCATAACCAGCGACGGCAACGGCGAAATGGTTGTTGCCGAGATGGTCCCGCACATACCCGGCCAGCTCGACATGGAGGGCAACGAGCAGCCACAGCCGAAGATTCTGAAACTGGTCGCCCAAAACTAAAAAAGGAGGATAAACCCATGATTGAAAAAGCCCTGCGCTATCTCGTCGGCCTCAAAGAAAACAAGACCTATGAGATCGACGGGAAAACCTACTCCGACCACAAGTTGGAGCAGATCACCGGCCTGTATCACTACCCCGCGACCGTCCACGTCGAGAGCCTGGACGCCATCGTGAAGCTGATTCGGGCCGAGTACACCGGCAAAAACCCCGATGCTCACAAGCCGCCTCTGTTCGTAAGGGTCGAAGGCCCCACATCAGTTGAGGTGTTCACCCGTCTGGATGATATCGCCTGCCGTTCCACGCCCTATGAGGCTGTGTGCCGCGACGTCAACTTCAAGGAAGGATGGCGCGGCCAGCAAGAGGCGATTATCGAGCTCCGCAGCCGGTTCATTCCCACGGACGATTCCGCTTATCTGCTGGGCCTGATCTCCCGCATCAACAATGAAGAAGGCGTCCAGAGCACCGACAACGGTGTGAGCCAAACCGTGACCGCCAAGAAGGGGGTTTCCCTGATGGCCACCGAACAGGTCAAGCCCAGGCTCTCCCTGCAGCCGTTCCGCACCTTCCGCGAGGTAGCCCAGCCCGAGAGCGAGTTCATTCTTCGCCTGGACGAAGATGGGCGCGTCGGTCTGTTCGAAGCAGACGGCGGTATCTGGAAGATCGAGGCCAAGATCAACATTGCCGCCTATCTCAGTTCTGCCCTCGCCAGCGAGGTCGAAAGCGGCGTGGTTGTCGTGATGATCTGAGGTCTGCGCCATGAGTACCGAAAGGAAAATGGAAAACACCCCTGCTGCAACAGGGGTGTCTTCCGAAAGATCATGCGCTGTCGTTGATACCGACGCCATGATTCTACCATCCGATGTGCCGGATGTCAACGAGGATTGTTTCCGGCTCCCTGATCTGCTGCGGCGCACCGGCGTTCAGGCGAAAGAGGCCGCTGCCGTCATTCAGCAGAGGTTTCCGAAGTTCACGCGCCAGATCTTCAGTCAGTGCAGCTCCCCGGAGAAATACGGGTGCATCGTTCATCCTGGCGTGATCCGCATTCTCCGGGACGCATACGGGATCGGCCCCGCCGACGATGCGCCGGTCTTTCCCAAACTGCCGGACAGCGAGAAGCCACCCACGCAATGCGAGACGGTCCTGAAACATATCCGCGTCTTTGGCTCCATCACGGCTCTGGAAGCTCAAAGGGCCTATGGGATCATGCGGCTCGCCTCCCGGATCTCCGATCTTCGGAGGCTCGGCTATTCGTTCCGCGTGGTCACCGAGACCGGCAAAAACCGCTACGGCGAGAGCACCAACTACGCCCGGTATTTTCTTCCCGAGGCCGGAGGAATTGCAGCCCGGCCCGAGCCTATCAACATTGAGAAAGGATTGTGAATCAATGAACATCTATGAGATCGACAAAGCCATCGAGGAGCTGATCGCCTCATCCATCGACCCGGAAACCGGGGAGCTGATGATCGAGGACGCGGCCCTCGATGAATTGCAGATGGAACGCACGGCCAAGGTTGAAAACCTGGCCCTGTACATCAAGAACAGCGCCGCCCTCGCCGCCGGTATCCGTCAGGAGGAGGCGGCCCTCGCGGATCGCCGCCGGGCAATCGAGCGCAAGGTTGACCGTTTGAAGCGGTATCTGGACTACGCTCTCGGCGGCCAGAAGTTCACGACCGAGAAAGTCGCCTGCACCTTCCGAAAGAGCGAAAGCGTGGAGATCGCCCCCGAGTTCATCGAGTGGGCCGCCGCCAATGACGCCTCCCTGCTTCGCATGAAGGAGCCGGAAGCCGACAAGGCCGCCATCAAGAAACTGCTGAAAGACGGCGCGGAGATCCCCTATGCCGCGCTGGTCACGAAGCAGAGCATCACCATCAAGTGAGGAGGGCCGGTATGGATAATCCGAATATGGCCTTGTATGAGCGCCTCCGCTCCGTGCCGGAAGAGGCAAAGAAGCCCATCACAGCAGGCCGCCTTAAAGGCTTTACCGATATTAACCCCATGTGGCGGATCAAGGTACTCACCGAGGCTTTCGGCCCATGCGGGATCGGCTGGTGGTACAAGATCACGGACAAGCATCTCGAGGGCAACGGTCAGGAAATCCGGGCCTTTGTGGATATCGAACTCTACTACCGCTGGAACGGCGAGGTCTCTCAGCCTGTCCCCGGTACGGGCGGCGCTTCTTTCCTCACCATGGAGAAAAACGGGGCCTACACCAGCGACGAATGCTACAAGATGGCCCTCACCGATGCGATCTCGGTAGCTGCAAAGGCGCTCGGCGTCGCCGCTGATGTGTTCTATGCCAAAGACCGCGATAAATACACGCAACGAGAGGATGATCCCCCGCGCCCGCAGGGTCAGCAGCAGCCTCCGCAGCAGCGGCAGCCCGCCCAGCGCCCCGCTCCGCAGCAGAACCCTCCCGAGGAAGGATTTGTTCCCACCTGTGCCGATTGCGGCGTGAAGATCGATGATCGTGTTCACGATTATTCCGTCAGGCGCTTCGGTCGCCCCCTCTGCCGTGATTGCCAGAAGAAGGCATGAAGGGCCGCCTGATAGATTTCTCCTTCGGTTTTAACCGCAAGCAGCGCGTCACCATTGAGCTTGACACCGACTTCCGTGAGGGCTTTGACGCCCTCAAGGGAGCCGATGTCGAGGTCAGCATCAAGAAGTGGCGAGCCCGCCGCTCCCTCGATGCAAACGCCTATTTCCATGTCCTTGTGAACGCTATCGCAGAGGCCAGGGGCATAGGCGATGAAGAAGTGAAGCGGGAGCTGGTGCTGGAATACGGCGTCGTGGCCCGCGACGATGACGGGAACAAACTCGGCAGCATGCTCCCTGCCGGGGTGGACGCCTCCCTCTACTACAAGTATGCGAAATGGTACAAGAGCATGGAGGTCAACGGGAAAGAGGTTGACTGCTACCTGTTCTATAAGCCCACGCACGAGATGGACACGAAGGAGATGGCCCGGCTGATCGACGGGACAATAGAGGTCGCCAAGGATCTCAACATCGAAACCGATACCCCGGAGCAGAAAGCGAGGTTTTACCAGTGAAAAAGGTCTTTTGCGATTACTGCGGACGCCGGGCCGAATACGTGGACAGCAAGGTGGTCTACGGCAAGAGCTACGGCATGATCTACCTCTGCCGTAACTGCATGGCCTATGTCGGCGTGCATAAGGGAACAGACAAGCCACTGGGCCGCCTGGCGAATGCGGAGCTGCGCCATTGGAAAATGCAGGCCCACGCCGCCTTTGATCCCCTCTGGCAACATGGCCCCTACAAGGGGCGCAGAAACGGGGCTTATGCGTGGCTCGCCTCGCAGATGGGCCTCCCGGTAGAAAAAACGCACATCGGCATGTTCGATGTGCAGCAATGCAAGCGGGTCATTCAGATCTGCAAAGAAAGGAGTTTTAACTATGGAAAATAACAACGCCCCCACCATCGAGATCACCGTCGCCGAGTACACCGAACTCGTCAGAGCGAAACTCGGTATCGACATGATCGGCAGCTCTCTCGGCAAGTATGGCCCTGACGATAGCGTTGTAAAGGCCGTCTGCAAGCCCTTTGGCTATGAGTACAAGGAGGACGGCGACGATGCTTAACCACATCGTGATCATGGGCCGTCTGACCCGCGACCCGGAACTCCGCTACACGCAGAGCAATACGCCGGTCGCCAGTTTTACGCTCGCCGTCGACCGCGACTATTCGCCCCAGGGCGGCGAGCGCGAGACGGATTTCATTGATTGCGTAGCCTGGCGCGGCACCGCCGAGTTCGCGGACAAATATTTCTTCAAGGGCCAGATGGCCGTCGTATCCGGCAGGCTGCAGAGCCGCAAGTGGCAGGATCGGGACAACAACAGCCGCACGAGCTGGGAGATCAATGTTTCCAACCTGTACTTCGGCGAAAAGAAAGAAAGCAGCCGTGGCAGTTATTCCAGCGACAGCTATAGTCAGCCCGCTCCGCCTCCTGCACAGCAGTACAGCAGAGGCCCCGGCAATTATGGCAATCCGAATGTCGAGCCACCGAGCAACGACGGCTTCCCGCCGCAGCAGCAGACTTTCAGAGACCTCGACGATGATGACGGCGAGCTGCCGTTCTAAGGAGTGACCGCAATGGCGCGTGAATACTTCTGCGCCTATCACAGTCTTCTGGAAAGCCTAACGCCTTACGGTGACGCAGAGGTCGGGCGTCTTTTCCGCGCATGTCTGCAATATAGCATGACCGGCGAAGACCCTGACCTTCGCGGGAACGAAAGGTTTATATGGCCTACCTTGAAGCAAGGGATAGACCGGGACAAAAGTTCATACGAGGCCACATGTTTAAAAAACAGGGAAAACGGCTCCAAAGGCGGCAGACCTCCGAAAAACCGAGAAAACCCACCGGTTTTTGAAGAAACCAAAAAAAGCCAAGAAGAAGGAGAAGGAGAAGAAGAAGGAAAAGAAGATTTTTCTCCTGATCCCGTACCCGCGGAAGGACGCGCGGGCGCGTGCGACCCGAATCTCGGAAAGGTTATGTCGTTCTTCATGGATCGTGTCAATCCCTCGCCCTCGCCCATCGCAATCGGGGATATTCAGTTTTTCCTGTATCAGGCAAACCTCGATGCTGACGTTATGATCCACGCCATGCAGATCGCCATCGACGAGCGGAAAAACTCATGGTCATACATCAAGGCTATTCTGCAGCGGTACGCCAACACTGGCCTTAATACCATGAACGCTGTGCTCAATGACGAACAGCAGCGAGCCGCCGCCCGCGCATCCGGTGGCAGGCAAGCAAAGCCGCCGAGATCTTCAAAGGGGCAGGACGCCGTTTCTGATCTGCTCGCCCTGCACAGTCGGTACAAGGAGGAATCATGACTAAACTTGAGATTGCCGAGATCTTCGCGGTATGGGCGCTCAACGGCAACTGGGCTGCCTCCGAACTGTTCCAGGGCGACCAGCAGATGAAAGATCTCCGGATCAGCCTTTATGCGGAGCAGCTCTCCGATATCGACTACTGGCAAGGGCTTCTCGGAGCGTCCCACTCTCTCAAAACGAGACGCTTTCCGCCTAATATTGCCGAGTTCTCAGAGGATATCAAGACAGCGGTCGAAAAAACGGAATCCGAAATCAGCTACGCATATCTTGCCGCACGAAATGCTGTTCGGATTGCAGAAGACCTCGGACTTGACGTGCAGGAAGCAATCGAAAGGCTCCCACAGCGAACGAAAACCGTTATACGGGTTATGGGCGGTCTGGACGCTTTCGCCCCAAAAGATAGCCGTGTTTTCAACATGGACGGCTTCGAAACCACATACCGTTCTCTTTTGAGGAAGAGGAACGCACTCACAGGAGAAAAATACACGGAACTCCCTGCCGAGCATAAGGCTCTGCCGGGATCAAAGAAAGGATAAGAACATGAACAAAACCAAATCCACCTTCGTGACCATCATCATTGCCGTCATGCTGGCCATCATCACGGCTGGTCTGTACAAGCTGTTTCTTCCCGGCTTCATTGCCATCACCGGCACTCTCGCCGCCTACGGCTTCTTTCACAGCGCGTCCGATTTCAACCGCTGGCTTCGCAAGGAGCCGCCCCTTACCGTCGCGGAGCTGCCGGGCGGAAGGCCCGAGACGTTTTACGACTGGGAAAAGGACGCGGAGATTGCCCCCGTAAACCTGGCGCAGGCTGATCCGCTGCCGAAGCAGACCGCCGAGGAAATCAATCAGGCCGTTACCGAGATCATTGAGGAAATGAAAAACTCTCCCGCTGGCGCATGAGCGCAGCGGCAAAGGAAGTGGAACTATGGATTTTACCCCGGAGCAGCTAAAGCAGCTCATGAGAGAGGCCATCCGAGAGGAACGGGAGGCCGAACGCCGGGAGCTTCAGGAAGTGGCCGACCGGCGGCTCCATAACACGGAGCTTCTTCTTCGCAATTACAAATATCTCAAAGCCCACGCGGAAAACGCCGTGTATGAGGCCGAGGAAGTCGAATCCGCTCAGGATATCCTTCAAGACCTCATGCTTGGCCGGAACTCCGTCACGGTTGAGAGCATCAAGCGGTCGGCAGCTCGGACCGTCGTGATTATGAATCATGTGGATCGAATGCTGAACGCCTATGAATCCATCTGCCTCAATTCGAGCCGTGACACCGATCCCCGCAAATGGGACGCCATCTACAGCAAGTATATCCGGGAGCCGCAGCTCTCCGTTGCGGAGATTGCACGCAATCACGGAGTGGTCGAACAGGTGATCTATGACGATCTCCGAGACGCAAAGACTTTCCTCGGGGTGCTGTTTTTCGGGATCGACGGCGTTCCTGATCGCAGGAAAAAGAAAGGAAAGAGACCATGATTAAACAGGCCCTTAACATTCTCGGCACGGAATACACCCTCTGCATTGCCACCGTCCGGGAGGACACCTCTCTGAAAGAAATGGACGGCTACTGCGACAAAACCGTGAAAAAGATCGTAGTTCTCGCCGAAGACGAAGATGCTGGCGTTACCAGCGTCCAGGACTTCGCTGTTTACCAGCGGAAGGTCATGCGCCACGAGATCATCCACGCTTTTCTGTTCGAGAGCGGTCTTCATGAGAATTGGGATCATAAGGTCGGCCACGATGAAACCTATGTGGACTGGATCGCTACCCAATGGCCGAAGATGGCAGCGGTGTTCAAGGAGGCCGGGTGCGATGGCTAAGAGGAGCGGTTTTCTCGCCCGCATGGAATCTGCCAAGGAGCGCAGCAACAAGGAAACGCTGTTCTTCACCCGGCAGAATATGTGCGATATCGCCCTGCTGGTTCTGCATGAGGAGTTCGGCTTCGGCCCGGAACGTCTGATGCGCTTCTGTAAGGCCATCTCCAAGAAATACGGCGACTTTGCCGATCTCTGGAACGGCGACACAAAGGACGTGGAATACAGCAAGGCCGTCCTTGACCGGGCGCTCAAACAGATCTGCGGCAAGTATTTCATCCCGTGGGATGAACGGTACACGATGTAGGAGGTGGGCATGGGCACGACAAAAACAAGCACCCTTGTTAGAAACCCGAACGGGCTTTACCACCTCAGGATCACCAACGAGAGCCGGAAGATCGAAGTCGAGGTCGACAACATTCTTTTCGACGATGCTATTTGCCTGATCGAAAGCTATATGACGAACGGAGAGGAGGCCATTCTCGATGACCTACCTTGAATTTCTAAAATCAAAAGTCGAGGTCGCACCGGTGAGCGGCTTTCCAGTCGCCCCGGAAGATCTTTCCCCTGTTCTGAAACCGCACCAGCGGGACGCGGTGCGCTGGGCCGTCGCCGGTGGACGCAGGGCGCTGTTTGAATCCTTCGGCCTCGGCAAAACCCTCCAGGAGCTGGAATACTGCCGTCTGGTTCTTCGGCACGAGGGCGGCAAGGCGCTGATCGTGCTGCCGCTGGGCGTCCGCCAGGAGTTCAAGCGTGACGCGGTGCAGCTGCTCGGTATAGAGGAGCCGCGATACATCACAAGCCCCCTTGATGCGTCAGAGGACGGAAAGATCTATCTGACCAACTATGAGCGCGTCCGGGACGGCGAGATCGACCCGAAGGGATTCACCGTCTGCGTGCTCGACGAAGCGGCGGTGCTCCGCTCCTTTGGCAGCAAAACCTATCAGACATTCCTCCCCAAGTTCAAGGGCGTCAAGTATAAGCTGGTTGCCACGGCCACGCCAGCCCCGAACCGGCTGAAAGAGCTGATCCACTATGCCGGATTCCTGGAGATCATGGACACAGGGCAGGCGCTGACGCGCTTCTTCCAGCGAGACAGCACAAAGGCGAACAACCTGACCCTATACCCGCACAAGGAAGAGGAGTTCTGGCTCTGGGTATCGAGCTGGGCGCTGTTCATTTCAAAGCCCTCGGATCTCGGTTATGACGATGAAGGCTATGCCCTGCCGCCGATGGATGTACGCCCGCACATGATCTCCCGTGGCTATGAGGGGATCGCCGACAAGGGCGGGCAGTACAAGATGATGAACGACGCCGCGACCAGCCTGCAGGAGGCGGCCCGCGAGAAGAAAGAGAGCATCGGTTCCCGCTGCGCTCTGGCAAAGGAGATCGTGGACAGCGACCCGGACGCGCATTTCATCCTTTGGCATGACCGGGAAGAGGAACGCCATGAGCTGAAACGGCTGATTCCTGAGGCCGTGGATATCTACGGCACGATGGACTATGACGAACGAGAGCGCCGGGTGATCGACTTCTCCGAGGGCCGGACGCGGATCTTCGCCACGAAGAAAAGCCTCTCCGGCTGCGGCTGCAACTTCCAGCGGTATTGCCACCGGGCGATCTTCGTCGGGATCGACTACGAATTCCATGATTTCATCCAGGCGGTGCACCGCATCTACCGTTTCCTGCAATCGGAACAGGTTATCATCGACATTCTTTACACCGAAGCCGAAGAGCCGATCTATCGGGCACTGATGGAGAAGTGGAAGCAGCACAATGAGCAGCAGGAGCGGATGCGCGAGATCGTTCAAAAATATGGGCTTAACGAAGCGGCGCAGGCCGAGCGCATGGCCCGGAGTATAGGAGTTGAGACAGTGAGAGTTGACGGAAAACGCTTCACCGCCATTCATGGCGATTGCGTAGAGGAGACGGCCAAGATGGAGGAAAACAGCGTGGACATGATCCTGACCTCCATTCCCTTCTCCAACCACTACGAATACACCCCCAGTTATAACGACTTCGGCCACAACGAGAACACGGCCCGTTTCTTCGAGCAGATGGATTTCCTCTCGCCGGAGCTGCTGCGGGTGCTGCGCCCCGGCCGGGTGTTCGCCTGCCATGTCAAGGATCGGGTTCTGTTCGGAAACGCCACCGGGACAGGCATGCCGACCATGGAGCCGTTTCACGCACTGTGCATCGAGCACTACATGAAGCATGGCTTTCAGTACTTCGGCATGATCACCGTCGTGACCGACGTGGTGCGAGAGAACAACCAGACTTACCGACTTGGCTGGACGGAGCAGTGCAAGGACGGCACCAAGATGGGCGTCGGCTGCCCTGAGTACATTCTTTTGTTCCGAAAGCTCCCGACGGACACCTCCACCGCTTACGCCGATACGCCGGTCAAAAAGAGCAAAGAGGCCTACACCCGCGCTCAGTGGCAGATCGACGCGCACGGCTTCTGGCGCAGCAGCGGCGACCGCCTCATGACCAAAGAAGAGATCGAGAACACGCCGGTCGACCGGCTGCAGGCCGTCTATCGGCAGTACAGCCGGGACAGCGTTTACAGTTACGCCGAGCATGTCGAGATTGCAAAGAAACTGGACGCAGATGGCCATCTCCCGGCGACCTTCATGGTCGTGGCCCCCGGCTCCTGGAGCGAAGAGGTATGGGACGATGTAAACCGAATGCGGACGCTGAACACCACGCAGAGCCAGCGCCGCCAGCAGATGCACGTCTGCCCGCTGCAATTTGACATTGTGGACAGACTGATAAACCGTTACAGCAACGAGGGCGACCTGATCTTTGATCCATTCGGCGGGATCGGAACCACGCCGCTGCGGGCGCTCAAAGCAGGACGGCGGGGCCTTATGACCGAGCTGAACCCTGACTATTTCCGTGACGCGGTCGGGTACCTGGACGCCGAGGAAACGAAGATCGACACCCCGACGCTGTTTGACTACCTGGGGATCGACGCATGAGGAGGTAATCATGCTCAAAATCATGCCCTGCGATTTCCGAACAGCGCAAACCTTCGTGAAAGATCATCACCGGCATAACAAGCCGCCGGTCGGCCACAAATTCTCTATTGCCTGTTTTGATGGAGATCGGCTTTGTGGCGTCGCCATGGTCGGGCGTCCAGTCGCCAGGTATCTGGATGATGGCCTTACCCTGGAGGTCAACCGATGCTGCACCGATGGAACAAGGAACGCCTGTTCGATGCTCTACGGTGCAGCTTGGAGGGCGGCAAAGGCCCTCGGTTATAAGCGCCTGTTCACCTATACCCGTCAATCGGAGAACGGCGCAAGTCTCCGGGCCTCGAACTGGATTTGCGACGGCCCAGCCGGAGGAACGCATTGGACAGGCCTGCGATATGAGCAGTTGGAGATCGTATTGGATGAAAAGAAAATCAGATGGCATAAGGAGGTTGAAACATGAAACCAATATACGAGCCTCGAGGAAAGGCAAAAGAATATGGCGATTACGCTATCAACATCTACACCGGCTGCCCGCACCGCTGCTATTACTGCTTTGCGCCGGGCGTGCTGCATCGTCAGAAAGAGGAGTTTCACCTTGCAGTTTATCCTCGGAACGACATCGTAGCTGAGACGCGCAGGCAGCTTGAACGGGAGCCGATCACTGGGAAGCTCATTCACCTTTGCTTCACCTGCGACCCCTACCCCACTGGTTATGACAGCACACCCACACGGGAGATCATTCAGCTTTTGAAGGACTACGGGAACCATGTCCAGATCCTCACCAAGGGTGACGGCAGCCGGGATTTTGATTTGCTGGATGAAAACGACTGGTACGGGATCACGATTACAGGACGCGCAAATGACGTCGAAACAGAGCCAGGTGCAATCCCGCCTCATAAGCGCCTTGCCATTCTGTGCAACGCCAAGATGCGAGGCCTAAACACTTGGGTAAGCCTTGAGCCAGTCATTGACGCCGACGCGGTTCTACGTTTCATCGGAATGCATTATCCGATAATCGACAAGGTGAAAATCGGTAAACTCAACTATCACCAGTCCGAAATCAACTGGAGGGAGTTTGGGCTTGCAGCAGAGGCTATGTGCGAGGCATACAGGTTGGATTACTACATCAAGGACAGCCTGCGGGCGGAAATGGATCGATAGGATGAAATCTATACTTATAAGCATCCGGCCAAAGTGGTGTGAGCTGATTGCATGCAGAAAGAAAACCATTGAAGTCCGCAAGACCCGCCCAAAACTGGAATCACCGTTTAAGTGCTACATCTATGAGACAAAAGGCTTTGAGCGGGTCGGAAACGAAAATTTGTGTTGCACCATTGGCGGGAAGGGTCACGGAGCGATAATCGGCGAGTTTGTTTGTGATGCCATCTATGAAATCAAAAACGTAGGAAACGCATTCAAAGTAGGCAAAACCGAAGCTGAAACAAACAATGTGGCGTATGCTTCTTGTCTGGATTTCACCGATATGCATGATTATCTCGGTCATAAAGGCGGGTACGGCTGGCACATTTCTGATCTGAAGATCTACGATCAGCCGAAGAAACTGAGCGAGTTTCTTACATTTGTTAAGTGCCACAGGGGAAACGACAGAGAAAACTGCTCTGGCTGTTGGGATTGCGAAATCAAGCGCCCGCCTCAGAGTTGGTGCTATGTGGAGGACATGAAATGAAAACGATTCTTGAAGATATCTCGTTTGCCGTCGGTGGCTTCTTCCTTGTGCTTTATGTCTGCCTGGTGCTCCTGATCTGCAAGCTGCTGGGCGTCGATCTGGAGGATGATTTCTATGACTGAGTGCATCAAGCGCGAGGCGGCAATCAAATGTTGTTCATTCGGAAGAACATCTCTTGGGCTGATAGACGAATTAAGACGCATCCCCGCCGCCAATGTTGTAGAGATTCCTGCAACCGGGATCGGCGATCTGAGCGACGGCTACCACACCTTTAATGGCCTGTACCACCAGCGCATGATCCTGTTCGCCGCGATAGTGAAGCAGAACAAGGACAAGGCATGGAAGTCCTACCGTCACGAGGACGGAGAGCTGTGCTTCGGCGGCGGGTGGTTTATCGTCGGTATTGATACGCCCGAAGGTAGCTATACCTACCACTACGAGAACAAGGACTTTGACCTGTTCGATTGTGAGGAGTTGCCTGTTGCAAAGCACTGGGACGGGCACACAGAGAAAGATGTGGCGCGGTTGCTATCTCTGCCCGCTACCAATGTGCGAAAAGTGGTTCTGTGTAGGGATTGCATGTACTCGCAGACAGACGAGCGTGGGCTATGGTGTTTCAATGACTATGAGAACTGCCTAAGCGGAGATGATTTTTGTTCTCGCGGCAAAAGGCGAGACACCGACATGAGAGGAGGCGGCTGATATGGCAGCTACATGTAAAGCCTGCGGCGCTCCGATCATCTGGATCGAGACACCGAACAAGAAGTGGATTCCCTGCGACGAGGGCCTTGTTCCTTACAAGCAGGACAGCGCCGGGCCGGAGGCTGTTGTCACGCAGGGCGGTCAGGTGATCCGCTGTCGCTTCGATTATACCGGGTTCCCGACAGGCATGGCGCGGGTTCCCCATTGGGCCACTTGCCCCGACGCTGACAAGCATCGGAAGAGATGATGAAGCGAAACTCGGAGGGTTACGCAGATCCGACAGTCTACCAAGCCATGCTGAACATCGATCAAAAAGAAAGGAATAAGAAGATGGCAATCCTGAAAGGCGATATTTACTATATCGAGAAATACCCGACCACGGGCAGCGAGCAGCAGGCCGCCCGGCCTGCAATCGTTGTTTCGAACAACAAGTGCAACGAGGTCAGCCCCGTTATTGAGGTCGTATATCTGACCTCGGCTCCGAAGCACGATCTCCCCACACACGTCACCATCCGCAGTACCGGCAGGACAAGCATTGCCCTCTGCGAGCAGATCACCTCCGTCAGCATCGACCGGCTCGGGAACTACATAGCCACCGTTGCCGACGATGAAATGATGAATCTCGAGGTGGCGCTAATGGTTTCTCTGGCGCTGTCCGCTCCCAAGGCGAAAACGATAACCAAAGAGGTTATCAAAGAAGATCCCGCAGCAGCTAAGGAGCTGGCCGACCTGAAAGACGAGCTCGCCTGTCTGAAAGCGGAGCTCAAAGCTGCTCTCAATGCAAAGAAGTCCGCCGAGGCCTTCGCAGACGAGCTTCGCGATCAGTGCGAAAAGGCGTCCATCGTGGATTCCGGCTACAAGCAGAAGTATCTCCTGCTCCTCGAGATGTACAAGGAAGCGCTGGTGCAAAATGCCGTCTGAGATCAGGAACCCGAGTCTCCCGCCCTGCCCGATCTGCGGGGCCGCTGCCGTTACCGTGCACATGTACAGCACCTATGACCGCGCTGATTTCGGCTGGCGCTGCGGCTGCCCCAGGTACAGCATCACGGACAAGCATCATCCTCCAGGCTGCAAGGTGCCGGAGGCGCAGGGCCTCACGAAAGAGGCTGCCGAGGAAAACTGGATCGAGAAAGTGAGGGTATGGAATGAGTAAGTGCGGTGAAACCAACAAGAAGCACCTCTGCCATTGGTGCCGAATGATTACAGCCACCGGAGGGTGGAGTTTTTACGGCTGCACTCATGAGCCGTATCACGGCAAGTGGATCGCCGAGATCGAGAATTGCCCTCTGGAAGAATCCGAGCGCCCTCGGTACTGCGATTCGTGCAAGCACTTCATCGGTATGGGCGATTGGGGTTTGTGCTGCGATCTACCTCACCCGGAAGCCCCGTGCGGTTTCCTCTGCTACGATTACACGCCTGCTTGTGATAAATACGAGCCTAAGGAGGCGCATCATGACCCGTGAAACTTTAATCCAAGACGTCCAGCGCATGGAGGAAGCCTGCGAGCGCACCGTGAACCGCTGCGATATATGGCAGGATCGGATTATCTACTGGATGGCAGTCGCCGTGCTCCATCTGCTGCAGGCGGAAATCAAAAGAAACGATACTCCAAGGAGGTAATCAAGTAATGAGCGGTTGTGTTAATAGATACTGCGAAATCTACCGGGACAAGAAGTATTGCGCAAAGGCGAAAGAAAAAGATGCCTACGGCTCCTGTGATTGCCGTCACGCAAAATACGCCTGCGAAGTCGGAGAACGTTGCATTTTCGAAGAAATGTGCAGTAGCAAAGATATTCCGAAGATCAATGCACGGATTGATCAGGCGCTTCGAAAGATGGTGCAATCTCATGACTGAAAAGGACAAGGAAATGCAGGAGCTGCGCCGCGAAAATGCGCGGCTCCTCAAAGAAAACAAGCGTCTGGAAGCACAGCATCAGGCGGATATGGCCGAGCTTGTCAGCGTCCGCCGCCGGTATGAGGTACAGATCAGGCGCATGGAGGACAGCCATGAGCAATGACGATCTGAAAAAGGCCCTGCTCGGCGGTGCGCCGGTCGTTCATGGCGGCATTACTTATATGTGCGTGAGCGGTATCATCTACCGCGTCCGCGACGGAAAGATCGTCGTTTCTGTCGAACTGCTCGACCGATCCGGGCGAAGCGTCACGATTGCCCCGGCCTCGAAGGTTGAGTTCGCAGAATCAGGAGGTGGCTCATGACACGGAAACGTTTTATCAAGATGGTCATGTCAAAGGGATACAGCCGCAATTCGGCGGTGGAGCTCGCCAAGCTTGGCCAGACCTGGCCGGGCGGTTATGAGGCGCTGTATCACACCTACTTTTCCCTCTCCGGGTGGCTCGATCATTTTACAACCGTGATCCTCCCGAAAACGATTGCTTCCATCTGCGACGCGCTGGCCTCTGGCGTTGGCGCTGTCGCCGAAGCTGCCACTTCGATAGCCGCAGGCTTTGCGGAAATCTCGCGGCAGTACAGAGAGGAGATCAGGAAATGAAGAACGGAAAGCGGCCCACCGTGGCACAGAAGAAGCTCATGAAACGCTGGGGCCTCAATCACGAGAACTGGCTTGTTGTGAAGAATGAGCCGACGCAGCTGATAATCGTTCACCGTCTCAGCGGTCAGCAAAGGAGGATTCCCCGTGAAGATTGAGCACATGATCGGCAAGACGATCCTCGGCATATCCCGCGTTCACGATTTTCGGCTCAAAGGCTGGCGCGTCTATTGGGAGCCTGCCGATGGCGACCGGCCCACGCCGATGATCGCAGAGGACTACAGCCTCAAAAAGATAATCCATGACCACCCGGAGCTGAAAGGCGCTCGCGTCTGCCGGGCGGAGGATTATTACGGAACTATCATTTTACGAGTGAAGGAGAAGCGAAAATGAGAATCTTCGAAGGAAAACCAAGCCTCATGGCCATGCTCGACGAACAGGCCATCCGCCCGACACGCGCCCACGAAGACGATGCTGGGCTTGACCTTTATTCCCCGGCTCCGTTTTGGATTCACCCCGGCGAGCATATCTGCATCGATACGGGCGTCCACGTTGCCATTCCTGCCGGTTTCGTCGGGCTGATCACCAGTAAGTCCGGCCTCATGGCAAAGGGGATCACGAGCCGTGGCACCATCGACAGCGGCTATACCGGCAGCATTCGGGCCGTCCTGTATAACCACGGCCAAGAGGGATATCAGATCAAGCGTGGGGACAAAATCACGCAGCTTATCATTCTCCCCTGTGTGACGCCGATCATTGACGTGGTCGATGAACTCCCCGCCACCTCGCGCGGAGAGCAGGGCTTCGGGAGCACAGGACGATGATAGGCAGCCGCAATTTCTGTTTTCTCTGTGGCCGCAACGGTGCGGATGACCGCCTCGAGGAGCATCATGTATTCCCCGGTTCCCTCCGGGACAAATCCGAGCAATACGGCCTGACCGTCTATCTGTGCGGCGCTCGCTGCCACCGGCTCGGCCCTCAATCTGCACACCGCTGCCGCGAAACGCAGCTCTATTTGAAGCGGATCGCGCAGGCTAAAGCCATGCGAGAAAACGGGTGGACGCCGGAAGACTGGCAGCGCGAATTCGGCAAAAGCTATGTCGAGTTTGACGCCGCAGGGAAACCTATCGTCGAGATTGGCCCTGTCGCTGCGTCAGAGCAGTTCTAACCGCCGTCCCGCTCGCCGGATGGGTAAACGCACCATTCGGGAAAGCAAGGCGCAGATAAAAGAATAGGCATAAACGAAAAAAGCCCCTCCCGGCTCCGTGAATGGAACCGAGAGGGGCTTTTTTCACTTGTTGTCGTTGATCTGTCTGATAAGGGCCTCGCCTGCGCCGTGGATGATAGCAATGATGTCCACGCCTGCCGCTTCAAGCAGCGTCTTAGTAGGTTCGGACAGCTTTTCCATAGCGCCACGTTCAAGCATAAGACCGAGGGCTGCAATATCGTCCTTGCCGAGCTTGCCGTCTTCGGCGGCGGCTTTCATGCCGTCGACAAGGGTCTGCTGCAGCTCCATAACGGTGATCTGGGCGGCATTGATAACCTCGTTGACGCCGATGGCGATAGTCTTCAGTTCCTCGCGCTTGCTGATCTTGGCGAGCAGCCACGCGCCGAAGACGCCGATCAGAGTGGTGGCCAGCGCCGCGACGATGCTGGCGATGGTTTCGATGATGACATTCTGCATGATATGATCCTCCTGTGTTTTATTTCAGCAGGGCCGTCATGGTCTTGGCGTCCACAACGCCGGTGACCTCGAGGCCGTTTGCTTTCTGGAAACTCATAACGGCATCTTTGGTGATGGGGCCGAACTCGCCATCTGCCCGCTCGGAGCCGTTATAATAGACCCTACCGCAGCTGTAGCCACGGAGGATCAAGAGCGTTTGCACCGCTTTGACGAAGCTGCCGGTTGCCCCCTCGGAGATTTCTTCGAGGTAGATCGCATATCCGACCAGCGGCGCGGTGGTCTGCGTGGGCGTCTCTTGTGCGGGCTGCTCCTGGGCCGGAGCGCCGGAAAGGATCTCGTTCACGCGCTTCTGCACGGCGGCGGCGTCATATCCGGCGTCAGTAAGGCGCTTCGTGCGATCCGCGCCGTTACCCCACGCCCCGGCAATGACCTCTCGCGCCAGTTCGTCCACGGTCTTCCCGCCGCTCGGCGTGGTAGGGACATTCGTGTCCGTACCATCATCGGGGCCGTCATCGTCCCACTTCGGGCGACCGTAACCGTAGATGGAAGACTGGCCGACGCTGTAGGTGCGGCGGTAAACGCCGTCGCTGGTGTTGCCCTCGATGGTGTAGATCGTATTTCCGACCACCTTCTCAACGATGCCAGTATGGGAAACTTCCCCGGCGGCATAGGTAAAGAAGATCTGATCGGCAGGCTCGGGAACGGTCCCGGGACCGTAAAACTGGCCGTGCTGCTTGTAGTACAGGGCCGAATAATAGCAACCGGCACCGGCTGAATACTTCGGCTGGCACAACAGCTTCATAGCCGCGTCCTTACCGAAGCATTTATACAGGAGCCAGTCATACCACTGATCGCACCAGGCATATCCGTTTTTCGGCCCATTGTAGAAGTCGCCCAGCGCGTCGAGATCTCGCCCGTACTTTGTCCAGTTGCCGGAGCCGCTGTTCGCGGTCTTATCATCCAGGCTGGCGTTCGAGGCCTTCTCGTGGTAGCCGACCTCCGCCTGTGCGAGCGCGATTACTTTGTTTCTGTCGTATGCCATAAAGCCATCCCTTTCTAAAGCTGGTCGTGCGCTTTCTGGTTCAGGTATTTCTCGAATTTCGTGATAGCTTCGTCCACAGGGCCGTCGCAGCCCTGCTCATGCAGACCTTTGAGACAGGCGAGAACGCCATAGGTCAGCATGGTGTTGTCGGCCTTGATGGACTTGATATCCTTGTCCTGCTGTTCCTGCTTGAGGTACCAGTTGTGCGCCTTGTTGTAGTAGCCGAACAAGGCAAAGAGCGCCGCAAGGACAGCCGCCACGGTGATGATGCTTTGGGGTGTAACAGTCATTTATTTACTTCCTCCTGAGAATGTGATTTAGGGCTGCGTCAGATGATCTTTTTCACGATCCTCACCTCCGAAAAAAAGAAAGCCCATGGCCGGAGCCGTGGACTTCTACGTCTGCAACAAAAAAGGAGCTGCCGAAGCAGCCCCTTTCATAGATCGTCGGGCACCTCGCCCGCGCCGAGTATTTCTCTGTATCGCTCGCCTGCGGATCTCACCGCTTCCCGCTCGGCTTCGGACAGGCTTCTTTCCCGTTCAAGCGCTGTGGCGAGGTCGCGGATGATGCCCGACTGTTGCTCCACCAAACAGCAGAGCGCCTCTATCAGTTGCAGATTTGACACGGTGCACCCCTCCAATCCCCGCGATTATATCGCAAAGCGGAAGGGCACAGCTGCATATCGTGAGGATATAACGCAAAGCGTTATTCCGTCACTCCTTACTCTGCCGGATTCGCAGCCGTCAGCCACGGCTTTTTGTAGCACTTGTTCTCGATCGGCACACAATCGCTGCTGATCAGGATCGCACCGTGCTCCGGCATTTCGGAAACTGCCGCCGAGGAAAGCACCTCGTGGTACTTGCTCTCGCCCTTGAGCCTGGCCTTGTCCTGATCTTCGTCATACGCATAGTGGATCAGATGGCCATACTCGCCCTGGGCGTTCTTCTGGATCTCGACAACGTAATACTGATACATGGTTCTTTCCTCCTGAATGATTTATTCCTCATGCTGCGCCTGCAGGGCGGTCAGCAATTCGGCAAGGTTGGTTTCCGTGCAGTTGATACCGGGCCGCACGGTTTCGCCCGTCACGATCACCTGATTGGCAATGTACACCCGCGAGCCGTCCGTGATGATCTCCCCGGTCTGATAGGCTCTGTCAGCGGTGAAAGGCTGCGCTTCGGTCTTCACCAGCCGGGTAAGCTCGGCAACGCGCTCCGTGAGCTGCGCCCTGGTCAAGACTTCCTCTTCCGGGGTGCCGTCCGGGATCTCCGGGTTTTCATCCTCTGGATCGGGCAGCGTGCCGATTTCGCCGAGCGCTTCCTCATACTCCGCCTGGGTAACAAGAACGGCGCTGAGATCAGTCTCAACGCCGTGCAGCTGCTTACCGGGCAGAAGGAAAACCGTCTCGCCGTCCTTGTCGGAAACGATAGCTTCGGCCTCCTCCTTCGAGCAGAGAATAATCATGTTGTTCCTCTCCTGCCATTTGACAAAGGCAGGATCAGGGGAGTATTCGACGCCGATCAGCGTTCCGCCCCTATACACTTTGAAGTATTCCATTGTACCCCTCCTCGTTCATGTTGGAAATAAATAGACTGTTATAGAGCTTCCCCATGCTCTGGATGGTTCGCCATGCGTGGAATCGCTCTGCATAGCTTTTCCAACTCTGCCAGGTGGCCCGGACGTCCTCAAAGGTCATCCGGCCCTGGCTGAATTTGACGGCGAGCTTTTTCAGCTTACGCCGCATCACGGTAACGCTGCGCTTATAGATCTTCTTGACCACCTTCCCGGTGGGCGTGAGATAGATCCTCGCTTTGAGCCAGCAGAAGCCCCGGCTGATCTTGACGATCTGCGTTTTCTTCTCGTTCAGGACGATCCCCAGCTCATTGCATACCGCCCGGATCTTTACCAGACACTCCTGCAGGTATTGCTTTGACGGGTGGATCAGGTACCCATCATCCATATACCGACCGTAGCCGCGAATCCGCAGCATTTCTTTGATGTAGTGATCGAGCCGGTTTGCAGATACCAGCGCGAGAACCTGGCTGATCTGGCTTCCGAGGCCCAGCCCGACCGGGCCGAACATATCAATGAAATGCTCGGTCAGGCCGAGGAGCCGTTGATCGGTGAACTCCCGGCGCAGCTGCGCCTTTATCACGCCATGGTCGACATTATCGAAGAACTTCGAGAAATCAAAGAGCAGCACATAGCCCTCGTTCCCGTGCTTGTGGAAATGCTCCCGCAAGTGCAGGGTGAGCCTGTTCAGGGCGAAATCATAGCCCTTATTCTTCATAGAAGCACCGTTATCATAGATCAGGGTGCGCTCCATCATCGGAACAAGGGCATTGTCGCAGAGGCAGCGCTGGACAACCCGCTCCCCGATGATGGTACTGCGGATATGTCTGGCCTTGCCTCTCTCGTATAGGTCGAACTCAAAGAATCCGGGGCTTTTGTACTTCCCACTGTGGAGCTGCGTATAGGTACGCAGCACATTCAGCGGCGCGTTCGCCACGTACTTTTGGACGCTGGCTTTCCACGCCACACCGCGCCGACAGCAGCGGTAAGACTGATAGAGGTTTGTATAGCTGAACACCCTGTCAAAACTGTCGGCGCTTGCGTATCTCTCTTTTTTCTTCTGGCGCATGGTCACGCGGCGGCGGTACCGCGCCTCTCGTCTTTCTTCGCTGGTCATTTCAATCTCCCCAGGTTCCCCCGCGCCGCTGCCGGATGGTTACCTATAGCGGTATAGGGCGGCGGTCTCTCGACCGTTTGTCATGGCATGAAACGGCGCATCACCATCAAGCGCCGCCATGCAAGCAGCGTCCGCCATGGCCCGTCGGGGTAAATATTTTCCTTGCGGAAGGTCAAGCTCTCCTTCTCTCTTCTCCAAACGGATTTCGCCCAACGGTTACTTTGTCAGTCAGAGAGGAGCCGAACGCGACCCCATTAGAGTTGGACGCGTTGTTGTTGTTCGAGTTGCCGTTGTTGTTCACATTCATGAAGTTGGTGGAAGAGGACGAAACGGGAGAGCGGAGCCACCAGTTCGCCGCAGCCATCGAACTCAACGGGACACGAATCGTACAGTGCTTAACCCGTGCTGATTATGGCAGATCCTTGTACCTCGCCCGGTCGTTCTTCATGACGGCCTTGACAAGGCGGATTTCAGCATCTACCATCTCCATCCAGAATTTGAGGGTGTCCATCTCGATCCCGAAAAGCTCCTGTGCAAGTTCGAGCTGGGAAATCATGTTCTGCAGCTCGGCATGGGCCTGTAGGAAGTAGTCACGCCGCATCTGGACTTCGTGCTGGTTCAGGGGATAGATTGAATTGCCGCGCTTCACATTTTCATATATCCGCCCTGCGGTATTCCCCAAAGGCTGGGACACATAGAACGTGTACCGCTTCGGGAAATTCACGCACTTTTTGACGGTATATATTTGGAGCTTCCGGGCGGTCGCCAGGAACTCCATATCCGATGTGCTGCGCTTGCTCTTGATTACGGACAAGGGCGCTCACCTCGGCGGCATTATAACGCCCCGCCGGAGCCTGCACCTGTATTTGTGAGAAAATAACGGATTCCGTTATTCTCAAAAATCGCGAAAAAAATTCGCCGCTTCGCGGCGAGGAATATTTGGTGGTGTTCCCCGTATCTGACCCCACAAAGGGGGTCAGATACTAAGGGGATGCATGGATTAAATACAGAAGCCGAACGCGACCCCATAAGAGTTGGACGCGGAGTAGTTGTTGGACGAGCCGCCGCCGTAGTTGTTCACAATCATGAAGTAGGTGGAAGAGGACGAAACGGGAGAGCGGAGCCACCAGCCCGCCGCAGAGCCGGTACCGTTGTAATATTTCCTGATACGGTTGGCATTGCTGGAGAAGTTGGCAAAGGAGCGCCGCTCCGCGCTGGCGTCCACCTCATCCACATACGGCGTCTCGGAGGTGTTGAAGCCGACCTCGGCCTGAGACAGCAGGAACAGGTTGTCCTCGCTGGTGCTGATATCCGCTTTCGTCTGGCCGATGGAGGACATGACCTTGACCTTGCGGATCATGGACTTCCACTGCTGCGGCAGAGCCTTGAAGATGGTGTTGTTCAGCCAGTTCCGCATATTCGAGGAAGCCCAGCCTCCGGCGTTGGTATTGCTGCCGTTCATATTGTGACCGGCGTTCATCAGGCCCACCATGTGGAACACCACCGAGGCAAACTCGTTATTGTCCACCCGGCGGAAGTGATTGAAGCCTACGACCTGGAGGATGATGGTGCTGTCGGCAAAGACCGTCGTATTTGGAACGATCTTCACCTTGTCGCCGACGCTGAAATAGGTCTTTGCATAGCCGCTGTCGATGATGCCGTAGAACTCGTTCAGCGTGTAGGCGCTGTCATCTTCGGGATCGTCGGAATACAGGTAGGTGTGACCGCTGGCCACACCTGCTGGCATGGTCGGGTGAATGTAACGCGGCATGACCTGCATATCGGAAACGACGTCCGAAGTGTCCTGCTGCCAGCCGCCCCAGATGTCGCCGTCTACTGCTGGGAGATCTTCGCCGGTGTATCGTGCGGTGCCATGCGCCGCGACCGTGTAGGTCTGCCCGGAGATGGGCGTCCCCTCATGATCGCAGAACGTGACAGTGTAATACTGGTCATACTCGGAGTAGATCGCCGTGACGGTCGTGTTTTCGGTGATGTTGTCCAGGGACTTGTTCCAGCCGTAGAACACCCAGTATTTCTCTGCCGTGGCCGCTCTCGTCGGCGCTTCGATCAGGCCGTTCCGCACAGGATCAAGAACAGAGCCGCCGCTCTCACTGGTCTCTACGATCAGCGTGGTGCCGTCGTAGTCCTGGAAGGTGACGGTGTATTCCGCGAGGGCCTCGCCATAGGTGAAGGTCACGGTCGGGATCTTTGCACGGATATCGTTGTACTTCGTCATGCCGATGCCGGTGAAGTAAACCTCGCCGGTCAGCACGCCGTGGGCGACGTCATACCCATCATCGTCGATGCCGTGGGCATTGTAGAGCCGGATCAAAGTATCATAGGCCACGAAGCCTACCGACCAGTCGATTTCCAGAAGCCGGACGCGGGCGATATTCACAGCCCCGCTGGCAATTGCGTAGGTGTCGATCAGCGGGCAATCCTCGATCACGAGCGCGGTCAGGGCCGCCATGCTCTCCATGCTGAATGTCTCGAGTTGGCGCAGGCCGCGCATATCCAGCGAGGCGACGCCGTTGATCTGCACATTCCGCAGCCGACCGTTCTTTGCAAAGGTGATACCGGTCACGCCGGAGCCCTTGGTATAGAGAGTCTGCAAATAGATGTTCGGTGAGAAGTCAAAGGCTCTCTTGGCGTTCACAAGACCGCCAAGGTTCAGTTCGGACAGGCGCTTGCAGTTGTCGAAGGTCGCCTGCGTGAAGTTGGTGTTGTAGTACCCGGCCACAGAGGAACCGATCAGGAGCCGCCGTGCGCGTTTCAGGTTGCTCGCCTCGAACTGGCCGAGGTACAGGCCGGACATATCGCCGAAGTCCTGAATCCACGGCGCGTGCCGGAAATAGATCTCGGTATTGTTCAGAGAGGCGGAGATGTCCACCGTCACCGGCACACCAGCGGTCGCCCTCGCCCGGTAGGCGTTGGAACCGGCGAGGATGTTGATGTACATATTGGTGTAGGTGGTCACCTGCAGAATGCCGCTCGGCTGCACCCCGGCCCAATCGTCAGGCGTGTACCCACGGAAAGCCGTGGATTCCGCCGTGGCCGCCGTCGCGATATAGTAGCTGTCCACCAGCACCTTCTGGAACATCAGGGCTTTCATGATATGCAGGCGCAGCCGCCCGGTGGCTCTCTGGAGGTAGGCGGTCGTGCCGAGATTCTGCATGGTGCGGATGGCGTTATGCTGGGCGTCCTCGATCCACAGCGCTTCACAGATGGCCTCCTGGCTCTCCTTGCAGAAAGCATAGAAGGCGTCGATGTTCCACGCGCCCGCGCTCTCGCGGCTGAGATAGTTCGCCAGAAGCTCGGCTTCGTTGCACTCGCGAAGGGTAGTCCACAGGGCATTGTCGGCGGCGTTGAACACATAGCCGGTGCCGAGGGTATCGAAGTCCATGTACCCCGGCTCAATGTCGATGTAGCCGTCGTTGTTCCGGCAGAGGCCGGTATCATTGTCCCAGTTGAACCAGAGACCCCACTTTCCCGCGCTGTTCCGGGACCAGAACATATTCTTCGCCCGGTTATCACGGAGCAGATAGAACAGCGTAATATTGTAGTGGAAATACAGGGTGTCCATGTCGAAGATCGCCGGGGCCTCATTCAGCCACCGCGCCTTACGATAGGCGGCGTTATCGACCGTAAACACCTGTCCGTTTACTGTCCTGGACGGATTCAGGGCCGTATTCGGAGCAGCTGCAACGTCCGTCTCATAAAGGAAGGTCTGCACCTCCTGCCAAGCTGCGATAGCCTGCGCCTCGGTGAGCGCGTCCTCATTCAGATAGCGGAACTCATAGTTGTTGCCCCAATTGTCGCCGGTCAGATCGTCGCTCTTGAAGCGCACCTGGGGATTCGCGTTGTTCTTGACCTCAATGACGATATCGTCATAATCAAAGACTTCCTCGGCGTCCTTGTTGGAGCAGAGGTTACCGAGGCCGAAGAACACCGTTTCGTCCGGCTGTACCACATCAGGACCGACCTGGACAGCTTCGGAGGCGGTGTTGTGGAAGAACACCACGCACATAGCCGATTCCAGACAGTCGCGGACACGAGGATCAGCGACGCGGGCGGCACGGACGGAGGGCTGATAGCGGTTATACCATTCCGCGCAGGCCCGGTTGATGATGTGATCCTGCGAGGCGATATTCTTCTTCCAGCACAGGAGCTTCGTGGGAATGCTGATTTCCGCGCCGTTCATGGCGTAGCCCGCAGGGATAACCGTACCGTCCTCGAGCGTGATACCGTTGGGCAGCTCAAAGTTGATGTTCGGGCCTGCGGTACCGGCGTGCTCCACAGAGGACGTGCCCTGCACCTTCATGGTCATAGGAGCAGACCATTTGTGCTCTGCTCCACCGGAAACATAGGTATGGTCGATTGTTCCGGCTACCTCGTCTTTCTTGCCGAGGGTCATGCGCGGGGCGTTGATTACGATGAAATGAGCGTCCGGGTTCTTGGCATAAGCCTCTTCCAGATCGATCGCACCGTTGCCGTCGTAGATGTCGTTGCGATTCTGACGGGCAAGGATCTCGACACCGTCTTTGCCGTCTGCGATAAAGTTGGCCTTGATCTCGTTCTCAGTCAGGTCGCGGCCATACCCGCGCAGGAGGTAGATGTAGACGTCCGCCTCGTCGCAGCCGAAGGTGATACCCTTGGCCGTACCCTGCGTGTAACTCTCGTTCGCCGCGTACTGATCGAAGGAGAAGGTGCTCGCGCTCTCCCAGATGTACGCAAGGCGGTCTTCGCTGTCCTGCTGGATATTGATATCCAGCTCTGCTTTCTGATCCTCACAGGTGCTCAGGGCAATGGTGGTCTGGTTGCCGTACAGGTAGGCGTTGTTCGCCTTGATCTCGATGCCGACGCCGCCGTCCATGCACGAGATGCCGACCGCGTCTTTGTCCGTGCTGTCCTTGATCGCATAGATGATCTTCAGCGCGAGACCGTCGCGCCGGGGATCGCCGGAGAAGGGCTGGTAGTTCAGCGTCAGCCGGTCGCCTGCGGTGACACGAATGCAGCGAACACCGTCAGAATCGGTCACAAGGCCGCCGTTGACTTCATCGAAGTTCGCCGAAAGGGTGAAGCTGTAGCCGTTATTGCTCCATCCGTGAAGGGAACCGATAGAGGCGGGATCGACCTTCACGGCAAGGCCGGAGGAAACTTCCTCCATGCCCGCGCCGATAGAATCAACGGTCACGCTGTGCGTCACCGTCGTACTGCCGCATTTGATGGCCAGCGTGTGCGAGCCTGCGGTGACCGGGCGATATGCCCAGGTGTGCATGGTCTGATCGATGGTCTCGGTGATCTGCGCCACGTTATCGACCAGCAGCTGCACCTCGGTGGGATTCTCGGAGGGATTCACCACCATGTAAGAAATCTGCTCCGTGGTGTACTGCTGCAGATTCCCGCTCGGCCAGTTGGCCGCGATCACGACCGCGCTCGAAGCCCCGACCTGTGCGACCGCAGCGTACAGATGGTTGGATTCCACTGTGGAGCCGTTCACGTCCATGACGCCGTAGACCTCGATGGTGTGCGCACCATGCGCGAGGCCGGAGATCGTCTTGGTGAAGCGTCGCCCGGAGGTGGTCACGGTATCGGTCGAATCCAAAACACCGTCCACATAGGTGTAAATGGTCTTGGTGCCGGTGCCGGTCGGCGTGATATAGAAGCTCAGATCGGACGCCGTATTCTTCGACACCTCGTCGAGGTTCCATTCCAGAGAGAACCGCTCGCGCTGGATCGTGAACTTCCGGCTTGCGGAGCTGCCGTAGCTGTCGGTCAGCACAAGCCGCACCGCGTTCGAGCCGACGGCCAGATACTGGAACACGTCGATGATCTTGTTGTCGCCCTGCTGCACAGGGATATTCGCTTTGAGAACGCTCCCCACATACACGGCCAGAGTGCCCGCGCCGGTTGCCGCCTGCGTCTCCGTGTCGATGGACAGGAACTTATAGGTGATCGGAGCGGTCCCGGCAGTATCGAGGACGGAGAACGAAGTCGGGGTGTAGATGGCAAAGGTCAAGCGGGAACCGCTGTCCCCTCCGCCGGAGCCGCCGCCACCGGCCACCTTGAACGGGGTGAAGTCCTCGGCGGGAAGATCTTCGCCGTTCTTCGTCAGATGGATAAAGCCCTCTTCATCCTGATAGCCGGAATCAAAGCCGACGCCGAGGTCAAGGTTTTCCAGATCCGAGAGGAAGCCCGCCGCGTTATCAACCGTCTGCTGTGCCGCAGCAGCAGAGGCCGCCGCAGAAGTCGCCGCATTGGAGGCGGTGCGGGCATTGGCCGCAGCCTGGAGGGCCTGCGCCTCTGCTGCCTCCGCTCTCGCGTTGGCGGACTGCGCCGAGGAAGCGGCCTCCGCCGCCGCCTGGGACGCTGCCGACGCCGCCTGCGCCACACCCGAAGCCGATTCAGCCGCAGCAGCAGCAGAGGCCGCAGCAGCGGCAGCATTGCCGGACACTTCATCCTTGATAACCTTGACCTTAATGCCATAGGTTTCTTCGTCCGAAGCCACAAGGAGAACATCATCATCCTGTGCTTCGTTCAGAAGTGCAAAGTCCTGGATTCTTTTGTTTGCCATAGCTGACCTCCTGTAAGATGTTCATAATTGGCGGATCAGGTACCGCCTCCGTCCAATGCATTCAGCCGGTTCAGAATGCCAGAGATGTCATTCTGAATCTGTGTCAGCGTGGAATTGATCGAGCTGATATCGCTCTGGAGCGAGGAAATATCCGTGCCGTGCTGGGTCGATTCGGATTGCAGCGTCGAGACGTCGCTTTGCAACTGGCTAATATCAGAGGCCACCTGTTGAGCGGCGAGGATCGAAGCAGAGAGAGCCGCAATATCTGAGGTGTTTTGCGTCACGTCCCTCTGCAGGCTCGTAATGTTGGAGGCGTTCGACTGAATGCTCCTGGTATTGGCGCCGATCTTCCCGTCAAGGGTAGATTCTGCCCCCTCCGCTCTCGTTCTCTCTGCACCGATGGCAGTTGAAAGCGCCTGTTCAGCAGTGGACGCTCGGTCGATCTCCTCTTGAAGGTCGGTGTCGCTGACCTTCCCGGCGAGTTCTTCTGCGTTCTGCTCGATGGCTGCATTCAGATCTTCCGTGGACTGTCTAAGCCGTTGGAAGTTGGAGAGATACGGATATTCGGTGCTCAGCTCCTCGCTGTTCGGCGCGGACAGATCAGCACGGAAATTATGATCGAGTGTCAGCGTCGCGCCATAAATGACGCTGTGCACCTTATCCCCAATCTTTACCTGATCGCCCAACTCTGTAGCCGGGTCATAGAGGGCCTTTGTCGCTGTAAACGGGAAATACACAAGGCCGTTGTAGGCGGCATACAGATCATTGCAGATTCCCTGCGTGGCATACGGGTTACTGTCGATATTCAGCAGCTTCCCCGTGTCGTTCCCGGCTGTGTACACATTCCCGCTCTCGTCGGTCATGGTCACGCCGGTGATAGTGTACCGGGAGCCGGTCTTGATATCGCCGCACACCACAGGGATATTGATTACATTCTCAGGCGGTACCGCCTGGGCGATATGCTCCTCCGTGTCCCACACAAGGTAATACCCCTCCGGGGTGACGATGTAGTTTCCCGCCTCATCCACGATGAAGTAGGTGCGAGGAAACGGAGAATCCGGCTGAACGCCAGCCGGAGCCGGGAGAACAGCGTTGAACACCTCCTGCTCCTTGTAGATCAGGAGGTGTCCATCGTTGGTTTGAATGATGTTATAATCACTGTCAATGATGTGGAATGTTTCGTCCGGCGCGGTGATCAGCGGCACGAGGTACAGAAGGTTTTCCTCTGTAATGATCCAGTTGCCGCCGTGACAGGCCGCGATATAGCCCATCACCTGATTCATGGTTCGATTTGCCGGGAACGGCACCATGTAATCAGCGCCCGTCCGAATGCGTGTGCGTGGGTCGATGCCTACCCCGATTCGGTATGCTACCTCTTCCACCACCGTCTTCATCGACTTCGGCCATGTGGCCGAGGTATCAGTGTCAGAGAGATAGTTTTGATTCGTCTTGAGCATGGCGTCGAAGCAGTCCACCGTCACGAGGCCCGCAAAGCTGCTGTCGCGCTGGTCGATCCAGTAGGTGCCGAACTCCATCCATTCGCTCGCGTGGACGTCGTTGACGATCCTGCCGAGGATCACGACCGAGGTCTTATCCTCGATAACATCATCCGTGAGGACGGACAGGTGCAGCGTCGCAGAATTACAGTTGCCGACAGACAGAGGCGACGGCATAAGGCTCCGCACGATGCGAGGCGCTGAGATGGCCCGGTAGTCCTTGCCATTAATCCGCGCCTTGGCGTCGAAGGTGAAGCGGCCACGGATGGCCATCTTCTCCCAGCGTTTCGATCTTCTTCTCATGCGGCTACCTCTCGGTCATATCGAAGTTGCAGCCGTCGTAGACGGTGATCTTATCCGATCTGTCGTACTTCTGCGACCCGTATTTCAGGGTGGAGGTATAGTATTCTCTGGTAACAACACGGTTCAGATCCGGGTCAAGAAAGGTGATCATGGCGAACTCTGCTTTGATATCGTTGGAGATTCCCTTCATGATCTGCTCGGGGAGCCGGAGGAACTTCGCCGTCCACTTGAACTTCTGCGCGATCCTTGCCCGGTACATCAGGCCGTCAAGGAGGTTGCGCCCTGCGCCGTCGCTGTCCAGGTCGTTCCGTACCGGCTCGAGTTCCAGGAGGTAATCGGTGTAATCGTTATCTCCGATCTTAAAGACAGGCTTCACGTGCGCACCTCCTTATGTGTTCAGTAGCGGGGAATGTCCCACAGCCCGCGTTCGTCTGTTGATTTCCTTAATCGTCATGTCAGCGACATAGCGGCTGTCAAAGGTCGTGTCGCCGCCGCTGTACTGCTGGATGGCGTTCACGATGGAGGACGCCGCATTGGTTACGGCCTGCACGATCACGCTGCCCAGCTCGTCGTTCGATGCTTCAATTACATCAGCGATCCCGGAGGTATCAGCGCCTCCCGGTGCAACAGCATAGGGCATAACGGAACCGGCTACAACGGGCGCAGAGTAGGTGATCCGCGAGGCGATCTCCTGCAGCTTGGCGAGGACGTCGCCGCCGCCGACCGATCCTTCAATCGGCGCGACATTCACCGTTGGATGGGCGCTCGCTGCGTACAGCACCGCGCTAATAATGCCATTGGCACAGGCGGTCATTCTGGAGAGAATTGCGGAGCCGATGGTGTTCGAGATCGTCACCATGGCCGTCCTGACCGCCGCCTCCATTGTGGCCGCGAGCTGGGACTTGTTCAGAACTTCGGTGCGGTTGTTTACATGGCCGACGATCTCCGGCCCTGCCTCACCGGCGACGAACATGGAGCCGTGCGCCGTATGCGTACCGGTCGCATATTTGGGAATGCTCCTCCACCAGTTTGTGGTACCGTCATGCAGCACGCCGCCGCCAGACAGGAGCTTGAAGCCGTGCGACGTTACAATGCCGCCGGAGGCAAGGCCGAAGAACGCTTTCAGGGAAGACCAGCCGGATTTGAACAGGCTGATACCAACAGAAACGCTCGTGCCGATGAATCCTGCGATTGTCTGCCATCCACGTTTGAGCAGGCTGATATACACATTGTTCGATGTACCGATCCAGTTCGACAGCGCCGTCCAACCGCGTTTCAGCAGCGAGATATACACTGAAACCGCCGTGCCGACGTATGCCGAGATCGTGCTCCAACCGCGTTTCAGCAGCGAGATAGAAACCGAAACCGCCGTGCCGACGTAGTTGGCAATCGTACTCCAACCTTTTTTCAGAAGGGAGATCGTCACCGCAACTGCTGTGCCGACAAAACCGGCGATAGTTTTCCAGCCCTTTTTCAGCAGTGAGATAGCTACCGAAACGGCTGTGCCGACAAACTTTTCAATGGTTTTCCAACCTTTTTTGAGAAGCTTGATACCGACCGATACGGCAGTACCGACGAACTTTTCTATCGTCTTCCAACCTTTTTTCAGAAGGGAGATCGTCACCTTCACGGCGTCGCCGACGAATTTTGTGATCGTTTTCCAGCCCTTCTTGATGAGGCTGATTGCCACATCGAGCTTATCGCCGACCCATTTTTTCAGAGACTTCCAGCCTTTTTTCACCAGGGATACGGCAGCTGTGACCGCTGTGCCGACGAATTTTTTCAGAGATTCCCAGCCAACCTTAATCAGCTTGATACCGATTTCGAGGAGGTTTTCATCCCCGTCAAGGTCGAGCGCGTCTTTCAGCAGGCCACGGATAAGGCCGGTAATACCCTCAAAGGCGCTTTTGAGCAGTTCGAAGATAGATTCCGCGATCCCGGCCCAGTCGATATTTTTAAGGAAATCAGCGATACCCTCGCCGATCTTGTCCCAATTGACCGCCTTGATTGCGTTTGTGATGCCGTCAAAGAAGCCCTGGGCAAAATCGCTGAAGCCTTTGGCCAGCTCTGCCCAGTCGAGGTTTTCGAGGAATCCGGCAGCGGTGAGCAGGATGATTCGGAATTTGCCGGAGAGAACAGTACCGAGGTTCGTCCAATCTACGCTTTTGATAATGGCGTTGACGGATTCGGCGAGGTGCTTGCCGAGATTCTTCCAGTCAAAGTTGAGAATGGCTGTTGCGAGGAAGGTCAGCACACCATTCAGCCAGTAGCCGATTTTAGAGCCGATGCCGCTCCAGTCTACGCTATCAACCATCTCGTTCAGCTTATCGGTTAGAACCGTCGCAGCGCCCGCCCAGTCGCCTTCTTTGATCTTGTCCACCATCATGGTCAACCAGTCGGGGAGCGTGACCTCGGCGGGATCTGTGGTGCCTGCGCCGCCTCCGCCTCCACCGCCGCCGTCATCGTCGCCGTTCAGGATATTCAGATCATCGAAGCTCGCGAGCTGCCGCTTCAATTCTTTTGCTGCGCCTCCGGCTCCGCCCGCTGCTTTGTCGATGTTCTTGACGGCGGTCGATCCGGCAATGCCGAGCAGACTCAGCAGGGCCGTGATATAGCCGATGGCCGTGGACACCAACCCGATGATCCGGGTGATGATCGGGCCGAGAATATTTCCGAGCTGTGAGAACATGCTGGACATCTGGCCGGACAGGGCCGTGTTCTGGCTCATGTATTCGGTGACCGCTTTGCGGAGCAGCGAATAGATACCTCTCGCGCCGAGCATGGCCAGAGAGAACTTCTTTGCGGCTCCGATCAAGCCGCCGAATTGTTTACTCATGGAGTTCCCGCCGGTGACCATCCGCCCCATGGCGGACGCCGCCGCTTTCAGCCCTGACACAAAATGCCCGATGGCCGTCTTCCCGAGAGAGGCCAGAGCGCCGGGGAGCTGCCCGGCCTTAACCAGCAGCGGGCCAAGGGCGCGGTCTGCCGTCTGGATCGGGTGCGTCACGGCGTTCGCCACGCCGGAAAACGCGCTACGCACCGTGGCCCCGATACTGGCGAAGGCGCTCTTGATCATGCCGCTGGCCGTGGGTACCTGGGAAAGTCTCGCCTGTGCATTCGCGGCCTCTGCTTCCAGATCGGCGAGGGCCTGCTTCGCCTGCTCAATACGGGAGGCAAGCTCGGCATATTCCGCCGTCTCGGTGCCGGGGGTAAAGGCAGTGCCCTTATCCTCCATGTTCGCTACTGCGTCGGCGTACTGCTCTGCCTTTTCTCTGGCCATGTCAATATCGACCTGCAGGTTCTTCCACTGCGTAGAGTTCTCGCTGACGCCGCGCCGCTTCAAAAGATCCTGTTTGTGTTCCAGAGCTTCGAGCTTATAGGTAGCCTGATCCATGGCGGCGATCATGTTCTTGTACTGATCGGTCGCAACGGGCTTATGGCCGAGGGCTTCCAGCTCTCTTTCCATCTCGGCAATGGAGGCCCTGGCCTTGTCTGCCTCTGCCTGATAGTCTTTGAAACTTCCGCCCTTGGCCGCCCGTTTCAGGGCAGGGCCGAGCGCCTTTACCGATGCTTCGAGGGACTTGACGGCTGATTTCATCTCCGCGCTGCCCGCCTTAAAGCCTTGCGGGTCAAGCTCGGTGTCGACCATTACGCTGCCGTCTGCCATGATTTCACCCTCTTTCTAATCGAACAGTTTGTTGATTTTATCCTTCTGAGCCTTCTCCTCCTCCGTCAGCCTGGGGCGGAGGACGCAGATGCTCTTGTTCGCATTCCAATAATCGCGCTCCCACTTTTCGAGCTTCTTGCCCGTGGCCTTTTTCAGCCGGAGCGAGAGCACATTTGCATACACGCCCTTGCTGATCTCCATAAAGTAGCCCATGAACGTCCACCAGTGGATGTATTCAGCCGAGCGCGTTTCAAAGCCCGCCACCTTATTCACGGCTGGGAACAGGATATTTTCGTCCTGTTCCCAATCCATGACCTTCGGTGAAGGCTTCCCATCGTCCGAATTGCCGTAATCTATGAAAGAGATTGCAGCCTTGAACGCCGCCTCGTAGTCCTCTTCCGGGATCTCGTCGAAATCCACGTAGAGAATGCGGAGGGCAATATACGCCTTTTCCTGCTCCTCCAATTCAGGATCGGCAAAGGCGCAGACGATTTTCAGAACGTCTCTGAAATCAGTACGGATCTCGTACTCCGTGCCGTTTACATCGAGGCTCCGGGGAAGCTGGCCGATCATGCCCGGCCGTCCTTGTGCTTCCCGGTTCTGGCCTCATATCCGTGGGTGTACTTCTGCACCCGCTTCTCGACCTTCGCGGTCTCGGCCTCGAACTGCTGGCCGATAAATGCGCCGACAACATCAATCGCCTGCGCACAATAAAACTGCCCGTTCACAGGAGAGAACGGGTGCATCTTCCCAAAGAAAGCCTCGGCCATGTTTCCGCCGAAGAGATAATCCACGGCGTCAAACAAGCGCTTCGTGGCTTCACGCAGAGCGGCAAGGTCGGCCTCGTTCTCCGGGTCAACCGTGCCGTCGTTCTCGATGGTCACATTTTCCAGAGGTTCCGTGACCTTATCGAAGGACTTCACGACCTCGTTGTATCTGTCGATGATTCCGATATCGGTGGGCCGAAAGGCGAACACGCCGATCTGCTCGCCGCTCTTGTTCATCACGGGAACGCTTACGCTGCCGTCATCTACGACAAGCTGCATGATCTTTTCGGGCATTTGTGAATCCTCCTTCTATGTTTACGCAAGGAAAAAGGGGCAGCCCGAAAGCTGCCCCTGAATGGCTGGTCACCCTTACGCGGACTTGGCGGCGCGGGTGTAATAGGTCTTGCCGGTCACCGCTTCGGTGTCGGCGGAACGGATATAGGCGTCACCGGCGATCTTCTCGAAGTAGTTGCTGGTGGCGGGATTGCCGGTCGGGGTGGCAACAGCGGTGTACTCGACCTCGGTAAAGACCTTGGTGGTCGTGTCGTACAGGCCCTCCACGATGTTACCGGCACCGTATACGGTGAACGGGATCTGGACGCCGGAGGTGTCGCCGCCGTCGCTGGTGGGGATCAGATAGACGTCCTCGCGGAACGCGGATTCGACCGTGCCGTCCTCGTTCAGCAGAACGTCGAGCGCGGTGGTCTTGCAGGCGTTGCCGGTCAATCTGCGCTTGGCAATGGCCCAGAGCCGATTGAACAGCGGATCGCCGCGGTGGGCGTAGAACGGGGTAACCTCTTTCTGCGCCTCATAGCCACGGTGGACAACGCTCTGCTCGCCGAGGATATTCTTCTGAAGCTCCACGTCAGGGTTCAGCTCCTCGTTGAGTTCTTCGAGGTCTTCACCCAGGCGGCGGTAGTTCGGAGTACCCTCGCCGAAGTTGGTGTCCACGAGGTGGGCCAGATACTTTCTTTCCATTTTCCCTTCCATGGGTTTATCACTCCTTACTTGTCAAATTCATTCTCATACCTGAGTGTGGCAGAGATAGTCCAGTCTTCCACGCCATCCTGATACGGGGCGTTCAGATGGGCCGGGTTGGTGCGGGTGACAGACTTAATGACACGGTTCCCGGAGCCGAGGGACGGATAGCCGGATAGCTTATGCTCTGTGCCTTGGATGGTCACCGGCTGCAGCTCCAGCCACTTGCCGAGGGTGTCCAGGAACTCCTTCATTTTCAGGCGCTGCGCCTCGGTCTTAGCCGCCGCCCGATACACGACCGTGAACGGGTAGAGGCACACCTGATGCACATGCCCGGTGATATCCTCTTTGTTGGAGAGGATCGCCGCGCCGCTGGTCGGGAAGAAGCCGATGCCAGCGGTATCTTCCAGCGTGGAAAACTTAATGCTTCTCGTGCCGAGACCGGGAAAGCGATTCAGCAGAGAAACAAGAACGCTGCTGACGGCTTCGGAGCCGTCAACATCAAATGCGGTTTGCTTGGGGGTAGGCATCAGCCTCCACCTGCCCTTCTCTTAACTTCTGCGATCCAGAAAGCGCCGTGCTGCGCCTTGGCCGTATCGAACCAGTGTGACGTGGCCGTGCCGCTGGAATAGGAAAGCCGCCTGTTTGTGGGTACCTTGTGCTCGCCACGCCGCGCCCACGGCGACCCGGTTTTCTCCCCGATCATCACAATGCCCTCATACTGGAATCGGGCATAAGGGCCGGGGAACTCGATCTCCGTACCGCCGTTATTTACCTTTGACCGCTGCTGCATACTGCCCGTGCGGATCGGCATATAGGGCTTACAGTCTTCGAGCACCTGATCTCCGAGCCACCGTTGCGCCTCCGTGAACTGACGGGAGAAGCGGTCGAACTTGATCTCAACCCGAAGGTTCCCGGCCACATAGGAGAAGTTCTTGAAGTGAAAGGTCTGGGACATATCATCGGCCCCCGATCTCGAAGTGAGGCAAGAGGCCGAGATACTTTGCGGAGGTGATCATGTAGACGCCGTCATGATCTTCGTTGAACGCGCTGTACAGGCCGGTGTCACCGTATGCATCATCCGGGACGGGATCGGTGGACGGCCATTCGGCGTCCAAGATGAAATCCTGCTCCGGGGTAAAGGTGAGGCAATCAGCAGGCGCATTCGTAGCCGCGTATGCCTTTGGAGTGACGTAGGCTTTTGCCCCGGCCTTTGTCTTTACAACCTTCGCGGCGCTGCTGTGGACGATGATCTCCACGCTGTCGCCGTTGGTCTGTCCGGCGAGGGGCGTTTTGTTGGCGCTCTCCGTGGCAATCAGATCGACCCCTTCGATGACAGACGGATACCAGGTATCGCCGTGCATACAGAACAGGGTGATCGTGTGGTCATACATGACTATCTCACCCCCGCATACAGGAGGTTGATGCCGTTAGCGTCGGGGATGTTGGCGAGGTATCGGGAGACGATGCTGCCGATCAGCTTTGCCCGCTCCGCCTCACTCGCAGCAGCTGCAGCAATGGAAGAAGCCGAGGCCCCGCTCGCCGAGAAGGAGATGCTCTCCCGCCCGGACGAGATAGAGGCCACGGCTCCCCGATAGCTGCCGTCCTCTGCTTTGTGAGCAGCGGCGGCTCTCTGCTGTTCGTCGATATGGAACAGGGCTTCGGCTACGGCACACACGGCTTTCTTCACCTTGACAACATGGGCCTCATGCGTGGGCATGGCAAAGGTCAGCCGCCCGAAGGTCAGCGCGTCGATCTCGTCGCTTGCCATTTCCAGCCAGCGCGGGGCGACGGCCTGCGTCAGATCGGAGCCATAAAAGCTCTCGGTATAGAACTGATAATCCGCGTATGCCATATTCGCTCCTTACTCCGCGCCTTTGCTGGATTTCTTCCTGACCGGCTTTTTCTCCGGCACAGGAGCTTCAGACGCTACGACAGGCTCATAAGTCGGAGACTTCCGCATCTGTTCGATAACGTCCTCATTGTCCGTCGAAACAAGGTTCCCAGACAAAAGGTTTCTGAACAGCATGATCGAACCCTCCCCGGCTTAGCCCATGGTGTAGTAGGTGGTGCCGTTGGCGAAAGCCTGGATGTCGGCCACGGTGTACACGCCGTTGCTCACGGTGTAGTAGGTCTTGGTGGCGTCGAAGGTCGCGTTGGCAGCGACTGCGGTGAACACGCCCTTCTTGAAGATCAGGTCGGGGGTGACCGTCTTCGTGCCGCAGGAGAAGAAAAGCTCCAGACCGTAGGCGTTGGACAGAGGGATCTTCTCCACGTTGTAGGGAGTCGCCATGACAGGCTGGGCGACCGCGCCGTCCACCAGCAGGATATAATCGCAGCCGTTGGGGAGGTTCACGCAGCTGTAGGTCTTGACGCCGTGCCAGACCTTGAACTCCTCCGCAGATGTGTCCACATTGGCGTTGTTGGTCTGGGTGTCGAGCTGATTACGGACCTTGCCGTAATACTTCGGGGACAGAACCAGATGCATCAGCGCACGGGGGACGCCGTCGACAAAATCATTCTTCGTGGTTTCGCACTCCTGAATGATCGCCTCGAGCTCTTCCTCCACCTTGTCGTAGCCGCTCAGGTTGAGGGCGATCGCGCTGGCGTAGGCGGTGGCGAAGAACTTGGTGTCCAGATATGCGATCATGCGCAGCGTGTGGTTCTGGCCACGGCGCTGCACGAGGCCGTCGACGCCGTAGAGGGAAGTGTCCTTCTCCTCCATCTCCTCGACGAACTCCTTGTCATCGTCGATGGCAACGGTCACGGGCTTGGCCTTGATCTTGTTGCCAGCGCCAGCAGCGCGGGCGGTGCCGTAGGCCTGCGGCTCCGCATTGGCGAAACGCTTGGCCTCCACGGAACCCGCGGTGGGATCGCCGGAGAGGTCGCGGTTCTTCATGTTGGTGGAAATCGCGCCCTTCTGGACGTTCTCGATCACCTTGCCATACTCTTCCTTGAGGAAGTCGTTGGCCTGGGGATCGGTGCCAGCGGCCAGGATTGCCAGAGATGCTACTCTTGCCATAATCAAATCATCCTTTCATAGTTAGAAAATTTTGGGCGGGGTGTATTTCTCGCCCTTGCCTTTTCCGCCGTCCCCGGCAGAGCCGGTGAAACGGGCAGCACCCTTCTCGAGGGCGGCAGCTTTCTCCGCTGCCTCCTTCTCTTCGGCGGTCTGATAAAGACCCTTGTCCTTTTCCTTGGCCGACTTCATGAAGTCATCGAAGCCAAAGAAAGCGTTGTCCTTCCATTTGAGGCCGCTGTCCTCGGACATGGCCTCGGAGACCAGCGCATTCCGGGCGAAGGGGGAAGTGACGCCGTACTCATCGAGCTTGGCTTTGAGCCAGTCTTTCTGGTCGCGCTGCAGGATCTTCTTATCGAAGTCCGCCTGAGCATTTTTCGCCTGATCCTGATAGGTCTGGATCTCCTGCTGAATCTGCTCCGGGGTCTTATCCCCGAACTTTTTCAGCGTGTCCTCGGCGGTGGTCAGCCGCCCTTTGAGATCGTCCCGCTCTGTGGTGAGCTTCGAGATCTCCGTGTCCTTGACGGACTTGGCGTGCTCAATGTCCTTGCCGTTGATCTCCAGGACTTTCGCAGCCTGCTCCTCGGTGATGCCGAGCGCAATGAGTTCTTCCTTTTTCATGGGTGTTCCTTTCTCAGCTATGCTTTTTATGGGGTCGCTCCCTCGCTGCCGGGCATTGATTACGACCGCCCGTGGTCGAAGTTTGTACCCGCTCCCGGCTCATGCGCCGGAAAGCAGGCATAAAAAAGCGCCCTCTCGGGCGCAGCGCGTGGGTATAAGAAAAGCCGCCTTGCAGATGCAGGGCGGCTAAACTTCAAAGTTGTCGAAGAATTTGTCAACTACGCTTTCAAAGAGATCGTCATACGGGGCGTTGTCGGTGATGGCCTCGTGAATCCTCAGGAGTTCATCATCGGAATAATCCCTGTCGTTGGAAAGGGACACGCCGCTGTGCTTCTCAATGAAAGACAGCTCCTCGGCGGTAAACACCGCCGCTACGTTCTTCATACCATCACTTCCCTCCTTTCAGCTTTTCGACCTTCTTCGAACTGGTCGGCCAACAGGTTATCACCTTGCCGGTGTCGACATTGATTGCGACCGTCGCATGTTCGCCTATGAACTGCTGGGATCGGTCTGATCTGATTTTACCGAGACCGAGCGGCTTTGTCAATGCCTCTGTCACATGGCCAGCATTCAGGCCGCGCTGGACAGACCGCGTATAGATGTGCGTTTCAACGTCCCGGATCTGGACGCCCGTGGAAGTCTGCCCAGCCTCCATCACCTTATCCTTGAACCGGCTGACCTTCCCTGCGGTCGCGGCAGCCTTCGCCGCTTCCTCGCGGCTCCATTTGGCAGCGCGGACGCGATCATCGTACCGCTTCAAATCATTGTCCTTGCAGAACTGATTATAAGCCTTGTTCTGTTGGGTCAGTTGAACCGCTGTCTTGTCGTAATCCTCCTGCAGCTTCGCTTTCGCCTCTGGATCAGAGCAGTTATCAATCGCTGTTTTAAGGCCCAGCAGTTTCGTTTTGCTGTGGCGGATGGCGCGTTCCATGGTCCTCTGCTGCTGTGATAGATCATAGGCTTTCTTATTCTCCTCGGCGTCGAAGCCGTCATAGGGATTATGCCCAACGGTGCCGGGGCCGAAGGAGTGGCGGCAGTTCCATCCGCACAAGCCCTCGCCGGTGCCGTAACCAGTCACAGAGAACAGCGGGAGATCCGGCGTCGCTCCGTTCTTGGAATAGTGCTTTCCCTGCCACCACGCATGATTCCCGGCGTTCTCGCCGCCGTCGCCGTAGCGAGCGCCCAGGTGCGCAGAGACAAGGATCACGTCCCAGCCGCGCTCCTCCATACCCCGGAGGGACATCTCCCCAGAGGCCTGCGCTGTGCCGGTTCTAACGCAGCGCAGCACGGCGGTCTCGATGGTGTCCACATGGCCGGACGGGTATCTGACCACCGCCTGCTTCTCTGACAGCTCTGCCACCGCATCGGCCACCGCTGCAGCATAGGACTGAGCGCCCGTTACCACTTTCAGGTGGGCTTCGTCACAGACGCGCATGAACCGCTGCTCGCTGGCCTGCGCCGTGGTGCGAGTGAAGTTGTGGATCTCTCCGTTAGTGCGCTGGTAGGTGTCCACGAGGATCTTCATCAGGCTTTCGGATTTCAGGAGCGGAACAGATTCAAGGCCCTGCGCTACATAGAACGCATCGTCATAGGCCCACGCCCGGATACCGGCGTCCTCAAAGATAGCAGCTACCTCGGCGTCGGACTTCTTTGTCCACTTCTGGATCTCCTCCGTCAGCGCCTCATAATGGCCCGCTGCTTCCTGGTAAAGCTGGAGCTTCCATTTATCGGACGCGCCGAAAGTAAAGCTGTCGCCGCGTTCTAACCGTGCCATGAGGCGCTTGATAAGGTCTCTGGTGATCCAGGTATTCAGATCATCCAGCAGCGGGTACATCGTCTCTACGATTTCAAGCAGCTCCTGTGGGGTAAGCATGGGCCGCCTCCTTACTCAACGCCGAACAATCCCTTACTGAGATTCGCCTGCTCCGCTTCCTGCGTCAGCGCCCGTGCGTCCTCCTCGCTCATGCCCTCAAACTTGACGAAGTACAGCCACTTCGGTACCCATCCCTGCGCGGCGTAGGACTTCCAGGAAGCCTTGTCCTCCTCGTAGGAATAGGTGATATCGCCGAAGTTGAAGTTCAGCTCATACTCACCCAGCGGAGCAAGGCCGTACAGCTGCACCAGAGCGTCCATGCCATAGATTGCATCGTCGAGCGCGGTCTTCAGCGCGTCGCGGTCGGTCTTGATCGTCTGGATCGTGTCGCGGTCATCGGCCTCTACCTGTGTCGCGGTGATCATGCCGGTCTGCCCGTCAAGGACAAAGACGCCCTCGGAGAAGCCGCACTTCACTCCGGCGAGGGACAGGTTGAAGTTGATGTCCTTGATCCTCGCATCGGTCAGCATGGTCGGGACGTGTTCGTGGATGGCGCTGGTATCGGAATCATTCATACCCATACCGAGGCCCTTCACAAAGCGGGGCAGCGACAGGTTCTTGTTCTGCGCGTCCCGGATCACCTGTTGACCGACGAAGGTGACGTGCTTGCTGTCCTCCACCTCGCTGTCCTTGCGGCTGATGGCAACGTCGATCGCTTTCAGCTCATGCAGCGCACCGGCGAACACGGACATGCCGAGGGGCGACGTCGGATCAATCACGTTCGCGCCGGGCACACGGTAGTACCCGAACAACGGGCGCGTCAGGTTGGCAATGCCCGGAGTGTCGGGCAGCATATCGGCCCAATCATCCACCTCGGTAAGCGGTACCTCGTGGCCGAGATCGAGTTCGTCAGCGTGGCCGAGCTTGTTCTTGAAAGCTCTGTTGCTGACATAATAAAGGCCGTCCTTCTCAAAGCGGTGGTATTCCAGGCGGGTGTAATGATCTCCGTACTGCGTGGTCTGCGTGGCGAAGATCGCGCCGGTGATGTTCCCGTTATCATCCTTCGCCGTGATGCCGAAGGAGCCGTTCATCACGAAGTCCCATGTGCTGCCGTTCCACTTGATAATCATGCCGCCGTGCCGATCGGCCTCGGCCACCTGATCCGGGAGGCGCTGCAGCAGCTTCTTGATGATCTCCTGGTCATAGTCAGCGCGGGAGGAGCCGGAGCAGGCAATGTCGATATCCAGCACCGTCAGCTTCGCCCGGAAGTCTGCGATATGCTTCGCCATGTTCACGGTCTCGATATCATCGTCCGGGTCGACCCAGGGCGGACGTCCCGTCGAGATGCTGTCCCAGCGCACGATGGCAGAATTCATGTCGCTCGATTCAATGAGCTTTACGCCGAACACCTTTCCGATATCGGCATTGTTGGATAAAAACATCTGTCTGATCCTCCTCCACAGGCGACTAAAAAAATTCATGCTATCACCGCCCTTATACTATCCATTTCAATTCATTGCGGAGCACCGTGCGGCAGAAGTACCGCACCTGGTCCATGCTGTGGTCGTTCTCTTTGATAACCGTATCTTCATCCGCGTCTTCGTCCCACACATACGATTCGAACTCAGCGAAGGTGTTGATGCAGCTCTCGTGGAAGAACAGCACCCCGGCATTCAGGAACTTGGTCACGTCCTGAATACCGTTCAACACATCGTTGTTTGCCTTGACGCACGACCAGCGCCCGTACTTCTGGATCGTCTCGATCATGGAAGCAGCTGACGGGTCAATGACGATGTACTCGATCTCATAATCCCCGACCAGACCTTCCAGCATCTTGTAGTACGCCTCGTTGTCGACGCGCTTTGCGCTGCCGCCTTTGTAGTACAGCTCGCGGATCATGGTTGCTTTTTGCTCCACCACATCGAAGTCCCACAGGCCAGCGGCAAACGGGTTGACGGTGCCGTAGTCGATGGACACATAATAGCGGTGGAGCCTGTTTGCCTCTGCGATCTTGCTGACTGAATGGCGCTTCCGATTGAACATCGGATAGACAAGGCCCTCGGCGCGGATGCGCAGGCCGAGGATATCGCGCACATACCAGATGGAGTTTTCATCATACTGGCTGATGATCTCCTCCCGGCGCTCCTTGCTGATGTTGATATTCTGGAAGATGTTGAAGTGCCGGTAATTGAACCCGCCGATCAGCGTTCCCGCTGCATCTTTGGCGGCGTACACGTCAATGTACTTTGTGTAGATCGGAGCCGTTGGCGCGTCCGGGTTCAAGTCCCAGAAGATCTTCCGGCGCTTTGCTGCGAGCTGCCGGTTGAACGCTTCCTTGATCGTGTTGTCGTGGTGAAGGTTGATCTCCGTGGCGATCCACATACCGTAGGAATTACCACGGATCTTCTTGAAGCTGTCAGACAGCGCCCCGCCCGCGAAAATTACGATGCGGAGGCGGTAGCCCGTAGCCGGGCCTTTGATCTTCAAGCACTCATTGCCCTTGTACTTGCCCCACTTGCATTGTCCCCGGAAGATATATTCGAGGCCGAAGCCGTTGGCGTCGCCGATGTTCAGCTTCGCGTTGGCCATGGTGGAGCCGGTGGCAAGGTGGATCTTGTCCGGCGTTGTTTTCAGCTCATGAGCAAAGGCAAAGACGTTATCAATCGTCTTGCCGGAACGGACAGCGCCCTCGAGGATATTGAAGGTGCAGCTCTCGCACCGGCGAATATAATCCTTGTGCTCCTGGCTCCAATTGAAGGGGATGGTGCGCCGCTTCCGCAGGAGGCTACTTGTCGCCGCCATAGATATCCGCCTCCACAGCGTCCAGGTCTTCTACCTCCTCGGTCTCCCCGGCGTCCTTTGCTTTCTTGTACTCGAACTCCTCGCGGCGGAGCTTCATCTCGTCTTTGTGCATCTGCATCTCCGGGCTTTCGCCGAGAGTATCGCGCAGGAACGTGGCGGCCCTGACGTTTCCCTTCATGGCCTGATTGACCATAGCCACCATGACGGCCATCTGATTTGTCAGGTCTTCCTCCTCGATCCCGAATGCGGTCATGAGCTGGATATTCTTCTCGCTCGTCACGCCCATATCCAAGATCAGTTTCGCCGCCGCTTTCATGGTTCTCTTGCGACGCCGCGCCTCGCCAGATGCAATACCTCCCCTTCGGCCCTTTTCCCTTGCTTCCTCCTCGGTTCGGACGGGCCTAAGGTTCTGCTCGTTTACCATGTCGCCACCTTCCTATAAAACGGCTGGGCGTGGTGAAGGAGGAGCAGCCACACCCAGCCTGAAAAGAAGTAGGCTTCTATTTGCCATATCGGTTCAGCATCGTCTTCTCCCATCCACGGAACTTATCCCGCTCGACAATATCCTTGTCGCAGCGGCGGTCACAGCCCTTGTTGGATCGCTTACAGATGCACACGGTTTCCCCGTGCTCCGTTCGGATGTAAACCTTGATAAGCTCCTTGTCCTTCATGATGCATCACCGCTTCCTGTTTCTTTTCTCTGCTTTCCTCTGTTTCCTGCCGATGTACTCCCGCTCGGCGTCAATGTATGGAGAAAGCGGACTGCGCTCCCGGCGCTTGTCCGCCTGGTATATCCGCTCAATGAGGCTGTTGTCGTTCCACACCTCGATCCTTACGCCCGTCCGAAGCAGCGCATTCGCTTTCCTGGCAGATGAGGTCACCAGCAGCGGCTTCCTCGACCGGCAATCTATAGCAACGAAGGTGTTATAGTTCGCCATCGCCGATCTCCTTCACAAGCGTCTCGTCGACGTCCACCGGTGGGAAGTTGTCCCGGATCTTCTTCAGATCGCCCTTGTAGAACACCAGCACATTCTGGTGGGTCTTTACCACCTTGCGCCCGCTGTTGAACTGGCGGGCGGCGCGGAGCGCCCCGGTCGCGATCTGCGTTACCAGGATGATCTCGTTGTAGTAGGCAAGGCCGCAATCCGTGAATGCGTCCTGCGTGTCCTTGACGAAGTTCCGATACACCCCGCGCTTGTCACGGACATCCCCGACCACGAACACGGCGAAGCGGTCTTTTTTCAGCTTCCGGCAGGCTATGGAAATGATCTCCCGATATACCCGTAAGAAATCGGGATACTTCATCGTCGAAATATCCCGAGGGTTATCACTGTACACTTCCAGATCCGCATAGGGCGGACAGGAGAAGATCATGTCCGCGCTTTCGTCGGCGACATACTTATCCGCGTTCAGGGAATCGTCACAGATGTACCGTGGGGAAACGCCGATTGCCTCGGCCTGCCTCACGTCCTCGGCGATCTGCTCTTGCGATAGATCTATTCCCGTGTAGTTATAACCGAGGTATGCAGCTACCACGCCGCGCACAGAGCCTCCGGCAAAACAGTCATAGATGGAGCCGCCCGGTTTGTTGAACCAGTAATACATCAGCTCCGTGAGTACCGGGTCAAATACGCTGGTGCCTGTCAGGTTGGTGTTCTTCTGGCTATTCTTTGCCAGATCATCGAGGCCGCCGCCACCGAGCAGGCCGTGAGCGCGGCCCTCGCCGCTGTTGATCCCGAGATTGATCCAGGCTTTCTTCCGCTCCTGCCATGCCCCGGATCGGCAATCGAGGACGGAGAAAGGCGGCATTCCGTATCTCTCCGCAAGGCTCAAATCGTTCTGGTTCGCTGCATTGTAGCGGGAAGGTTTCTCTTCATCGAATCCCCAATCCAGAACGAGGTCGCCGAAGTCCAGTCCCTCCAGCTCGTCGGCCAGCAGCTCCATATCCCAATCGGCGATCTCGGCGGTCTTGTTGTCCAGAAGCCGGTATTTCCTTTTCTGTTCATCGGTGAGACCGTCGATCTGTACGACCTTCGCCTCCGTCCAGCCGAGGGAATACATAGCTTTGAGCCGGGTATGTCCGGCAAGGATAACGTGCGCCTCGTCTACAATGATAGGCGAGTTATAACCGCATTGTGAGAAACTTTCGGCCACCGCCTGCACAGCGGCGTCATTGATGCGCGGGTTTTTCTCATAGGGCTTTATTTCGCCCAGAGGCAGGGTGAGAATTTTCATGGTCGCTCCTCCGATCTGTAATCATCGGAGCGGTTGAATAGAGAAACCGCACCTCCGTCATGGCCGGGGCGAGCGGCTCGGGAGATGCGGTTACGCAATGATAAAAATTTACAGCTTGGATTTTATCACACTCCTTATTAAGTTGTCATTAAGGACTTTTTAAGGAAATACCGTCAGCCCCGTGTCACCTGATCGGCCAGCTCCCAGAGGCCACGCTCCCAGGCTTCCGTCCTGTCAGGCTCCGGGAGGAGCGGAGCGTCCTCGTTCATGCAGGCCGGGAGCAGAGGGCACTTGCGGCACCCGTCGCCCTTGCACCCTGTCCAGAACTCATTGCAAATGCTGTCGATGATCGCCCCCTGTTCCGGGGTGATGTAGTTCCAGCCCATGAATCAGCCCTCCAAAGCCGCCATCTCTTCGATGGCCCTCTCTGCGGCATATCTGCCGTGATCGTTCAGCATCCGCTGCCATGCGCCCTCAGAAGGTGCCCAGCGGAAGCCTCTGCCCTTCAAGATCTCTCTGATCTTTTCGTCCGGCTTTCCGTCGAAGATAAACTGAATGCGCCCGATCTCGTGATTCTCTTTGAGAATGAAGCCGTCGCCCTGCTTCGGGCCGACGTTCTCGGCGGCTCTCTCCGCCTCTTTTTGCAGCTGCTCGATACGGCCACGAATGCGGCGGATATTCGCGTTGTTGTTCGAGAGCGCCCAGCTCGGGAAGGAGCCGAATTCGTCAGGCCTGCGATCCGGGCAGCCGTCCAGGGTTTTATGCTTCCGATAATAGGCGTTGATCTCCTTCATGTGCTCTTGCAGACGTTCCAGGCCCTCGAGCTTGAGCTTCAGTTTCAGCATGGCGTCAGGATCGTCGCTCATGACCCCGCCGAGGCCGGTACTCTTGATCTTATCGAGGAGGCCCTGAATCTCCATGTATTCCCGCTCGTTGGTATCACGGGCGGCGTTCTGCTTCTCTTTTGCCCGCACCGGGAAGTTGCTGCCGCCGGTGATCAGGATGGAGGGGACGCGGGCGTCAATTTCGTAGCGGTGATTCAGGTTATCGGCCAGCTTCCGGGCGTAAGCGTCGAGGAGCCGGTCGATCTTCTCGTGATACTCCGTCCCGACACGCTCCTTCTGGCGCTCTGCAATGGCAGCGGCGTTGTCTACCAGGCGGCGGTATTCAGCGGTGGCGGAGCCCTCGATGTAGTCGAAGTAGCTGTTGGCGTTCTTGGCACGCCTTGCCGCGTCCTCGCGGATGGGGTAGTATTTGACGTTCTCCATATTATTCCTTTCTGCCCTCGTGACCTCCGGGGCGGGCTATTTGAAGTGAGATAATCGGTTAAATTCGTTTGGATTATTCGAACTTTTCCATCAGCCGCTTATAGTAATCGTGCAGGGCCTCGCCGTAGTCATCGAAGTAGTGACCCCAGTAGTAATCAATCTCGCCATTCTCATTGACGATCGATTCCCAAGTGACATACTGAGCTCCGAGCCGCGTCACCGTTCTTCCGAGGACGATTCGTTCCGTCCTTCCGTCACACTCCATACAGGCTTCCGCTTTGAGGATCGTGTATCCTTGGTTGGTTTCCTCCGGGATGGCGTCCCGAATTGCGCGAAATTCTTCCTCTGTGGCCTCGATGGTGTACGGGTATTTCATCAGGCCGGGTGCTCTTGTGATTTTCATTTTCGAGACCTCCTTATCTCAGCGTGTAACTGTTGCCTCTGGCGTTGACGACGTACTGGACGAACACGCGGCCCGTGCGGGTCTTGCTGTAGTGCTTGGTGATCTTCTCAATCTCTGAAAGCCGGACGCTTTTGCATTTAGGCTGGCGGCGGATGAACGGGAGGACCGTTTGTTTGGCAGCTCCGGGAAACTCCTGTTGTTTCTCCATGTACCGTATGCGGTACCGCTCGGCCTCTTTGTCCTGCTGGGCCACGGCCTCCTCTCTGGTGCCATACCACTTGGAGCCGTTGCGGTGCTGCCGACCGATCTCGTAGAACACTTCACTGGACAGGATCTCGAGGTTGCTGGTCCAAGCGGTCTGCAATGCGTCCTGGCTGTTCGGTGTGACTTTGTCGGTGACGCGACCGACAATCAACTCGAGGCCTTCCAGGCGATAAAACCGTTCATTGATACGAGTAACGGGTTTTCCGAAGTTTTCCAACGTCACCCTGATAATCTCTTTTCCGTCGGTGAGGTCGATCTTTCCGATCTCGCCCTGGCTGCCGCTCATGGTAGCGGTGTTGATCAAGTACCCTTTGGCCATCCATTCAGCCACGGCCTCGGTGAATTTGCGGTTGATCTGCTCGAACTTCATTTTTTATTCCTCCTGTCCTTTGATGGCTTCATTATAAAGGATTTCCTAAACGATGTCAAGAGTTTTCTTCATGTTTTTCTAAATATTTTCAAGATTTTTCTGTTTATCATTTAGAATTTTCTTGACTTTTGAAAGAGGCGCGTTTATGATAGCCGTGGAGGTGGTCAAATGGATATATCCCGGAAGATCAAAGCCGCCTGCGCCTATGCCGGAAAATCCGAAGCGCAGCTTGCGCGAGAAATCGGCACTTCCCCGTCAGCATTCAATCAGCGCCTCAAAACGGGGAAATTCGCATCGGATGATCTGGACAAGGCAGCCGAGGCCCTCGGAGCGCAGTACGTCGCATACTTCGAGTTCCCGGACGGCACCAAGATATGAGAAAGCCCGGACAGGTGAGTGTCCGGGCTTTCTCATGAGGAAGTGGTGCTATGGATTACAGTTTTTTGTTTCCGGCTCTATCGTGCCTGACCCTCGGTTCCTGATTCGGAACGTACACGATCAAATCAGAAAGATCGCAGTTGAGGGCCTCACAGAACAGGTCAAAGTGTTCCAGGTTGATCCTCTCTGCGATCTCGTGATAGTAGTCGTTGATGGTTGTCGGCCTGACGCCCGTCGCTCGGGCAAGATCAGCCTGTGTCCAGCGTCTTTCGCCCAAAACGCGGGACAGTTTAATTCTTATCATTGCGCAGCCGCTCCTTTATGTGATAATCTACCAAAAATCCGCAGATTTCGGTGCGAATTGTTAGATTATCACTTATTCCGTTATGGAGGGCTTTTCCGGGCGGAGCGCGTATAAAGCAGAAAAAGACCAGCAGCTGCACCATATAGGTACAACTGCTGGTCTTTTCACTTCGCCGCAAATACGGACGCCACGAATACCCCATTGAGGAAGTATATCACGGTGTTCGTATTCGCGCCATTTGGTACGGCCGACGGGATTCGAACCCACGACCTCCAGAGTCGGAGTCTGGCACTCTATCCAGCTGAGCTACGGCCGCATATTCTTTTTGCTCCAACTTTACAAGGCCAAAAGGATTTGGTATAATATCTAAAGTTCAAAGCAGAGGTATTATAGCAGATACGTTTTGGAATGTAAAGTCTTGATTTTCGTTTTCCGGGAGGAATGATACATGAAAAAGATCCCCCTGGGCAGCACCGGTCTGTTGGTCACAAAGACCGCAATGGGCTGTCTGCCTGTGCAGCGCTGCGACATGGATTACGCCGTAAAGCTCCTCCAGGCAGCTTATGACGGCGGCATCCGTTACTTCGACACCGCTAACGCCTATACCGACAGCGAGGAGAAGATCGGTCTCGCACTCTCCGACGTCCGCGACGAAATCGTGCTCTCGACCAAGAGCCAGTCGCGTACCAAGGACGGCGTGCTCGAGCATATTGCCCTGAGCCTCGAGCGGATGAAGACCGATCACATTGACCTGTTCCAGTTCCATCAGGTACCCGAAGTGCCCGATCCGAACGATCCCGAAGGCGCATACGCCGGCGCGCTGGAAGCCAAACGCCGCGGCTGGATCGATCACATCGGCGTGACGACGCATCGCGTGAAGGTCGCGGAGGAATGCATTGCCTCCGGCCTGTTTGAAACGCTGCAGTTCCCCTTCAGCTATATTTCATCCGATCGCGACCTCGCACTTGCCGAAAAATGCAAAGAGGCCGGCATGGGCTATATCGCCATGAAGGGCCTCGCCGGCGGTATGCTCACGAACGTGCGCGCCTGCCATGCGTTCATGAAGCAGTACGACAACGTGGTTCCCATCTGGGGCATCCAGAAGTTTGAGGAGCTTGAACAGTGGCTCGCAGTCGACAGAGAAGACCCGGACATGGACGAGGAGCTGGCCGCATTCATCAAGCGTGAGCGCCAGGAGCTCTCAGGCTCCTTCTGCCGCAGCTGCGGTTATTGTATGCCCTGTCCGGTGGGTATTGAGATCCGCAACTGCGCTCGCATGAACATGCTGCTGCGCCGCTCACCCTGGCAGCAGTACATGACCCCGGAGTGGCAGGCCAAGATGGAAAAGATCAACGATTGTCTGGAATGTCATCGCTGCTCCAGCCGCTGCCCCTATCAGCTCGATACGCCGAACCTGCTCAAATACATGCTGAAGGATTACAGAGAATTCTATGAAACGCACAAGGATCTGCTCTAACATTAAGCGTGCTGTCGCGCTCCTGCTCTGCCTTGTCTCCGCTCTCGGTCTTGCTGCCTGCGGCGATGCGAAGATGGAGCAAAAGCAGGTGATCGCGATGGACACGATCATGACGCTCACTGCCTACGGCAAGCAGGCAGAGGCCGGCCTCAATGCGGCCGAGGCAGTCATTCTCTCCATGGATGCGATGCTCGACCCCGAGCTGCCGACCAGCACCGTCTACGCCATCAATCATGCCGCTGGCGCGAACACTGTCGTTTCCGCGCAGATCGCCAAGATGCTAAGCACGGCTCAGACCGTGTATAAGCAGACCGGCGGGGCGCTCGACCTTACGCTGTATCCGCTCATCAAGCGCTGGGGTTTTGTGGACGGCAAGTATTACGTCCCAACCGAGGAGGAGATCCTGTCCGGGCTCTCCCGACTCTGCTTTGACAGGTTGGTTCTGACAAGCTTCCCCGCCTCGGGCTCCTACGCCGTCTCGCTTCCTGCGGCCGGTGAGATCAGCTTCGGCGCTATCGCCAAGGGCTGTGCCTCCGAAAACGCCATCGACGCGATGCGCCAGGCGGGTGTAACAAGCGGGATCGTCTCGCTTGGCGGCAACGTGCAGACCCTGGGGCTCAAGCCTGACGGAACGCAGTGGACAGTGGCGATCCAGGATCCGAACGACACGGAAAAATGGGTCGGCGTGATCAGCGTGGGAGAAACGGCGGTTGTGACCTCCGGCTCCTACCAGCGTTTCTTTACGCAGAAGAATGTGACCTACCATCATATTCTTAACCCCAAGACCGGGCGCCCCAGCGGCACCGGGCTGCTCTCGGCCACGATCATCTGTGAGGACGGAACGATGGCCGACGCCCTCTCCACGGCTATGTTCGTGCTGGGCGAGACCAAAGCGCTCAACTACTGGCGCACCTATGGCGGCTTCGAGATGATCCTCATCACAAACGACTACCGCATCATTTGCACCAAGGGTCTGATCGAGCGCTTCACCCAGACCAACGACAGCTATACGCTGCGTTTTTCCGAGTGACATGGCGGATCTGAATACTGACGTACGCTACATTAAGGGCATAGGAGAGAAAAAGGCACTGGCGCTGAACAAGCTCGGTGTCTTTACTCTCTATGACCTTCTTTCTTATTTTCCGAGAAAATATGAGGATCGGAGCAGGTTTCGGCCGATCGCGCTGGCCGCAGAGGGCGAAACACTTTGCGTCTGCGGCCTCGTTGCGGACACGCCGCGTCTCACCCGCATCCGGCGCGGACTGGATCTGGTAAAGTTCCGTGCCGTGGATGAGACTGGCGCGATGGACGTGACCTTCTTCAATCAGCCCTACGTGAAGGATCAGATTCAGAGAGGCGAAAGCTACATTTTCTTCGGCAAGATCGAAATCAAGGGTACACATCGCAGCATGGTCAATCCTGTCGTAGAAAAAGAGGGCACAGTCAATGGCGTGACAGGGCGTATTATCCCCGTCTACCGTCTGAACGCTGGCGTCAACCAGCGCAGCATACTGCAGGCAGTCAGCCAGGCGCTTTCGCTCTGCGCCGATCAAATCCCGGACATACTCCCGGAAGAGCTTCGCCTTCGCTGCGCTCTCGCCCCTGCGCCGTATGCCTATCAAAACATCCACTTTCCCGCCGATTTCGGCGCGCTTGAGATCGCCCGGAGACGGCTGATCTTTGAGGAGCTGTTTCTCCTCGCCTGTGCGCTCGGGCGTGTCCGCGGGGAGCGTGTGCGCGAGGGCGGCATCCGCTTTGAACGACATGACATCGAGGAATTCTATAGCACTCTCCCCTTCTCCCCGACCGGAGCGCAGCGCCGCGCTGTCAACGAAGCGCTGAATGATCTCTGCTCCGGCGGCGTCATGAACCGTCTCGTGCAGGGTGACGTGGGCAGCGGCAAAACGCTCATCGCCGCGGCGCTCATCTGGGAATGCTGGAAAAACGGCAGGCTCAGCGCCTTCATGGCGCCGACCGAGATTCTGACCGAACAGCATTATGAGACGCTTTCCGCTTTCCTCAAGCCCTTTGGCATTCGGATCGGAAAGCTCACCGGTTCCATGACGGCGAAGGCAAAGCGCGATGTAAAAGAGGCGCTGCAAAGCGGAGAGCTGGATCTTGTGATCGGCACCCACGCGCTCTTCAGCGAGGGCGTTGAGTACCCGCAGCTCGGCCTTGTTGTAACGGATGAGCAGCACCGCTTCGGCGTAGCACAGCGCTCCGCGTTGATCTCCAAGGGGGAAAAGCCGCATGTACTCGTCATGTCCGCTACGCCGATCCCCCGCACACTTGCGCTCATCATCTATGGCGATCTCGACGTTTCGATCCTTGACGAGATGCCGCCCGGTCGGCAGAAGGTCGATACCTTCGCTGTGACCGAGAGTTATCGCGAGCGTCTGAACGGCTTTATTCGCAAGCTCGTTGGCGAGGGACGGCAGGTATTTGTCGTCTGCCCGATGGTCGAGGAGAACGATGAGCTGAACATGCCTCTCAAGTCCGCTCAGGAGCACGCCGAGGCGCTCGCGGAAACCTTCCCGGAGCTGCGTGTCGGCTGTGTGCACGGTAAGCTCAAGCCGAAGCTCAAGGACGAGATCATGCACAGCTTTGTGGCCAGGGAGATCGATATTCTCGTCTCCACGACGGTCATAGAAGTCGGCGTGGACGTTCCGAATGCGGCGCTGATGATCGTAGAAAACGCGGAGCGCTTCGGCCTCAGTCAGCTTCATCAGCTGCGCGGACGCGTTGGACGCGGCAAGCACAAGAGCTACTGTATACTCATTTCCGACGCAGATGGTGAGGAAGTCAAGCAGCGGCTGCAAATCCTCTGCAAAACGAATGACGGCTTCAAGGTGTCCGAGGAAGACCTGCGCCTCCGTGGCCCGGGCGATTTCTTCGGCTCACGGCAGCATGGACTGCCGGAGATGCATGTTGCCGATCTCGGTGCAGACGCGCAGGTGCTGCAGCGGGCGCAGCAGGAAGCGCTCGCGCTTCTTCAGACTGACCCAATGCTGGATAAGCCGGAGCACAGGGCGCTGCGGGAACGCGTGGATCGGCTGCTCACCGCTAATGAGGACAGCTTCAACTGACTCCGCCTGCAGTCGTGTCTGTTTCCTTATATGATAGATAGCTTGCTTGAAGGATGATCGTATGATAACTTTGAGAAAACATACGCTGCGGGACGTCCCTGCGCTTATGAAGCTCTATCCCGACCTCGACGATGCAGCAGCACAGGCGTTGGTCGAGGAATGGACTGCGGAACAATACCGCGGCAATCCTTTCCTCATGCTTGCTGTTACAGAGGACAACGAGCTGATCGGCTATGTCAATCTTCTTGCCAAAACTGCGCAGGAGGTTCATATCGGTCTGGAGATCTACAGTCCCTATCGCGGCAAAGGCTTCGGCACACTGGCGCTGCAAAAGGCGCTTATGTTGGCGCATGAAATGGGCTATCACAAGGCTATCGATCTTGTCCGCAAGGAAAACGCAGCAAGCCTGCGTATACATGAAAAGCTCGGCTTTGCTATAGTCGGCGAACAACAGGGCAAAAACTCTTCGCTTCAGCTTGTTCTCTGCAGAATGCTGTAGTCAAGCGGATCTCGGATCATGAGTATCTGATTTGAATAGCAGAAATAGAAAAGGTTGCATGATCGCAGCATGTCGGTCATGCAACCTTTTTTGGACAAAAAATATCGGCACAGCGGAATCATTTCCTGCCATGCCGATATTCTGTTCGGATTAAAACCCACGAAACGCTCACCGAATCGGAGAACGCTCAACAAGCATCAATAAAAACGCTTATTCTTGTTCTTGCGGGCGGCCTCAGATTTCTTGCGGCGCTTGACGCTGGGGCTCTGATAGTACTCTTTCTTTCTCAGGTCAGCCAGGACGCCGGACTTGGCGCAGCTGCGCTTGAATCTTTTCAGAGCGTTATCCAGAGACTCGTTTTCCTTGACGTAGATTTCAGACATGTATTTCCCTCCCTCCAAATACGCCTTGCGGCGCTTCAAGGGCCAATATCGATTGGCTTTGTATCGGAATTATTATACAGGAAAGATGTCTGCTTGTCAATGACAACTTAACCGAAAGTGTATAAATCTTACTTTTCCGGCTTCAGAATCAGATTGACAAGCTTATTTTTGACTACGATTGTCTTCACAATCTTCATTCCCTGCATCTGCCGCTGTACCTTTTCCTCTGCGCAGGCGGCAGCGATCACGACGTCATCCGGAGAATCCACGGGAACAATGATGGTAGCGCGCAGTTTACCGTTGACTTGGACAGCCATTTCCTTCTCGGCATCGATCGTCTTGGCCTCGTCATATTCCGGCCAGGCCATCTGCATGGCCATCTTCCCGGTCTTCTCCGCGAAGCCGAGCTGCTCCCACATCTCCTCTGCGATATGCGGCGCAAAGGGGCTGAGCAGGCGCACAAGCACGCCCAGATCGCCCTTGGTGACGCCATTGGCATAGAAGTCGTTAACGAGGCTCATGAGCGCGGCAAGCGCGGTGTTCAGCTTAAGCTCATCGATATCGTCGCCGACCTTTTTGATCGTCTTGTGGATGGCGCTCTCGTTTTTCTTCGAAACAGCTTCGTCATCCTTTGCCTGCTCCATCAGATTCCAGCAGCGATCCAGGAAGCGCTTGGAGCCCTTCACGGCCTCGTCCGACCAGGTGGCAGTCTTCTCAAAGTCGCCGATGAACATGATGTAGACACGCATGGTGTCCGCCCCGTAGGCTTTCACCACATCGTCGGGATTGACGACATTTCCGAGGGACTTGGACATCTTGACAGACGGCCTCAGAGCCTGGCTGCCATACTTGGCGATCAGCGCCTGCTTTTCCTCCTCGGTCTCCACATTACCGACATAATGCGGGTTCTGACCCAGGATCATGCCGTGAGAGGTACGCTTGGCATAGGGCTCTTTGGTATGCACGACGCCGAGATCATAGAGAAACTTGTGCCAGAAGCGGCTGTAGAGCAGGTGAAGCGTGGTGTGCTCCATGCCGCCGTTGTACCAGTCGACGGGGCCCCAATATTCCTCGGCCTCCCTGGAGACGAGTTCCTTGTCGTTGTGGGGATCCATATAGCGCAGGAAATACCAGCTCGAGCCGGCCCACTGCGGCATCGTGTCGGTCTCGCGCTTGGCGGGGCCGCCGCAGTTGGGGCAGCTGGTGTTGACCCAGTCAGTCATCTTGGACAGTGGCGATTCGCCGTCGTCCGTGAGCTCATAGGAATCGACCTGCGGGAGCAGGACGGGAAGCTCGCTCTCGGGCACGGGTACCCAGCCGCACTTCGGGCAATTCACGAGGGGGATCGGCTCGCCCCAGTAGCGCTGACGGGAGAAGACCCAGTCACGCAGCTTGAAGTTCACCTTTTCCTCGCCGATGCCGTGCTCCGCGACCCACTTTTTCATCACGGGGATAGCCTGCGCTACGGTGAGTCCGTCCAGGAAGCCGGAGTTGACCATGATCCCGGTGTCGTCCTTGAGGGTGAATGCGCCCTGTGTAATGTCGCCGCCCTTGACAACTTCGATGATATCACAGCCGAATTTCTTGGCGAAGGCCCAGTCACGGTCATCATGCGCGGGAACGGCCATGATGGCGCCGGTGCCGTAGGTAACGAGCACGTAGTCAGAGATAAAAATGGGGATCTCCTTGCCGTTGACGGGGTTGATGGCTCGCACACCCTCAAGACGCACGCCGGTCTTCTCCTTGTTGAGCTCCGCACGCTCAAAATCAGACTTATGTGCTGCAGCGTCGACATAGGCGGCAACCTCATCCCAGTTGGAGAGCTTATCCTTCCACTCTTTGACGTAGTGGTGCTCCGGGGAGAGGACCATATAGGTTGCGCCAAAGAGGGTGTCGGGACGCGTGGTATAGACGATCACGTTGTCACCGGCAGTCGTGGGGAATGTGATCTCCGCGCCGGTGGAGCGGCCGATCCAGTTCTTCTGCTGCGTCTTGACACGCTCGATATAGTTCAGATCATCCAGATCGTCGACCAGGCGCTGGGCATACTTGGTGATTGCCAGCATCCACTGGCTCTTCTCCTTGCGCACGACCTCGCTGCCGCAGCGCTCGCACACGCCCTCGACGACTTCCTCATTGGCCAGGACGCATTTACAGCTGGTACACCAGTTGACAGGCATAGTGGTCTTGTAGGCAAGCCCCTTCTTGAACATCTGCAGGAAGATCCATTGCGTCCACTTGTAGTACTTCGGATCGGTCGTATCGACGACACGATCCCAATCGAAGCCATAGCCGAGCATCTTCAGCTGGCGGGTAAAGTTGGCGATATTCTGGCGGGTGACGGCCGCGGGGTGCACATGGTTCTTGATGGCAAAGTTCTCGGTAGGCAGGCCGAAAGCGTCATAACCGATCGGGAAAAGGACATTATAGCCCTCCATGCGCTTTTTGCGCGTGACGATATCCATGGCCGTGAAGGGACGCGGATGACCCACATGAAGGCCGGCGGCGCTCGGATACGGGAACTCGATCAGGCCGTAGAACTTGGGCTTGTCCGAGCCATTAATGGCGGCGTAGGGCTTGGTCTCTTCCCATCTCTGCTGCCATTTTTTCTCAATCGCTGTAAAATCGTATTTCATGGCGTGTGCTTCCTTACTTTATTCTTCCGTTTCTTCTTTAAGCGCAGGCAGAGGCAGCGTCGCGGGATCGACGAATTCCGCGTCGCTCCACAGACGCTCCAGATTGTAGAAGCGGCGTGCCTCATCGGTAAACACGTGGACGATCACGCTGCCGAAGTCCATCAGCACCCAGATGTCCGAGCGAAGACCTTCGCGGCGGATCGGCGGTTCGCCTGCCTCAGAGAGCTGCTTGTCGACCTCATCGACCAGCGCCTTGATGTGGGTGGAGGAGGTGCCGTTGCAGATCACGAAATAATCGGCCAGAACGGTCTGCTCCACGGTCTTGAGGACTTTGACGTCCTTTGCTTTCTTGTCGTCCAGCGCCTTGGCGGCGACGGCGGCGATTTCAGCGGGCGTTAACATAGTTTATTCCTCCTGTTCAGAAATTCGGCTGTACCAGCGGTACGCCTCCAGGGTATCCTTATATACATTCATCTCGCGACGGCGAAGACTCTTCACGCTGCTCTCCAGAGCCTTGGCCATTGCGGCATCAAGATCCTCGAAGGCTAACGCTCTCAGCTCGTCCACACCTGGGAAATCCCGGTTCGGCTCGAGCATGTCTGCGAGATAGATGATCTTCTCGAGGCGAGTCATATTGGGTCTGCCCGTCGTATGCCAGCGTATCGCGCTGCAGACGCACTCCGGCATGCCGAAACGCTCCTGCGCGATCACCGCGCCGGTTTTGGCGTGCAGCAGCTGCGGGCTTTTCAATTCCCCGCTGTCGACAGGGATCGCATAATCGCGGCAGAGCTTCAGCTGCTCGTCCTTATCCAAGCGTTTGGTGCAGTCATGAAGCATCGCCGCAGCAGCGGCCAGGTCTTCATCCTCGCCGTAGCGTCTGGCCAGGCGGACGGCAGCCTCCTCTACCCCGAGCACATGCGCAACGCGCTTGGGCTTGAGCAGCTTAAGAGCCTCGCGGCGCAGACTGTCCAGATTCCATTTGACGCGGTCGGCAGAGCTCATTTCTTTTTGTTTTTGACGAGTTCGATCTTCGGATCGGCATGATTGCGCTTGAAGATAACGAACTTCGTGCCGATGACCTGGACAGGCTCGGCCGCACAGCTCTCACAGAGGGCGTCGCAGGCCTCTCTGGCGCTCAGCATGGAGTTCTCCAGCACCCGGCCCTTGACGAGCTCGCGCGCCTTGAGCGCAGCGTTCACGGAGTCTATGAGGTTTTCGGTGATACCGCCTTTGCCGACCTGGACGATCGTATCCTCGTTCATCGCGAGGCCGCGCAGCTGGGCGCGCTGTTTACTGGTAAGTGGCATTGTGTTCTCCTCAGGCCTTGAACAGGGCCGTTACAAAGTTTTCTGCTTCAAATGGGATCAGATCGTCCATCCCCTCGCCGACGCCAACATACTTGACCGGAAGCTTGAGCTCGTTGGCAATGGCGAATACTATACCGCCCTTTGCGGTGCCGTCGAGCTTCGTGAGCACGATGCCGGTGAGCCCGGAGGTCTCCAGGAACTGCTTGGCCTGGATGAGACCGTTCTGACCGGTGGTTGCGTCAAGCACCATCAGAGTCTCCACGTCCGCTTCGGGAAGTTCACGGTCAATGATACGGCGAATTTTGGCAAGCTCGTTCATGAGATTCGCCTTGTTGTGCAGTCTGCCGGCGGTGTCGATGATGATAACGTCCGCTCCGCGGGCCTTGGCCGCACAGATGCCGTCGTATACGACGGAGGCGGGGTCGCTTCCCTCATCGTGGCGCACGAGCTCGCTGCCGGAACGCTGCGCCCAGATTTCAAGCTGTTCGGCAGCGGCGGCGCGGAAGGTATCTCCCGCCACGAGCAGAACCTTTTTGCCCTGCTGCCTGAGCTGATGCGCCAGCTTGCCGATGGTGGTGGTCTTGCCGACGCCGTTTACGCCAACCATAAGGATCACGGAGGGCTTGGTATCGAGCTTCAGCTCCGTGCTTCCTGCATCCAGCAGCTTCGTAAGCACCTTGATGAGACCCTGACGGGCCTCGCTGCCCTTGCGGTAGCGATCCTCCCAGGTTGCGCGGCGCATCCGGTAGTCGACCTCCTTGGCCGTAGCCGCGCCGACGTCGGCCATCACGAGCAGCTCCTCGAGCTCCTCGTAAAAGCCCTCATCGTCAGGCTGATAATCCTGGAACAGCTCCTCCAGCTCGACCATATTCTTTCTGGTCTTGGAAAGGCCGGAGAAGATTTTGTCAAAAAAGCCCATAGCTTGAACTCTCCTTATGATTCGATGGTTTTCTGCGCCGCATCAAGATCAAGCTCGATCACGGTGGAAACGCCTTTTTCCTGCATCGTCACACCGTAAAGCATATCGGCCTCTTCCATTGTACCGCGGCGGTGCGTAATGACAAGAAACTGCGTCTTATCGGACATGCGGCGCATGTAGTCGGCATAGCGAACAACATTCGCCTCATCCAGTGCGGCCTCGATCTCATCCATGACGCAAAACGGCGTCGGCCGCACGGTCAATATGGCAAAATACAGTGCGATAGCTACGAAGGCCATTTCGCCGCCGGAGAGAAGACTGATATTGGAAAGCGCCTTTCCGGGCGGCTGCACCTTGATCTCAATACCGCACTCGAGGACATTGTTCTCATCCTCCAGGCGAAGCGCAGCCTTACCGCCGCCAAAGAGTTCCAGGAAGGTGCGGCGGAAGCATTCGTCGATCTCCTTGAAGCGAGCGAGGAACACATCCCGCATCTGACCGGTGATCTCGCTGATGATATCGAGCAGATCCTTCTTGGCCTTTTCCACGTCGTCGCGCTGCTCGGTGAGAAATTCATAGCGACTGTTGACACGCTCGTATTCCTCGATCGCGCCGAGATTGGGCGTACCGAGCTGACTCATCTGGCGGCGCAGATCGGCGATCTCCTTATTGGCGCGCTGCAGGTTATCGACCGGCTGGCGGAGCGCCTGAGCTGCGCTGTGACTGAGCTCATAATTGTCCCAGAGCTTATCGACGATCTGCTTTTCCTCCATCTCGGCTGCGGTCTTGCGCTGCTCGATGCGGGAGGTCTGGCGTTCCAGATCGAGAATCTCGTTATTGTGCGCCTGCAGATCCTTATCTGTGCGGGTGCGTTTGCCCTCCAGCTCGAGCTTGGATCTGCTGATCGTGTCGATCTCGGCGAGAATAGCGTCTCTCGCAGCGCGCTGTTTGTCAAGCTGCTCCTCTTTCTCAGCAAGCTGCCTGGCAAAGCCGGCGATCTGCCTGTCCGCCGCTTCAACGGAGGCGCGGCGCTGAGCGCTGTCACCCGAGAGGCTCTCGAGTAGGGCGTTAAACTGCGAGATTGTATTCTCTGTTGTTTTCTTTTCGGCTTCAAGAGAAGACTGAGAGCTCAGCAGAGAGGCGTGATCCTCCATCGCCATGTCGAGCTGATAACGCACACCTGCCAGATCGGACTGCGCAGTTTGCAGGTCCTTTTTGCAGCGCTGTTCGTCGATTTCGAGCTTTTCACGCTGTTTTTTCAGCTTGTCGAGCTCGTTTGCGCGAGACAGGAAGCCGCTGTTATGCGCGGAGCTGCCGCCGGTAAGAGAGCCGCCGGCATTCACGACCTGTCCGTCAAGCGTCACGACCGAGTAACGAGCGCCGGTCGAGCGGGAGATTCGAATCGCATCCGTCAAGGTCTCGGCAACAAGCGTGCGCCCGAGGAAACGGGCAACGATCTCTTTATATTGCGGCTCATAGCTGACCAGATCAAAAGCAAGACCGACAAAGCCCGGATCGCGCTCCGGCAGATCACGGATTACGGTTCCGCGAATCGTGTCGATAGGCTGGAACGTCGCACGACCGGCGTCGAGACGTTTCAAAAGCTCGATCGCCGCCTTGGCGTCATTTTGCGTATCGACAACAATATGCTGGGAATTCCCGCCCAGCGCGGTTTCAATCGCAAGCGCGCACTCCTCATCGGCTCGAACAAGATTCGCGACCGGTGCATGGATACCGCGCAGCGTGCCGCGCGTCTTCTCGCGCATGACAGTCTTGACCGCGCGGGAATAGCCCTCGAAGTCGCGCTCCATATCCGAAAGCATGCGAATACGCGCGTCCATGCTGCGTTCGTCCACCTCAAGAGCGTTGGCCTTCTGCGTAAGCTGCGCCACCTTCTGTTCCCTGCTTTGCAGCTTGATGCGGCAGCCGGAGAGGACATTGTCATTCTTAGACTGTTCCTCGGCAAGCTCTCGCAGCGATTGGAGAATCTCATTAATCCGATCTTCAGCCTGTCGTATGCCGGAACGGATTTCCCGGGAGCGGCTTTCCTGCGCCGCGATATCGTCCAACAGGCGCTGCTTGTTTGCCATCGCGCTCTCTTCGTTGGCGCGCAGGACAGCGGCTTCCGCCTCGGTGGCGGCCGAAGCGGCCTCCGCAGCGCGTAAACGCTCGCGCGCCTCCTCGCTCTCCTCGTCCTTGCGGTGCATGCGCTCGGTGATGCTGTCAGAGGAGGCATAGAGCGCCTCGAGCTCGCTCTTGGCTCGCTCAAGCTCGGCGCTCGCCTGCTTGTATTCCAGACGAATGCTTTCAGCCTGTGCATGCAGCTTGTCAAGCGAAGCCATCCAGGCGGAAATCTCCCGCACGCGCAGATCCTCCCGCAGCGCGAGATATTTTTTGGCAACCTCAGCCTGCTTCTTCAACGGCCCGACCTGGAGCTCCAGCTCGTCGATCTTGTCATTGATGCGAACAAGATTCTCCTCTGTCTTTTCCAGCTTGCGCTCGGCCTCTTCCTTACGGTAGCGAAAACGGGAAATGCCGGCGGCCTCCTCGAAGACCTCTCGCCTGTCGGTAGACTTGCTGGATACGATCTCGGCGATGCGCCCCTGGCCGATGATGGAATACCCGTCCCGCCCGAGACCGGTGTCCATAAGAAGGGAGTTGATGTCCTTCAAACGCACCTGCTGGCGGTTGATGTAATACTCGCTCTCGCCGCTGCGATAGTAACGGCGGGTAAGCATGATTTCACTGCTGTCGGAATCAAAAATATGCGCGGAATTGTCGATCACGAGAGAGACCTGCGCAAAACCCATGGCATTGCGCTTCTCCGTTCCGCCGAAGATCACATCTTCCATCTTGCTGCCGCGCAGGGCTTTGCTGCGCTGCTCGCCCATGACCCAGAGGATGGCGTCGGAAATGTTCGACTTGCCAGAGCCGTTGGGGCCGACAATTGCGGTGATATCTTTTTCAAATGTCAGGCGCGTCTTGTCCGGAAAAGACTTGAAGCCCTGAATTTCCAATGCTTTTAAATACAAGCTCTAACCCTCAAACTCAAAAAAGTAATCGGTTTATTATAACGGATGCGCTTTTATTTTTCAACGGCAATCACGCGGATTTCTCTATTTTTTGTGTCCAGAGGCAAAATTTTCAGCACTGAAAGGCCATATCTGGTCTTCAGCCAGCTCAGATTTGCCCGATGCTGCCCGATCAGCTGAGAAATCAGCGGCCTGTCGATGCCGAGTGTGACTCTGCTCCCTGCGGGAACAGCGCGAAGGAGCTCCTCCGCGCGCTTGCGCAGGATGCGGCTTTTGACAAGCTCACCGAGCGCAGGATGATAGGCGCCGGCTACAGCGGCGCCGCCTGATAGCTCCTCCGTCGGGTTGAGGCCGATGCGGATGACAGGGATACCTGCTTCTTCAAAGAGAGGCAGGATACGCGCGCAGGTCTCAGTGGCATCCTCGACCGTATGCTCTCGGTATTCTCCGCGCTTCCAACGTTCATACAGCTCCGTATCGCGCACGATAACGGTGGGATAGATACGCGCGCCATCCGGCCGCAGCGCGGCGATGCGTTCAGCAGTCCGGTAATCACTGTCTGCATCCGAGCCGGGAAGGCCGGTCATCATCTGCAGGACGAGCGAAAAGCCCGAGCTTTGGATCAGGTGTGATGCTCGCTCCACATCCTCCGCAGTATGCCCGCGGCCAGAAAGACGCAGCACCTCGTCATCCATGGACTGCGCGCCGAGTTCTATTGTCTCAACGCCGCAAGACTTCAGCCGGGCGAGAATGATTTCATCAATCGCGTCGGGTCTCGTAGAGAGGCGGATGGAATCCAGTTCCCCCCTCTCAATGGCCTCTTTCGCGGCTGCGAGGAGCTCCTCCTGCTGCGCTGCAGGGATGGCTGTGAAGCTGCCCCCATAAAATGCCAATTGCCGCTTCGCCCCTTTCGGGAGTGAAGCGGCTTGCGAAAGCGCCGCGCGGACCGTCATGGCGTCTGCGGGCTTCGTCTGGCCGGCAATATGCCGCTGATTGCAGAATACACAGTTATGCGCGCAGCCGAGATGCGGCACGAACACCGGAATGATGCACGCACGCGCACTCATGGCTGGAGCCTCTCCAACGCTTCCCGGGCAGCAGCCTGCTCAGCTTCCTTTTTGCTTCTGCCGACGCCTTCGCCCGCCTGTGTTTCGTTGATTAACACGCGGAAAGCGAAAGTCTTGTTGTGATCCGGGCCGGATTCCCCGGTCATCTCATAACGAATAATCTGGTTCGGCTTTTGCTGAACAAGCTCCTGCAGGCGCGTCTTGTAATCGGCAGAACGATGCTCAACGCTGATCTCTGCGTGTGAGAGCAGTTCATCGGTTATGAAGCGGCGCGGCGCGTCAAGAGAACCGGAGTCCAGATACATCGCTGCGAGAATGGATTCCACCATATCGGCGAGAATGGATGCGCGCTCGCGTCCACCGCTGTGCTCCTCCCCTTTTCCGAGCCGCATCACCGCGCCGAGACCGAGCCGCAGCGCGATTTTATGCAGGCTCTGCTCACATACGAGCTCCGCGCGCAGCCGCGTCATCTGCCCCTCGGGCAGCTTCGGATCGTGGCGGTAGAGGAACTCCGCGGTAAGGTAGCCGAGGATCGAGTCGCCAAGGAATTCCAGGCGCTCATAGCTCTCGCTGTTCGCGCCGCGCTCGTTGGCGAAGGAGCTGTGCGTCAGGGCAGTGCGCAGCAGGGTTTTATTGTGAAAGCGATAACCGAGTTTCTGTTCGATAGTCTCCATTTTATTCTGTCTTCAGCTTCATATAGTCGATATTTTCCGTAATATCCTTGATGATACCGGAATTGACGAAGGCCACGGCCTGGCGGATCGCGGCGAAGAAGCTCGCTTCGTTGGAGGACCCGTGCGCCTTGACCACCGGCTTCGAGATGCCGACCATCGCCGTGCCGCCGACCTCATTGACGTCCATCGACTTTTTCATGGCGGCAAGGTCATTCTTCAGCACGGCAGCCGCGAGCTTGTTAAGCGTGCTCTTGTAGAACACGCCCTTGAGGGCGGTCATCATATACTTGATAACGCCTTCCGTTCCTTTGAGAAGGACATTGCCCGTAAAACCATCGGTCACAACGACGTCGGCCTCCCCGGAGAATACGCCTGTGCCTTCGACATTCCCGACAAAGTTGATGCGTCCGGCCTCGTGCGCCTCCTTGAGCAACGCAAAGGTCTGATGCTGCAGATCGCCGCCCTTGGTGTCCTCCGTGCCGACATTGAGCAGGCCGACGCGCGGGTTCTCGCAGCCCATGAGCTTTCTGGCGTAGAAGCTTCCCATGTACGCAAATTGCAGCAGATATTCCGCCGTGCACTCCACGTTCGCGCCGCAGTCGATCAGCATGACGCCGTGTTCGCCGGCAGGCAAAACAGGTGCGAGCGCCGCGCGGCGAATGCCGCGGATACGCTTGACCGTGAGCGTCGCGCCGGTGAGGAGCGCGCCGGTACTGCCGGCGGAAACGACCGCATCACCCTTGCCATCCTTGAGCAGCGTGAGCGCGACGGCCATGGAGGAATTCTTCTTGCGTCGTGTAGCGGTACTCGGGTCGTCCTCCATTGTGACAACCTCGCGCGCATCTACGATTTCAACGCGCTTCGTATCGCCCTGCAGGCAGGCCTCCACTTCTTCTTTTCTGCCGACGAGGATCAGATCCAAGTCCAGCTCGTCCCGCGCGCGCAGAGCGCCTTTGACAATTTCCCGTGGTGCGTTGTCGCCTCCCATAGCGTCAACGATGATCTTCATGGTGAAATACCTCCCTCTCCATCAGCTTGTCCACGATCTCCAGCGAGCGGTGGGAGATCTCGGCGTTCTTATTTCTCTTTCCTTTTACACGGTAGCCCAGCGGGCTGATGATGCCGAAATTGATGTTCATGGGCTGAAAATCACCCACGCTGCCGCCGGAGATGTACAATCCAAGTGCGCCGATGGCCGTCTCCTGCGGGAAATCCACATGCGGAAGACCCAGGACATCCGCTGCAGTCTCGATCCCGACCAGAAGTCCGGAGGCGGCTGACTCCACATAGCCCTCAACACCGGTCATCTGTCCGGCAAAGCGGATTCGTGTATCACTGCGCAGGCGGTAATAGCGGTCGAGCAGCTGGGGGCTGTTGAGATAGGTGTTGCGGTGCATCACACCGTAGCGGATAAATTCCGCATTTCTCAGCGCAGGGATCATGGAGAAGACCCGCTTTTGCTCGCCCCAGGTGAGATGCGTCTGAAAGCCGACGAGATTATAGAGCGTGCCGTCTGCATTGTCGCGCCGGAGCTGCACCACGGCGTAGTTTTCCTTTCCGGTACGCGGATCGACGAGACCGACCGGCTTGAGCGGACCGTAGCGCAGCGTATCGACGCCGCGGCGCGCCATGACCTCAACGGGCATGCAGCCCTCGAATACGCCGTCGTCGTCAAAACCGTGGACCGGCGCCTCCTTTGCGGAGACGAGCTCCGACACGAATGCCAGATACTCATCCTTCGTCATCGGACAGTTTACATAATCAGCCGTTCCCTTATCATAACGGGAGGCGAAAAAGGCGTTTTCCAGATCGACGCTCTCGAGCGTCACGATGGGAGCAACCGCATCGTAAAAATGCAGGTCGTCTCCGTGACAGAGCTCCGCAATCCGCACGGCAATGGCGTCGCTTGAGAGAGGCCCTGTCGCGATCACGACCGTCCCGGAAGGGATTTCCGTCGCTTCTTCCCGAACGATCTCGATATTGGCGCAGTTTTCCAACGCCTCCGTGATCGTGCGGGCAAAGCCGACACGGTCAACCGCAAGCGCGCCGCCTGCCGCGACGCGGTTTTGATCCGCGCTGCGCATGATGAGCGAGTCCATTTTGCGCATTTCAGCCTTCAGCAGACCGACTGCGTTGGAGAGTTCGTCGCTTCGGAGCGAGTTAGAGCAGACGAGCTCTGCAAAATATTCGGATGTATGAGCCGGCGTCATTTTCGTCGGCTTCATCTCGACAAGGCGAACGGGGATGCCGCGCTTTGCGAGCTGCCAGGCGCATTCGCTCCCCGCGAGGCCTGCGCCAAGGACTGTTACCTGTTCCATTCTTTATTCTTTCGCTTTGGAAGAAGCGCTCTTCCTCGCCGGACTTTTCCGCTTTCCGGAAGAAGCGGAGGAGGATTTGCTTGTCTTCTTCTCGTCAGTTTTCGCTGACGCTTTCTTATACCCGCGTTTATCTTCCGGAAGGAAGTTCTGACAGGCTTCGTTTACGCAGAAGGGCTTGTTATAGCCGCGGCCGGCACGCTTGAAGAGCGTTTTGCCGCAGGCGGGACAAAAATCCTTGGTCGGGACGTCCCAGGTAATGAAGCCGCATTCCTGGCCGCGTTCGCAGGCATAGAAGACATAGCCCTTTTTGGACTTGCGTTTGAGGATACGGCAGCCGCACTTGGGGCACTTGCCGGGCATTACCTCGACAATGGGCTTGGTGAAGGTACACTCCGGGAAGCCGGGACAAGCCAGGAAGGGGCCGAAGCGACCCTTCTTGACTACCATCTGACGGCCGCAGACCTCGCAGTATTCATCGCTGAGCACGTCGGGGACCTTGATATGAACGCCGTCCATCGCCTTCTCTGCCTGCTGCATCTCCTTGTCGAAGCCTTCGTAGAACTCGCCGAGCACTTCGCGCCAGTCCGCCTTGCCGCTCTCGATCTCGTCGAGGCGTTCCTCCATGTGGTTGGTGAACTTGAGATCGACGATATCGGAGAAATGCTCCTTCATGAGATTGGTCACGACTTCGCCGAGAGGCGTGGGCGCGAGATACTTCCCTTCCTTGATGACATAGTCATGCGCCGTGATCGTGGAGATGGTTGGGGCGTAGGTGGAGGGGCGGCCGATCCCCTTCTCCTCCATGGCGCGGATCAGCGTAGCCTCCGTATAACGGGCAGGCGGCTGTGTGAACTGCTGATTGGGCATGAGCTTTTCGAGCCAAAGCCGCTCTCCCTCGGTAAGCGAAGGGAGCGGATTGGCAATCTCGCTGCTCTCCTCGTCTTTGGCCTCCTCATAAACAGCAGAAAAGCCGGGGAAACGGAGCTCGGAATAATTGGCACGGAAGGTGTAGCCCGCGCTCAGGACGTCAACAGAGACGTTATCATATTCGGCGTTGGACATCTGACTGGCGGTAAAGCGGCCCCAGATCAGACGGTACAGGCGATACTGCTCCTGCGTCAGATCCTTGCGTACGGCCTCGGGCGTCAGGTTCACATTGGTCGGCCGGATCGCCTCGTGAGCATCCTGTGCGCCGGCCTTGGTTTTGAAGCGGCGCGGCTGTCCGGGATAGAATGCGCTTCCGTACTGGCGGACGATAAAATCCTTCGCCGCGGCAAGCGCCTCGTCAGAGAGACGAAGGGAGTCGGTACGCATATAGGTAATAAGACCGACAGAGCCATAGCCAGTGACATCAACGCCTTCATAAAGCTGCTGTGCGATCGACATGGTGCGGCGCGGCGTCATATTCAGACGGCGCGAAGCCTCCTGCTGCAGTGTAGACGTTATGAACGGAGGTGCCGGAGAGCGCTGCTTCCGGCCGCGCTTGACCGAACTGACGGAAAACTCGGCGTCCTGTACGGCCTCAATGACGCGATCTACATCCTCGCGGCTTTTCAGTTCCTGCTTTTTTTCTCCCCTGCCGTGGAAACGGGCGGTAAAGCTGCCGCCGTCCTCGCGAGTGAGCAGCGCGTCGAGCAGCCAATACTCTTCCTTGACAAAGGACTTGATCTCTTCCTCGCGATCCAGCACCATGCGTGTGGCGACGGACTGAACGCGGCCTGCGGAGAGCCCGGTTCTTACCTTGCGCCAGAGCAGCGGCGAGAGCTTGTAGCCCACAATGCGATCCAGGATGCGGCGAGCCTGCTGCGCGTCTACCAGGTCGAGGTCGATACTGCGAGGATGCTGGATGCTCTCGGTGACGACCTTCTTGGTGATTTCATTGAAGGTTACGCGGCGTGCCTTTTCATCGGACAGACCAAGCAGCTCCTTGAGGTGCCAGGAAATGGCTTCCCCTTCGCGGTCCGGGTCAGTCGCAAGATAGACGGTTCCGGCATTCTTGGCGTCCTTTTTCAGTTGGTTGATCAGCTCGGTCTTGTCCCGCACGGGAATATACTGCGGCTCAAAGCCGTTTTCGATATCGACGCCCATCTTGCTCTTGGGCAGGTCGCGCAGATGCCCCATGGACGCTTCCACTTTATAGCTGCCGCCGAGGTATTTTTCTATCGTCTTGGCCTTGGCAGGTGATTCAACAATGACAAGGTCTTTTGCTTTTGGCATTGAGTTTTCCTCACTTCTTCACGATATTGAGTGCTATATGCCTGCCGGGCTCTCTGCGAAGGATGCCCTTGATCTCCAGCACGGTGAGCTGGACGAGCACGCGAGCCGTCGGTAAGCCGGTTTTTTCAATGATATCGTCCACATGCTGGGAATCCTTCCCCAGCGCCGTAACGATCTGGAGCTGCTCCGCCGTGAGGCCGGAGAGCTGCTCCTTCCAGTCAATATAAACACTGTCTTCCTGCTTGTCAACCGCATTTTTCTCCTCAGGAGCATTGCTTTGACCCGCTTCCGATCCGGGTTTGCAGGAACCGGGAGGAGGCTGAACCGGCGGGTGAAGCTCGGGATAGAGAACGCGAAATTCGCTCATGACATCCCAGCCGCAGGTCGCGAGCTTTGCACCGTCACGCAGGAATTCCAGCGTGCCGACGCTGTTGACCGCATCAACATTGCCGGGGACGGCAAAAATCTCCTTACCCTGCTCGGCGGCTTCTGCTACAAAGAGTCTCGTTCCGCTTCTCTCCGGCGCTTCCACTGCAACGACGCCTACTGAAAATCCGGCGGATATGCGATTCCGATCCCGGAAAAAGCTCTTCTGCGAGGCGATCCCCGGCGCGATCTCGCTCACCAGGGCGCCGCGGGCGGCAACATCTTTCGCCAGTTCGCTGTGCTCCTGTTCATGCGCAGTGCCGAGAACGCCGATGCAAAGCCCGTACGCCATCAAGGCGCCGCGGGCAGCCTCCGCGTCGATCCCGGAGGTAAGGCCGGAGACGACCACGCCGCCGCAGCAGGCAATCTCATAAGCCAGGCGCCTGCCCATTTTCAGCCCGTAGACGCTGGCTTTTCGCGTACCGATAACAGCAATAACAGCCCGGGAATCGATATCCAGCAGCCGCCCTTTGACATACAGTACCACAGGCGGGGCGAAAATATTCTTGAGGCGGAAGGGATACGCTGCATCCTGCAGCGTAAGGATTGTGAGTCCCTGCTCCTCGCAGGCGTCAAGAATCGCGCCGACGCGGCTGTCGTCGCGCCTCTCGAGCACCTCCGCATCGTGTGCGGAGATGCCATCGATCCCGGAAAAGGAACCGGCGGGAGAGAGAAAAGCACGCTCGGCGTCTCCAAAATGCGCTGCGACTGCGTATTTACTGCGCACGCTGACCGCGGCAGTAGAGAGCCACACCCAGGATCCCAGCGACGCCATGTTCATCCCCTCCTCAGCAATTGTTTTTATTTTTCGGTCGACTTCAAGGAAACATTTCCCACATGATAAGCGAAGCGGCGATGGCAGCATTGAGTGATTCGCTCCGCGGGTCCATGGGTATAATGATCTTTTTCTCACAGCAGGCGAGCAACTGAGGGCTGAGACCCCGCCCCTCGCTGCCAACCGCCACGGCTGCCTCGCTCAGATTGACCGTGCGCATATCCACCGCCTCCGGATCAAGAACCGCTCCGAAGAGCGGGAGACGATATTCACACAGAAAATCTCTTAACTCCTCTACCGGGATTTCAAGAACCGTTTGACGAAAAATCGCCCCCATCGAGGCACGCACAGTCTTGGGTGAATAGAGATCTGCACAGTTCCCGGTCAGGATAACAGCGGGAACGCTGAAAGCGCTTGCGCTTCGGATCACCGTGCCGACGTTCCCGGGATCCTGAACGTTTTCAAGAACCATGGCGCAGGACAGTGTATCGGGCATCTCCGTGTCGCGGATCGAGACGGTAAAGAGCGGGCCGGGGCTGTTCTTCAGCGGCGAAGAGTAGTCAAACAAATCATCGGACAGAATGAACTGTTCCGTGCTCTCAGGCAAATCGATTGCCTCCGCTTTACCGCGCCAGTAAACCGCAGTTACGGCAGCATCGAATTGCAGCGCCTCGCGAAGCATTTTGATCCCGTCGCAAACAAACAGTCTCTGTTCGCGCCGAGCAGCGGAATCCGCCGACAGCGTACGCAGAGCCTGGATATGCCGGTTTTTCCTGGATGAGATTGTCTCCATGATATGTGTCCCTTCTCATAGAAATCGAACGATTGCAAGCAGTACCGGAAAGCCTGATAACAAACTGTATAGGCATTTATAAACGATGCGAAGAAATACCGTTATGTCGGAATAGAATGTCCCGGGAAAATGGTAATTTAGAACGCAAAGCTGCAAAAAATCAATCGATTTGAACTTGCCTGATTCAGTTGCAAAGTGGTTACATAACTTCGGCAAAAAAGAATAATTCAGTTTGTTATCAACATTGTCAACAGAGTTTACAACAGGGCTCAAACTTGGGAAATACCGGAAAACGCCGGTATTTTTGCGATAACCAATATTTCGTCCATATACAGTGGTTACAGAAGAGTGACGAAATCAGATTGACATAATCCGGGTTATTATCGCCGTCCATAGTAGCCGGAATTGGGTCGTGTCGGGTTCTGAAAGCGTATCAGCGAGAGCGTACCGCTGTCCTTGTAGGAAAAATGTCCGGTTGTTGTCAGGATCAAATGATCCTCGAGATTGAGCCCTACTGTCTGCAGGGCATGGTAGAGCGAACTCGTCAGCGAATCGTCCTCAACAGAAGGACGGAGATTTCCGCTCGGGTGGTTGTGCGCAAGAATAACATAGCTTGCCCGCTGCCGAAGCGCATTTTCCACCACACGGCGCACGTTGACGTCGACGGCGTTGACGACCCCTCGACTGAGCTCCTGACAGCTAATCAGATGATGCTGAATGTCAAGCATCAGCGCAACGGCTATTTCATCGCGTTCGAAGAGGAAATAGGGCTCCAGAACATCAACCGCATCCTGCGTTTTAAGGATCTGCTTGACACTGACAGTCCTCTCTATTTCGCTCTTTTTGATGAGCTGGGGTAGGAGCAGCAGCAGCGCTGCCGTGCTTTTCCCAACCCCGGGAACCTCGCAGAGCTCCTGCTCAGAGGCGCAGAAGACCTGATCGAGACTTCCAAAGCGCTTGAGAAGCGCATGGGCGAGATCATCCGTGTCCTTTCTGGGGATCGCGTATGTCAGCAGCAGCTCCAGCGCCTGCGTTTGGGAGAAGCCCTTGAGTCCATGCGATAGAAAGCGTTCTCTCAGGCGTTCCCGATGACCGTCATGTTCTCCCATATTTTTTCCTCCCCGCTGAACAACTTGCCGTTTGGCAGCGAAAACAATCGAAACCTCGATTGATTTCGCCTTCCGATGATCATTATAGCTCCATGGTTGCGTAGGCGTTGAGATCGCTCCCCGCGCGGCGGCCTGCGAGATATTCATAATAGCCCTGCGCGCCGATCATGGCACCGTTGTCTCCGCAGAGGCGCAGCGGAGGGATAAACAAGCGGAAGCCATTCTGCTCCGCAGCGCGCTGGAAATCTGCGCGGATACGGGAATTTGCCGCAACGCCGCCGGCGACCACGACCTTGTCATAGCCAAGCTCTTTTGCCGCCAGAACGGTTCGAGGCACAAGGCTGTCGCTCACAGCCTTCGTAAAGGAGGCCGCAAGCGAAGCGCGATCCAGCTCCTCGCCCTTCTGCTCCATGTTGTGTACAAGGTTGATAACGGCGGTCTTCAAGCCGGAAAAGCTCATGTCATAAGGATGCCCCTCGACGTTGGCGATCGGGAAAACATACCTGGAATCGTCTCCGGTCCTGGCCAGATCATCGATCGGCTTGCCGCCGGGATAGGGCAGGCCAAGCACGCGTGCAGTTTTATCGAAGCACTCCCCTGCCGCGTCATCCCGCGTCGCGCCGAGGATCTTCATATCTGTGTATCCGCGTACGTCTACAAGGATCGTGTTGCCGCCGGAGATCGCAAGGCACAGGAAAGGCGGCTCGAGCTCCGGGTACGCAAGGTAATTGGCAGCGATATGACCGCGAATATGGTGCACCGGGATGAGCGGAATGCCGAGAGAGAGCGCTGCCGCCTTGGCGAAGTTCACGCCTACGAGCACCGCGCCGATAAGGCCTGGCGCATAGGAGACGGCCACGGCGTCGATTTCCCTGCGTGTTATACCCGCAGCGTCAATGGCGCGCTGGGCAAGAATGGAGATAGACTCCACATGGCAGCGCGAAGCGATCTCAGGTACAACGCCTCCATATACGGCATGAAGCTGCGCCTGAGAGAAGATCTGATCGGTCAGTATTTTCCGTCCATCCTCGACGATGGCAACAGCGGTCTCGTCACAGGTGGATTCAAAAGCGAGTATTTTCAAGTTTCCTGCCTCTGTTTCTCTAAATATCTTGTCATAAGAACGGCGTTCTCACACGGCTTTTGATAATAATTCTTCCTTAAGCCGACACGGACAAAGCCGTTGTTTTCATATAAAGAAATCGCTGGGATATTATGCTCGCGCACTTCAAGTGTCACAAAGCTGAGAGAAAGAGCATCGGCGCGGCGCAGCAGCTCTGCTATCAGCGCATCCGCGATGCCGCGGCGACGAAACGCAGGCGCCACAGCGACATTGGAAATGTAGCCCTCATCCAGTACGAACATCATTCCCACATAGCCGAGCACGCGTCCTCCATCCGTTGCAGCAAGGAACACATGGTTATCATCCGGCAGCTGTCTGCGCAGCGCGTCCCGCGGCCACGGAACGGAAAAGCAAAGCTGCTCCAGCTGCTCGATCTGATCGAGCTGTTCCTCGCGAACATCCTGAATCGAAAAGGCCATTAGTGTGCCTCCGCCCAACTGTGCCCGATGCCGACTTCCACAAGCAGCGGCACGCTGAGGGACACAGCGTTTTCCATCTCCTCGCGGAGAATCCTCTTTACTTTCTCCGCCTCTGCTTCCGGACATTCGACGATCAGTTCGTCATGCACCTGCAGCAGCAGCTTTGCCTGCAGTTCTTCACGCCGCAGTCTCTCCCAAACGCGAACCATGGCAAGCTTGATGATATCAGCGGCTGCACCCTGGATCGGCATGTTGAGCGCGACACGCTCTCCGAAGGAGCGCAGATTGAAGTTGCTGCTCTTTAGTTCGGGAAGTTCCCTGCGCCGACCCATGGGCGTGGCGACATAGCCATTCTCCTTCGCCTCCTCCACAACGCGCTTCATATAATCGCGCACGCCGGAGAAGCGCTCAAGATAGGTCTCCATAAAAGCCTTGGCCTCGTTGGGGAATACGCCGATATCCTGCGCCAAAGAAAACGCGGAAATACCATAGACAATGCCGAAATTGACGGCCTTGGCGCGGCTGCGCAGCAGGGGCGTAACTTCCGAAAGCGGTACGTTGAAGACCTTGGAGGCAGTAACTGCGTGGAAATCCTCTCCGCTGAGGAATGCCTCCTGCATGGCCTTATCGTCAGAGATATGCGCGAGCAGCCGCAGCTCGATCTGACTGTAGTCCGCATCAACGAGCACATTGCCCGGACCGGCTACGAACATCTCGCGGATCTTCGCGCCGGATTTTTTGCGGATTGGGATATTTTGCAGATTCGGTTCTGCGGAGGACAGGCGTCCCGTCGCCGTAACAGTCATCTGGAAACGAGTTCTGATCCGGCCGTCCGGGTCGATGACCTTCAGGAGGCCCTCTGCATAGGTGGATTTGAGCTTGCTCAGCTCGCGGTATTCCAGCACTGCATCCACGACAGGCGCGCGGCCGCGGAGCTTGTCCAGAACGTCGGCATTGGTGCTCCAGCCGGTTTTCGTCTTTTTGCCGAAGGGCAGCATCATCTCGTCAAAGAGTACAGTGCCCAGCTGTTTTGGGCTGTTGATATTGAACTCATGTCCGGCCTCGCGCCAGACCTCCTGCTGAAGCAGCGTGATGGAGTCGTTCAGCCCTTCGCCGAACTCATACAGCGCCTTGCGGTCAACAAGAAATCCAATGCGTTCCATTTCGGCAAGCACGCGGCAGAGAGGCAGCTCAGCCGTCTCATAGAGCTTCATCATGCCAAGCTCATCGAGTTTCTGCCGCAGCGGCTCATACAGAGCAAAAATAGCTTCCGCACCGGATGCGTCGCGGCCGAGCATGCCGAGAGCCAGCTTCTCCGGCGTATAGTCGCTGGCCGTAGCATCGAGCAGATAGCCGGCAAGCGCCGTGTCAAACAGGAAGCCCTCTGTCGGCAGCCCCTCCTTGAGCAGCAGCACCATCAGATCCTTCACATCATGTCCAAGCTTGGGAACAGAAGGCGCAAAAACAGCGCGCAGCAGAGGCTGAAAGCTCTCCCCGCAGGATGTCCATTCCGCCTCGTATACCCTCTCCCCGTCACAGAGCTCGAGTCGGTCGAGCGTCTGAGGCGCGTAGACGGCAAGGAGCGGAAGCGAGGAAATGCCGGTGAGAAATGCAGCTGCCTGCTCATCATCGAGCACGATCCTTTCAAGCGCGGATTGCGCCGCAGCCTGCTCCGTCTCCCGAGAGGGGGTCAGCTGCCATTTTTCGATGAACTTCTGAAAGCCCAGGCGATGCATCAGATCATACAGTGCGGGCTTGAAATCTCGATCCCAGCGGTTGGCCTCGGGAGTAAATTTCAAGGGAATGTCGCGCAGGATCGTTGCAAGCCAAAAAGACTGCCTGGCACTCTCTTCCCCTTCGCGGAGCTTTTTCCGAACGCCCTCTTTCACATCCAGCGCGTCAAGATCGGCATAGATTGCATCGATCGTTTCATAGCGGCGGATCAGGTCAAGCGCCGTTTTCTCTCCAACGCCGGGCACGCCCGGGATGTTGTCGGAGCTGTCGCCCATGAGAGCCTTGAGGTCAACCATGCGCGGCGGCTCGAAGCCGTATTCCTCGCGGAAGACGGCGGGAGTATAGGCTATGGTCTCCGTCTGACCCATGCGGGTTCTGACGTTGCAAACCGTGGTGTGCTCGCTGACGAGCTGCAGGCTGTCCTTATCGCCGGTGACGATCACGCAATCCCAGCCTGCCTGCTCGCATTTTGCTGCGGCGGTACCGAGGATGTCATCCGCCTCGTAGCCCTCGAGCTCGTAGCGCCGAATGCCCATGTCGTCAAGAAGTTCCTTAAGGATCGGCATCTGCTGTGCAAGCTCCTCCGGCATGCCGGCACGCTTGGCTTTGTAGCCCTCATAGGCTTTATGCCGGAAGGTGGGCGCCTTGAGGTCAAAGCTCACACACACTGCCTCCGGCTTCTGCTCGTCCAGCATACGCTGGAGGATGGCAAGAAAACCGAACAGCGCGTTGGTGGGCGTGCCGTCGGGAGCGTTCAGCGCGCGCACGCCGAAAAAAGCGCGGTTGACGATGCTGTTGCCGTCCAGGATCATCAGTTTCATAGGAGACCTCATTTCTTGCCCTGCAGGCGGATGATCTCGTCACGCAGCTGCGCCGCGATCTCGTATTCGAGCATCTGTGCGGCCTTGCGCATCTGCGATTCGAGCTTCTCGATCAGTTCCTTCTTTTCGCGCTCGGTCATCTTCACGCCGTGCGCCTTGGGTGCGGCGGCAGTCGGCTCGCTGGAGATCTCGATGAGATCCCGCACGCTCTTGACGATGGTCTTCGGCGTGATGCCGTGCGCATCGTTATACGCAATCTGCTTGGCGCGGCGGCGGTTCGTCTCGTCGATGCAGGCCCGCATGGAAGGCGTAATGGTATCGGCGTACATGATGACATAGCTGTCGGCGTTGCGCGCTGCGCGGCCGACGGTCTGGATCATGCTGGTCTCGCTGCGCAGGAAGCCTTCTTTATCCGCGTCCAGAATGGCAACAAGCCCCACTTCGGGAATATCCAAGCCTTCACGAAGGAGGTTAATCCCCACCAGAACATCATATTCACGCAAACGAAGATCGCGGATGATTTCCATGCGTTCGATGGTGCCGATGTCGTGATGCAGATAGCGGCAGCGAATGCCGGCGTTGGCCAAATAAGAAGACAGATCCTCCGCCATCTTCTTGGTGAGCGTCGTGACGAGGACGCGCTGATTCTTACCGATCTTCTTATTGATCTCCCCGATCAGGTCATCAATCTGACCCTCAACGGGACGCACGAAGATCTCCGGATCCAATAGGCCGGTCGGGCGAATGATCTGCTCGACGATCTGGCCGGCACGTTCCTTCTCATATTCACCCGGCGTGGCGGAGACGTAAATGCGCTGGTGGATACGGTCGGTAAATTCGTCGAACTTGAGGGGGCGGTTATCAAAGGCGGAGGGCAGACGGAAGCCGTATTCCACGAGACTTTCCTTCCGCGCCCGGTCGCCCCGATACATGGCGCGAACCTGCGGAAGCGTAACATGGCTCTCGTCGACGAAAAGCAGGAAGTCCTTCGGGAAATAGTCCAGCAGCGTCATGGGTGGACTGCCCGGCGCACGGTCGGAAATCACGCGGGAATAGTTTTCGATGCCGCTGCAGTAGCCCAGCTCCTGCATCATTTCGATATCATAATCGGTGCGCTGACGGATGCGCTGCGCCTCGATGAGTTTATTGTTCTCCTCGAACCACTTCACCCGCGCGTCGCACTCCGTGCGGATACGCTCGATGGCGGCAGCAAGCTTCTCTTTGGTCGTGACGTAGTGGCTCGCCGGATAGATAGCGGCATGATTGAGAATACGCGTAACAGATCCCGTGACAACATTGACCTCACTGATGCGGTCAACCTCGTCGCCGAAAAACTCCACGCGGATCGCCTTATCATTGGAATAAGCAGGGAAAATTTCCACCGTATCGCCGCGGACACGGAACATATTGCGTTCAAAGGCGATGTCATTGCGCTCATAGCGGATCTCCACGAGCTTGCGCAGCAGTTCATCCAAGCTGCGCGTCTGGCCGGGGCGCAGCGAGATGACCATATTCGCATAGTCGATCGGGTCGCCCAGACCATAAATACAGGAGACGGATGCCACGACGATCACGTCCCGCCGCTCAAAGAGGCTGGAGGTGGCACTGTGGCGCAGACGTTCGATCTCGTCGTTAATGGAGCAGTCCTTTTCGATGAAAGTATCGGTATGCGGAATGTAGGCCTCGGGCTGGTAGTAATCGTAATAGCTCACGAAATACTCCACCGCATTTTCCGGAAAAAACTCCTTAAACTCGCTGCACAGCTGTGCGGCGAGCGTTTTGTTATGCGCCAGGACAAGTGTTGGCCGATTGACCCGCGCAATGACATTCGCCATGGTGAAGGTCTTGCCCGATCCGGTCACGCCGAGAAGCACCTGCTCGTCCAGTCCTGCCTCCAGACCCTGTACAAGGCTCTCGATCGCCTCCGGCTGATCGCCGGTAGGCTGAAAGGAGGAAGACAATTTGAATGCACCCATAAAATGACTCCCGTTTATTCTTTTTCATTTTATTATAGCACTTGAAAAAGCATTCTACAAGAATCTGATGTGAAGAATCGGTAGCTTTTGTGATGTGAAGAATCGGCAGCTTTTGGAGCAAACTGAAAATGTTGTCAATCTTATCAATACTGTGGTATAATAATCGTAAAGTGGTTATTATACTTTATTTCAGTCGTTTTTCTCGCCGCTGGCGCTGCAGCCGAAAAACATGACAGAAAAACATGACAGATTATACTATAGCCGCTTCGCGTCTATGGTATAATAAAAAAATAGAAAAATAAAACAAAGGGAGGTGTGGCCTTGGATCTGTTCGGTACCTACATGCTGAATCTGTCGCGCGTTGTGCTGATCGCGCTGGCGATAGCCATTCTCGTGCGCTGTCTGCGCTCCATGCTGCGGGAGCACTACGATCCTGAGGTCTGGGGCTACATCCGCGTCGGTAAAGAAAAGCTCCCCATCAAGCACTGGGAGAACATCATCGGCCGCTCGAAGGCCGCAGATATCCGCATTGACGATACGGGCGTCCGACGCGTACACGCCGTGCTCGTGCGGGACGACAAGGGCGCCTGGCGTATTCAGGACGTGTTCGGGCGCGGCAAGCTGTGGGTCAACCGCGGCTATGTCTGCAGCGCGAGCGCGGAGTTGCGCGACGGAGACGTTATCAACCTCAACGGAGTGTGCATGCGTCTGCAGGATCTCCCTCTCGAGAAGCGGGAGGACCTGGAGAAGAAGCGAATCGGCGTCGGGAAAAACCTCTCCCCCGCCCTCACGCTTTTTGAGCTCACGGTATTCCAGCTTTTCCTGCTGCTGCAGCACGCCCTTTCCGCAAAACCCAACGCTCTGCCCATGATCGCTCTCGGCTTCGGGACGCTGATCGTTCTCGAGTGGAGCTGCTACAACGCCATGCGCATCATCGGCCGCCTCGGCTACGAGGTCGAGACCCTGGCTTTTTTCCTCAGTACAATCGGCATGTCCGTCGCCGCGTCCTCTACGCCGAACGACCTCTATAAGCAGGTGCTGCTGCTCATCGCCAGCGTCGCGCTATTCCTGTTCCACGGCTGGTGGCTGCGGGATCTGCGCCGCAGCGCGAGAATGCGTATCCCCGTCGCCCTGTTTGCGCTGCTGCTGCTCGCCGTTAACGTCGGCTTCAGCGAAGCCGTTCTCGGCGCAAAGAACTGGCTGGAGATCGGAGGCTATTCCTTCCAGCCCTCTGAGCTTGTGAAGGTCGCTTTCGTGTATGTCGGCTCCTCTACGCTCGACCGGCTTTACCGCAGCCGAAACCTCATTTCCTTTATCGCTTTCAGCGCGATCTGCGTCGTCGCGCTTGCGCTGATCGGGGACTTCGGCACCGCGCTGGTCTTTTTCGTCACCTTCCTGACGATCTCCTATATGCGCTCCGGCTCGATCGGCACTGTACTGCTCGCCATCTCCGCAGCCGGTCTTGCCGGCTTCCTTGCCGTCTCGGTCAAGCCTTATATCGCGCAGCGTTTCTCCTCCTGGGGACACGTCTGGGAGGACGTATATGACAAGGGTTATCAGCAGACGCGCGCCATGTCGGCCGCCGCATCCGGCGGCCTCATCGGAAAAGGCGCGGGCTCCGGTTGGCTTAAAGGGATCTTTGCAGCGAATACGGACATGGTATTTGCGATGACCTGCGAGGAGTTGGGACTGATTCTTGCGCTGTGCATGGTCTTTGCGGTTCTGCTTCTTGCTTTCTTCGCCGTACGAAGCGCGCGGCAGGGGCGTTCGGCCTTCTACGCCATAGCCGCCTGCGCCACGATGAGCATGATGCTCGTCCAGATGGGGCTCAACATCTTCGGTTCGCTGGATATCCTGCCCTTTACCGGCGTCACTTTCCCCTTCGTTTCACGCGGCGGCTCTTCCCTGCTTGCGAGTTGGATGATGATGGCCTATCTCAAGGGAGCCGATAACCGCCGCGAGGCGAGCTTTGCGGTGCGGCCTGTCAACAAGCTCCGTTCCGCTCAGCCTCCCGCCAAGGTCAATCAACACAATGAGGGGGCGAAAAAAGCATGAGAAAGCTAACGAACCGCGCCGTCTCGGTGCTGATTATTGCCGCCCTCGTCATCATCGGCCTGAACCTGTACATCCTGCGTTATATTGATGAAGGGCGAGAGTGGGCAATGGCCTTCTCCAACCTGAATACAGACTCCACCGGCGACCTGATGGACCGCAACGGCGTCGTGCTTGCATCGCTCGATGAACGCGGCGTACATTTCAATTCCGACGAGACAATACGCGTCTCAAACTACCATGTGACGGGCGACGCCTGGGGGCGCACGAGCACCGGTCTCATGGTGAATTATTGGGGGCGTTTGCAGGATTTCAGCCTCATTACCGGCTCCACGAACTCCAGAACCGCCTCCCTGACGCTGAACATCGATTCGCGCATCAACCGCGCAGCCTACTATGCGCTCGCTGGGCGCAAGGGCGCCGTGCTGATGTGCAATTACAAGACCGGAGAGCTGCTCTGCATGGTCTCGACCCCTGCGATGGACCCCATCGACGTAAGCGCAATACCGGAGGACGGCGCTTTTATCAACCGCTGCCTCTCAGCGAGTTTTACGCCGGGCTCTGTATTCAAGCTCATCACCGCCGCGGCGGTCATCGAGAACATCCCCAACATCGACGAGCTCAGCTTCTACTGCGAGGGCGAGTACAAGGTTGCCGGGGTGCCGATCATCTGCTCGGGAGAGCACTATACGCAGACCTTCGAGCAGGCGCTCTCCAATTCCTGCAACGTCGCCTTCTCGCAGCTTGCGATCCGCCTCGGACAGGATAAGCTGCTGCGCTATGTGAAGAACCTCGGCTTTGTCGATCCGCAGAAGCTGGACGGGATCCCTACTGCTTCCGGCAGCTTCCCGACAGAGTTCATCGGCGATCCGGAGCTCGGCTGGGCGGGTATCGGCCAGTCGACCGATATGATCTGTCCCTATTCCCTGCTGCGCTTCGTCTGCGCGGTGGGCAACGGCGGCGTGCTCTGCGAGCCTAAGCTCGTCAGCGACGGCAAAGAACCGGTAAAATCCCGTTATCTGCAGGAATCCACTGCAGACAAGCTCAAGCAGATGATGGCCTACAACGCCGCAAATCACTACCAAGGCTCGCTCAATTTCCCCGGGCTTGCGCTCTGCGCCAAGACCGGCACCGCCGAGCTCGGCGACGGGACCTCCCACGCCTGGTTCACCGGTTTTCTCGACGACGAGGAACACCCCTACGCCTTCGTCGTTTTCATCGAACGCGGCGGCGGCGGACTGAGTCAGGCAGGGCCGGTCGCCAACTCCGTCCTGCAGACAGCCGTTCACGGCTGAAGAATGAATATCAAATCTACCGAGGAGACATATGGCAGAAATCACCGTATCAAAGCTGGTCAAATCCTTTGAACAGGGCAACAATATTCTGGACGGTCTCTCCTTCTCGATCTTGGCGGGAGAACGCGTCGGCATTCTGGGCCATAACGGCTGTGGGAAAACAACGCTCTTTCGCATCCTTGTCGGGGAGATCGGCTATGACGAAGGCGCGGTATCCGTCACAAACGGAAGGCGGATAGGTCTGATTTCGCAGATTCCCGTCTTTCCGCCGGAATGGACAACGGAGGACGTGCTCAAATCTGCTCACAGGCGTCTCTATGCGCTTTCTGAGCGCCTTGACGAGCTGGCCGAGCAGATGGAGCATAACGCCTCCCCCGCTCTCCTGCAGGAGTATGACCGTCTCAGCGAGCGCTTTGGCAGCGAAGGCGGCTACCAGATGGATGTAGATCGCAACCGGGTGGCCAACGGCCTGCAGATCCCTGCAGCGCAGCGGGAGCAGCTGTTCTCCACGCTCTCCGGCGGAGAACAGACCCGCGTGAATCTCGCGCGGCTCATTCTTGAGGACACGGACATTCTTCTGCTCGACGAACCCACCAACCACCTGGACCTGCGGGCCACCGAATGGCTCGAGGACTATCTGCTGCACTTCAAGGGCACCGTTCTCGCCATCAGCCATGACCGCTATTTTCTCGACCGCGTCGTACAGCGCTGCATCGAGATCCAGGACGGGAAAGCGGAATTCTACAGCGGCAATTACAGTTTTTACGTTCAGGAGCGCGAACGGCGCTTCCAGGAAAAGCTCAAGCAGTACGAGAAGGATCAGGCCAAGATCGAGCAGCTCACCAGAGCCGCCGAGCAGATGCATCTCTGGGCCTTCATGGGCAACGACAAGCTCCATAAGCGTGCCTTTTCCATGGAAAAACGCATCGAAAAGCTGCAGAAGACCGAAAGGCCCGTCGAGGCAAAAAAGCTTGGCGTGAAGTTCCGGCAGCGGGAATTCAATGGCGACGAGGCGCTCGTAATTGAAGGCGTGTCAAAAGCCTACGGAAACAAGCAGCTCTTCTCTGACCTCTCCATGGTCGTCACCGGCGGAGAGCGGATCGCCCTCATCGGCGACAACGGGACAGGGAAATCCACGCTTGTGAAGCTGATCATGAATCTCGAAACGCCGGACGAGGGATATCTGCAGCTCGGCCCGGCAATACGCAGTGCGTATCTTCCCCAGCTTGTGTGTTTTACCAATGACAGCCGCTCGGTGCTCGACACCATGCTGTATGACTGCCGCTGTCAGCCGCAGGAGGCTCGCGACAGGCTTGCCGCCTTCGGTTTTCGAGGCGAGGCGGTGCTCACCCCGGTCGGCGCGCTCTCCGGCGGTGAGAAGAGCCGCCTCAGGCTATGCATGCTGATGGGGAGCGACATCAATTTCCTTATCCTGGACGAGCCCACCAACCATCTCGATATCGCCAGCCGCGAGTGGATGGAGGACGCGCTCTCGGACTATGAGCAGACCCTTCTTTTTGTCTCGCATGACCGCTTTTTTATCGAAAAGTTCGCCACGCGCATCTGGGCGCTCGATGATGGACAGATCACTGATTTCCGCGGAGGGTATCGGGAATACTGCGCATGGAAGGAACGCCAGACTGTTTTTCAGCAAGTGCAGAAAAACGCGAAAAAGAAGGAAAAGAAGGAACGTCCGCACAGCCCCAACGCGGAACGCCAGCGCGCGAGGCTCGAAAAGGAAATCGCAAAGCTGGAGGAGCAGATCGCCGCGCTTGACCGCGAGGCGGATGACCACGCCTCGGATTACCAGAAACTGATGGAGATCGGCGCGCGGCGTGAGGAAATGGACGCAGCGCTGCTCACGCTCTATGAACAATGGGAGGTTCTGGATGAGTAAAAACAAATACCTTTGGGCTCTGCCGGCAGGCATTTTTCTCGCTGCCGGCCTGATCCTGCGTTTTCCCGTACACAGATTCGGCTACCTTCCCTACGCGCTGGCGGCCGTCGGTTTATTGATCGTCTTCTGGCATTTCCGAAAAAACTGGGCGGCGCTCTCCGGTATGCTGACTGCGGCAGCGTTGGTGCTGCGCTTTGCCGTACGGGGCTATGCCTATTGGGGATACGCCGCGCTGTTTCTTGCAGCTCTGATCGCCGCACACCGCTTTTTGAGCAAAACGCTATGGCGTATTCTTTTGGTGCTGGTTGGTATCGGCCTTGTTTACTTTTGTATCGTCGAAACGCCCATTATCAAAAATGCGCGAACCGACAGTCAGCCCGAGCGGAAATACCTTGTGGTACTCGGCGCCGCCGTACACGGTGATGAGCCATCCCTGACCCTTGTGCGGCGTTTGGAAGGCGCCCTGTCATATCTCGAACAGTACCCCGAAAGCATTGCGATCGTATCCGGCGGACAGGGTGTGGGCGAAAACATCAGCGAGGGACAGGCCATGCACGACTGGCTGATTGAACATGGGATCCCGGAGAGCCGGATTCTTGTGGAGGACAAGGCTACTTCTACAAAGGAAAACCTGGAGTTCTCCTTTGCCATGATCCGCGATCGTGGCGACACGCCTGAGGGCAATGTGGCCATTGTATCCTCCGCCTACCATCTATATCGTGCCAAGCTCATGTGCAGATCTCTTGGCGTAGAGGCTGCAGGGGTGGCTGCGCCCTGGGGTTACTTCTTCGTGATGTTGAATTACTTCATCCGCGAGGCCTTTGGCGTTACTCATTTCTGGGTTTTCGGCAGATAAAAAAACGCATGGATCATGATCCATGCGTTTTTTCTTTTTGTGCGACCGCTCGATCATGCCCGGAAGCCGATCGGATCGGTATTGTGCTCCTTCGGTATATCCGCAAGAGCGGCAGCCGCGTCAAAGTCTTCAGCAGTAAGCACAATATCGGATGTAGATTCATTCCCTATGTTGCGGATCGCATGCGCCCATGCGTTTTCATACAGATTGCGGGCAAAGCGCGCATTGCCGAAGCTGCGGGATGTAATGTATTTCTCCGGCAGAGAGGAAAAGAACTGCTCTGCGTGCTCGGTGTAATCTTCGCTGTTTTTGAAGTGTTTGCGGGAAATGCGCAGGAAGATTTCCAAAAGCTGCTCGCGTGTGTAGTTCGGGAACTCGACAACATAACGCACGCGGTCACGCATGCCTGCGTTCATTGCGAACAAGTCCTCCATCTCCTTGGGATATCCTGCGAGTATCACGATCATGTCATCGCGGTGATTCTCCATTTGGGCGATGAGCATATCAAGCGCTTCCCGTCCGAAATCCGCCTGGCCGGCAGTACCGCTCGCCAGAGAATAAGCCTCATCAATGAACAGAACAGAGCCATAAGCAGCCTCGCAGATCTGTCTCGTGATATCTGCGGTATGGCCGACAAATTGTCCGACAAGATCACGCCCGTGCTTCTCAAAGAACTTGCCAATACGCAGATAGCCGCGCTGCTTCATGACCGAACCGACAATGCGTGCAACCGTAGTTTTGCCGGTACCGGGATTTCCGACGAAAGCCATGTGCATTGCGGGCGCTTCCATGCCGGATGCATGGGCAAAGGCGATCTGATCCAAAATGCTGCGCACACGGTCGGCAACCGTCTCCATGCCGACCAATTCGTCCAGATCCGACAGCGTGGGCTCATCGTCGTTCTCGCTCAGGTCGAACGAAGTAATCGCCTCGGGCGGAATCTCCGAGCTTTCAACGCCGTTTTCAAGACACCATGCATGCATGTCGAAGATGATATCGCGCGCAATCTTCTTGACTGTAGAGACGCCGTAGAAATAGCCGTCAGCCTTTTCAAGACTGATAATCTTATCGAACACAGGCCAGGACGCTTCTGCCAGTTTATAATTGTACTTTTCGAGTGTACGACGTGCCACCTCGTGCAGCTGCTCGGTGTCGAAGGGCCTGAAAACGACAGGTTTCAAGGAAACGACGTCTCCCAGATCGCGGGAGATCGTCTCAATTGTTGCTGCGGAGCGATAGGGCATGCGGAAGACGACGACCTTGTTTTTATTATACTGTTCGATCAGGAGCAGGAGTTTTCTGAAATATGGATGGCCGGTACGGTCGAGCCAGTTGCTGATATCGAGAGCAATGATTTTCGAACTGCGTCTTCTCAACAAGTTGGAAAATGAATCCAAAAAGTTGTCAAAATCATCCGTCAATTTCTTATCGACAGGGATCATAATCTCTTCGATATTGTCCAAATCCGGCACCAGTCCGCTTTCGCGGAGCGTACGGGACAGCAGGTTCAACGAAGTGTGATATCCGCAGCCGGGGTCGACGGAGAACAGATATCTTCTTCTGCGGACGATCTCTGCGGCATTGTGCGCCAAAAGCGAAGGAGCGATCCGTTTGAGATCGCTGCAAGGCGCTTTCATCTCCTCTGCGCCGACAAGTTTATCAAGCTTTTCCTGAAGCGTTTCAGCCATTTCCGGATCTGCTCCGGACTCCGTGATTCTTCTTCTCTCCTGTCGCCGACGGAGGAGAACATCTCTGTCAATTTGCTTCTCAGGTTCCGTCTTCTTCTCCGAAGAAACAGGCGAATCATTGCCGGAAGCGGAGGACGCAGAAACTGCATATGTGTAATCCCGTCCGTCGATTACAATTGTGAAAACATTCTGCAGATCACCGTTCGTTTTGTCAACCGCATTCTCCCGATTATGCGCCGGGTCTCCGCTGCATAATCCTTGACAGCAAATGTAAAGGATACGGTCATTTGAAACGAAGCCGCACAAACAGCGGCAATCATAATGATCTGCAGATCCGCAAAGCGGAGCGGCGAAACGCTTTTCGGCGTTTCGCCATCATATAATTATGAAAAGGCGATCCGGCGGCAAAGGCCGCCGGATCGTTTGCTGATTGGTCAGATTTTTGCTAACGCACGAAGGATACTCAGGCAAAATAATCCTTCGCTGCCATGAAGTACAGATACATGGCTCTGCTGAGGTCCTTAAGTGCCTGGTTATCCGTATGAACAGCCAGGTATGCGTAGTTCATCGGGCTATAGGAATAGGAGGCGGAATTGCCGTTTTTGTCTGTAACGGTGATAATTCTCGCTTTGTCAAGGGACTTGGCTTCGAAGCCGCCAAACTCGATATAATACCTTGTGCCCTTCGCCGTGGGTTCGACCTCCGTGCCGTCAACAGTAAAGGTATAGTCTTCAATACTGCCTTCACTCAACGTGAAGTAGTGCCGAACCAAGGTCTTGGATTCGAGAACAAGGGTTCCGGAAGCGTAGGAGATTCCCATGTTTTCAAAGACAGGTTTCTCGAAAGCATAGGCGTCGAAATCGTCCTCGGTTACCGCGTCAAGATCATTATAATACGGTACAGCAGTATCGACCTTATAATTCAGGACATGCTGCGCGGAGCCAGCGAAGTCTGACAAAGCTTTTACCAGGACAGTAAGCTTATCCTCCGGACCATAGGCGTTGAGAACGAGGTTGATATAGTCGCGCGCGGAGAACAGGTAACCCGTTTCCGTCACATCTGTTCCATTCTTGTCCGCAAAGCCAACGAGCGCATCGTTGCCGTCATAGGCACGCAGGGTAACGGGGTCGTTGATGCACTTGAGCGGGCAGGTATAGGTGAAGGCCGACACATACACGCCGCTGCGCTTGACCCTTGCAGCCTCGCTGATCAGATACTTTTCACCATTGATCGTGATATAGGCGTTCTCGTCTGCGAGAAGCTCATCGGCAATCTTCAGATAGTAATTCATGCCGATGTCGCCATTTGCGATCAGGGCGCGGCTAAACACGGTCACAAGGATCGTATTCTCGCTGCTGCAGACAACGTCGGCACGGTCACGGACACGGATGCGCGGGTAGTAATTCGTATCGTGCCAGGTGTTGTCAAAGGAGCTGAGACCGGTAGCGCTGATCTTCGCACCGACAGCGAGATCCTTGACCTCATTTGCCGTGGTAATGTAGCCGTCGATGAAGACACGGGTCAGATCGCCGGCGGCATCCTTCACCAGGATGGAGATGACCAGGCCGTTTTCAACTTCGAAGCTGTCCACCGTACCCTTAACGGTCACGAGGGAGCCGAGATACGTGCGCTCGTTGACTTCCTTTGCGGTCACTTCCCTGGGCTCGACCGGATTGCTCTCGCCGATCTTGGCAATGGATTGCACCTGCAGCTCCATCTCGCCCTGATAGAAGTCGGTATAGCCGGTGATGCGAACGACGTCGCCGATCTTGAAGTTGCCCGCCACGGGGAAGCAGCAGACGCCGGCGGTCGCATCCTGGACATAGATGCAGTCGAAGAAAGCGGTGTCCTTATCAAAGCCGGAGGCGTTAGAAGTAACCGTGCCCTCGATGGTGTAAATGAGGCCGGACATGGTCTGCGCCTGAACGGTGGCGATCGGCGTGATCACGGGCTTGTTCAGACCCTTGACCAGGTTCTCACAGACCTTGTAGTTGGCATAGTTCTTCTGCTGATCCGAATCGGAGGATCCGCTGGAAATCTGCGCCTGAACCTCGAAGTTGGACATGAAGGCTGCGCCGGAGACAATGATCAGGCCCCTGCCATCAAGTTCCTCAGTGGCCATAATGACTACGCGGTCATCGCCTGCCGTGTAGGGATACTTGAGCGTATTGATGCTGCCGTCTTTATCGTTGTCAACCGTATAGGTGCTTGCATGACCAAAGACAACGGGCGTTACAGTAGCGGGTACGCCGGAGCCGGTAAAGTAGACACTGCTGCCGCCGTAGTTGGAGAAGACCTCGGTATAAAGGCGGTCATTCGGATGATCGGCATCCACCACAATGCCTTCCATAAGAGGGCTCTCGAAGTTGAAGGCATTGAAGTACAGACGCATGTTCTGGCCGCCGTTGAGCTCGTCGTCCACGGCCTCGTCGTCGCCGATGCGGATGGAGGAGCCGAGAGCCTCGAGCAGCTTGTTCTGCTGAGCAGCCATATGGTCGGCAGCCGGGAACTCGGCATAGCTCTCATAGTAGTCGCCCCAGCCGGTGAGGATCACCATACCGCCAGCCTCGTTGAAGGCCTTGATCGCCGCGATCTCCTCGTCGGAGTAGGTGGCATACGGATTGCGCAGCGCAGTACCGTCACGGCGGGAAGGGGCGGTGAGGATGAGGCCGGCATACTTCTCGTTGCCGCAGGCCTCGATCAGTTCCTCGCTGGTGTTGAGCTGAACGGTACGAACCGCGTACTCTGCAGCGAGCGCGCTGAAGTTGGTCATGCTGTCCTTATAGTTGCCGGCAACATACTCGTTGTAGTGAGACGCGTCAATGCCGATGTATACCAGTGAATCGGCGTCCTTAATATCGAGCGTGATGCTCTTGGTGAAGGTGAACTCTTCGCCATTGAGCTCCACAGTGGCAGTGACGTCGATGGTCACATGGCGCGCCTTGTCAGGCGTGAAGGAGAAGCTCACCGTGCTGTTGGAGCTTGCAGCGACCGTGTGCGGCTCGCTGTCGGTGCCGATGACCTCGCCGCCCTGCACGGAATAGACGATGGACTTGACCGTCGCAGCGCTGGACTCGCTGTTGAAGAACGTGGTCGTCAAGGTGAGCTCCTCGCCGGTGACGGGCGTGGCCTGGCTGGCCGTAACCTCGGAGATGCCGAGCTTGAGGCTCTCGCCGACCCAAACAGGTGCGGTCACAGCGAGATCGCCGTCCGCCTGGGTGACGCGGATGAAGTAATAGCTGTAGTTCGGGTCAAGCTCGACCTCGAGCGAACCGGAGGCGAAATCGGCGGCATCGGCCCAGGTGTAGGCGACCTTGCCGGAGTTGACAACGACTTCGACCTTGGAGATTGAGTCGCTGCTGTCGGGATCATACAGAGTAACAGCGATGTTCAGCTTCTCTGGAACCTCACTGAAGATGGTGCCAAGAGGCTCGCCGTTGACCGTGTAATTGATCTCGAGGTTCTTGTCCTCGGTGGCGTAGACACGGAGCTGCCGGATGGCGTCGTAGATGCCTTCTTCGGAGAAGTTATCCGTGTAGATAACATCGCGCGCGTCGTTGGCGTTGCCCCAGCGGCCCTTGTGGTTGTCCTGGTTGTTGGTCGGGGCAACGTGCCAGCCCTTGTCAAGAGCGAGGATATACTGCTCATAGCTCGGGTAATAGCCGCCCGCGCCGATCTGGCCCTCGCCGTTGCCGACTTCCACGAGGAAGATACGGCTGTCGGTCACGGCATCCCAGTAAGAGAAGTCCGTGAAGTTGCCGAAGGTCGTGCCGGGGTGGTTGAACTGGCTGAGGGAATTGGCGCCCTCCTCCTGAGCCAGCAGCGCATAGTAGGCCTTCATGCCGGCGTCGTTGGACTTGTTGTTGAGGGTAGTGTTGTTGCGGGAGACGATACCCGGGGTATTGAAGGTGTTGATGTGGCCGGGGCCGCCGGACCAGGTCATCTCAAAGCCCGCGATGGCGATCAGGTCGGAATGCGTGGCATTAAAGTCGGCCACAGTGTTCTTGTACTCCGCCCAGATCTTCTGCGAGGCCTCGGTCATGAGGCTGGTGTCGTACAGGCCCTGTTCGGGGTTGGCTGCGGAAGTGGTGTCAAAGTAGTTGGAGTGGTCGGTGAAGGCCACGAACTGGACATTGCTCGACGCCGGAAGCGCTTCGATGTACTCCAGTGCGGAGCTCAGGGTGCCGGAGCCGTCGGAGTAGGTGGTGTGAGAGTGGAGCTGGCCGAAGTAGAGCTGGAAGTCAGCCTTGCCAACCGTGAAGCTCCAGGTCTTCTCAGCGCTCTTGCCGTCCGCGCGCGTCACCGTGACCTTGACGGTGTAGCGGCCGTCCGCCATATCCTCGGCAGACTGATAGCTGAGCTTGCCGTCGGCAAATGTCGCCTCAACCGATTCGTCGTTGATCGTCATCGTGAAGACGGCATTCTCGCCGACATTACCGATTTCCGCGGAGATGACGGGCTTCTTGTCGTCGAGCGTCTGGGCGTTCGCTGCAGGCGTGAGCTTGCCGATGAAGGGCTCGTCCAGAACGGTAACCGTCTTGACGCCGCTGTAGCTAAGATTGTTGCTGTTCTTGACCTCCACGATCACCTTGAAGCTCGCAATGGGCTCCTCGGCCGCGTCGAGTACAGCAGCAGGGATGGTGATGGTGTAGGTGCGGCCTTCGACTTCATAGCCCTCAAGCGCGGTCTTGACGCCGTTGATCTCGAGCGAGACCGTGACCTCATTGATGGTCTCTGCCAGGTCGTCGAGAGAGAACTTCACGGCGTAATCCTGCTCGATGTAGCGGGAATCCTCGCAGTCAAAGCTGACCGTGGGAACCTGGGCGACGCCGTTGATTACAGTGGTGCCGTCGGCGACGGGATAGAAGTTAAAGCGGAAGATGTCCGCTTCGGCGGACTTGAAGGTCCAACCGGAGAACATGCTGGAGTAGTACTCGATGCAGACGGGGCTGCTGCCATATTTGGCGGCTTTATTGTAGAGGATGTAGCCGTCGCCATTTTTATTCAGGTACCACTTTGCATAGTTGTCAATCTCATCCTGGAAGAAGAGATCTTCCTTGGCGTTGGAAGCAAGGTACTTCCCGCCGATCTCAAACGTGTAGTACCGTCCGGTGCTGCCGACGGTAAAGACCAGAGCGCCGTTGGAGACAACTGCTTTGCCGCTTTCAATGGTCGTGGGAATGTTCGTAAGGGAGATTCCGGATTCGGTCGGGATACCAAACACACCCTGCGCAGAAGCATTGTAAACAACATACTGCGCACCGTCGGTGAGGACGCCGTCCCACTCGCCGTCGTCAGCGGGCACGCTGGCCTGACTCGGATCGACCAGATAGAACTGCAGACCGAAATCCATCTCATTCAGCTTCGTGGTCGAATAACCGGAGAAGACTTCATTGCTATTCCTGACGTAGGCCTCAATGTAGCAGTTGCCATACTGGCCCTGCAGCTCGCTGGAGTAGATATACCAGGTATGGTTAGTCTCGTTGCAGGGATCGATCTTCCATCCGCTCTTGGTATCGGGATTGTATTCGGGATTGATGGTCAGCTCGACATAATTGCCGCTGAGCCAAGCCGAAATCACACGGGTACCGTTAGAGAAGCTGTATACGCCGTCCTTGACCGAAACGGTAAAGACGTGATCCTTCGTGAAGGAATCAGTCAACTTATCAGCGGTCAGATACCAGTCGCCGCTGGAATCGGAATTGATGGCCGTCTTATGGCCGGGACTGTAGATGAGCACGGTCGCGCCATCGATAAGCTGATCAAGAGACGTGACAAGCGTGCCGACCTTCAGGCCTTCAACGCCCGGCTCGTCACCACCGCCCGGGGTATCACCGTTATCCGGTACGAGATAGAACTGCTGAATGAACAGGTCGCCGGTGGTATTCTTGTTGTACGCGCTCCAGTTGTTATTATTTGCGTACCACTCGATGCGGTAGCCGGTGCGGGCAACATTCTCGATGTAGAAGCCGTTCTCGCTGCCGTCGGCAGGCGTGATGGTCCAGTTCGGATTCTCTTCATCCAGCGGCATGCTGGTCCTGGAAGCCGCCATGGCAAGCTTCTTGCCGTCAGCCGTCGAGAAGGTATAGCTGCCATCCTCATTCTTGCCGATCGTCCAGATCTCGCTCTCACCGTAACCGGTCAGGACGCCGTCGGTCAGAGCCACATCGACGCCAGCGTTGTAATAGCCGTTGTAGGTCTGGCTGAGAGCCTTGTTGTTCGCCGGGTTCAGGATAACGACCTTCGCGCCGTCAGTCAGCTGCGCAAGATCCGTTACAATGCCGCTCTTGGCCGGAGTCGGTTCATCGGGCGTTTCAGATTCCTCAGAGACGAGGTAGAACTGCTGGATGAACAGATCGCCGGTGGTATTCTTGTTGTACGCGCTCCAGTTATTATTATTTGCGTACCACTCGATTCGGTAGCCGGTGCGGGCAACATTCTCGATGTAGAAGCCGTTCTCGCTGCCGTCGGCAGGCGTGATGGTCCAGTTCGGATTCTCTTCATCCAGCGGCATGCTGGTCCTGGAAGCCGCCATAGCAAGCTTCTTGCCGTCTGCCGTCGAGAAGGTATAGCTGCCATCCTCGTTCTTGCCGATCGTCCAGATCTCGCTCTCACCGTAGCCGGTCAGGACACCGTCGGTCAGAGCCACATCGACGCCGGCATTGTAATAGCCGTTGTAGGTCTGGCTGAGAGCCTTGTTGTTCGCCGGGTTCAGGATAACGACCTTCGCGCCGTCAGTCAGCTGCGCGAGATCCGTTACAATGCCGCTCTTGGCCGGAGTCGGTTCATCGGGCGTTTCAGATTCCTCAGAGACGAGGTAGAACTGCTGAATGAACAGGTCGCCGGTGGTATTCTTGTTGTACGCGCTCCAGTTATTATTATTTGCGTACCACTCGATGCGGTAGCCGGTGCGGGCAACATTCTCGATGTAGAAGCCGTTCTCGCTGCCGTCGGCAGGCGTGATGGTCCAGTTCGGATTCTCTTCATCCAGCGGCATGCTGGTCCTGGAAGCCGCCATGGCAAGCTTCTTGCCGTCTGCCGTCGAGAAGGTATAGCTGCCATCCTCGTTCTTGCCGATCGTCCAGATCTCGCTCTCACCGTAGCCGGTCAGGACGCCGTCGGTCAGAGCCACATCCACGCCGGCGTTATAATAGCCGCTGTAGGTCTGGCTGAGAGCCTTGTTGTTCGCAGGGTTCAGGATAACGACCTTCGCGCCGTCAGTCAGCTGCGCGAGATCCGTTACAATGCCGCTCTTGGCCGGAGTTGGTTCATCGGGCGTTTCGGATTCCTCAGGGATGAGATAGAACTGCTGGATGAACAGGTCCCCGGTGGTATTCTTGTTGTACGCGCTCCAGTAGTTATTATTTGCGTACCACTCGATGCGGTAGCCGGTGCGGGCAACATTCTCGATGTAGAAGCCGTTCTCGCTGCCGTCGGCAGGCGTGATGGTCCAGTTCGGATTCTCTTCATCCAGCGGCATGCTGGTCCTGGAAGCCGCCATGGCAAGCTTCTTGCCGTCAGCCGTCGAGAAGGTATAGCTGCCATCCTCATTCTTGCCGATCGTCCAGATCTCGCTCTCACCGTAGCCGGTCAGGACGCCGTCGGTCAGAGCCACATCGACGCCGGCGTTGTAATAGCCGCTGTAGGTCTGGCTGAGAGCCTTGTTGTTCGCCGGGTTCAGGATAACGACCTTCGCGCCGTCAGTCAGCTGCGCGAGATCCGTTACAATGCCGCTCTTGACTTCAGGCTCTTCTTCGACTTCACCATAGAAATCGAAAAGGAACGCATTTCCGCTGCCTACGCCATAGGTAGTATACAGGGAATTAAAGTACTCGAGCGCCTGCTGCTTTTCTTTATAAAGCGCCTTGTTATTGACGATCATCCAGTGACCGTCAGAGCTGCTCTGAAGCGTCCATCCGGAGTAGTCAGACTCTTCCGCAGCGAAGCTGAGGCCGTTGCCGGTCTCGGGAGAGGTCAGAAACAGGCCGTTGTTCTCAAAGCTGTAGACGCCGTCGTTCACATGGACGGTCATGTACGCCATACCATCCGCAAGGACGATCTGATCGTCCTTCATCGAAGCGGTGACGCCGGAGAGTTTATTCCCGTTAGCGTTTTCAGAAAGAACGGTATCGCTGGAGGGATGATAGATCGCCACCAGGTCGCCGTCCTCAGGGGCGGAGGTGAACTTGCTGAGAACGACCTCTGTCGCGGGCTCTTCGGTCGGGGCAGGCGTGGGGATCGTCTCGTCGATGGGCAGCTCGCCCTCGTCGTTCAGAACCCAAAACTGTGTGGTACCGGCGATGTTATTGTTCACGCTGGTATAGCAGCGCCAGTCTGGGCCATTCGCACCGGCCGTCGTGGCGCCAAGGAAGCGCTGTGTGCCCTTGGGATCCACGGCAGTCAGATGCTCCTGCTCAAAACGCCAGGCGGCGGAATCCGCGCCGATCTTCACGCCGTTGTTGGCCGACGTGATGGACAGGCCGCCGTTTTCGCCGGTGATGGTGTAGGTTCCTTCTTCAGCCTCATTCGGGAAGACGGACCAGGCGTAAGCAACCGCTCCTTCGGTATAGAGCGTGCCGTTGTTGATCGTAACCGGGACCGCAGCCGGGCCCTTGGATACGGATGCATTCGGGAGGATATAGGTTGTGCCGGATTCGCTGGTCATGGTGATCGCAGCGATATCGCCTTCGGAAAGATCTTCCAGCGAAACGCGCGACCAGGTGGCAACAGGCTCCTCTGCGCTCGCAGCTGCGGCCGGCATGAGGGAAAGCAACATTGCGGCAAGCAGCAGGATCGAGAGAAGTCTGCTCATCCTGTGTTTTTTCATTGACTGACCTCCTTCGATTTTTAAATGCGCACGACACGCATTTTATTACTTGTACAGTATATCACAAAGAGCGAGTTTTTCCACCCCCAACGGGCAGAAATATTGCTTTCTTTTTTTGAGGTATCTTTATTCAATTTACGTCTTGACAACGGCTGACGCATTGACACAGAAAGCAAAACTTGATATCTTAAAATGGTATATAGGATTCTTCTTTTCCAGGAAACACATCATAAAAACACAGAGAACCGACAAGGAGGCTTCGGTATGAAGATCTCTGGCGGCAGGAAGGCTCTGCTTCGCACGACTGTGGTGCTCGCGGCTGCGCTCGGCGTTTTTCTTATTGCGTTTTTCCGGCTGCGCCCCGAAAAAACGGAGGTCGTGCCCGGCACAAGCTATGTGGAATACGAGCGCGGCAAGATCGAGACCATCGTAAGCGACAGCACCGTGGCCGACCCCGAATCGGATAATGCCTATCGCGGCGAACAGCTGATGACCGTAAAGGTCACGACCGGCCGATATGCCGGGGAGACGCTGCTCGTATCCAACTATGTAGGCCCCGTCTACGGGCAGCCGCTCAAGGAAGGCGACGGCGTTTCGCTCACGATCTCCACCTACGAAAACGGCGATCACAAAGCTACCGTCTACGAATACGATCGTTTCGGCGCGCTCGCGTTCGTTGTCGCGCTCTTCTTCCTCGTCACGATCCTGGTCGGCGGAAGAACCGGGGCGAAATCACTCGTCGCACTGATCGTGACCGTGCTCTGCCTGTTCGGCATTCTCCTGCCGGCGCTGCTCAAAGGCGCCCCTACCCTGCCGACTGTTTTTCTCGTCTGCGCCTATGTGGCCATTGTATCCTTCACGATTCTCGGCGGGGTGCGCCGCAAGAGCATCTGCGCCGCCGTCGGCACCGTCGCGGGTATGGCAGCGGCTCTGCTCTTCGCCCTGCTCGCGCAGAAGCTCACAAAAATCGACGGTCTGCGCATCGCCGATATCCAGCCCATCCTGCAGCTGCGGCAGACCGGTACGCCAATCGGACTAAAGGGGCTCCTCGCAGCAGGAATCGTTGTGAGCGCGCTTGGCGCTGTGATGGACGTGGCGATGAGTATTGCCTCCTCGCTGGAAGAGGTGCATGCGGCGAACCGCAGTCTCGGTTTCCGGGAATTGTTCCGCTCCGGTATGAACATCGGACGCGACATGGTGGGTACAATGACCAACACGCTGATTCTCGCCTTTCTCGGCAGCAGCTTCGTTTTGATCCTCTATCTCTATTCGCTGAGCCTTCAGCGCTGGCAGCTGCTGACCTCCGCCTATGTGGCGATCGAAGTCATCAGCGGCGTGGCAAGCAGCACCGGCATGATCCTCGCCATCCCGCTCACAGCGGCTTTCAGCTCATTCCTGCTTTCTCGTGAGCACTCCCCTGCAGACGGTAAATCCAGGTAATACATTACTTACTGCTGGAAGAAGAGCACAATATAGAAAAACTGGGTGATCCTTGCTTGGATCACCCAGTTTTTCGTGGAGTATGCGTTGGAAAGAGCGGCTCAAAACCCGCCCGAATCCCAAACCATCGGGCGCAGTATTCTGCTTTCAGAAAATCAACCGTATACATCGTTGGTATCGACGAGCTCGACCTCGATCTCCAGCATTTCGCCGTCGCGCCAGATGGAGAAAACCATGACGTCGCCCACCTGGAGCTTGTTCTTGATCGCGCCGATCTCCTCCGTTGTTGTGACCGGGATGCCGTTGACCGCGGTGACGATATCGCCGGGGCGGATGCCCTTGAGCTTGGCGTCAGAGCCCTCCGCAACCTCGGAGATATAGAGGCCATCCGGCAGATCGTACTGCGCCTTGGCGTTTTCCGGGATCGCGCCAACCGTGATGCCGATAGAAGGACGGCCGCGCACCTCGCCGAAGCGAACGATGGAGTTGACGACCTCCTTCACCGTGGAGGACGGGATCGCAAAGCCGATGCCCTCGATGCTCGAGTAAGAGGACATCATCTTCATGTTCGTTACGCCGACGACCTGCCCATACATATTGAACAGGGCGCCGCCGGAGTTGCCCTCATTGAGCGCAGTGTTGGTCTGCAAGAGCGTCATACTGTGGCCGTTGTAGTTAATGCCGCGCTCGATGGCGGAGATAATGCCGTTCGTAAGCGTACAGCGGAAGGTCTCGCCCAGGGGGTTTCCGATGGCAGCCACCGGGTCGCCCACCTTCATGCGGCTGCTCTCGCCGAAGACGGCGACAGGCAGACCGCTTGCGTCGATCTTGAGCACGGCAATGTCGCTGATAGAATCCGCGCCGACAAGCAGCGCGGGCAGCTCACGGTTGTCATAGAGCGTGACCGTCGCCTTGTCGCAGTCCTCGATCACGTGTGTGTTGGTGAGGATCAGGCCGTCCGAGGAGAGAATAACACCGGTTCCCCAGTTATAGCCGCTCTGCCCGTTTTTGAAACCGGAGATGGCGACGATGGAATCCGAGCCGGACTCATAGAGTTCCTGCAGGGACAGTTCCTTCTTGCCCGGCTCCTTGAGCTCCAGCCGGAAGCTGTCCGGCAGCTTCACGACGCGCTCTATCCCGATCTCCGCGTTGCTCGTTTCAACCTTCTCATAAAAGCTCTCGAAGAAGTCTTCCTTGTCCGCGGGCATCTCATCATTCGGTTTCGCGGTGACAGAGGGCAGCTGGGGCATCGTGGGCGTCTCCGCCGGTTTGCGGAACAAAAGCGAGCTCAGCGCAATCAGCGCGAAGAGCAAAACGCAGCCCGCAGCCCAGAACCAACCGCGATTTTTCTTTTTCTTCTGTACGACCGGCTCCGCTGCAGGCGCAGCCTCGATCTGTTCAGTTTTGGCACGGGGCGCATACCAGTTATCGGTCTCGTACCAGTTTTGTTCACTCATGTTTATCCCTCGTTCCCAATTCTGCCAGAGGCAGCGTAAATACAAATTCCGTGCAGCCGTCCTCGCTGCGTACGGCAATATCCTCGTCGTGACTGTTGAGAATGGCTTTCACCAGATAGAGTCCCAGACCGACGCCGTCCTTATCGAGACTGCGGGAGCGGTCAGACTTATGGAAGCGGTCGAAGATATAGGGCAGATCATCGGGCGGTATGGTCTCGCCGTGATCCTTGACGGAGAAATACGCCTTGCCGTTATCTTTGAAAATCTTGAGCACCAGGCAGCTGCCCTTGTCCGCAAACTTCACGGCGTTGTCAAGCAGGTTGTAGATGACCTGGGTGATGGCGTCCTTCTCCGCGTGAACCAGAATATGCTGCTCCGGCAGCTGGGGGTCAACGTCGAGCTGCTTGGCGGTGGCGCGGCTCTCAAAGCTCAAAAGTGTCTGCAGCGCCAGCTCGGTCAGATCGAAGTCCGTGCGTTTGCTGGGATCCGCGCCGCGGGCGTTCGTCTGGGCGGCGCCGAGCATGCTCCGAACAAGTCGGTTCAGCCGCCGGGTCTCGTCGCGGATAGCGAGGAGGTATTTGTCCTGATCCTCGCGCGGGATCGTCCCGTCAAGGATGCCGTCCGCAAAGCCGGAGATCGTGGTCATGGGCGTGCGAAGCTCATGGGAGATGTTGGCAATAAACTCGCTGCGGCGCTTTTCCGCCTGCTCGAGCGAATCCGCCATTTTATTGAAGGATTCGATCAGCATGCCCATCTCATCGGTGGGGTCCGCAGTCTGCTCGACGCGCGGAGAGAAGTCCCCCTTCGCGAACTTGCGCGAGGCTGCGGCCATTTCGTCGAGCGGACGCGCCATGCGGCGCGTATAAAAGAGTGTAAAGAGCATGGCCGCGAGGAACACGCCCATGGCGATGATCGCGGCAATGCTGAGCATCGAGGTCCACTCCCCGAGCATTTTATCCGCATCACGGGCGACAAGCACGAAGCCCAGACATGCCCCTTTCTGCGGCACGATCGGGATCGCGACCACATAGCGAGGGCCGGAAAAAAGCCCGCCGAGATCGGTAAGCTGGTTATAGGGCTGCTCCCTCGTCGCAAGAAGCACCTCTGCAGGTACGCTGCATCCGAAATGCTCACACACGGGCTTGGCGTCCGAGCATTGAAGCACTACGCCGGACGGGTCGGAGATCAGGATCTGATTGCCGGTCGCCCGCGCGACGGTGCTCGTGAAAACCGCGATATTCCAGCCGGATATAGAATCATAGTCCGAGAGAGCCGAAACAGTGCGGGATACCTCCTCGGCGCAGTTGACCATCTCCTCCTGGTTCGAGTTGATCACATAGCTTCTGCCGATGCCGATGATCGCTAAAGAAACCGCCAGGAAACAGATAGAAACCGTTGCCGCAATGGCAACGAAGTTGCGCACATAGATGCTTTTCATCCGTCGACCACTTCGAACTTGTAGCCGACGCCCCATACGGTCTTGAGGCTCCACTGTTCGGATACGCCCTCGAGCTTTTCGCGCAGGCGTTTTACATGCACATCAACGGTGCGGGAATCTCCGAAATAATCAAAGCCCCAGACCTCATCAAGCAGCTGGTTGCGCGTAAAGACACGATTGGGTGAAGCGGCGAGATGATAGAGCAGCTCCATCTCCTTGGGCGGCGTGTCGATCTTCTTGCCGTCGACGATAAGTTCATAGGAGTCAAGATTGATAACGAGCTTATCAAAAATGAGCTTCTTCTCCACCGGACCTTCCGGATCGGCGCGGCGCATGACCGCGTGAACGCGGGCGATCAGCTCCTTAATCTCAAAGGGTTTGGTAATGTAATCGTCCGCACCCATCTCAAGACCGTTCACCTTATCCCCCAGTTCCCCTTTCGCGGTGAGCATGATGATGGGGACGGAGCTCTTCTTGCGGATATCCTGGCAGACCTGCCAGCCGTCCTTAACCGGCAGCATGATATCGAGCAGCACGACGTCAGGCTTAAAAAGATCAAAGCTCGATTCGGCCTTGCCGCCGTCCGCCGCGATCATTACTTCAAAGCCGTCTTTGCCCAGATACAGACGCAGAAGCTCGGCAATATTGGGGTCGTCCTCCACGACCAAGGCGCGTTTGCTCATGTATATCCCTCCGAATATGTTTGCTTTATAGTATACTCCGATTATATTCGCCTGAAAAGAACAAAGGTTAAAAAAATGTAAAAAACGCGAGGTCAGAGTATGAAACTCCCGGGCCGTTTCTGCGGCCCGGGAGAGAATCGGATGCTCCGATCAGAAATCGAGCTTTTCCAGCTCTATCAGCGCGAGGATATAGACCTTCAGAGCCTCAAGCAGCCAGCTCACACAGGCGGCCTCGTCCGCACCGTGGATCGGGCCGGCGAAATCCGGAACCGGGCGGTCAAAATGCTCGGGGCCGAAGGAAACGGCATTCGGGAAATCGCGCGCGTAGGTGCCGCCGCCGATCGTAAAGGGCTCGGCGTTCTCACCGGTGACGTCGTTATAGGCCTTGATGCAGACCTGGATGGCGGGATTGTCAAGCGGCATGTAGAAGGGCGCGGCGTCGCGCTCGAGGCTGACATCTGCAAGCTCCCCCGCTCTCTCGCGGATGCCGGCGGCAATCTGCTCGCCGCTGGTGTTTGTGGGGTAGCGACTATCAAGGGACTGCACAATCCTGCCGTCCTCCACGCCGATCACGCCGCCCACGATGGTCAGCGGATCAAAGAGGCCGTCGTCCGCCTGGACGCCGAGACCGCTGCCGTCGGTGTGGCGGTGGAGCGCGGCAAGCAGCTCGAGCAGCTTTTCCTCATCGCCGCTGCAGACCTTGTTCTCCAGTAGATAATCGACCAGCTCTCCGATGGCGTTCACGGTGCCCTTTGGCATGGAGGCGTGGCCCGCCACGCCTTCAGCCGTGAGCTTCCAGAGGCCCTCGCCCGAAGCCTCGGCCGTGACGCGGCCTGCGGAGCAGAGCTTTTCTGCCCTCACCAGCGCTTCCGCCTTTGCGGGGATGGCATTCGGCGCGACGCCGCCGTGAATATCCACAATATTCTCAAGCGCGACTTTCGCGCGCAGCGTACCGTGGAAGATACCCTTCTCACCGTTGACGAGGGGGAAATCCGCATCTGGGCTGAAGCAGAAGAGAGGCGGCTTATAGTTGGCGAGGTAGTATTCCACGTCGCCCATACCGGTCTCCTCGTTGGCCCCGAGCAGCGCGCGGATGGGATATTTGAGCGGAATGTTGTGTTCCTTAAGGTATTTGAGCGCGTAAAGGCAGATCACGCTCGGCCCCTTGTCATCCAGCACGCCGCGGCCGATGATCCAGTCCTCGCGCTCGCGCATCGTGAAGGGGTCGCCCGTCCAGCCGTCCGCCACCGGAACGACATCCAGATGCGTGATGGTGGCCAGATAGTCTTCACCCTCGCCGAGAGCAGCGTAGCCGATATGATCCTCACAGTTGACCGCATTCAACCCGAGCTCCTCCGCGATCTGCAGCCCCAGGTCGAGCGCGGCTTTCGGTCCTGCGCCGAACGGCGCGCCGGGCGCGCTCTCGCCCTCTACGCTGTTTATCGCCACAAGGCGGGCAATATCCCGCAGAATGTTTTCCCGCTCGTTTTCGGCAAAGCGTTCCAGTTCCTTGCGCAGTTCAAGATCCATAATTTGCCTCCTTATCCTTTCGCCACATAGGGTGCGTCATATTTCATTGCTGATTGAAACTATAGCAGATTGAGCTCCCGCTTTCAAGTGGGGACGAAAATGATCCCTCCGGGAAGTCGTGCCCGAAGGGATCGCAACGATTCATTTCTTGCGCCGGATCAGGTGCTTTGCCTTGTCCTTTGCGACGGCCGCAGCCTTGAAATCCGGTTCCGTACCGTCAATGAGGCGCTTGATGTTGCCGCGGTGCTGGAAGATGGCCAATGCCCCGGCAAAGCAGGCAAGAATGAGTTTTGGCGTGCTCAGGCCAAAAACCAGCGCAAGCACAGCGATCGCAACCGCTGCGGCAATGGAACCGGCGGAGACCTTCTTCGTCGCGAAGGCCACGATCAGAAACACGATGACGATCCCGACGAAAACACGCCAGTCGATAAACAGTCCGATAATCGCACCTGTCGAGATACCCTTGCCGCCCTTGAAATCATGAAAGAGCGGATAGCAATGGCCGCCCATGCATGCGACGCCGCTTGCCAGAACGCCCCAGTCGCCCAGAAGACGATAGCCGAGATACAGCGCGAGCGCGGTCTTGAGCATATCGCAGCCGAGCGTCAAAAAGCCCGCTCCGAGGCCGAAGACACGCGCCATATTGGTCGCTCCGGCGTTCCCGCTGCCGGACTTCCGCACGTCACGCCCGAAGCTGAACTTGCTGAGCAGGACCGAAGAACTCAGCGAACCCAGGAAATAACCGACGACGATCACGATCACGTATTTGAGTACAGTCATACAGATCCCTCGATCAAGTGTGTTTTCACTGTATTCACTATACGCCGACAGGAGCGGCTTTTCAAGCGAATCGCTTGACAGTTTTCAGATTATTCAAATTGCACGCGATCAAAAAAACTCCAGGGTTCCGCCTCCGGAGGCGGCAGCGTAAAGCTCATCTCCCCGCCGCTCACGGGATGGAAAAAGCGCAGAGCACAGGAAAAAAGAGCCAGGGGCCAGGGATCACCGCGGGTGCTGTATTTGCGCTCCCCGGCCAGCTCCCAGCCGTGCGCGGCAAACTGGCAGCGGATCTGATGCGTGCGCCCCGTCTCCAGCGTGATGCGTACAAGGCTCAAGTCTCCGGCAGAGCCCAGGCGGCGGTAGCGCAGCCGCGCCTCCAGGACGCCCTTGCCGGGGGTATCTGTGACGAAGGACATCTTCCTCGCCTTGTCACGGTACATAAGATCGCACAGCGCACCTGTCTCTCCCGGATCGCCGTGGATAACGGCAAGATATTCCTTCTCAAACTCCCCGTCCCTGATCTGACGGGAGAGCTCCCCCGCCGCTTCCCTGCTGCGCGCGAGCAGCATAAGGCCGCCCACGACGCGGTCGAGCCTGTGAACAGTATAAACCTCTGCCTGCGCATCGCCCAGCGCCCCTCGCACGAGCGAGGGCATGCCGCCCGGCTCGTCGGTCGAGAGTACGCCGGCCGGTTTTCTGCAGAGGAGGATCGCCTCGTCCCGATAGAGGATCTGCACGCACTGTCCCTTCTTTCGCGGTATTCTGCGTGATCGCTCCTGTCGTGCCATGGAACGGGAGCGTCGCTTTTTGTATTATAACATAGGCGTGAAGCGGCTATGTTATATAATATCATGTTTTTCGGTTGCCGCGTCAGCGGCGAGCGAAATGGCGATAAAAAATGATTGATGTGCCTGCACAGACTGTCGGCTTGATTGAAGGTTTAATTGGCACATCAATAATAACCGCCTTGCAGTTATTATAACATAGACGTACTTGCCCTTGCAAACAGCTTCTTTTGTGGTAAAATTAGATTACAATAATCATCTGAGAGGTAAGATCGAATGCGTGAAGCCGAAGCCTGTCCCTACGCAGCCGCGTGCGGAGGCTGCCAGTACCAGGGCGTCCCTTATGCCGAACAGCTCCGGCGCAAGCAGGCGCGGATCGAGGCTCTGCTCTCTCCCTTCGCCGCGGTGCGGCCGATCCTCGGGATGGAAGATCCCTTTCATTACCGCAATAAGGTGCACGCGGCCTTCGCGCTCGACGGGCGGCGAAGGGTAGTCTCCGGCATCTACCGCGCAGGCAGTCATGCGATCGTACCGGTCAGGCGCTGCCTGATCGAGGACGAAACAGCGGACCGGATCATCGAGGATATCCGGAAATTGATCCCGGAATTCAATCTCCGGGTTTTCGACGAGCGCAGCGGCAGCGGCTGGCTTCGTCACGTACTGGTACGCCGCGGCTTTACGAGCGGTGAAGTCATGGTCGTACTCGTGGCTGTCGATCCGGTCTTCAAGCTGCAGAAGCCCTTTCTCAACAAGCTCCTTTCCCTGCATCCGGAGATCACAACAGTTGTGCTCAATCTCAACGACCGCTTCGGGCCCGTCGTGCTCGGGACCAGAGAGAAGGTGCTGTACGGCCCCGGCTCTATCGTAGATACCCTCTGCGGGCATCGTTTCCGCATTTCCGCACGCTCTTTCTATCAGATCAATCCCGTACAGACCGAGAAGCTCTATCGGACGGCGGTTGACTTTGCCGGGCTGACCGGAAAAGAGACTGTGCTCGACGCCTACTGCGGCATCGGCACCATCGGCATCACTGCATCGGAGAAAGCCGGGCAGGTTGTCGGTGTTGAGCTCAACCGCGCCGCCGTGAAGGATGCCATCGCCAACGTGCGGCTCAACGGTATTCGGAACTGCTGGTTCACCGCCGGGGATGCGGGAGAATACATGGAGCAGATGGCCGCGGAGGGGACGCGTCCTGACGTTGTGTTCCTTGATCCGCCCCGCTCCGGGAGCGACGAGCGCTTCCTCTCCTCTCTGATCCGTTCCTCGCCGAGCCGCGTCGTCTATGTCTCCTGCGGCCCCGATACGCTTGCGCGCGATCTCGCCTTCCTCACGCGCGGCGGCTATCGCGTGGAGGCCATCCAGCCTGTGGATATGTTCCCCTGGACGGAGCATGTGGAGACGGTATGCTGCTTGTACCGCCAAAAAGACAAGTTCATTTCATTGCCGTATGAACCGAAAGATATGGAGTGTCTGAAATAGATGTAATAAACTAAGTATTATCAAGGAGGCTATCATGGATGATTATACAAAGTCGCTTTCCCTGAATTCCGGAAACAAGCGTATGCCGAGCGAAACCGCTTTTATCAAAAACTCTTCCTGTGCACAGTATTCTTTTGAGAACGCAGGAAATTGAACACGAGATCCCTTTGGGACACGAAAAGGAGGAAATCAATATGGAACTCATCCAGAGCTTTTCCGTAGACCACACCCGCATCATCCCCGGTATTTTTACCAGCAGGGTCGATCACCTGGGCGACCACACGGTAACGACTTATGACATCCGGCTGAAACGGCCGAACAGGGAGCCTGTTATTGATGTGGCGGCAATGCACTCCCTGGAGCATATCATTGCAACGTATCTGCGCAACGATCCCGCCTGGAAGGATGAGGTCGTATATTGGGGACCGATGGGCTGTTTGACCGGGTTTTATCTGATCCTCAAGGGCAAACGCGCGCCGGAGGAGCTCTATGAGCTGATGCTGCGCAGCTTCAAATCTGTACAAGACGCCGCGGAGGTGCCGGGTGCCACAGCGGTAAACTGCGGGCACTATCTCATGCACAATCTGGAGATGGCAAAATGGTATGCGAAGGAGTTTGCCGCCTATCTGGAAGCGAATGCCGGGAACAGCGCCATCTTCAGCTATCCCAAAGCGGAACGCCTTGTAACGGAAGGCGGGCAGCATTTCTTTGATTCGTAAGGGATTCGATGCCGCAAGGCTATAAATCAGGATTGGAGCATGTGATGATAAGCATGATAACGTTTGTTTTGGAGCAGTTGAAGCGCTACAGTCTCAAAGAAAAGGATCTCGGCGCGTTCGCAAAGATCGACAAAAACGGCATGCATTTCAAGATCCGCGTCTTCGACGTGGAAAAGCTCGGGAATCTCTCCATTGTGGAGATGAACGCGATGCTGGGACTGATGAAGATGGAGACGATCGTTTTGACGCCGCTGGAGGTCGATATGCCGCTGTTTTCCTTTGACGGCATCCGGGCAATGGGCAGCAGCACACTGCTTCTCGAGCTCTATGATACGCAGCTTCAGCCCTATGACTGCAGCGCGTTCGAAGCGATCAAGGACAAGTACGCCCACCTGCCGGACCGGCAGACGGAGCCAAGGTGGTACGATCCCCTGCATCTGCCGGGAACGCTCTCCAAGAAGGGCAGGAATATCTCCGCAGGGCTGGAGGCTCTGGAGAAAGAATTCATGAGCGCGTATATGCAGGCCATCCCCGGCGCAGCGCCCTGCAGCCGCGAGCAGAAGCAGGCCAAGGTGTATGACTACGCAGACAAACTGGTAAAGCTGGGCGGCCCCGCAATCGATCAATTCAAGAAGATGATCGGCGAGGAAGAGGCGGCGCTGCTGTTCAAGAAGTACATCTTTGGGGCGCAGGACTGACGAAAAAATCCTCGAAGACAACTCAAAAAGTGCGTGCGCGAAATCCGCGTGCGCGCTTTTTATCATGTCATGCGCAAAATTCACGTTTTGATATGCACATTTACCTATTTCGGTTTAGTACTTTCATAGAATACACCATTTTGCGTTTCATTGCATTAATTTCATGATTTCAAATCTATTGAGTCCATAATCGGGCGTAATTTGCCTGAATTTGCAAAAGGCGCAACTTTTTCGTAAATATATGCCAGAAAATCGCCGGCTTGCAAGCTGCAGTCAGAGCATGTTATACTCTGTACACAGGCAGACAAAACCGCTGTCCTCCGGTTGGAAATCCGCCGGAGGACAGGATGCCGGAAAGGAGGAGGAAATGGACGACAACATCGGATTGGCATATGACGCCGGAGAAGAGGCGCTCGTACATCTCAGACGCGCAGAGGATCTCCTCGGCAAAGCCAGCGCATGGGGAGTCTGGGATATCATCGGCGGCGGGATCATCTCCTCCCTGTTCAAGCACAGCCGCATGGACGACGCGGAAAGCGAACTAAATCAGGCGCGCTCCGCTCTGCGCCGCTACTGCAGCAGGCTGGAAGGCGTCGCAAGCCTGGAGCATATCGAGGTGCACACAGGCGCTCTCTTGACTTTCGCGGACTTCTTCTGCGACGGATTCCTTGCAGACGTGCTGGTGCAGAGCCGGATCGAAGACGCACGTCAGCAGTTGCAGGAAGTGATCGATGCGGTGAGGGAATCCCAACGGCAGCTGCGCGCGCTGCTATAAGCAGATCTCCTTGCAAATACGCGCGTATTCCGATATACTTTTCTCAAAGCATGCAGCAGACCGAAAAACACAGAAAGGATGATTGCGCATGAATGAAACCAGAGCACCCGGTCCAAAGCGCAGCGCCGCGCCCGGGTGGCAGAAAAAGCTGCTGAACGGGGTCAAGATCGCCGTGGCGGTGATCCTTGTCGCCATTGTCTTCTTCGGCGCGTTCTACAATGTCTCCGAGCAGCAGAACGCCGTCGTGACCATGTTCGGCAAGGTGGTGCGCACGGACACCGCCGGACTGCACTTCAAAATCCCCCTCGTGCAGCAGGTGCGCATGGTGGATATCACCACGCACGGCACCGGCATCGGCTACACCGTCTCTGCCACCGGCCAGAACATCACCGACACGACCAACGGCATTATGATCACCAGCGACTTCAATCTCATCAACATCGACTTCTACATGGAATACCGTGTAAACGATCCCGTGGCCTACCTCTACAATTCGCGCCACCCCGAGGATATCCTCAAGAACATCGCCCTTGCGGCGATCCGCAGCACCGTGATCAACTACACGGTGGACGAGGCCATGACCACCGGGAAAAGCGCCATCCAGAGTGAAGTAAAGAGCATGATGGTGGAGGAGCTCAACGAGCAGAACATCGGCCTGCAGGTTGTGAACATCACGATCCAGGACGCCGCTCCCCCGACGGACGAGATCATCCGCGCCTTCAAGAACGTAGAGACCGCCAAGCAGGGCGCCGAGACCACCATCAACCAGGCTCGCAAGTATGAAAACGAGCAGATCCCCGCGGCCGAAGCCCAGGCTGACCGCATCGTACAGAATGCAGAAGCACAGAAGGCCGCCCGTATCGCGGAGGCCGAAGGCCAGGTGGCGCGCTTCAACGCCATGTTCGAGCAGTACGTGCTCAACCCGCTGATCACCAAGCAGCGCATGTTCTACGAGACCCTGGAGGATCTCCTGCCCGGTCTCAAGGTCATCATCACCGACGGCCAGACGCAGACCTTGCTGCCGCTGGATACCTTTACCGGAGCCGAGGCGGAAGGAGGCGAAGGATAAATGAAGAAAATACTTGTCATTCTGCTGATCCTTGCGCTGATCATTGTCGGCACATCGCTCTTCACCGTGGGGCCGAAGGAATATGTGGCCGTGCGGGAATTCGGACGCATCGTGCGCATCATAGACACCCCGGGACTGTATCTCAAAACGCCCTTCATCCAGAGCACACAGCGCGTGAGCGCCGCCACGATCCTCTACGATATTCCGGCCTCCGACGTCATCACCAAGGACAAAAAGAGCATGATCTCCGACAACTTTGTGCTCTGGCGCGTAACTGACCCGACGCTCTACATCCAAACGCTCAGCGCCATCGACGCCCGCGCAGAGGAGCGTATCGAGGCCGCCGTTTACAACTCCCTCAAAAAAATCATCTCCAGCATGACGCAGGAGGAGATCATCGCGGCGCGCGGCGAAAAGCTCAACTCCCTTGTCACCGAGGACGCCAACAACGACATCAAGATCTACGGTATTGAGATCCTGTCCTCCCAGATCAAGGCGCTCGACCTCCCGGACGACAACAAGGAGGCCGTGTTCTCCCGTATGATCTCCGAGCGCGAGAACATTGCCGCAGGCTACACGGCCGAGGGCAATGCCGAGGCGCAGAAGATCCGCAACGACACGGATAGACAGGTCTCCATCATGCTGGCAGAGGCAGAAAAGCAGGCCGCCCAGACCATCGGCGAAGGCGAGGCCGAGTACATGCGCATTCTGCAGGAGGCCTACAACAGTCCCGAAAAGGCGGAGTTCTACAACTTCATCCGCTCGCTCGACGCGCTCAAGATCTCGCTGCAGGGCGGCAACAAGACCCTGATCCTCGACAAGGATTCCGCCCTCGCACAGCTGCTCTACGGCATCATGGACTAAAAAGCCCCATATCAATGTATTTCAAAAACAGCCCCGGACTGCTGTCCGGGGCTGTTATCTATTCCAAGGATATCAAACTGTGCAGCTGTGCTGGCGGGCATCATTTCATGCCCTTGTGCGTGCGCTCCCAGTGTCTGCGCTGGCGGACGCGGACGGCCTCCTCGATGCGATCTCTCCACTTCGGGAACAGATCCTCGGCGAATCGTTCCTTCCCCCTCCGCAGCAGCCTCGTCAGCAGCACGACAGCCGTGACGACGGGAAGGATCAGGAACAGCAGACCGAGCAGCTGCAGCAGCGCGCCCCAGTCCTCGACGCAGCGTGCCGCGTTCTCCCAGTAGGGGTAAATCACGCCGAGCGTCTGCATCGAACGGGTACCGAATTTGCCAAGAAGCTTAAAGAGCGTCGTAAAGCGAAAGCGCCCTGTGTTCTGCAGCACCTCCCCCTGGCCGACCGGAAAGCTCTCCTTCACCAGGTTCAGACCGAAGCCCTTCACAGGCTCCGCTACTGCCAGCTCATAGCAGCTGACGCCGCTGTCTTCAACGAGCGCATGATACGCGTCATAGGACATATAGATGCCGAGGCCTGCGGTATAAGCCTTTTTGCTCGCAAAATCCTGCTCGCGCTCGATGACGCCTGCGATCTGAAACGGCACGCCGTTGATCTCCACAGGAAGACCCTGCAGCTCGTTCCCTCCGTAGAGCAGCCAGGCCGCCTCCTCGTCGATCAGCACGCGGTCATGCATCAGATCCTCCTGACGCAGATAGGTCCCGGTGATCAGGCGGATCGGGTGGAAATCGAAGAAATTGCCGCCCACCGCGATCACTGCGGCGTTTGTGTGGCCGTTGTCGCTCGAGAGGTATACTTTCCCTGTCGTGCTCCAGGCATCGCTAAAGAGTATCTCCTCGCCCTGAATATCGAAGGAGGCTTCTTTGAGCTTCTTCATGAGCGTGGAGCGAAACTCGTTGATCGCAGCGCTGTTCAGGCGGTCGGCCTCCGGTATAAAGCAGGAGACCTGAACATACCTGGTTTCGCTTTCACCGCGCCAGCGCTCCGCCTCCTGCTGACTCTGCAGCAGGCCGGAGAGCCAATGCACAAGGAGGAAGCAGACGAGAGCGAGGACAAGCAGCGCGGCGTTGAGGACCGCAAACACGATCCGTTTCTTTTTGCTTTTCATCATGCGCTCAGTCAGCCAGGCGCACCAGGTCGCCGTTCTGGATCGGCGCGCTGCTCGTGGTGATCACATAGTCGCCCCAGCCGAAATCGCCGGTAACGGCGGAATTCGTATCGTCGCTCGCAAGCACCTCTACGCTCACGCGCCGCGCGATATAGCGGTTGCCGAGCGGCGAATTCTTTGCCTCGACCTTGAACACGAAGCTGCCGTTGGCATCGCTGCGGATGGCGCTGTTGGGTACGATGCTGTCATAGCTGGCGCTGCGGGAGCCGACGGAGATCGTCAGCTGGGAGCCCGCGCTAACATCCCCTTCCAGGGTGAAGGTCAGCAGCTTGTTGGTCTGGGGGTTCTTCGGATCGGTTTTTATGCTCTCAAGCGTGGCGACGATCTGGCTGCCCCAATAATAGTTGGTCACGGTAGCGGTATCGCCCGGGCGCAGGCGGCGCGCCTGGTCGTTGGAGACGGAGAACGAGAGCGTGTAACCCTGATCGGGCACATCAATGGTGCAAAGAACGGTGTCCTTCTGCGGCTTGCTGCCTGCCGTCACCTCCACGGACTGCACCGTGCCGGAGACATTGGCGACGATCTGATTGTCCTCGCCGCCGGAGAGCTCCGCGATCAGATTCTTCTGCTTCTGGATCTGCGCCTGCAGATCGGCGAGATCGAGCCCCAGGAGCGCAGCGGACTTATTGTCAGCCGCCATTTTATCGTTCAGCGCCTGCTCGGCGGTGAGATACGCATCTTCTGCTGTATCGAGCGCGTCCTTTGCTGCGTTCTTTGCCTCGAGTGCGGCCTGCAGACCGGCGGAGCCAAAGGTCGCGATCAGCTTGTCGATCTCCGCCTGGAGGCTGTCGATCTGCCCGGTCAGCGTATCGACCTTATCCTGCGCCGTGTCAAGGCTGTCGGAGGAGATCTGGGAGAGGGCGAGATTCGCGTCCTCCACCGCCTCATCGGCGTCGGCATAGCTCTCCCAGATATCCAGAAGCTCCTGCGGCGCGTCTCCGCTCTCCTTCAGCTCGCTCAGCGTCGCTGCGGGATCGGCCAGCTCCTCCTCCGTGGGCATAGGCAGCGTGTTATGCTCTTCATAGTAGCTCAAAACGGACTGTCTTGCAGTCAGACGCTCCTGCTCCTTCGCACTGAGCTCGTCGGCAGCCTGGGAGACAAGCGTGTCATAGGCCTCCTTATAGGCGTCACGCACGCGCGTGGCCTCGTCGAGGTCCTTCTGCGCCTGCTTGAGCGCAGCCTGCTTGGAGGCGATCTGAGCGGAGGCGCTCGTATCGTTCATGCGGCGATTGTATTCCTCGACTGCGGCGTTGTAGGCGGCGAGCGCATCGTTGTAATCTTCAGCAAGGCCGGCAAGACGGCGCTCGTCCCCACTGTAGTCCGGCGCGGAGCCGCCCAGAGCGGAGCGCTGATAGCTGATCTGAAGCTGCCGCAGCTGATCCTGCGCCGCCTCGAGCTCCGCGCTGTCCCCGTCGCCGAGGACGAAGAGCACATCGCCGGTCTCGACTTCCTGACCCGCTCGCACCATCACGGCGCGGATTTCCTGCGTGCGCTGCGCTACGACCTGGTAGCTGCCGGCGGAAATGACCGTCCCGCTCCCGCGCACCTTCGCGACGATGGGGCCTCCCGACACATTTGCAGTGGCGACCTCAGGCAGGTTGTGATTGCGCCAGGTATTGGAAAAGAAGGTCAGCACGAGCAGGATGGCAAGCAGGATGATCGCTGCGTTTTTGACCCACTCTCTGTTTTTCGGTTTTGATTCCATAGCTGTTTCCTCCGAAAAAGAACTCTGCTGGCTGCGTCAACCCTTGACGCTGCCGGAATTTGCGATGCCCTCGACCAGGTACTCCTCCCCGTAGAGGAAGAGCAGAAGCGAAGGGAGCATATAGACGGTGGCCATGGCGAAGGCCAGGCCGATCTCCCCCGAATTGATGGAGGAGAGGAAGACGGAAAGAGGCTGAGAATCCGCATCCTGCAGCAGGATGAGCGGCTGCTCGACCATGTTCCAGTAGTCGATGAAGACAAGCAGCGTCACCGAGAAGATCGCCGAACGGCACTGCGGCAGGCAGATCCGCGTGAAGATCTGCCACTCCCCTGCTCCGTCGACCTTGGCGGATTCGATGAGCGAATAGGGGATGCGGCGCATATACTTGGTGATCAGGAACACAGAGAAAGGGGCAAATATGCCCGGCAGGATGATGGACCAGCGGGTATTGAGGATCCCGAGCCATTCGCTCACGAGATAGTTCGGCACCAGCGTCACCTGATAAGGCATGAGCATCAGGATGACATAGAAAAAGAAGATGCCGCTGCGGACCTTTCCGCGCCAGCGCGAGAAGCTGTAGGCCGCAATACAGGCCACGACGACCTGGAAGATCACGATCGGCACAACGAGCAGCACGCTGTTCCAGAATTTGACGAGGTAATCCGGCGTGTTGATCAGACCGCTTATGTACTGCGAAAGGGTGACCTTGTCGGGAATGAACTTGAGGTTCACCTTCTCGGAGACATAGCCGCCGGAGGTCGTGGAAAAGATCATGCCGTAGTTGGACTGGATCTCCGACTCGGACATGAAGGAATTGGTGATCGTCAGCACCGTGGGCAGCAGAAAGGACACTGCGAAGAAGGCGCAGACGATAAACATGGCCGCGCGGCCGAAATAGCGCTTTTTCTTCATCCCTCCACGTCCTTTCCGAACCAGTCCTCGAGCTTGAAGAGCAGCGCGATCAGCGCGACCATCACAATGGCCATCACCACGGCAGCGGCCGAGAGCTTCTGATAATCCAGCGAGCGGAAGGTGTTGTTCATGAAATGCTGCAGCATGTACAGCGATTCGTAGGGATAATCCCCCGTCAGCAGATAGACCTCGCGGAAGACCTTGAAGGAGTTGATGAGCGAGAGGATCGTGACGAAGAGCACTGTCGGCGAGAGGTAGCGCAGCTTGATGGCAAAGAACTTATAGAACTCCGACGCGCCCTCCACATCCGCGACCTCGAGCAGCTCTTTGGGGATATTTGCGAGCGAGGCCATGAAGAGGATCATGTTGTAGCCCAGGTTCTTCCAGAGGAAGAGCAGGATCACAACGATCATCGAATGGTCGGACTGCAGCCAGTCGATCGCCTTGGCGCCGAAGAGCGCTAACAGCTCGTTGACGGAGCCGTTGTAGTTGAAGAGCACCTGCCAGATCAGCACGACCGAGGCCACGGGGACCATCATCGGGCTCAGGAAGAAGGTGCGAAACTGCGACTTGAACGGGATGCGGCTCTCCAGCATCAGCGCGAGCGCGATCGCCAGGACGACCGCCAGCGGCACCGCATAGGACGAAAAGCGCAGCGTGTTGCGCGAGGCCAGCAGAAAGGCGGAATTCTGAAAGAGCTTGATGAAGTTTTCAAGAAAGACGAAGTTCCTCGTGCCGACGCCGTCGATCACGGAATAGTAGACCACGACGCAAAACGGCAGGATGAAGAACACCGCGACGCCCAGAAAGCTCGGAGAAAGATAGCAGAGACTGCAGAGAAAATCCCTCCGTTTTTCACGGGCCTTTTGCTTATTACCCATATAGTTGACTCGATTCCTTAGTATCGTTCGCAGGCAAACGAATTATACCGCATTTGAACAGCGTACGCAATGCGCACCGTGAAACGGATTTCGGCAGACAGCGCAAAGCGCCGCCGCCTCTGAAACAGAGGAGGCGGGCTTTTTACGCTTGCGGTTCAGCGATGCTCGTTGACGTAGATGCTGACCTTGCTCTGCACGAGGCGAGCGACCTCTTCGGCAGACTTCTGGCCCGCAAAATAGGCCTTCGTCATCTCCTGGACGATCTCAACGAGTCCGGTATCCTGTGTATACAGCCGGTCGGCAGCGACGATAGCCTCGCGGAGCTTCGCGGCGTCCTCTTCCGTCAGCGCATAGTACACGACCTCGTTGCCAAGCTCGTCACGCCAGGTGGAACGGGGGATCATGATCTTTTCGCCGTTCTCGTCGAGGCGGATGTTGCCGTTTTCGTCCTCTTCATATTCGGGCGTCATCGCGGCCTTCATCTTCTGCTCGAAAAGATTCTTGTTGGTGGGCAGGCCGTAGAATCTCTGGCTGTCCATCGTCAACAATCCGCGCAGGAACTGCCAGGCGGCCTCTTTGTTTTTGCAGCTGGAGGACATGCCGTAATTATTCGTGAGATTCAGCACGTTGCCCACGCCCTCGTTTGTGGGGTAGCCGATGTAGGTGATGGAGCCGCCGAAATAGCTGTTGTTATAGAACGAATCGTCAATATCGTAGATTCCGGCGGACATGAGCATCTGCTTGCCCTCGGCAATGCGCGTCGTATCGGAGACATATTCGCCGTCATCCGGTACCGTTTCGGGGAAATGGGCGGCAAACTCGAGCATATCTGTAAAGTCCTTGCCCTCAAAGCTGCACTTTCCGGTAGTCCAATCGACAAAGGAGTTCATGTTGATGATCAGGAGCGTCTGGAGGATCGCGTCGCGCGTGGCGTAGTAATCCATGATATCGCAGCCCTCGGGCATGGTAGCGAGGGCTTCGTAGAGCTCGTCATAGGTCCAGCCCGGCTCGTCGCCCACGACCTTGGAAGAACCGATCAGGCTCATCACATTAAACTGGGAGGCGATCTGGTAGAGCCCGCCGTTGATCTCCGAGGCACGCAGAACGTTATCCATGATGTCCTCGCGGCCGAGCTCGCTGTCCGCATCCAGGAAGGGATAGAGATCCTCCAGCAGGCCCTTCGCGGCGAGCTGCTCATAGGGCAGATCGCTCATGGCGAGCAGATCCGGCATGTTGCCTGCCATGATCTCGGTGGTGAGCTTGGTGAGGCCGGCGGAATAGTCATCATCGGTGTTGTACTCGGAATAGTCCTTGATGCTGATGCGGCAATCGCTGCTGTGGCGGTTAAAGTTGATCACCATGTCCATGACGTCATAGCGCGCTCCGTAGAGGACGGCGAGCGTCAGGACATCCTTATGCGGCACTTCGCTCGCGGGAACCTTCTTGAGCGTAACGGCTTCAACCTTGGTCTCTTCTCCGCTCCAGTCGTAAATCGTTCCGGTGATCACACCGTCGTCGAGAATGCGGATGTTGTTGAGGCTGGTGCCGTTTACGTCGCAGTCGACCCAGTTGAGGATCTTGACCTTCTCGCCGCTTGCAAGCATCAGACCGTAGAGATAAGCGCCGTTGTTGAAGTAGAAATCATATGTATCGTCGCCCGGAATGAGGTCATACGCATCGTTGGGCAGATCGTATTTCTCGCCGAAGCTCTTGTTCTCGGTGTCGATCACGCGAAGTTCGAGCCCCTTGTCTCCCCAGAAGGTAGCGCCGATACGCCCGTCACGCATTACATAGAGGCTTTCGACATAATCCTGCCCTTTGATCTCATAGTCGAGTTTGCCCTCAATATCGAAGGAGAGGACATTGGTGCTGCAGGGCACGAGGATATTCCCCTTGCCGTCGGAAACGGCGGCATAGAGAGAAACACCGGTGTCCTCAGGGACGTCAAAGTCCAGCTCGACGCAGGAGAGCTCGTTGCAGTCCTTGTCCAGCACGCGCAGATACATGGTCTCGTTATAGACGTAGTAGTCCCAGGGATGGTTGCCGTCGAGCTCGGATTCCGGACCGTCGAACCAGTTTTGATAGACGCTCTCAATAGCGATCAGGTTGCCGTCCTCTCCGGGGAGCAGGCGCTGCAGATTACTGCCGCTGTAATAGTTCAGACGGTTCTCGGTATCCTCAGGAGCCGGCAGCGGCTTATAAGCGAGCTCCTTTTTCTTACCGTCGTTTGACACAAAATAAAGCTTGTAGCCGTAGATATCGAACTGACCCTCGTACTCGGCCACCTCGCCCTCCTCGGGCTCCCGTTCGCCGATCTTTTCATAGGCCGAGGCATAATATCCATCGTCCACATATACAGCAGCCTCGAGCTGAGACGAATCCGTACCGCGGGATTCATAAGAGGCCTGGTAAACGTACTCCGAGGTCTCCTCCTGCTTGTTCTGATTCTCCTCCTGCCTGTTCCCGCAGGCCGCAAGGCTCAGGACCATGGCGGCGAGCAGAAAAACTGCCAGCAGGCTTTTCAGTTTCTTTTTCATAATACCCTCCAGAAAACCGGTAATTGACAAGTATTGCCAGTTCAATTCTTGCTGCTCGTATTGTAACATAGATGCGCCGCCATGTCTCTTAAGATTCATTAATTTTTTCTAAGCGTTTCCTTAGCCGCCTTCGCGATCTCGCCATGCAGGACGGTAAGCGCGTCGGAGAGGGTGCCGACGCGGTCGATGAGGCCGCAGGAAACTGCCTCCGCGCCGGAGAGGATACTGCCGACGTCGTTTGCCAGCACATCGGTATTCTGCATCAGGCGGATATAGGCTTCGCGGGAGATGTGAGAGTGCGACGTGACGAAGGAGATCACGCGCTCCTGGATGCGGGAGAGATATTCCATCGTCTGCGGCGCGCCGATCACCACGCCGCTGAGCCGCACGGGATGCACGGTCATGGCTGCCGAGGGGGCGATCAGGCTCGTCCCCGCCGCCACGGCAAGCGGCACGCCGATGGAATGGCCGCCGCCAAGCACGAGCGAGACCGTGGGCTTTCGCATTCCGGCAATCAGCTCCGCTATTGCGAGCCCCGCCTCCACATCCCCGCCGGCGGTGTTGAGCAGGATCAGCAGGCCTTTGATGTCGGGGCTTTCCTCCACGGCTGCGAGAAGCGGCAGGATATGCTCGTACTTGGTCGTCTTCGTGTCGTCCGGGAGCAGCTGATGTCCCTCGATCTGGCCGATGATGGTCAGGCAGTGGATCTCCCCTTCCCTCGAACAGCCTGTCTCTCGGATCTCGTTCATAAAAATCACCTCCCGGAAAGTATATCCGGGAGGCGATCGTTTTATTGCAGGACGATTACTTGTCCATATAGGCCTTGAGAACGCCCTTGTAGGTCATATAGCAGTCAAACTTGGAGACGACCTCGAAGGGTGCGTGCATGCTCAGAACCGGCACGCCGGCGTCGATGGTGTCGATATTGCGGTTGGCCATGAACTTGGCGATCGTACCGCCGCCGCCCTGGTCGACCTTGCCTAGCTCGGCCATCTGCCACACGACGCCCTCGCGGTCGAACAGACGGCGAAGGTAGGCCACGATCTCGGCCGAGGCGTCGCTTGTGCCGGACTTGCCGCGCGCGCCGGTGAACTTGCAGATACCCATGCCGTAGTTGATCTTGGAGTCGCTGCGCTTCTCGGAGACCTCGGGGTAGAGCGGGTCAAAGGCGTTGCAGACGTCCGCAGAGAGGCAGAAGCTGTTCTCAAAGCAGCGGCGGAGAGCGACGCCCTGCGCCTCGCAGAGATCCTCCATGAAGCAGTCGAATGCGGCGCTCTGCATGCCGCTCACGCCCTCGGAGCCGATCTCCTCCTTGTCCGCAAGGATGCAGATGCAGGTGCGCTCCGGAGCCTCGGCGTCGAAGATCGCCTTGAGCTCGGCATAGGCGCAGACCCGGTCGTCATGGCCGTAGCCGCCGATCAGCGAGCGGTCAAGGCCGATCTCGCACACATCGAAGGCCGGGACGGCGGAGAGCTCTGCGGAGAGGAAGTCCTCCTCCGTGATGCCGTACATATCGTTGAGGATGCTCATGACGGCCAGCTTCACGCGGTCCTTGCCCTCGTCGGCATAGGGAGCGCTGCCGAGCAGGATATTCAGCCCCTCGCCCGTGAAGCCCTCGGACATGGTCTTCTTCATCTGGTCTGCGGCCAGGTGCGGCAGCAGATCGGTGATGACGAACTTCGGCTCGTCCTTCTCGCGGCCGATGACAACGTTGACCACTTCCCCGCTCTTGAGCGCAACGACGCCGTGCAGCTCGAGCGGAATGGTGACCCACTGGTATTTCTTGATGCCGCCGTAGTAATGGGTCTTGAAATAGGCCATCTCGTCGGACTCGTAGAGCGTGACCTGCTTGAGATCAAGACGCGGAGAGTCGACATGCGCGCCGGCGATGACCGCGCCCTCGCCAAGGCTCTTGCGGCCGATCACGGCGAGCATGAGCGCCTTGCCGCGGTTGTTCTTATAAATTTTGTCGCCGGGCTTGAGCTCCATCCCCGGAACGAAGGGCACGAAGCCCCGCTCCTCGGCCAGCGCGATCGCGTTGGCGACCGCTTCACGCTCCATGCGTGAGGCGTTCAGATAGTCCATGTAGCCTTTGCAGTAGTCCTCAACGGCCAGACGCTCCTCGGTGTCGATGAGGTCGTAGCCGTTCTTCTGCTCGTAGAACAGTTTGCTCCTCAGTTCATCTTTCTTCTCGTCCATGGGATAAAGCCTCCTTCAGCAATTCATTGGTTTTATTTAGCAACTGCTCCGGCGTCCCGTTGTTCTCCAGGACGTACGTGCAATTCTCACGGAAGAATTCGTCCGAAGGCTGCGCCTTCAGGCGAAGCTCGGCATAGGTGCGCGAGACGCAGTCCCGCAGCATGATGCGATGCAGACGCGCTTCCCTATCCGCGATCACACCGATCGTAAACGCGCAGCTGTCCGCAAGGCCGCTGCCGATAAGCTCAATGGCGTCCACGGCGGCGAGGCTGCCGCCGGAGAGTGCGAATGCAGAGAGCCTTTCCTCAAGCGCCGCGAGGATATGTCGATGGGTGATCCGGTTCAGCGTGCGGAGCTTTTCTCCGTCGGCGAAAACGGACTCGCCGAGAGCCTTTCGCTGCAGCCTGCCGTTCTCCACCGTGCCGGGAAACGCCTCCTCGATCTCTCGCAAAAGCGTCTCGTCGGTCTCCAGCAGCTCATGATAGAGCGCGTCACAGTCCACACACAGGGCGCCTCGCGCTTCGAGAGCGCGGAGCACAGTCGTCTTTCCGCTGCCGCTGCCGCCGGTTATGCCGATCAGCGTCAGCTCCTCGCGCAAAGCAGAGACGATGGCCTTCTTTGGGAGCGCGCCCTGCCGCAGGATGCGATATGGCGCGCGGCTCAGATCCAGGATCGTCGATTCCCGGCCGAAGCCGCAGGAGCCGCCGTCGACGATGGCGGCGATCTTCCCCTCGAAATAGTCCGCAACCTTCTGCGCATCCTTCGGGCTCTCCTCGCCGGAGGGATTGGCCGAGGGCGCGGCAAAGGGTACGCCGGCGAGGCGCAGCAGCTCCAGCGTCATGGGGTGATCCGGGCAGCGCAGGCCGACGGTCTCCCCGCCCGCGCGCACAATCTCCGGCACGCAGTCCCTGGATTTCAGGATCAGCGTGAGCGGCCCGGGCCAGAAGCGTTTCGCCAGCGCATAGGCACAGGGCGGCACATCCTCGCAGTAGTCCCCGATGCTCTCCGCACTGGGGACCATCAGCGAGAGCGCTTTATTCTCCGGTCTCCCCTTGACCTCGTAAATCGCGGCCACGGCCTTTTCGTCCAGCCCGTTCGCCGCAAGGCCGTAAACGGTCTCCGTCGGGACAGCTGCGAGCTCGCCCCGGCGCAGAAGCGCGGCTGCGCGGCTCAGCTCCCGGGTTTCCTTGATGTGGATGGTATCCATTTCAGTACTCCGCCTGCGCGCTGAGCTTTGCGGCCTGGTCGGCCAGGATCAGCGCGTCGATCAGGGGATCCAGATCCCCGTTGATGATTTTGTCAATGTTGAAGTTGCGTTCTTCCCCGCTAAGACGGTGGTCGGTCACGCGGTTTTGCGGGAAGTTATAGGTGCGGATGCGCTCGCTGCGGTCGCCTGAGCCGATCTGACTGCGGCGTTCGGCCGCGACGGCCGCGTCCTGCTTCGCCTGCTCCTGCTCATAAAGCTTGGCGCGCAGGATCTGCAGCGCCCGATCCTTGTTCTTGTACTGGCTGCGCTCGTCCTGGCATTCCACGACCATGCCGGTCGGGATATGGGTAACACGGATGGCGCTCGAGGTCTTGTTTACCTTCTGCCCGCCCGCGCCGGAGGAGCGGAACACATCGATCCGCACGTCGTCGAGATCGAGCTTGAAGTCCACGTCCTCGATCTCGGGCATGACGGCCACGGTCGCCGCGGAGGTATGGATGCGGCCGCCGGACTCCGTCACGGGAATGCGCTGGACGCGATGACCTCCCGCCTCATACTTGAGGCGAGACCAGGCTCCGCTGCCCTCCACGACAAAGCTAATCTCTTTGATCCCGCCGAGCTCTGTTTCGCTGAGATTGACGATCTCGAGCTTCCAGCCGCGCCGCTCAGCATAGAGCGCATACATGCGGTACAGATCCGCTGCGAAGAGCATACCCTCCTCGCCGCCGACGCCGCCGCGGATCTCCATGATGACGTTTTTGACATCGTTTGGGTCCTTCGGGAGAAGCAGGACGCGGATCTCCTGCTCGAGGCGTGCCTTTTCCGCCTTGCCGTTCAGGAGCTCCTCCTGGGCGAGCTCGCGCATCTCGGGATCCTCCATCAGCTCTGCGGCGGAAGCCAGCTCCGCGCAGACGCGCTCGTAGGCGGCGTAAGACTCGGCCAGAGGCTGCAGCTCGCGCGTCTCCCGCTCGACGCGGGCATAGAGCGCCGGATCCGAATAGGTCGCAGGCTCCTCAAGACGGCGGCACAGCTCCTCATATTGCTTTGTAACGAGCTTCAATCGTTCAAACATGGCTCTCTCCCGAAACATCACTGTATAAAGTGTACCACATTCGGAGGCAAAAAGAAAGAGGCGGAAGGGATTTCGTATAGAGATGCAAAACTCCCGCCGCAGAGGCGGGAGTTTTAGCGAGATCAAGGCTGCGTTTCCGTTTCGTCCGCAGCTTCTTCGACTGCCGGTGCCGTCACATCCTCAAATCCCAGCGTGCCCATGCAGCGGGGATAGGCGGAGACGTCCCAGCGGTAATTGACCCAGGCGAGCTCGTCATCCAGCAGGAAACCGGCCTCTATCCCCTGCTCGGCACAGACGGCTGCATCCACATGATAATACGAACCGTTTACGCGCACGATGTTCCAGGTGTGATCCTGCCAGTTCCGCTGGCCGTCGACCACGATGCAGTTGAGACCCAGCTTTTCACAGAGCGCCACATATGCCAGCGCCATGCCCACGCTGTTGGATTCATGCCGGATGAGCGCGTCGTAGACCGTGCTGACGGCATAATTCCGGCAGGCGCAGTGCTCGGCGAGATAGCGGCAGGCGAGATATGCCCGGTCGATCTCCGAAAGCGCCGCAACGTCCGTATCGGCGAAGGGATCAAGCGCGGCCAATTCCTCGCGGCGCTGCGCAAGGGTGTCTGCGTCCATGGTGTAGTCAAAATTGATCTCATAAAGGCGCTGCGTGCCGGTGCCGGAGAACATGTTGACCGTCACGACGGGCTCGGCCGGCGCGATCAGAGGGCTCTCGCAGTAGACTGCGGAGGCCAGGCGGACGATCTCCTCTGCGCTGAAGCTGCTGCGCTGGATGAGCAGTACAAGCTGTTCATTCCCTTGCTGCATACAGCTGCGCAGACGCTCGTTCAAGCCGGTGGAATACTGCATGCGGACGATCGCGCTCTGATCCCGGCCAGCCTCGGTATAGGTGATGGAGACCTCCGCCTCGTAATAGGACACGATCTTGCTCAGTTCATAGGAGAGATTGTCGACACAGTAAGCGCAGAGCGCGTCCTGCGTGCGTACCTGCCAGCAGGCCGAGGCCATGTCCTCATTGACGTCGCCCTCATAGTTGGGATCGAATACGATCCTGCCGGAGCTCTGCCCGTCAACAACAAAGGAGCGAATGGTCTTGCGCAGATCTGCAAGCGTACGCACGCTCACGCCGCCTTCCTCCGTTTCGTCCTCCGCAAGCGTCGGCGTATAGGTGCTCACAGCCAGGTACTCCCGGTCGTATACATTGCCGCAGGCGCAGAGCGAAACGCACAGCGCGATCAGCAGCGCCGCGGCCGAGAGTCTCTTTTTCATGGCTTATTTGACCTCCGCAATGTTGTCGAAGCCCTTGCCGAATACGTTCTTGGCGTCGCTCACGACGAAGAAGGCGTGTTCATCCACGCTGCGCACAACGCGCCGCAGCGCGGCGATCTGCGTGCGCTTGATCACGCAAAGAATCACCTTCTTGGGCGCATGGGAATAGGCGCCCTCGCCCTGCAGCAGCGTCACGCCGCGGTGCATGGTGCCGTTGATGATCTCCTGCGTAAGCTCCCTGCTCTTCTCGCTGATGATGTAGCAGAGCACGGAATTATCGATACCGTAGAGCGCAGCGTCGATCACCTTGCTGACGACAAACATCGCGATCATGGAATACATGGCGCTCTCAAGCTTATGGAGCGCTATGGCATAGGCCGCGATAATGGCGATATCAATCATCATCACGATGGTGCCGAAGTTGATATGCGGCTGCTTCTGCCGCAGGACCTTCGCCACGATATCCACGCCGCCGGTTGTTGCCCCGACATAGTAGATCATGCCGAGACCCGCGCCCTTGATGACGCCGCCGATGATGCTCGCAAGCATAGGATCAAGCGTCGCGGCGGGGAGATTAAACATGGCGAGCAGATCGACGAAGGCCGAGGAGATCGCCATACCGGCGACAGAGGCAAGCAGGAATTCAAGCCCGAAATGGCGCCAGCCGTAGGCAAAGATGGGGATGTTGATGAGGATGACCATGAGGCCGATAGGCCAATGCGTGAAGGCGTTGATGATCATGGCTACGCCGGTCACGCCGCCGGCCACGATGTTGTTCGGCAGCATGAAAAGCTGGAAGCCCAGGGCATAGATGAACGAACCGAGGACGATCGCAGCGTACTGGATCAGATGGCGTACCAGGGGGCTCTTTTCGGTTTCTCTACTCATAATATCATTCCTCGATCAGTGAAAGCTGCTTCTCCCCGCGGTCCTCCGGCTTCAAAAGCGCTCCGGAGGCGGGCAGACTGCGGACGCGGTAGCGGCTGACCGTCTGGATCGCCGTGTCGGCGAGGGGTTTTGCGGCGCTCAGCGTTCTGCGCGCTTTGGCCGCCATGACGGCAACGCCCTGCGTCGAGCGGCTGGATTTCTCCTGCAGTAGCGAAGAATTGAAGACGATCGCGCGCCCGTCGCTTGTGAAGAGCGCGATATCCTTCTCCTCTGTCAGCAGCAGGACCTCGACCAGCGGGCTCTTGTCGGAGAAGGCGTTGACGAGCTTCTTGCGGTTGGTTTTGGTGGCGTACACGGAGAGCGGGAGTCTGGCCGCTTTTCCGTTTTCAAACAGCAGCAGAACGTTCGCGCTGTAATCGCCCGGGTCGAGCATGGTGATGACGCTCTCGCCCTCGTCCATCTGCAGCTTGGCAGGCAGATAGGCGCCGAGCAGGGAGGCCTTGCTGTCCTCCATCTCGCTGAGCCGGAGCTTGTAGACCTGCTGCCTGTCCGTGAAGACCAGCAGATCGCTGCGGTTGGAGCTCTCAAAGCTCACGCGCAGACCGTCGCCCTCCTTATACTTCTGCTCTCCGCTCATGCGCAGAGACTGGGCTGTGATCTTCTTGAAATAGCCCTCGCGGGAGAGGAAAAGCGTGACGGGGTAATCCTCGACGGTCTCCGTCTCGTTGAGTTCCTCCACCTCATGCGAATAGACGATGGCCGTTTTCCTCGGAGTGGGGTACTTCTTGTTGATCTGCCTGAGCTCATCCACGATGACAGAACGGATGCGGCGGCGGTTTTTGAGCGTATCCTCGAGATCGGCGATCTCCTTTTCCAGTTCGTCCGTCTCCTCGGTACGCTTGAGGATATATTCGCGGTTGATGTTGCGCAGCTTGATCTCGGCGACATATTCGGCCTGGATCTGGTCGATGCCGAAGCCCATCATAAGATTCGGCACGACGTCCTCTTCCAGCTCAGTGCCGCGGATGATAGCGATGGCCTTGTCAATATCCAGCAAAATCTGCTGCAGGCCCTTGAGCAGATGCAGCTTTTCCCTCTTCTTCTGCAGCTCGTGATAGACACGGCGGCGGACACACTCCATGCGCCAGGCCGTCCACTCCTCGAGGATCTCCCGTACGCCCATGACGCGGGGATTGCCCGCGACCAGGATGTTGAAATTGCAGGGGAAGGCGTCCTGCAGGGTGGTCATGCGGAAGAGCTTCTGCATGAGCTTCTCCGGGTCGACGCCGCGCTTGAGGTCGATGGCCAGACGCAGGCCGCTCAGATCGGTCTCGTCGCGCATGTCGTTGATCTCGCGGATCTTGCCGCTCTTGATAAGGTCGGCCACCTTGTCGATCACGGCCTCGGAGGTCGTCGTATAGGGGATCTCAAAGATCTCGATGATGTTCTCTTTCTGCACAAAGCGCCACTTGGCACGGAGCTTGAAGCTGCCGCGGCCGGTGCGGTAGATATTCTCCATCTCGGCGCGGTCAAAGATAAGCTCGCCGCCGGTGGGAAAATCCGGCGCGGGGAGAGTTGTGAAGAGATCGCAGTCCGGGTCCTTGAGATAGGCAATCGTCGTCTCGCAGACCTCATTGAGGTTGAAGCCGCAGATCTGGCTCGCCATGCCGGCGGCGATGCCGGAATTGGCGGAAACGAGCACGTTCGGGAAGGCGGTTGGCAGGAGGCTGGGCTCTTTCATGCTGCCGTCGTAGTTGTCCACGAGGTCGACGGTGTCCCGGTCGATATCCCGGAAGACCTCCGCGCAGATTGCGGAGAGCCTGGCCTCGGTGTAACGCGAGGCGGCATAGGACATGTCGCGCGAATAGACCTTGCCGAAGTTGCCCTTGGAATCCACAAAGGGAGTCAGCAGCGCCTGATAGCCCGTGGAGAGACGGACCATGGTCTCGTAGATCGCCGCGTCGCCGTGCGGATTGAGGCGCATCGTCTGGCCGACGATGTTCGCGCTCTTGGTGCGTGCGCCCTTCAGAAGCCCCATTTTATACATCGTGTACAGCAGCTTGCGGTGCGAGGGCTTGAAACCGTCGATCTCCGGGATGGCGCGGGAGACGATGACGCTCATGGCATAGGGCATGAAGTTGGTCTCCAGCGTCCGGGTGATCGGCTGCTCGGTCACGGCGGCGTGCAGGCCGACGACAGCGGGGTTATCGAATTTTTTCTTTTCGGGTTCTTTTTTTCTTGCCATATTCGTTTCCTTCCGTCAGGACAGATCCGCAAGCTCGAGATACTGCGCGCCGTATTCGGAGATGTGATTCTTGCGCCCCTCCAGATCGTCGCCCAGGAGCAGATCGAAGACCTGCGCCATGCGCTCGGCGTCCTCCGGCATGACCTTGATCAGCCGCCGTGTCTCGGGGTTCATCGTGGTCATCCACATCATGTCCGGGTCGTTCTCACCCAGGCCCTTGCTGCGGCTGATGGAGACCTTCGCGCCCTTGATGCCCTCAAGGATCTCGGCCTTCTCGCGCTCGGTATAGGCAAACCAAGTCTTGTCCTGGCTGTTGATCTCATAGAGCGGGGATTCGGCGATATAGACATAGCCCTCGCGGATCAGCGTCGGCACAAGGCGGTAGAGCATGGTAAGGATCAGCGTGCGGATATGGTAGCCGTCCACGTCCGCGTCAGTACAGATGATGACCTTGCTCCAGCGGAGATTGCCGAGATCAAAGGTCGTCAGATCCTTGACGTGCTTGTCCTTCACTTCGACGCCGCAGCCGAGCACCTTGAGCAGATCGGTGATAATCTCGCTCTTGAAGATGCGGACATAGTCCGCCTTGAGGCAGTTGAGGATCTTTCCGCGCACAGGCATGACGCCCTGATACTCCGCGTCGCGGGAGAGCTTGACGGAACCGAGAGCCGAGTCGCCCTCGACGATGTAGATCTCGCGCTTATCGGGGTCCTTGCTGCGGCAGTCCACAAATTTCTGCACGCGGTTGGAGATGTCGATGCTCCCCTGCAGCTTCTTTTTCATGCCCTGGCGGGCGCGCTCGGCCGTCTCGCGGCTGCGCTTGTTGACCAGCACCTGCTCGGCGATGCGATCCGCCTCGGGCTTGTTCTCGATGAAATAGACCTCCAGCTGCGCCTTGAAGAACTCGGCCATCGCCGTCTGGATAAAGCGGTTGTTGATGGCCTTTTTGGTCTGGTTTTCGTAGGAGGTCTGCGTGGAAAAGCAGTTCGTCACCAGCACGAGACAGTCCTGCACGTCCTGGAATTTGATGCCGCTCTCGTTCTTCTGATATTTGCCGAGCTGCTTGATATAGGCGTCGATCGCGGAGACGAAGGAGGAACGGACAGCCTTGTCCGGCGCGCCACCGTTTTCCAGCCAGGAGGAGTTGTGGTAGTATTCCAGCGCAGTCGTCTTGTTCGAGAAGCAGAAGGCCGCGGAGATCTTGAGCTTGTATTCAGGCTTGTCCTCGCGGTCGCGCCCTTTGCGCTCGGCGGAGATGAAGACCGGCTGGGTCAGCGGACCCTCCCCGGCGAGCTCCGTCACGTAATCGGTAATACCGTTTGCGTAACAGTAATCCCGCGTCTCGAAGCTCTTGCCGTGCTGCAGGCGCAGACGGAAGGTCACGCCCGCGTTCACGACCGCCTGGCGGTGCAGCACGTCGTCAAAATATTCGTCGGGGATATTGATGTCGGTAAAGACCTCGAGGTCGGGGCGCCAGCGGATCGTCGTGCCGGTCTTCTTGCGGTCGGCCGGTTCGATCGTCAGCTCCTTGCCCTTTTTGCCGACGGGCTTGCCCTTCTTGAAGTGCAGCGTGTACTTGTTCCCATCGCGCCAGACGGTGACGTCCATATACTCCGAGGCGTACTGCGTGGCGCAGGAACCGAGTCCGTTGAGACCGAGAGAATACTCGTAGTCTCCCCCGTCGTCATTTTTATATTTGCCGCCGGCGTAGAGCTCGCAGAACACCAGTTCCCAGTTGAAGCGCTTTTCGTTGGCGTTCCAGTCCATGGGACAGCCGCGGCCGAAATCCTCGACCTCGATGGATCTGTCCTCGTAATAAGTCAGCGTGATGAGGTCACCGTGGCCCTCGCGCGCCTCGTCGATGGAGTTTGAGAGGATCTCAAAGACCGCGTGCTCACAGCCGTCCAGCCCGTCGGAGCCGAAGATGACGCCCGGGCGTTTGCGGACGCGCTCCTCATCCTTGAGTTGGGTTATGCTCTCGTTGCCGTATTGTTCGCTGCTTTTGCTCATACCGGAAATTGCCCTTTCATCACAAGATCTTGATCGCATACTTTCACTATTTTAGCATATGCAGTATACCATCCCCTCCTGCAGTTTGCAAGCATGCAGGATCAACAAAAAAACCGGTCCGGCACACAAAATGCGTGCCGGACCGGTCGTTTCATGACTCAGTTCGTTTCATGACTCATCTTTGCCGAGATGTTTCTGCAGAGCTCCTCATAGGAGGAGAGCGTCAGCTCGTTTTCCCGGGAAATGATGTAGCGGTAGGTTTCGTCGGAGCTGAACGAGGCGAAGTATTCCTTGTAGCGCATAGCCGAGCGGACAGCGCCCATCGCCGAATCCATAGCTCCCGCCAGATAGCACGCGGCCTCCGCGTTCTTTGTTCCGGCGAGCTCCTCGATAAACTCCAGCGCTTTGCCCATCATCGCCGCGACCTCGCTGCAGATGGCAATTGCCGTCTGACGGGCGGCCTCAATGGTGCGAGGCTCCTGTTCCTTCATCGCGCGGCGCAGCGGCCCGTGAGCCTTCACATCCTCGTCAATGAGGCGCACCATGTAATCCCGCAGGATGCCGGCGTTGCGCAGCACATAGGCGAGGCGCTCGTTTTCCGCATCCTCCTTTGCGAGGATGGCGGCGGCACGCTCCAGATCGGCCGAGGCGACGGCGGCCGTCATGGCCGCGCCGGAGCCGAGCTTCATACGGCTTTCCGGATCTGCGAGCGCGGCGGTAAAGCCCTCCGCATCCTTTTTCCGGTAGATCTCGATCGCGATTTTTTCTGCCATGTTGATCCCTCCCGATCAGTCCCGATTGAATTCCCGCAGGCGCAGGCCTTCGTTTTTGCTCAGCGCCCAGTTGACGCACCAATCTGCGGTGAAGAGCAGCAGATTGTTGCCCTTAAAATCCTGTACCCATTTGGTATCGCTCGTGAGATTGAGCGAAGGAATGTCGATCTCCTCGTTCTCGACCCAGCGGACGAGCTCATAGGGCATGGCGCGGCGGCGGATCTCCACGCCGTATTCCGAGCGCAGCCGATACTCCAGCACTTCAAACTGCAGCACGCCCACGACGCCGACAATTACCTCCTCCACGCCGGTGAAGGGCTCGTGGAAGATCTGAATGGCACCCTCCTGGGCGATCTGCAGGATGCCTTTTTCAAACTGCTTGCGCTTCATTGTATCGACACGCTCGACGCCCGCGAAATGCTCCGGCGCAAAGGTGGGAATGCCCTCGTAGCAGACCTCCATCCCCTTCTCGCAGATCGTATCGCCGATGGAGAAGATGCCCGGATCGAAAACGCCGATGATGTCGCCCGCGTAGGCCTCGTCGATGATAGCGCGCTCCTGCGCCATGAGCTGCTGGGGCTGGGCGAGACGCAGGGCCTTGCCGCCCTGCACATGGAAATACTCTCTGTCGCGCACGAATTTGCCCGAGCAGATGCGCATGAAGGCGATGCGGTCGCGGTGAGCCTTGTTCATGTTGGCCTGGATCTTGAATACGAAGGCCGAGAAGCGCTCGTCGAAGGGATCGACCGTGGCCTCGCCGGAAACTCTCGGCAGGGGCGGCATGGTCATGCGCAGGAAGTTCTCCAGGAAAGGCTCGACGCCGAAGTTATTGAGCGCGGAGCCGAAGAACACGGGGCTAAGGCGGCCTGCGCGCACCTCGTCCATATCGAACTCGTAGCCCGCGCCGTCAAGCAGCTCGATGTCGTCCGTGAGGGTCTCCCGCAGCCTGTGGCCGATCAGCTTGTCAAGCTTCTCCGTCTCATCCAGCGTACACTCGATGGCATGGATGCGGTTCTGGCCGCGGTGGAACTCGCTGAAGGCAAGGATCTGCTTCTTCTCGCGGTCATATACGCCCTTGAACTCCTGGCCGCAGCCGATGGGCCAGTTCATCGGATAGGTGCCGATGCCGAATTCCTGTTCCAGCTCCTCCATCAGATCATAGGGACTGCGCGCCTCGCGGTCGAGCTTGTTGATGAAGGTAAAGATCGGGATATGCCGCATGGCGCAGATCCTGAAGAGCTTGCGCGTCTGCGGCTCGATGCCCTTGGCAGCGTCGATCACCATGACGGCGGAATCCGCAGCCATGAGCGTGCGATAGGTGTCCTCCGAGAAGTCCTGGTGGCCGGGCGTGTCGAGGATGTTGATGCAGTAACCCTCATACTCGAACTGCATGACCGAGGAGGTGATGGAGATACCGCGCTGCTTTTCCAGTTCCATCCAGTCCGAGACGGCGTGACGCGCGGTGGCCTTGCCCTTGACGGAGCCGGCCAGCTGGATCGCTCCGCCGTAGAGGAGGAGCTTTTCCGTCAGCGTCGTTTTGCCCGCGTCAGGGTGGGAAATGATCGCAAAAGTCCGGCGGCGCCGGATCTGTTCCTGTAATTCAGACATAAATCAAAACCTCAAATCGAAATAAGCGATTTATTTTATCACATCAACATGATAAATGCAAACACTTCTCTTTCCTGTCTGCAGAGATCATCCGTTCGTTCGCGGAAAAGATCGAAGTGCAAAAACCGGAAAAGGTACTCGGTACACGGACGAAAAAGCAGACTCGGGTCATCCGGCGGAACTTCATCGGTGCAGCGGATATCCCTGAGGAAAATGCGGAGAACAGAAAACGGCATAGCCTGCACGATCGTAAGCTATGCCGTATTCTTAATTCGCGGATCGAATGCTCCCTAATCCGCAGGGGCAAAAGGAGACTGTGATGTAATCAGAAGATGACGTCCAGATCGACGTAGCCGTTGATGCCGTTGAGCAGGCCGCGGTCGGTGAACTGCCACATGTCATAGCGCCAGCCGAAGGCCGGGAGCTGATTGTTCCAGGTGTAACTCGCCAGCCAGATCGAATAGGGCATGACCTTCGTATAGTCGATGTTGTACAGGAAGTAGTTCTGGCTTGCATACACGCCGGCCGCGTAGCCGCCGTGGTGGATCGTCTCGCAGAACGCGACCGCCACCGTAGCCGCCTCGGAGGGGCTCATTCTGTCGGAGCGCCCTGCGGGGTATTCGCCCGACCACTCCATGTCGATGAAAATGGGATAATCGAGCGCGATGCCGCCGAGAGTATTGAGCGCGACGCTCGCCTCTTCCACCGCCTCATAGGCATTAATGGCGGTCGAGTAGAAATACGCGCCGACCTTGAGACCGGCCGCTCTCGCGCCGCGCAGGTACTCCTGCGTGCGGATATCATCATAGAGCTTGCCGCTGCTCCAGCCGCGTCCGCCGAGACGGACGATTGCAAAATCAATGCCCTGTGCACGCACGGCTGACCAGTTGATGTCCTTGTTGTAATACGAGACGTCGATGCCGACGCTGCTGGCCTTGACGCCGTAGACGTTGAAGTAATACACCCTGCCGTCGATATTTTTGAGGCCGACCGCGTGGCTGCCGTCCGGGTAGTAATAATACATCTTCCCGTCGATCTGCTGCCAGCCAACCTTCTGGGTGATCTCCTCCATCCGCGGCGTAGCGATGATCTCAAACTCGTCCACCGGAGAATTGTCCGCCTTATAGAGCTCGACCGTCACGGAATAGGTGATCGGCTCGGCCGGCGTCTCCGAAACAGGCTCTGTAGGCACAGGATCTGCAGGAGCAGTTGCTTCGCCGCCCTCCTCAGACGGTTCCGGCGGAGGAGGGGCTTCGGTCGGCGCGGGCGCTTCAGTAGGAGAAGGAGTCTCGGTGATGAAGCGCAGGCCATATTCGCAGTAACCGTCCTCATCCTCGTCGATGGGCAGCACGTCGCTCTCGATCTCGGTACCGCGCAGCAGCAAGTATCCGTTGGGGCCGACCTTATACTCATAGGTATAGAGCGGGTTGCCGTTGGCGTCGACTGCGGGCTTGGTCTCCAGGACGATCTCGCCGGTCTCCTTTGCCTCCTCCGGTGTGGTGATCACCTCGGCCACCGTGTCCCCGGGCGCCTCCCCGTAGCTGACGGGCTTGACCTCACTCTGCGAGATCTGCGTCACATCGTAAATGTCCACGACCTCGGCGATATTCTCGATCGGGTAGTAATTGGCCTCCTCGGAAACCGTACACTTGACAGTGTCGGGCTTGTCGTAGCCCGCTTTCTCACGCATGTCGATCAGATACTCGCCGGATCGAAGCTCCACGAGGTAGACACTGCCGTCCGTCTCCGTATCATAGCTGTAAATGCCGCCGTCGGGAAACTGAACGTCGATTCGGAAGATTTCGCCGCTGATCGAAGCGCCCTGACCGTCGCAAACCTGAATGTGAATGTCGCGGTCAACGGAGTTTGCCGTGAGTTGAACGTTCTTGCCTTCGGGCTTCGGCGTAGGCGAAGGAGAAGGCTTCGGCGCGTCCGTTGGCGCAGCCGTGACCTCCACGATGGCGTTCGGCTTCTCGGGCGCAACGGTCTTACGTGAATAGCCGCGGATCCCGGGAAACAGGATCAGCGCAGCGAGCAGCAGCGAAAGACAGGGCAGGGCGATGAGCAGAGGCTTCTCATAGCGCGGATCTGTCATCGTCTGCCAGAGTTTTTTGAAGAATGCACGGATAGAATCCATGTCGATACCTCCGTTTCCAGCACAGTGGATAAGAACCCATAGTCACAGACGATAGCAGTATACTCCAATTCTTCATAATTTGCAACCACTTTGTCATTTCTTTTTTGGAGACTTCCCTTGAGCTTCGCAGGAAACTGTGATAAAATCCGATCCATGATGACTGATTTTGAAAAACGCTATATCGAAGCGCGGAGAGCATGCATCCGCGCCCGCTTTGCTTCGCTCAATCCCATGCAGCAGGAAGCCGTCCTCGCTACGGAAGGGCCGCTGCTCATTCTTGCGGGAGCCGGCAGCGGGAAGACGACCGTGCTCATCAACCGCATCGCCAACATTCTCCGCTTCGGCTGCGGCTCGGACTCTCAGGAGCTCCCCCCGGGAGCGGACGAGGAGAGCCTGCGCATGCTGCAGCAGGGGGACGAGCGATTTGCTGTGCTTGAGCCGGTCAAGCCCTGGCGCATCCTCGCGATCACCTTCACAAACAAGGCCGCCGGCGAGCTGAAGGAGCGCCTCAACCGCATGCTCGGCGAGGAGGCAAACGACATCTGGGCCTGCACCTTCCACTCCGCCTGCGTGCGCATCCTGCGCCGTGACGCGGAGAGGCTCGGCTTCGGCTCGGATTTCACGATCTACGATACCGCCGATTCCGTGAGCCTCATCAAGCGCATCCTCAAGGATCTGGAGCTGGACGAGAAGAGCTTCCCCGTCCGCTCGATCCTCGCGGATATCAGCCGCGCGAAGGACGCGCTTGTAGGGCCTCAGGAATACGCGATCCAGACGCGCTATGCCCACGACTTCCGCAAGAGCAAATACGCCCAGATCTATGCAGAATACGCGCGGCGCTGCTTTGCGGCAAACGCCATGGACTTTGACGACCTGATCTATTTCACCGTCAAGCTCCTGCAGGATAACGCCGAGGCGCGCGATTACTGGTCGCAGCGCTTCCGCTATGTTTTGGTGGACGAATATCAGGACACAAACCATCTGCAGTATCTGCTCGCTTCCCTGCTCGCCTCGGGCAGCGGGAACATCTGCGTCGTGGGCGACGACGACCAGAGCATCTACAAGTTCCGCGGGGCGACGATCGAGAACATACTCTCCTTCGAGGCGCAGTATAAAAACTGCCGGACGATACGCCTCGAGCAGAACTACCGCAGCACCGGGCACATTCTCGACGCAGCCAACGGCGTCATCCGCAACAACCGGGGGCGCAAGGGCAAGGAGCTCTGGACGGCAAAGGGGCCGGGGCTGCCCGTAGAGCTCACGGTCGCGGACAACGACTACGAGGAGGCGCAGTACGTCGCCAACAGCATCGTCGCAGCCTATGGGCGGGGCGCGAGCTGGAGCGATCACGCGGTGCTTTACCGCATCAACGCCCAGTCGGAGCGCATTGAAAAGGCCTTTACGCGCGCCGGCATCCCCTACCGCATCTTCGGCGGCACGCGCTTCTTTGACCGCGCAGAGGTGAAGGATCTGCTCGCCTATCTCTCGGTGATCCTGAGTCCCGCTGACGATCTGCGTCTCTCGCGCATCCTGAACGTGCCGGCCAGAGGCATCGGCGAGCGCAGCATCGAGAACGCGCGTGGCATCGCCGCCGAGGAGGGGCTCAGTCTCTACGATGTCGTGCGCAATGCGGACCGCTATCCCGAGCTCAGCCGCTCGTCCGTGAAGATGCGTCTTTTTGCTAACATGATCGAAGAGCTGCGCGCCTTCTCCGCCGCGCACACGCCGGATGAACTCTATGACGAGGTTCTGGATAAGACCGGTTACCTGCGTATGCTTGAGGAGTCGGACGACGAAAAGGACATCACGCGCGCGGAAAACGTAAAGGAGCTCAAGAGCAGCATCCTCGAGTACATGAAGGATTCCGGCGATCTGACGCTCAGCGGTTACCTGGCGAACATCGCGCTCTACACCGATCTGGACAATTACGACCGGGACGCGGACAGCGTGGTGCTGATGACGATGCATGCCGCCAAGGGGCTGGAATTCCCCACCGTGTTCATCGTGGGCATGGAGGAGGGCATCTTCCCCGGCGAGCGCGTCATTGGCGAGCCGGAGGAGATGGAGGAGGAGCGGAGGCTCTGCTATGTGGCGATCACGCGCGCAAAGAAGGAGCTGCACCTCGTCTGCGCCAGACAGCGCATGCTCTACGGCCGCACGACCGCCAACCGCGTCTCCCGCTTTGTGGACGAGATCCCCGAAGAGCACATCAGGAAGAACATCCCCAAGGGCTACGGTTATCACGACCGCAGCCGAGAAGCAAGCTACTATCAACGTTCTTCCGCACCGCGGAGCAGCTATGCCGCCCCCGCGCCGAAGCCCGCGCCTCCGGCGAAGCCGAAAGCCGCTCCTCCGGTGTCCAGCTACGCCGTCGGGGACCGCGTGGAACACACGGCCTTCGGCGCAGGCACGCTCAGCAAAATGACCCCTATGGGCGGTGATTATCTGATCGAGATCGCCTTTGACAGCGTCGGGACAAAAAAACTCATGCTCCGCGCCGCTGCGCTGCATATGAAAAAGCTCTGAATCCGTTTGAACATAGAAAAACCGCCGTCTCGTTTGAGGCGGCGGTTTTACTGTGTTTACCGTATGGGATCAGAACAGAGCGCTGATCCAGGCGGAAAGCGGCATATAGGCAATGGGAAGGAAGATCGCCGGGAGCATGTTGGCGACCTTGATGCGCTCCGTGCCGAGCGAGAGCATGTTGAAGGCCATGCCGATCAGGATCGCGCCGCCGACTGCTGACATTTCTGTCACCACAGCTGAAGAGAGCGCGGGTCCGACCAGACCGGCCAGCAGCGTCAAACCGCCCTGGAAAACCAGGATAAAGAGGACGGAGCAGGTCACGCCGAAGCCCATCGCCGCGCCGAAGGCCATGGAGGAAACGAAGTCCAGCGCGCTTTTGGCGAAGATGATGCTGTAATCGTGGCGGATGCCGGCCTGCAGAGAGCCTACGACCGTCATGGAGCCGATGCAGAACAGGATGCAAGCCGAGACAAAGCCCTCGGTGAAGCGGCTGCCGGCGAATTTCCCTCGCAGCACCTTCTCCTTGATGAAATCGCCCGCGTGCTCAACCCCGTCGTCGATGCGGATAAGCTCGCCGAAGAGCGTGCCGAGCACCATGCAGACGATCATGCAGAGCAGATCCTGCGTCTGGATCGCGCTGGAGACGCCGATCACGACCGTGCACAGGCCCAGCACCTTCATCACCGCCTCCTGCAGCGAGGCCTTCAGCCGATTTTTGAGCAGGATGCCGAGGAGGCTGCCGACAAGCACCGTCGCCATATTGACGAATACTGCGATCATACGCTTTCCTCCCCTTTCAAAAGATCCCTCAAATAAAAGATGGCACGGCGGTAGCCCTCGAAGCCCAGACCCATGAAGGTCCTGCAGCAGGCCAGACCTGCGTAGGAGATCTGCCGGAAGGACTCGCGCTTGCTCACGTCGCTCAGGTGCACCTCGACAGCGGGGATCTGCACCGCCTTAAGCGCGTCCAGGATCGCAACGCTCGTGTGCGTATAGGCGGCGGGATTGATAACGATGCCGTCAAAGACGCCCAATGCCTGCTGAATGCGGTCCACCAGAGCGCCCTCGTGATTGGACTGGAATAGTTCCGCCTCAACGCCGGCATCTTCCGCCGCGCTCTCGATAAAGCTGCAGAGCGCCGCATAGTCCTGTCTGCCGTAGATGTCCGGCTCGCGCAGGCCGAGCAGATTGAGATTCGGCCCGTTCAGGATCAGGAATTTCATGTTATCGCCTCCAGGATCAGCCCTACGGCCTCGTCGATGCTGTCCGTCTCTTCGATCACCACGTCCGCGAAGCGCTCGTACAGCGGCTTTCGCTCGGCGTAGAGCTCGTTGAGATCGCGGCTGAGGGAGATGGGTCTCCCCTTCTTCGCCAGCTGCGAAATATCCCGCTTGCGCCAGACGATGAGTCCGTTCTGGTGCAGCAGGTCATAGTTCTCCTCACGCGTTACGCAGCCGCCGCCAGTGGAGATGACCGCGCCGGAGAGCTTGCCGAGCTCGCGCAGCACGGCGGTCTCACGGCTGCGGAAGCCCTCCTCCCCTTCGGAGGCAAAAATCTCCGGAATGCTGCAGCCCGCCTCCCGGGCGATCAGCTCGTCCGCCTCGTAAACTTCCCGGCAGAGCGCTTCTCCGAGCCGCTTCGCGATCTTGGTCTTGCCGGAGCCGGGCATGCCGACGAGGATGATATTGCGCATCTGTTTTTCGAGAATGCCCGCAATACGGCCGATTTCGCCGTTGGGGATCGCGCGGCCGGCAAACTGCTCGGCGCTGCATTTGGCCTGGCCGACGAGCATATAGAGCCCGCCCGCATGCGGGATGCCGCGCTTTTCCGCCTGCAGGAGCAGCGCCGTGCGCGCAGGATTATACACCACGTCCACCACGCCGCAGCAGCGCGGGAAGAGGCTCAGCTCGACGGCTGCCTCGCCGTTGCGCGGATACATGCCGACAGGGGTTGTGTTCACGATGATCTCCGCATCGGTATGGCGGCCGATGTTTTCATAGTTGTCCTCCCCATGGCGGGAGATGACCGTGACACTCCCCGCGCCGAGGCTGCGCAGCATACAGCAGGCCATGACAGACGCGCCGCCGCTGCCGAGCACGAGGCACTTTCTGCCGCGCGGATCGATCCCGCTGTGACGCAGGAGCATGACGAAGCCGGCGGCGTCGGTATTGTCCCCGAAGATGCTGCCGTCGGCTCGGCGGACAAGTGTATTCACACTGCCGATCTCCCGGGCGCGCTCGGAGAGCTCGCCGCAGAAGCCCATCACGGTTTTTTTATAGGGAATGGTGACGTTGAGGCCGTCCCAATCTCCGTGGAGAATGAAGTTCTCCACCTCGTCCGGGTTCTTTTCAAAAAGCTCGTAGCGGTAATCAGCGAGCAGCGCATGGATCTGCGGTGAATAGCTGTGACCGAGCTTTTCCCCCAGCAGGCCGCAGCGGAGCTGCCGATCCTGCACAAGGCGCTGTCGGGCACGGCTGAGCTCCATGATCTTTTCAAAGAGAGCGCGCACCGCAGGAGCGTCCTCGCCGGGGCAGGCGCCGCAAAGCGTGCGGAGCTTCTCCTCCTCGCGCGCCCGGTCAAGCAGGGGCAGAGCATTCTGTTTTTTATACAGGCCGATCTCTGACGCGATCTCCATGCGCTCCGAAAAGAGACGCAGGAGTTCGGTGTCAATGCGGTCGAGCCGCTCTCGGTAATCACTCAGATTCATGTCCTTCATGTCCGCAGCTCCTTTCTCCGCTGCAGCAGCGCGTCATAGACGGCGATCGCCGCCGCAGCCTCCACGACCGGCACGGCGCGCGGCACGATGCAGGGATCGTGCCTGCCCTCGATGCGCAGTGTCGTGTTCTCCATGGTGCTGAGATCGACAGTCCTCTGCTCGCGCGCGATGGAGGGCGTAGGCTTGAAGGCGGCGCGGAACACGAGCGGCATGCCGTTCGTAATTCCCCCGAGGATGCCGCCGCAGTGATCGGTCTCGGTGACGACGCGGCCATTGTCCACGCGGAAGGGGTCGTTGGCCTCGCTGCCGCGCATGGCGCTCAGCGCGAAGCCCGCGCCGAATTCCAGGCCCTTGACGGCAGGGATGCCGAAAACGACGGAGGCAATGCGGTTCTCCATTCCGTCAAATATGGGATCGCCCAGTCCGGCCGGGAGACCGAGCACAGCACATTCCACAACGCCGCCAAGCGAATCTCCCTCCGCTTTCGCCGCCGCGATAGCGGCCTTCATCTGCTCCCCTGCCGCTTCTGAGACGGTAGGAAAGCTCTTGTCGGCCGTTGAGGCACGCAGCTCGCCCTCATCCGCAATGCCGCCAAGAGACGCGATACGGGAAATCACAGAGATACCCTCACGCTCGAGGAGCTGAAGACAGATCCCGCCCGCGATACAGAGCGGGGCGGTAAGACGGCCGGAAAAATGCCCGCCGCCGGAGGCATCCTCCGCGCCGCCGTATTTGATATGCGCCGTATAGTCGGCATGGCCAGGCCGCGGCTTGTTGACAAGCGCGGCGTAGTCCGCCGGACGGACGTTCGTGTTGCGGATGATCGCGGTAATCGGCGTACCGCAGCTCACACCGTTTATCAGCCCGCAGAGGAATTCCGGCACGTCCGGCTCCCGGCGCGCGGTGGCGTAAGCCGCCCGCCCCGGTGCGCGGCGATCCAGGAATACCTGCAGGCGCGCCGGATCGATGCGCTCCCCTGCCGGGATGCCCTCTATGGTAACGCCGATCGCCTCGGAATGAGACTGTCCGAAAAGCGTCAGGCGAAGATTCTGACCGTAGCTGCTGCTCATGCTTCCGCCTCCAATCGCGCGAGATCTGTCCAGAATGCGGGATAGGATTTCTCCACGGATTCCGCGCCCTTCACCGCGACGTCGCCGTCGCAGGCCGACGCGGCGACCGCCGCGGACATGGCGATCCGATGATCGTTCCAACTGTCGACTGTGCCGCCCTTCAGCCTCCCTTTTCCGCGAATCACGAGGCCGTCCGGCAGCTCGTCAACCTCTGCGCCGAGCTTACGCAGCATCGCAGCGGTGCTGTCGAGACGGTCAGATTCTTTGAGGCGCAGGCGCGAGGCATTGAGAATGCGGCTTTCTCCTTCCGCCGCAGCGGCGACGACGCTCAGGACCGGGATCAGATCCGGGATCTGCGCGGCGTCGATTTCCTGCGCGCGAAGCGCAGCGCTGCGGACGCAGGCGCCGTCCGGCAGTTCCTCAACCGCAGCGCCGAAGCCGCGCAGCAGGGACAGCACCGCGCGGTCGCCCTGAGCCGAATGCATGTCCAGGCCCGTAACCCTCACGCCGCGGCTCGAAAACGCCCCCGCGCAGAGGAAGAAGGCCGCGTTCGACCAGTCGCCCTCAACGCGCACGCGGCGGGGAAGCCTGCCGCGCTGGGAGGGTGGGATCTCATATCGCTGTTCCCGCTTATCAAAGCGTATCCCTGCCTGCTGCAGCGCATGCTCCGTGAGACGGAGGTAAGGCGCGGATTCGATCCTGCCGCTGACCGTGAGGCTGCTCGCGTCCGCGAGAAGCGGCAGCGCCATCAGCAGTCCGGAGATAAACTGGGAGGAAACGTCGCCCGGCAGACTGTAATCCCCGCCGCGCAGCTGCCCCTCGCAGATGAGCAGGCTGCCGTCCTGCTCGATCTCCATTCCGTGCAGTCTCAGCTGCTCGTCGAGCGGGGAGATCGTCCGCTGCGCGAGCCTCCCCTCCCGGTAGAACGCGGCCTTAGCGTTCAGCGCGCCGACAAGCGGCAGCAGAAAGCGCAGTGTCGAACCGCTCTCGGCGCAGGGCAGGATCCGCGCGCTGCGGGGAACGCTGCGGATCGGCGTTACAAAGCAGCTGTCCCCTTTCTGCCGGATCTGCGCGCCGAGGCCCTGCAGACAGGCGGCGGTGGCCTCCATGTCCCGAGAAATACCGCGGCAGACGATTTCCGTTTCCTCCGTTCCGAGCGCCGCGAGGATCAGCAGGCGATGCGCCACAGATTTGGAGCAAGGGATCTCCAGAGAGCCCGTGAGGGAGCCGTGCCGTATCGTTTGGATCATGACGCGCCTCCGAGCCGCAGCCAGTCTTCCAGCTCGGCTAACGGCGTTTTCACGATCCGGCAGCGTCCGATCCGCTCCGGGACGATCAGGTTGATCGCGTCGCCGCTGCGTTTTTTGTCCTTGAGCATGGCGCGCCAGAGCGCATCCGCACTGTAAGCGCAGTCGACCGGAAGGCCGTTCTCGTAAAGCAGCGCGAGGATGCGGTCCCGCTCCGCGTCAGGGAGGATCCCCTTCGCAGCCGCGGCGCGCGCAATCATCGCCATGCCGATTGCAACGGCCTCGCCGTGCGCGACAGCGTTGCGGCTGCAGCTTTCGACAGCGTGGCCGAAGCTGTGCCCGAGGTTTAAAAGCTGGCGTTCGCCGCAGTCAAATTCGTCGCGTTCGACAATGTCGCGCTTCATGGCAATGCAGCGCGCGAGAACTTCTTCCTCCTGCGCGGAGATTGGCTTACGCTCGAGCATGGCGAAGAAATCCGCATCCCCGAGCACGGCGTATTTGATCACCTCCGCGCAGCCGCAGCGGTATTCCCGTTCCGGGAGCGTGCGCAGCAGCGCAGGGTCGCAAAGCACCAGCGCGGGCTGATAAAAACAGCCGACCTGGTTTTTCCAGGAGTTGAGGTTCACGGCCGTTTTCCCGCCGACGGAGGAATCCACCATGGCGAGAAGAGACGTGGGGACCTGGACAAAGCGCATGCCGCGCTGATAGGTCGCAGCAGCAAAGCCTGCGAGATCTCCGGTGACGCCGCCGCCGAGGGCGACGATAAGATCGCTGCGCCCCATATCGAGAAAAGAGAGACGCTCGAGCAGTCTTTCATAGTTGGCAAAGGTTTTGTTCTGCTCTCCGCTGCGGTGCATATAGCCGAGCGTTTGAAAACCGGCGCGTTCGAGCGCGCTGCAAAGGGGCATGCCGTAGAGGCGGAAAACATGCTCGCCGGACACGACGACGGCGCGGCTGCCGCTCACAAGCGGACGGATCAGCTCCCCGGCGCTGTCGAGAAGGCCGGAGGCGATATGGATGCTGTAGCTGCGGGAGGCATGGACTTCGATCGTCTTCATTTGCCGTCGACTTCTTCCTTTCTCTGTTTTCCCTCTTCCAGAAGCGCGGCCAGGCGCTCCCTGTCCTCTGTTTCCATGGCCAGCTTGTATGCGTTGAGATTGTCAATGAGGCATTCCAGTTCACGGAGCAGATTGTCCTTGTTTTCCAGGAACAGCTCCGCCCACATGGGCGCGTTCAGCCAGGCGACACGGGTCATATCCCTGTAGCTGCCGGCGGAAAAGCCCTTATGCGAGCGCGCCGTGGGACTCTTGATGTAGGCGTTGGAGACCACATGCGCCATCTGCGAGGTGAAGGCGATCATCTCATCGTGCCGCTCGGCAGTGGTGACGGAGAAGCTGCCGAAGCCGGCGGGGGCAAGCAGCCCCTTCACGCGGTCGAGCAGCTCGATATCGTCAAACGCCGGCGGGACGAGCACCATCGGCGCGCCGTGGAAGAGATCGGCGCGGGCGTACTTATAACCGGAAAAATGCGTCCCCGCCATGGGGTGACCCCCAAAATAGGTAAAGCCGTGCCGCTCGGCCAGCGGGAAGCAGGCCTCGCAGACCACGCGCTTGGTCCCGCAGCTGTCCATCACCACGCTGTGCGCGCCGAGATGCGGCGCGAAATCCTCCAGCCAGCGTATCGCGGCCTCGGGATAGATGCACAGGAGGATCAGATCGCAGTACTTGCAGCTTTCCTCGTCGAGCACGCCGTCCGCGTCCCCGCTCAGAAGCGCGAAATCCCGCGTCGTTGCGCTGCGATTCCAGATGAGGACGCGCTCGCCCGCCTCGTGATAGGCCTTGACAAAGGAGCCGCCGATCAGCCCGAGGCCGACAACACCGACCGTCATGGAGCTACGACCTTTCTCACGGCGAAGATCTTCTCCGTCAGGGCGGCGTATTCCTCCGGGCGCAGGGACTGCGCGCCGTCGCAGAGCGCGTTGATGGGGTCGTTGTGCACCTCGATCATGATGCCGTCCGCCCCCGCGGCCGTCCCGGCGAGCGCCATGTTCGGCACGATGCGGGCGATACCCGTGGCATGACTGGGATCGACGATAACGGGCAGATGCGTCAATTCATGGAGCATCGGCACGGCAGAGAGATCGAGGGTGTTGCGCGTATAATCCGTGAAGGTACGGATGCCGCGTTCGCAGAGGATGACGCGCTCGTTGCCGCTGGACATGATGTATTCGGCGGACATGAGGAGTTCCTTCAGCGTATTGGCGAGGCCGCGCTTGAGGAGGATAGGCTTGTCCGTCCTGCCGAGCTCGCGCAGCAGATCGAAGTTCTGCATATTGCGCGCACCGACCTGGATGATGTCCACATCGGCAAAGAGCTCCAAATCGCGCACGTCCATGAGCTCCGTCACGATGGGCAGGCCGGTCTCCTTCCGCGCGATACGCAGCAGCTCCAGCCCGGTTGCCTTGAGGCCGGAGAAATCATAGGGCGAGGTGCGCGGCTTGAAGGCGCCTCCCCGCAGGATCTTTGCACCGGCCGCCTTGACCGCGGCAGCGACCGTCACGATCTGTTCCTCGCTCTCCACCGAGCAGGGGCCCGCGATCAGGACGAAATGTCCGCCGCCGATCTTCACGTCCCCGACCTCGACGACCATGTCCTCGGGGTGGAATTTGCGGTTGCAGCACTTGAAGGGCTCTGTCACGCGCTTGACAGAATCGACGATCTCGAGGCTGTCCACCAGATCCATGTCGATATGCGTGGTGTCGCCGATCAGGCCGAGCACAGTCTGATACTCACCCTCGGAGATATGGATACGAAGCCCTTGCTTCTCCAGCCAGTGGATCAGCTGTTCTCTTTTATCGCGCTGTACACCGTGTTTGAGTACTACGATCATGTTGTGATCCTCCCAGATATAAAAAGCGCCCCACAGGAATACACCTGTGCGGCAAAAAGCATCTCGTTACACGTTCGACTGCATCAAGACAAGGCCTTACCGCACAAACAGGCAGCAGGCGTAATAATACTTATCGACACAGCAGACAGAGGTCATGACGATACGCTCCCGAAATGGAATGAATACACTATATTCTGTTTTCAGACCAAAGTCAAGAAAAAACCGCTTGCTTCGCCCCCTCATAGTCAAACTCACATTTTATTCGTTATTCGATCATCCACTCCCGCAGCCTGTCGACGGCGCGGCGCTCAAGGCGCGAGACCTGCACCTGCGAAACCGCGAGCAGATCCGCGGTCTGCTGCTGGGTAAGGCCATGGTAAAAGCGCAGCAGCACGACCTTCTTCTCCCGCTCCGGGAGCTTTTCGACAAGGCTGCGCAGGTTCACCCTCTCGAGCATCTTCTCCTCGGCCTCCGCGTCGCCCAGGACGAGCTCCAGGCTGAAGCCCTCCTCCCCGCTCTGACGCTGGAGGCTTTCGGTCGGCCCGGCGGCTGTCTCCGCAAAGGCGATCTCCTCCGCTTCCAGACCGGTCTCCTCAGAGAGCTCCGAGAGCGTCGGCTCCCTGCCAAGGCTCTGCTGCAGGCGATAGCGTACCGCCGCGATGCGCGCCGCCTGCTCCTTGATCCCGCGGCTGACCTTGACTGCGCCGTCGTCGCGCAGAAAGCGGCGGATCTCTCCGGCGATCTTGGGCACGGCGTAGGTCGAAAAGCGTGTCCCGTAGTCCGGGTCAAAGCCCTCGATGGCCTTGAGAAAGCCGACGCAGCCGAGCTGATAGAGATCGTCCGCATCCACGCCGCGCCCGAAATAGCGCCGCACGACGCTCCAGATAAGACCCGCGTTTTCCTCCACCAGCTTCCCTGCCGCCTCGCGGTCCCCCCGCTGCGCGGCCAGGAGCTCGTCTGCGCAGAGCTCCATCAGCTCCGCCCGCCGCGGCTGCGGATCTTCCGCTGCATGGTCACGGTCGTCCCCTTGCCCGGCCGCGAGCGCACGCGCAGCGTGTCGGTGAAGCTCTCCATGATCGTAAAGCCCATGCCGCTGCGCTCCTCTCCGCCGGTTGTAAAGAGCGGCTCGCGCGCCTTGGCTATGTCCTCGATGCCCCTGCCGTGATCCTTCACGGAGATTTCGAGCACATTCCCGGACAGGATGCGCAGGCGAAGATAGATCGGCCCGATCTCGTCCGGGTAGGCGTGTACGATACAGTTCGTCACCGCCTCGGACACGGCGGTGCGGATATCGCCCAGCTCGTCCATGGTAGGATCGAGCTGCGCGGCAAAGGCCGCGGCCGCCGCGCGGGCGTATGCCTCGTTGCTGCTGCGGCTGGGAAATTCGATCTTGACGACGTTTTCTCCGTTCATTGCGCTGCCTCCTCTCCGATCCTTACGCCGATCGGCACAAGCCGTTCGATCCCCGCCGCCTCGAGTACCCGCATCGGCTGCTGCGGAATGTTCACGAGGATCAGTCTGCCGCCAAGTTCCTCCATCCTCTTGCGCAGTGCGAGGATCACCGCAATGCCGGACGAATCCATAAAACGGAGTCCCGATAGATCCAGCGCGCATTCCTTCGGCAGGAAGACGTCCATCTGCTCCTCCGCCTGCGCTTTGATCTGCCGCGCGCGATGCTGGTCGAGCTCGCCCTTTACGCCGATCAGCAATCGCCCGGCGCTGTATACCGCCGATATGTCCATGTCATTCCTCCTTATGTACAAAAAAATAACGCCGCAGGCAGGGCCTGCAGCGTTATTGTAAGCGGTTTTTGCTGTGAAGACGGTCGTATTCGGCCGTTCTCGTTTATTTGCCGAGGTTTTCGAGGCTCAGCTTGAGGTTTTCGATCAGAGCCTCGAGCTTGGCCTTCTTTTCGCGCTCCGCGTTGACCACGGCTTCGGGCGCGCGGGTGACGAAGTTCTGGTTGGAGAGCTTTCCGATCTGCCCGGCGAGCTGCTTTTCGGCGTTAGCCAGCTCCTTTTCAATGCGGGCTCTTTCCTTTTCGAAATCGACAAGCTCAGCCATGGGGATGAAGAGGCGGGCGTTGTCGGTCACGACAGAGACCATGCCGGCTGTGCTCTCGGGAGCAGCGTCCAGAACGGAGACCTCGCTGGCATAGGCGAGCTTGCAGATATAGCTGACACCGGCCTCAAAGGCGGCCTTCTTGTCCGTGGCGATGAGCAGATGCGCCTTGCGGGAGGGCGGCACGTTCATCTCGCTGCGGCGGGCGCGCACGGCCTTGATGGCGGTCATGACCATCTCGAAGCTCTCCTCGTCCTCCGGGAAGCTCAGCGCCTCCTGATAGGCGGGGTAGCGCTCGACCATCAGGGCCTCGCCCTCATGCGGCAGCGCCTGCCAGATTTCCTCGGTGATGAAGGGCATGAAGGGGTGCACGAGCTTGAGGATCTCGGTCAGCACGTAGAGCAGCACCTTCTGGGCGGAGAGCCTGGAGGCCTCGTCCTCGCCGTTGAGGCGGGGCTTGGTGAGCTCGATGTACCAGTCGCAGAAGCTGTCCCAGATGAAATCGTAGATCTTGCCCGCGGCCACGCCCAGCTCATAGCTGTCCATATTCTCGCAGACTTCCTTCACGGTGTCGTTGAGCTTGGAGAGGATCCACTTATCCTCGATCTCCAGCTTTTCAGGCAGCTCGTTGCGGTCGATCGTGAGGTTCATCATCACGAAGCGGCTGGCATTCCAGAGCTTGTTGCAGAAGTTGCGCATGGCCTCGCACTTTTCGACATAAAAGCGCATGTCGTTGCCGGGGCTGTTGCCGGTGATGAGGTTGTAGCGCAGCGCGTCTGCGCCGTATTTCTCCACGATCTCCAGCGGGTCGATGCCGTTCCCGAGAGACTTGGACATCTTGCGTCCCTGACTGTCGCGCACGATGCCGTGGATGAACACCGTCTTGAAAGGCTCCTCGTCCATCTGCTCCATAGCGGAGAAGATCATGCGGGCGACCCAGAAGAAGATGATATCATAGCCCGTGACCATGACGGAGGTCGGATACCAGTAGTCCAGAGCCTCCGTCCTGTCCGGCCAGCCCATCGTGGAGAAGGGCCAGAGCGCGGAGGAGAACCAAGTGTCCAGCACGTCCTCCTCGCGGTGGATGTTCCTGCTGCCGCATTTCTCGCAGGCGCAGGCGTCCTCGCGGGAGACGGTGATGTGCCCGCAGTCGTCGCAGTACCAGGCGGGGATCTGGTGGCCCCACCAGAGCTGGCGGGAGATGCACCAGTCGTGCACATTCTCCATCCAGTTGAGATAGGTCTTCGTAAAGCGCTCGGGGACGAACTTGATGCGCCCGTCCTTAACGACTTCAATCGCCTTTTTGGCGAGCGGCGCCATCTTCACGAACCACTGCGGGCTCGTCAGCGGCTCCACGACCGTGCCGCAGCGGTAGCAGCAGCCGACATTGTGATTATAGGGCTCGACCTTCACGAGATAGCCCTGCTCCTCGAGATCGGCCACGATCGCCTTGCGGGCCTCGTAGCGATCCATTCCGTTGTACTTGCCGCCGTTGATGATCCGCGCATCCTCGTCGATGCACTGGATCTGCTCGAGATCGTGGCGCAGGCCAACCTCATAGTCGTTGGGGTCGTGGCAGGGCGTCATCTTCACGGCGCCGGTACCGAAGCCGAGCTCCACGTAGTCATCCGCCACGATGGGCAGGCGGCGCCCGACGAGCGGCAGGATGGCATGCTTGCCGACAAGGTGCCGATAGCGCTCATCCTGCGGATTCACGGCGACGCCGGAGTCGCCCAGCATGGTTTCGGGACGCGTGGTGGCGATGATAAACTCCTCCTCGGAGTCCTCGATCGGATAACGGATATACCAGAAGGAGCCTGGAATATCCTTATATTCGACCTCCGCGTCCGAGAGGGCGGTGCGGCAGTGCGGGCACCAGTTGATGATGCGGCTGCCCTTATAGATCAGACCCTTCTCGTAGAGCCGACAGAAGGACTCGCGCACGGCCTTGGCGCAGGTCTCGTCCATGGTGAAGCGGCTGCGATCCCAGTCACAGGAAACGCCCATGCTCTTCTGCTGCTCGACGATGCGGTCGCCGTACTGTTCCTTCCATTTCCAGACGCGCTCGAGGAACTTGTCGCGCCCGAGGTCGTAGCGAGTAAGGCCCTCCTCCTTACGGAGCACCTCCTCGACCTTGATCTGCGTGGCGATGCCGGCGTGATCGACGCCGGGGAGCCAGAGCGCGGAATAGCTCTGCATCCGCTTGTAGCGCGTGAGAATGTCCTGCAGCGTTGCGTCAAGGGCGTGCCCCATGTGCAGCTGCCCCGTGACATTCGGGGGCGGCATCACGATGGAGAAGGGCTTCTTCTCCGGATCGACCTTGCCCTTGAACCAGCCGCCCTGCATCCAGAAATCGTAGATCTTCTTCTCGACCTTCTGGGGTTCATACACTTTCGGAAGTTCTTTCATGCTGTCCTCCTGTATCCTCACTTGATTTCTTTCAGTTTCAGTCCCGTCTTTTCGGCAAGAAAGGCGCCAAAGGCGGCGGGGTCGCCCTCTGTAAAGCAGCGTTCGGGAAGGATCGTGGCGTGACGCTTGTTCACATACAGAAAATAGGTGTCCCGGCAGTGCACAATGTCGCAGATCGCGGAATACGCCAGGTCTGTGGACATGCCCCGGGCTGCTGCGTGGAGCCCCTGCTCCGTGGTCGTAACCGTCGTGGTCCCCATGGCGTTGAGGGAGCGCAGGGCGACAGTATTCCGGGACAGGTTCAAATAGACCCATAAAGCCGTCATCATAAGCAGGATCACCGCGTATCTTGTCAGCTCCGCGTTCCAGACTCTCCAGCCAGCGGCCAGGACAAATGCTGCCAGGACAGCCGCCAGGGTGAGCAGAACCAGTACATACAGAACGATATACAGCACGCGGTATCTGAGTCTCTTATGGACCCGGTTGAAGCAGCGGATATCCTCCCTGGTATAGTCGATTTCCAAGCGAAAGCTCATGACACCCTCCATAAAAAACGCCCCGAGACTCTCGTCTCAGGGCGATCATGAACCGCGGTACCACCTGAATTCCGCCTTGCGGCGGCGCTCAACAGCCCTTAACGCGGGCAACACGCCGGAACTACTCCGTTCATCCCGGGCGCTCAGGATCGACCTTCCGCATGGCTTCACAGGGACTCGCACCGACCGTCCCCTCTCTGCGATCTGCAGATGCGTACTCCTATCCGTCACAGCGCACAAAAAAATTATATGCTGATTATATAAGATGCCGAAGCGATTGTCAACTGCTCTTTTTTTCGCCTGCGAACATTTTCCGGCCAAAATTCATGGATTTGCCCCGAACAAATGTGAATTGCACTTGATTTTTCCCCCCGCTGATATATAATTTGAATACATTCCGCCGGAGAGAAGGAGCATCCCATGGACAATCAGGAGCTTCTCAAACAAATACTGAAGATCGGCAAGGAAATGCTGCGCTGCGGGGCGGAGGTCGCCCGCGCGGAGGACAGTCTTACGCGCATTTTCCGCAGCTACGGATTCACCTCCATCGACATCTGGGTCATCTCCTCAAGCATCCAGGTCACCGTTGAGACCGCAGAAGGCCAGATGCTGACCGAGACCTGCGCGATCCAGGACAACGGCATCGACTATGACCGCCTCGACCGGCTCAACGCCCTCTCGCGCGGGATCTGTGCGCAGACTCCTTCCGTTGAAGAGATCGACCGACGGCTGCGGGAAATCCTCGCGCGTCCCGAGCCGAAGGCCGTCTGGGAGTATCTTGGCGCAATCCTCGGCTGCAGCGGCTTCTCCGTCTCCTTCGGCTGCGGAAGCGTCGATCTGATCGTCAGCGCCCTCGCGGCGGTTGTTCTCACCTTCCTCGCGCGCTTTATCCGCAGGCACGAGAGCAACACGATCGTGTATAATTTCATTATCTCCTTCTTCGTCGCGCTGCTCATCAACTACACGATCAACGCCGGGCTCGGCAGCAACGCCGTCGCCGTGCTGATCGGCATGGTGATGCTGCTGATCAGCGGCCTGTCCACCACCAACGGCCTGCGCGATCTGCTCCACCGCGACACCATTTCCGGCATTCTCAACATCTCCAGCTCCCTCGTCGGCGCGACGGGCATTGCGCTCGGCATTACGCTCTCCCTGCTCATCGTCGGCGTGGACGAGGTCGCGCCGCTCAGCGCGGTCCCGGCAGTCAACGAGATCCTCGGGAGTACCGTGGCCTGCATCGGCTTCGCGCTGCTGTTCCGCTTCTGGCGCGCAAAATGTCTCTGGTCCGCCTTCGGCGCTTTTCTGATGATCTCCATCTACCGCATCGCCATGCGCTTCTCTCTGCCCCTGCTCGAGGCCGTGATCATCGCCTCCGCCTTCGCCGGCTTCTATGCGCAGATCATGGCGCGCATCAACAAGACGCCCTCTACCGCCTTTCTGACCATCGCCGTGCTTCCGATCATCCCTGGCGCGAAGCTCTTCTATATGATGTACTACATCGTCAACAGCGAGTTTGACAAGGCAAGGAGCGCCGGAGCGGACATGCTGCTCGTCTGCCTCGGTATCGCGCTGGGCTTCCTGTTTATCGACGTCACGCTCAAATATCTCACGCTGTTCCTGCAATGGATCAAGCGCGGTGTTGAAAACAGGCGCGGCGCGAAGGAGGCGAAATGATGGACGGTCTCTCCTTTATCTGGGATCTGGACGGCACGCTTCTCGACTCCTATGACGTGATGACGCGCTGTCTCCGTGACGCGCTCGCCGAGCTCGGCGCCGCGGAGGACTATGGATCCATCCGCCGCCGCATCCTCCAGAGCACCGTCAGCACCTATCTCACCGAGGCCGCAGAACGGAACAAAGTCTCCCGTGAAGCTCTATTTCGTGCCTATGTGCGCCTCAGCGCTGAGCGTGTGGACGATATCCCCGCCATGGAGCACGCAGCGGAGACGCTCTCCGCGCTGCGGGACTTGGGCGCCGTATCCTTCGTCTTTACACACCGCGGCTCGAGCGCGCGCCAGGTACTCGAACGGCTCGGGCTGAGCGGCTTCTTCACCGAAATCATCGACGGGAACGACGGCTTCCCCCGCAAGCCCGATCCCACGGCGCTCCTCTACCTCTGCGGGAAATACAGCCTCGATCGTGCGCGCTGCTATTACGTCGGAGACCGTACGCTTGACGGGGACTGCGCTGCGAACGCCGGAATCCGGGATATTCTCTTCCTGCCGCCCGATACCCCCGTACAGCCGAGCGGGACAGAGGATTATGTCGTGCGCGACCTTCTCGAGATCCCCGCTTATTTCAAACGCGAAAACTGAACCTGCCTGTCAATATCCGCCTAAAGGGCATGCAGGTCAGGGATTCGGCAGGTTTTGAGCCGCCCTTTCTCACGCATACTTCACGAAAAAACTGGATGATCCAAGCAAGGATCACCCAGTTTTTTCATATTGTCTGCGAAAGAAATCGCAGGCTCAAAACTGCGAAGCATCTCAAAAGCGGATATTTTTTGCGTTTCGTGAGAAACTACGTAAAAAAGAAAGGGAGGATGCCTGTGTCCGGCAGGATCGGAAAACGGAGTATCGTGTTTGATACAAAACCGGCGGTGCTTGGCTATGCGGCCGTGGTCGGAAAAAAGGAGGGCGAGGGACCGCTCAAGGATCGCTTTGACAGGATCCTGGAGGATCCCTACAACGGTGAGGAGAGTTGGGAAAAGGCGGAGACCAGCCTGATTCGCGACAGCTTCACGCTTGCCTGCAGCAAGGCGAAGCTCTCCGCTTCCGCGCTCGACGCGGTATATGCAGGGGATCTGCTCAACCAGTGTGTGAGCTCCGCCTTTGCGCTCAAGGACAGCGGCGTGCCTTACTTCGGCCTTTACGGCGCCTGCTCCACTATGGCGGAGGCGCTGCTGCTCGCGTCCATGAGCGTGGAGGCTGGCTTCGCCGCGAGCGCCTGCGCTGTGACCGGCAGCCATTTTTGCAGCGCGGAGCGGCAATACCGCTTCCCACTGGAATACGGAGGGCAGCGCACGCCCAGCTCGCAATGGACAGTGACTGGAGCTGGCGCGGTGATCCTCGGAAAAGGCCGGAGCGGCGTGCGCGTATCCTGCGCGACTCCCGGCAGGATCGTTGACGCGGGGATCACAGATATGAGCAACATGGGCGCGGCGATGGCCCCAGCGGCGCACGATACGCTGAAGGCGCATTTTGCTGACACGGGACGCAGTTCCCAGGATTACGACGCGATCTTCACCGGGGATCTCGGCGCGCTGGGACATGACATCCTGGAGGAGCTGTTCCGGGAGGACGGTACGGAGCTCGGCGTGCGGTATATGGACTGCGGCGTGCTGATCTACGAGCTGCGCACGCAGGAGGTCGGCGCGGGCGGCTCCGGCTGCGGCTGCAGCGCCTCGGTGCTCGCGGGACACATCCTTCCTGCCATGCGCGACGGAGTGTGGAAGCGCGTGCTCTTCGCGGCGACCGGCGCTCTGCTCTCCCCCACCAGCGCCCAGCAGGGCAGCAGCATTCCGGGCATATGCCATGCGCTCGTGCTCGAAAAGGAGGACTGAAATGGAGCTCTTGTGGGATCTTGTCAAGGCCTTTGCTATAGGTGGGCTGTTGTGCGTGCTCGGGCAGCTGCTGATCGACCGCACCGGTCTCACACCGGCGCGCATCCTGACGCTCTACGTGGTGGCCGGAGTCGTACTCGGCGCGCTCGGCCTTTATCAGCCGCTTGCGGACTGGGCGGGCGCGGGCGCGACGGTGCCGCTCACAGGCTTCGGCAACACGCTCGCCAAGGGCGTGCGCAAAGCCGTTGCGGAGCAGGGGCTGCTCGGCGTCTTCACCGGCGGCTTCACGGCCTCTGCAGGAGGCATCGCCGCGGCGGTCTTCTTCGGCGTGATCGCGTCGCTGCTCGGCAAGTCGAGGGATAAGAACGGATAAGAAAGCGGACCCGTCTGTGAAACGGGTCCGCCTGACTTATGTATGACTAACAGGGATATGCTCAGATGTTCAGCAGCGCAGCGGCCGCGGAGCCGGGCAGCGTGGTCTCGTTGCCGAGCGCAAGCAGCGCATGGACGCCGAGCTCCGCGCCGACCTCCGCAAGGTACTTCTCGAGCGCGGGACGGTACGCGCGGCTCCTCTGCACGAGCGAACCCTCTGCGCAGATGCGCGCTTCCTTCTGCGCGCAGAGAAGCGCGATGGCGATGAGGTTTGCGCACATGCAGCGAGCAGAACGGTCGAACACGCTGAAGGAGAGGGTCTGCACAAAGGCGGCGTCTTCTCCGCCGCTGCAAACGGAGGCGAGCTTCTCGCCCGCCGCCCAGGCGTCGATGACTGCGGAATCGATCCAGCCGAGCGCGGCGATCTTCTCCGCCGTGGCGGGACTCAACTCGCCCTCCTGCGCAGCACGGCGCAGCATGCGGTGCACCAACTCGCCGAGGTAAACGCCGGCCGTCATCTTCTCGAAGAATTTCTGGCCGGGGTTGTGGCTTTCCGCGTCAAGCTCAATGTCGAAATCGCCGCGGGACAGACCGTCATACATACCGGATTCGAGATTGACGATCATGCGTCTGTCCGTCCGGCGGCCGATCTTGCCGATGCGCTTCTCCGGCAGCGAGCAGCAGGTATTGCTGCCGGTGCCGCTGACCTGGCCGATCGGGCAGGCGGCGCCCTTCCCCGCGAGACCGCCGAGCAGCACGGCCACGGTATCGTTCAAAACGGCGACGCGCTTTCCGGGATATCCGCGGCGCGCGAGCTCATCCACCAGGCTCTGGCCGACGAGGCGGCCCTCGCAGCCGGTGATCACGACCTCCTTGTCAATGCTGCGCACACGGCCGTCGATCTCGGGCGTAATGTCCGCAGAATAAGAGAAGCAGAAGCCGATACGGTCCGTGCGCTCCATCAGCGGCTCCATACAGTCCGCCGCGAAGGAAATAAAGGCCTCCCAGGTGGCCGGCGCGTCAATGCCGGGCATTTTCCACTTGGCGAGCTCCTCGACATCGTATCCGCCCTCATGGAAGGTCACGAGCGCGCGGCGAAAATTCGTGCCGCCCGCGTCGATCACCGCGACGGGCTCATGAAGAGGGATCTCCCCGACGTCGCTCAGATAGGTGGGGATCATCGGGAACGAGGAGGCCTGACCCGCCAAGCCCCGCTCCATCTCCTCTATCATCTTCACCGCGGCCTCCGAGGGATGGATCCGCTCGGGCTCCATGCCGTGCCGCTTCAGAAACTGGATCGCTTTCTCGCTGTTCATACCGGTCTTCTCTCCTGCCTGCGGCCCCTCAGGGCCGGATACTGTTGGGCGCAAAGCCCCAAAACAACCGCCCGTCTTGCGGCGGGCGGCTGAATTGTAATCACATGGGACGGCGCAAAAAGGCCGAAGCCTTTACTTCTTCGTCGCCTCGACGACGCCCGCGGCGAGACCGGCAAGGCCCTGGATCTCGCTGGGGATGATGATCTTGGTGGACTGGCCGTTGGCAGCCTGGGCAAAGGCCTCGAGTGCCTTGATGCGCAGCACGCCTTCGCTCGGAGCGGCCTCGTTGATGAGGCGGATGCCTTCCGCAGTGGCCTGCTGGACCTTGAGGATGGCCGCGGCCTCGCCTTCGGCCTCCAGGATCTGCTGCTGCTTCTTCGCGTCGGCGCGCAGGATCGCAGATTCTTTCTCGCCCTCGGCTTCCAGAATGGCGGCGCGCTTTTCGCCTTCGGCGCGCAGGATGGCCTCACGGCGTTCACGCTCGGCCTTCATCTGCTTCTCCATGGCGTTCTGGATCTCCTTCGGAGGCAGGATGTTCTTGAGCTCAACGCGGTTGACCTTGATGCCCCAGGGATCGGTGGCTTCGTCCAGGATGGAGCGCATCTTGGTGTTGATGATATCGCGGCTCGTCAGGCACTGGTCAAGCTCAAGGTCGCCGATGATGTTACGCAGGGTAGTGGCGGCGAGGTTCTCGATGGCGACCATGGGCTGCTCGATGCCGTAGGTGTAGAGCTTCGGGTCGGTGATCTGGAAATAGACCACGGTGTCAATCTGCATGGTGACGTTATCCTTGGTGATAACGGGCTGGGGCGGGAAATCCGCCACCTGCTCCTTGAGGGTGACGACCTTGGCCACGCGCTCGATGAAGGGCACCTTCAGATGCAGACCCACATTCCAGGTGGTCTTGTACGCGCCGAGGCGCTCGATCACGTAGGCCTTGGCCTGCTGCACGATGCGGATATTGCGGATAAGGATGATAAGGATCAGGACGATCAGGACGATCAGAAAGTATACCATTTATAAATCTCCTCCCTGTTAAATTCCGTTTGCACGGGGTTTTACGATAAGCTTGACGCCCTCGATACGAAGGACTTCCATTCTCTCTCCGGTCTCAGCCTTGCCCTCCGGGTCAGCCATTCTGGCCGTCCAGATCTTGCCGCCAACGGTGACGGCGCCGGTGCCGAGGACGTTATCGATCCTCTCCGTGACGACGCACTCCCTGCCGACGAGCATGTCGGCGTTGGTTGCGACGATGCGGCCGTTCACATACTTCCTGGCGAGAGGTCTGGTCAGCGCAAGGGTGACGATGGAGACAAGGAGGAACCAGACGATCTGCAGCCAGACGGGAGCGCCCAGCAAGGCGGAGATAAGCGCGGCGAGCGCGCCGAGCGCGAACCAGATCGACACGAGTCCGGGAGCGAGCCCTTCCACGATCAGCAGCACGACCATGGCGATCAGCCAGAAGGCGGGCATGCCGAAAGAGCCGAGCGACGAGAAAAACGATGCATTCATGGAGTATTCCCCCTTTCCGTTATCGTATGTTCCTGTGCTGAAAGTATTATAATCTATTGACAGTTTTTTCGCAAGTCCTTTCCCTCCTACTTTACGGATTTTTCAAATATGTCCGCTTTACTTTTCGGCTAGGCTGATGTAACATGTCAAAGAGCTGCCGAATTCGCTTCGGCGGGCTCAGAGGAGGTGCGGCGGTGTCAAGCTATGGAGATCTCGCGGCGTGGTATGACCAGCTGACAGGCGACGTGGACTACGCGGCGTTTGCTGATTTTTACGAAGAAAGCTTTCGGCGTAACGGCGGGGAGTTCCATCTGCTGCTCGACCTCTGCTGCGGCACGGGCACGCTGGCGGCGCTGCTGGGCGGGCGCGGCTATGAGATGATCGGCGTGGACGCCTCGATAGACATGCTGATGCAGGCGCAGGAGAAAGGCGCAGCGCTGCCTGTGCCTCCGCTGTTCCTCTGCCAGCGGGCGGAGGAGCTGGATCTCTACGGCACGGTGGACGCGGCCTTCTGCTCGCTCGACGGGATGAATTACCTCCCCCCGGAGGATCTGCCGGAGGTCTTCCGCCGTCTGCATCTGTTCATCCGGCCGGGCGGCCTGCTGATCTTCGATATCCGCGAGCCGGAATGGCTGAAAACGCTTGACGGGCAGATCTTTCTCGATGAGAACGACGATCTGCTCTGTCTCTGGCGCGCCTCCTACGATCCCGAAGAAAACGCCGTGACCTACGGCATGGACCTCTTCGAGCGACAGGGTGAGCTCTGGAGCCGTTCGGGCGAGGAACACATTGAATACGCACACGAGCCGGAAGCGCTCCTGCGGCTGCTCGCCGAAGCGGGCTTCCAGGCCTGCACGCTGCGGCGCGACTGTCCGCAGGGGGACGCCGGCCGGCTCTTTATCACAGCAACACGAGGAGAACAGGAAAATGGATAAAATCATAAGGGCGACTGCCGCGGAAGGCAGCGTCAAGATGGCCGTGCTGACGGCCAGGGATACCGTACAGGCGGCGCGCGAGATTCACGGTCTCAGCCCAACGGCCTGCGCAGCGCTGGGCCGCGCGCTCTGCGCCGCCTCCCTGCTGGGACAGGCGATGAAAGAGGAGAAGGCCACGCTCACGATCCGCATCAACGGCGGCGGGCCCATCGGTTCGGTCGTGGCTGTTTCTGATTGCGACGGATATGTCCGCGGCTATACGGAGAACCCCGGCCTCAATCTCCCGCTGCGCGCGGACGGGAAGCTCAACGTCGGCGCGGCGGTCGGGCGCGAGGGCACCTTTACCGTTAGCCGGGACATCGGCCTCAAGGAGCCCTATATCGGCTCGGTGGCTCTCGTCAGCGGCGAGATCGCCGAGGATCTGACGCGCTACCTCACGGAGAGCGAGCAGGTCCCCTCCGCCTGCGCGCTGGGCGTGCTTGTGGATACCGACCGCAGCATCAAGGCGGCGGGCGGCTTCCTCGTGCAGCTCATGCCCGGCGCCCCTGCGGAGCTGATCGACAGGCTGGAGGAGAACATCTTCCTCATGGATCAGCTCACGACCATCCTGGACGAGGACGGGCCGGAGGCTGTGTTCGCGCAGGTGCTCAAGGGCATGGAGTACCACCTTGTCGGGGAGTATCCCATCGGCTACCGCTGCCCCTGCAGCCGCAGCCGTGTGGAGGAGGCCATTGCCTGTTTCGAGACGACGGAGCTGCAGCAGATGATCGACGGGGGCGAGGACATTCGCGCCGCCTGCGAATTCTGCGGCAAGGAGTATGTCTTCTCCCCTTCCGAATTGCAGCGCATTCTCGACGGGCACGGCAAGAACTAAAAAAAGTAAAAATAGAGCTTGACAAACGGCTTTTGATTTAGTAATATAAACAAGCTGTTCGGGAGCATAGCTCAGCTGGTTAGAGCACCTGCCTTACAAGCAGGGGGTCACTGGTTCGAGTCCAGTTGTTCCCACCACAAGCTTTATATGCCTCTGTAGCTCAGTAGGTAGAGCAGCGGACTGAAAATCCGCGTGTCGTTGGTTCAACTCCGACCGGAGGCACCACCCCGTTTCCAAACGGGGTATTTGCGGCCATAGCTCATCCGGTAGAGCGCCACCTTGCCAAGGTGGAGGTAGCGAGTTCGAGCCTCGTTGGCCGCTCCAAACAAAAGCATTTGCGGGCCATATGCCCGCAAATGTCATATGGCGCCATAGCCAAGTGGTAAGGCAGAGGACTGCAAATCCTCGATTCCCCAGTTCAAGTCTGGGTGGCGCCTCCAAAAAAACGTCTTTTGTCTGCAGACAAAAGACGTTTTTTGACGCTGTATTCCGCATCCCCGGTTGAATTGTTCGCGGAATCTGAGTATAATGGCGAAGAAACAGACGTGCCGGAGGTGAAGACATGGATACGATACAGCGCTACATCGCTTTTGACGTAGAGACGCCCAATGCGCGCAACGACCGCATGAGTGCCATCGGCGTCAGCGTGATCGAAAACGGCGCGATCGTGGACAGCTTCGGCACCTTGATCGACCCCGAGACGCATTTCGACCGCTTTAACATCATGCTGACCGGGATCCGTCCATCAGACGTGGATGGCGCGCCACGCTTTCCGGAGCTTTGGGCGAAGATAAGACCGCTGATGGAGAGCGGCGTTCTGCTTGCGCATAACGCGACCTTCGATCTGCGCGTGCTCTCCTGCTGTCTGCAGGCCTATGGACTGGAGCACCTCCCCGTTCTCCCCTACGCCTGCACGGTGCAGATGGGCCGCCGCTGCTATCCCTCCCTTGAAAACCACAGATTGAACACGCTCTGTGATTTCCTGCAGATTCCGCTCGATCATCACCGCGCGGACAGCGACGCGCTCGCCTGCGCGATGCTCTTCGTAAACTATTGCGAGCAGGGCATGAATCCTGCGCACTTTATACGGCAGTATCGGATCGACCGATAGTATAAGAAAAAGCACGCCCATCGGGGCGTACTCCGTAAAGAAGCTGTTTTGATGCGACAACGACCGGCTCAAAAGAATGTAAAATCGGCGTGACCATTGCGGTCACGCCGATTGTTTCTCTCGGCTTTGTGGGGCAAAATCCGATGCTGGTTAAAACTGCGGACATATAGAAGACTTATTCTGCAAACCGGTACTTATAGATTAAATGATTCTTTAATCATTTTTGCAACTTCGTAAGGGTTCTTATCAGAATTATCGATCCTGAGATAGTTATCAAAAACAATCTCGCCTTCATAACTAACACACCTATGTTTTCTGTCATCATTGATTAAACGCTGGTTTGACGTTTCTTTTTCTCTTTTGGAAGCCTTGTTTTTCAGCCTGTTCTCTGAAACATTTCTTTTCAGCCTGATTTCTTGCGGAGCAATCAATTCAACATAATAGAAATCTGTCCCATATGGTTCAAATATGCCCTTGACGTGCTCCAGATACTCCCATTCTGAAGGCAAATTGAAATCCATCATCAATGTAAAAATCATCCCATAATTATCAGAAGCTGCATAGTTTTTGAAAATAACATCTCGTAATTCTGAGATTGTTTTCCCATCGTATCTACCGAAAACCTCTATCACAGGTTCGATGGTCATGTGATTGTGAAAGAGCCTTAATTCAGTTATTTTCATCAGTTCTTGGCCGACTGTCATTTTCCCAACAGCAGCATCACCGATTATAAATAACAGCTTCATAGAACACCTCCACACATTCCGATTTGTTTTAACCATTGTACCATTGCTGACTGGCGTGGTCAATTATCTCGTGTTCAGACGAGAGGGAGGCACTTCCTTACGAAGCGTCTCCCTCGGGCGTGCTTTTTCTTATGTCTCCTGCGTCAGCTTCGTGAGCCTTGCAAGGGATTTGGAGAGCTCGACGGCCTCCTCGCTCACGCGCAGCAGCTCGCCGTTGCAGAGGACGTAGTCCTCAATCGGGATATGCTGCGGGAGCACGCGCTCGATCTCATGGCGGATATAGTGCATCTGCGTGCAGTGAGGCGAACGGTCGACAGAGGCGAGCAGGAGGCGGCTGACTTTCCCTGTGCCCAGGATAGCCGTGAGCTTCGTGACGGCCATGTTGATATGCGTCTGCTCCAGGCAGAGCGTGTACACGCCGTCCGCCTGGGCGGCCAGACTCGCGAATGCCTCCTGCGCCATCTGCGGCAGACAGCTCCCGGCTATCAGCACGACGCCCTCGAAGGAATAGACATTGCTCTCCATCATGGACGGGAAACAGTCCACGGCGCAGCACTCCCCTCTCATACAAAGCGGCGGCGCTCCGCATCATAGCGGAAGCCCGCCTGCGCAAGGCGTTCCTTGAGCTCCGCAGGATCCTCGTCGAGCTCTGTGCAGAGCTCGGAGAACGTGAGACCCTCGTCGCGCAATTTCGTGTTGAGCGTACTGAAGAGGATAAACGGATCTTTCGGCAGCATGAGAACCTCCTGTTTTGCATGCGTATTTCCATACCGGGCAGCGGACCGGTATCCGGCTCCGCAAAGGAGCTTAATCGTCCTGCAGAATGCGGATCGCCGCTGTGTATTTCTCTACACGGCTTACCGCCTCCGCGTCCACGGTATCAAGGCGGGTCAGATCGCTGTTATGGCGCAGATCCGCCAGCTTGACCTTCCTTGCCAGAGGGTTTGCGCGAATCCGGCGGACATAGCTGAAGTAATCACTGTCGTCGTCATGGGTCAGCAGTCGAAGCGCCTGCATGACCTCCGGCGGAAAGCCCATTGCAGCGATCTGCTCCAGCGTCCAGGGGGAATCCTCCGCCACATCGTGAAGCAGCGCCGTCACAACGGAGGCCTCGTCGTCCATCTGCTCCGCCAGATGAAAGGGATGAAACACATAGGGCAGGCCGTTTTTGTCCGTCTGCTCCCGGTGTGCCTCAAAGCAGAGCTTCATTGCCATTTTCGTCAGTCTCGTATAGAGCATTGCAAGCCTCCCGGCGTATGACAGATTAAGCGGGGCAGCGCGCTGCAGTTCGCGTCAGTTCGGTGCGTAAAGGGATTGCCGGGAACGAAAAAGGAACGAGCGCCTTCGTTCCCTTTTTCTTACGAATCAGCAAGCACGATCTGCTTGTCGCAGTATTTGAGCGCAGCAGGCCGGTGCGTTACGATCACGACGGTCTTATCCGTCATTGCGCGCAAATTCTGCAGCACGCGCTGCTCGGAGGCGGCGTCCAGCGAGCTTGTCGCCTCGTCGAGCAAAAGAATCGGCCGGTCGGAAAACACAGCGCGGGCGATGGCTATACGCTGCATCTGCCCCTCGGAAAGACCTGCGCCGCCCTCGCCGAGCAGCGTATCCAGTCCCTTATCGAGTGCAAGTACGAACTCGTCCGCGCAGGCGATACGGAGCGCGGAGAGCAGCCCCTCCTCGTCGCGCATGGCCTTACGGTCGCCGAAGGCGATGATCTCGCGGATGCTGCCGCTGAGCAGCTGATTGCCCTGGGGGACATAGGCGAAGAGCGAACGCCAGGAGGCGTCAAGCTCACGCTCGCCATGGCGCGTCTGTATAACGCGGCTGCCGCACTCAAGCGGATAGATCGCCATAAGCAGCTTCAAAACCGTACTTTTGCCACTGCCGGAGTGCCCGGTCAAGGCTGCAAATTCCCCTTTGCACAGCTTCAAAGACAGGTCACGCAGCGCGACGGACTGCACGGCGTTCTCGTCCTCCCGCACAGGCGGCTTGTAGGTAAAGCCCGCCCTGCGAAGCTCAAGCGCGATGAAATCTTCCTGATAAAAGCGGCGGATCTCCTCCTTTGTTCTTGTCCTGGCTGCATCTTCGGCGAAATACTCCGCCTCCATCAATCGCTCCGCGCTCGCAACGAGGGAAGCAAAGCGCGGGATAACGCCGGAGAGATTCGCCATCGGGCGCTGGACAATGCCGACAAGCTCAAGAATAGCGGTAAAGGTACCGTAGCTCATGGCGCCGCGGAAGATAGCGACGGCGCAGTAGATCGCCGCGGCGGCGTAACTGCCCTGCACGGCGACGCCGAAGCCGAGATTGCAGAAGTTGGAGAACAGATTGCGATTGATCCGTGCGCTGCGGTGCAGGCTCATTTTCTCGGCCGCCTCTTTCTCCGTGCTCTCCTCCATGCCGAAGCTGCGGACGATCATCAAGCTGCTGAGCCGCTCCTGCAGAAAGACGCGAACGCGCCCATCCGCCTCCTGAACCTGCTTGTGGCGGCGGCGGAGTCCCGCGCGCATGAAATAGGTCACGCCGATCATCACGAGGCCGACAGGGATCAGGACGGCCGCAAACAGCGGCTGCATCACGATGATCGCGGCAAGGGCGCCGACGAGGCGCACGAGCATTCCGGCGAGATTCGGCAGAATCTCGGAGGCGTTCAGCGCGACAACATGCGTGTCCGAGGTGAGGCGGTTCATCCACTCGCCCGTGTGCACCGAAGTGACCGTCGCGTAATCGCGGCGGAGCAGACACGCAAACAAACGAGCGCGGAAACGGTTTTCCAGGCCGGATTCCGTCCACTCGCGCAGAAAGCGCGTGAGGAAGCCGAGCATGAGCTGCACGACAACCACTGCGGCAAAGAGAAGGGCATATTTCCTGATCCCCGGCACGTCAGCGCCGACCGCCGCGTCAACCAGGCCGCGCAGGATAACCGCAATAGAGACGCCAAGAACGCCCATCACAACCTGCGTGAGCGTAAGAGCGAGGATATTCCATTTTTCTTTTCCCGCCACGCGGCTGAGCCAGCGCAGGATATCTGCGTTTTTCAAAACAGCTTTCTCTTCCAATCTATCAGCTTTTGCCGGGTCTTGATGAGGCCGGCGCGAATGGGGAAATGATCACACCAGAGATGCACATAGCGCTGATAGGCCGGGTCCGTGACAGGGATGGTCTTCCCGTCGCGCACAACGGCGGTCATCACGCCGAGGATCTGATCCTCGCGGACGAATTCCGGCACGGCGCAGTTGTCTCCTACGATCCGATAGCCGTCGTCCAGGACTTCGATGATGCGGTGCAGCACATAGCTTGTGCCGCGCTTGAAGAGCACAGCGTCGTAAAGCCTGCATCTCTCTTTCCCCCGCTTCTCGATCACCATGAGATCCCGATCCTGCCGGAGCAGCGGCATCATGCTCCGGCCTTTATTGGGAAAGACGATGTTTCCGTGTTTTTCCAGTTCTTCTTCAAAGCTGCTCATGCTCTTAGCCCCTCATAGGAGACGAAAGCCGCCTCCTGATCTCGGTTGCAGATAACGCGGCGTACGGGAACGCCCGTCGTGATGCGATGGACATACTGCAGCACGCGCTTCATGCGCTCCGCGTTATCCGACTGATAGCTCTGCTGCAGCAGCAGCGAATAGGCCTCTGCCAGACTGAGCTCTTCCACGCGATTCTCTGTTCCGCGCGTGATCACGCCCACTGCGCGCAAAGGGAGCATGGTGTTGCGGCTCAGATGGTGCTTTCCGTCCCAGGGCGTGCCGCAGACGAGGATGCCGCTCTCGGTAATGCGGAGCAGCGGCTTGTCGTCGTTGACCATGAAGGCTCGATCCCCGAAAGCCTGCCGCCAGAGCCGCGCGTGCGTACTCTTGCCCACACCGCTGTGCGCTGTGAAGAGATAAACCTCGCCGTCCACGGCGATGGCAGAGCCGTGAAAGAGCAGCACGCCCCGCTCAAGGAAATCCTCCGCGATCTTGCGGTAGAGCGCAAGCTGCTCGAGATATTCGGCATCCCAGATCCTCGGCGTCTGCCCTTCCTCGCGCGCGGTACGATCCGCGTGGATCTGTTCACAGCGCAGATCCTCCTCTGTGACCGAAAAGCAGACACAGGGCGTCTCGTCGCTGAGATAATCGGAGCAAAAACGCTCCGTCCGGGCAAAAATGGCGCGTACGCAGATGGGTATACCTGCGAGAGAGATGGTAAACTCCGTCATTCTCCCCCTCCGATTTCTATACATAAAGATGTGTTAATTATAGTACGCACATTCCAGAAATGCAACCGCGGAATTGCCCGCATCCCGGTTGACCTGGAGAGCCAAATGTGGTATTTTGATACGGAAAAATAACGAACCGGAGGGCTTCCCATGTACGAGGAACTCAAGCAGAAATTTGCCCGGACCTTTTCGCGCCCCGCGCGCTTTATCTTCTCCGCTCCCGGCCGGACCGAGATTGGCGGAAACCATACGGACCACCAGCTTGGCTGCGTGCTGGCCGGTGCCGTAAGCGTCGACACGCTGGCGGCCGTCGACCTCAACAGCGACGGTGTGATCCGTGTGCTCTCGGAGGGCTACCCGCTCTGCGAGATCGCTTTGGACGAGCCGGAAATCCGTGAGGATGAAAAGGGCACGACCGCTGCGCTCATCCGCGGTGTCGCCGCGCGCATTGCCTCCCGTCCTCGCGCCATCCAGGGCTTTGACGCCTATGTGACATCCCGCGTGCTGCCCGGCAGCGGGCTGAGCTCCTCCGCTGCCTTCGAGGTACTGATCGGCACGATCATCAACGAGCTCAGCTGCTGCGGGCTGAACGCCGTCGAGATTGCGCAGATCGGGCAGTATGCGGAAAACGTGTACTTTGGAAAGCCCTGCGGCCTGATGGATCAGATGGCCTCCTCCGTAGGCGGCATCGTGACCATTGATTTTGCCGATCGGGACAAGCCCGTCGTCGAGCCCTTGGCCTTTGATTTTTCCTCCTGCGGCCATGCGCTGTGCATCGTAAATTCCGGCGCGGATCACGCCGACCTGACGGACGAGTACGCGGCGATCCCGCGTGAGCTCAAAAAGGTATGCGCCGTGTTCGGGAAGGACGTTCTGCGAGAGGTAGACGAGGCGGAATTTTACAGCCGCCTGCCCGAAGTGCGCAAGTTGGCCGGGGATCGCGCGGTAATGCGCGCGATGCACGTCTATGACGATAACCGCCGCGTCCAACAAGAAGTCGAGGCGCTGAAAGCGAACGACTTTGCACGTTTCCTGGAATTGGTCAACGAGTCCGGCCGCTCCTCCTGGCTGTACCTGCAAAACGTCGTCCCCACGGGGAACACGGCGCACCAGGAGCTTGCGCTGACGCTCGCGCTCGCCGCTAAGCTGCTGGGAGGCCGCGGCGCCTGCCGCGTACACGGAGGCGGCTTCGCCGGGACGATCCAGGCCTTCGTGCCGCTGGATCTGCTTGAGAGCTTCCGCAGCGGTATGGACGCCGTGCTCGGCGCAGGCGCTTGCCAGGTGCTGTCCATCCGCCCTGAGGGCGGCGTACTGCTGGAGGAGGATAAGACATGAGAGGATACATCAACGCGCTCATACGCTACGCGCTCGACAAGGGGCTTCTTGAGAGCGGAGACGAGCTCTGGGCTTTCAACCGCCTGCTCGAGGTCATGGGTCTGGATGAGGCCGAGGGGGAAGAGATCGGCGATCCCGAGCTCTGCGAGATCCTGCAGGCGCTCACGGACGACGCCGTTTCCCGCGGGCTTCTGGACGACAACATCACCGCACGCGATCTTTTCGACACCAAGCTCATGGGCGCCATCACCCCTCTTCCCCACGAGCTGCGGAAGAAATTCGCCGCGCTCTACGAAGCGAGCCCCGAGGCCGCGACCGATTGGTTCTACCGCTTCAGCTGCGACACCAACTATATCCGCCGCGACCGGATCCGCAAGGATCTCAAGTGGGTCTATGCCTGCGAATACGGCGATCTGGACATCACGGTCAACCTCTCCAAGCCAGAGAAGGACCCGCGCGCCATCGCGGCCGCCCGCCTTGCGCCGCAGTCGGGCTATCCGAAGTGCCAGCTCTGCGCGGAAAACGAGGGCTACGCCGGGCGTATGAACCACCCCGCGCGGCAGAACCACCGCATCATGCCGCTCACCATCGCCGGTTCCCCCTGGTACTGGCAGTACTCCCCCTATGTGTACTACAACGAGCACTGCATCGTCTTCAATTCACAGCACACGCCGATGAAAATCGACCGCAGCGCCTTTGAAAAGCTCTTCGACTTTGTGACGCTCTTCCCGCACTATTTCGTCGGCTCCAACGCGGATCTGCCCATCGTGGGCGGCTCCATCCTCAGTCACGATCATTTTCAGGGCGGCCACTATGAGTTTGCCATGGCCAAGGCGCCGATCGAAACGAAGATCGAGTTCCGCGGCTATGAGGATGTGGAGGCCGGGCTCGTGAAATGGCCGATGTCCGTCATCCGGCTCACGGCGGCGGGCCGCAGCCGTATCGTCGAACTGGCAGACAAGATCCTGACGCGCTGGCGCGGCTACAGCGATGCGAGCGCCGTGATCTACGCCGAGACCGACGGCACGCCGCACAACACCATCACGCCGATCGCCCGCCGCCGCGGCGAACAATACCAGCTTGACCTTGTGCTGCGCAACAACCTAACTACCGAGGAGTACCCGCTCGGGCTCTATCATCCGCATCAGGAGCTGCACCATATCAAGAAAGAGAACATCGGCCTCATCGAGGTCATGGGTCTGGCGGTGCTCCCCTCCCGGCTCAAGGGCGAGCTGGAGGAGCTCAGACGGGCCATCCTCGCGGGAGAGGATCTGCGCGTCAACGAGAAGACCGCCGCGCACGCAGACTGGGCCGAGGGACTCAAGCATTATTACGACTTCAACGAGGAGAACGCCGGGGAGATCCTCCGTCAGGAGGTAGGCCGCGTGTTCATGTGCGTGCTCGAGGACGCCGGCGTATACAAGCGCACGCCCTCCGGCAAGACCGCCTTCCTGCGTTTTATCGACGCGGTCAACGCGTAAAAAGCGCGGCGGAAACCGCACCCTTGTGTAAAAACACATAATAGTAAAAGCCGCTGCTGATGCAGCGGCTTTTCCATTTCTTACGCATTCATCACGGCTCGTCGCGGTGGAATTCCCCATGCACGCCCCCGGTTTTGGAAAGAAGCCGGATATCGGAGATCACCATGTCCTTCTGCACGGCCTTGCACATGTCATAAACCGTGAGCGCGGCGACGGAGACCGCAGTCAGCGCTTCCATTTCCACGCCGGTGCGCCCGTCGCAGCGGACGGAGGCCTCGATCTCGACCGAGAGGCGTTGCTCGTCGAGAGAGAGGCTGAGGTCAATGCCGCTGATGGGGATGGGGTGGCACATGGGGATCAGATCCGGCGTGCGCTTTGCTCCCATCACGCCCGCGACCTGCGCGACCGTCAGCACATCGCCCTTTTTCATGCCGCCGCTGCGGATGAGCGCAAAGGTGTGCTCGTTCACGAGCACGCGCCCGGCTGCCACCGCGGTGCGGGTCGAGACAGGTTTTTCGCCTACGTCCACCATTTTGGCGCGGCCTTCCTCATTGAAGTGCGTAAAATCCTCCACCGTCATCGCTCCTTTACTTGATGGCTCGAGTATATCACAAGAGGGACGCGATTTCAATTGCGAGAACTGCAAACTGCGCATAGTCCGGGCGCGGCGGCGATACACTCTACGGGTGATGAAATGAACCGACCGAACTCCTGCGCGCCTGTATGATCGAGCGCGCCGTTTTCTTCCTGCTCACGGCCGTGCTGCTCACGGCGCTGCCGTATGAGACGACGGCTCTGCTCGCCGCCGCGGCGGTGCACGAGCTGGGTCATATCGGCACGCTCCGCTTCCTGGGCGGGCGGATCGACAGCTTCCGCTTTGAGGGGCGGGGCTTTTGTCTGCGCTTCCGTGAGCCAAACGAGCTCTGGAGCAGCGTTCTGATCGCCTTTGCCGGCCCGCTGGCCGGGCTGCTGTTTGCGCAGCTGTTGATGCTGCTTCATATGAAAACAGGCTGGAACTGGCTGCGGCTCTGCGCGGGCTGCAGCGCGCTGCTCTCGGTCTTCAACCTCCTCCCCGCACATCCGCTCGACGGCGGGCAGATCCTCGAGCCGCTCGCCGCGGCGCTCTGGGGCGGCAAGCGTGCAAAACAGATCCTGCGCATCAGCGGCTGGCTCTGCTTCGGATTGCTGTTCACGGCAGGGCTGCTGCTCGCGCTGCGGGGCTATGGCTTCGCTCTGCTCGCGGCAGCACTCTTTCTGCTGCCGGAGCAGGCGCGTCGACATTGTTCACATTGATGTGCTTGTTTCACGCTCTCGGATATGGTATAGTCGTGTAACTTCAAGTATGGAGGACACAGATATGAACACCATCAGCTCCGTCGGAAAAGCAAAGGCGGTCATCCGCGAGCTTGACAAGGCCATCGTCGGCAAGGACAACGTGCTCATCAAGGCGCTCCTCGCCGTGCTCGCCGGCGGGCATATTCTCATGGAGGACATCCCCGGCGTCGGGAAGACGACGATGGCGGTCGCCCTGTCACAGGCGCTTGGCCTCGATTACAACCGCGTGCAGTTTACGCCCGACGTGCTGCCCTCAGACGTCACGGGCTTTTCCATTTACGATAAAAATTCCGGTGAGATGCGCTACCAGAAGGGCGCGATCCTCTGCAATCTCTTCCTTGCGGACGAGCTCAACCGCGCGACAAGCCGCACGCAGTCCGCGCTGCTGCAGGCCATGGAGGAGGGCGAGGTCACAGTGGACAACCGCACCTATCCCCTGCCGCAGCCCTTTGTCGTGATCGCAACGCAGAATCCGGCCGGGGCGAAGGGCACGCAGCTGCTGCCCGATTCGCAGATGGACCGCTTCATGATCCGGCTCTCCATGGGCTACCCCGCCCATGACGACGAGGTGGAGATCCTGCGCAGGCGCAACATGGGGCCGGGCAGGCAGGAGCTCGCCCGGATCGTGACGCGAGAGGAGCTGCTGCACATCCGCGAGGAGGTCGAGAGCGTATATGTCAAGGACAGTGTGCTCGACTATATCGTAACGCTCTGCGAAAAGACAAGAAAGGATCCGCGCATTCTGCAGGGCGCAAGTCCCCGCGCCTCGCTCGCGCTGAGTTCGCTTGCGCGCGCTACTGCCTGGATCCAGGGGCGGGACTATGTCCTGCCGCGCGACATTCGCTTTGTTTTCTCGGACTGCATCGAGCACCGACTCCTCTGGCCCGCCGAGCTCAGCGACCGCAGCACACAGTCCGCCGTGCTCGAGGAGCTCTTCTCCTCGGTCCCGGCTCCTGCCATCCACTGAAATGCCTACCTTCAGTTTTTTCCTCTATCTGCTGCTCCTCGCCGCGCTGTATTTCTTCAAGCTCGTCTATATCGGCTGGTTCGCCGGCTATCTCTTTTGGGCCGCCGTCGCGATCCCGCCGGTGCTGCTGCTTTTTTCACTGCGCTCGATGCTGTCGCTGCGCGCGTCTCTCGCTGCGCCGGAGATTGTGACGCGAGGCGCGGAGCAGAACATGGAAATCCGCTTTGAGACGAAGGCGCTGCTGCCGCTCAGCCGCGTGAGCGTGACGGTCTCGATCCGCAACCGCTATACCGGCGAGGAAGTCAGAAAACGGCTGCATCTTCTCTCTCTGAGCGAAGGAAGCGCCGCCTGCCCGCTCCCCACTGCATTCTGCGGCGCTCTGGATTGCCGGATCGAAGGGCTGGAATGCTGCGACCTGCTGGAGCTCGTGCGCATAAAGCAAAAGCCGAACGCGGCACTGCGCTGCACCGTCGTGCCGGAGCCGATCGAAGCGGAGCGCGCACCGAAGCTGGACGCCGTATTGAACGCGGCGCCAGTGCTTGTGCCGAAATACGGCGGCGGCTACTCCGAGGAGCATGAGCTGCGCCCCTACCGCCAGGGCGACGCGGTGAAAAGCATCCACTGGAAGGTCTCCTCCAAGGTTGACAGCCCGATCGTCCGCGAGCCGCTGATCGCCGCGAACAGCGAGATCTATATTGTGCTGGATCGTCCCGGCGAGGACGACCGGGGGCTGGAGAGCCTCTATTGGCTGAGTCTCGCGCTCTGTCAGCGCGAACTGAAGCACACGATCGTCTCCCGGGAGCTTTATCCCGTGGCAGATGAGCGCGGTGCGCTCGATGCGCTGCGCGCTATCCTCCTGCAGCCGATGGCCAAGCCCTGCATCTTCGATCCGGCCAATGCGCGCTGTATTTTCCATGTTGACGGCGGGGAGGTGCGGCTGTGAAGCTCAAATTGAACCGCATTGTCAACCTGCTATTGCTGCTGATGGCCGTGCTTTCTACGCTGTCGCTGCTCACGGAGAGCATCGGCAGCACGGCGAGGGCCAATCTCGCCGCGTGGACGGCTGCCGTCTGCCTCTGCGTATGGGTCGCGGCCTCCTTCCGGCGCGGCATCCTCCTCGGCATGCCTGCCGCAGGGCTGCTTCTCTACGCGGCCTACCGTCGCTTCGGCGAGGATCTCGCAGGGCAGCTTGGCGACCTGCTCGACCAGATAGGCGGGGCATACTACACGCAGATCTACGCGCCGGGCAGCGAGTTCCTCTATGACAGGGCGACAGAGGATCAGACGATGGTCCTGCTGCTCGTCGGCTTCCTGCTCGCCGCTTTCCTGGCCTCCGCGCTGACGCTGCGCAGCGGCCGCATCTTTATCATGCTGCTCGGCACGCTGCCGATCCTCGGCTTCTGTATTGCTGTGAACGCAGAGCCATCGACGTTTCCCACGGTCTGTATCACGGCCTTCTGGGCTCTCCTGCTGATCAGCGGAGACCGCTGGGACCCCGACTCGTCCAGCGGCCGCGCGGTGATCCTCTCCGTTCTTCCCGTCGCGCTCGTGCTGCTGGCGCTGCTCGCGCTGCGGCCGCCCACCTCCTATACCTACACAGAAAAGGACCTCGCGATGAGCCGCAGCGTGGACGAGTTCCTCAGCCGCATTGCGGATACCTTTTCCACACAGCAAGAGCAGCTTGTCCCGTCCTTCGCCGAGACGCTGCCTGTGATTGCGGAGAGCAGTGGAGAAGGTGAAATGACCGAGCTGCCCGCGTTCGCGCTCTCCTGGCAGCAGGAGGATACGCTGGCGTTGACGGAGCCCTATGATCGACTATCGGCGGCGCTGCCGGTCTTTCGCTACACAGCCGAGCGAGACGGAAGACTGTATTTCCGCACACGCTCCTATGGAGACTATACCGGCTCGGGATGGTCTCCGGCCGAGGAGCCGCCGGGCATGAGCTCGCTGAATTTCACGGCGGAGGCCGCGGCGGAGGGGCACTCCGCGGCGTACAGCCTGCGCCTCGAGATGCTGACTGCATGCGCCGACCTGCCGCTCCCCTATTTCACCGTTTGGGAGGAAGCGGGTGACAGCGGCGCGCAGAGCACCGCGCCCGGGACGCTGACGCTGCGCTGCTACGCCGCCTCCCTTTCGGAGCTGACCCTGCCGCGCGGCCTGCGGGCGCAGGAGGAGGCCTATCGCGTTTACGCGCAGGAGGTCTATACCAGGCTGCCGGAGGAGACCCGCGAGGCCGTCCTCGCATTCTGCGCCCTGCGGGGTCTCACGGCTGATGACCCGGCGCTGATCGAAACGATAGCGGAGACCGTGCGCTCGCAAGTCAGCTATGATCTGGACGCCGTCTACCCGGACGGCGACGTGGTTACCTATTTTCTGACCCGGGCCGATGGCGGATACTGCATCCACTATGCGAGCGCTGCAGCCGCGATCTGCCGTGCGCTGGGCATTCCCGCGCGCGTCACCGTGGGCTTCGTATCCGAAGCAAGGGCCGGAGATACTGTGACGGTCAGCGGCGCGGACGCACACGCCTGGGTGGAGATCTACCGGGAAGGGCTCGGCTGGCTGCCTCTGGAGGTCACCGGGCAGAGCGCCTCTGCGGCGAGAGAAAGCGGCGAAAGCACGGAGGAAAGCCCGGAGACGGAGACGGAGACGCAGGCGCTGATGCAGAGCGAAGCCGACGTGCCGACAGCCATCCCCTCCCCGCCTCCCGCTCCGACTCCCGGCGCGCAGACGCTGCCGGTCGGTTGGGTGGAGGAAGCGGAAGCGCCGTCCTCTCTGCCGAGCTGGGCGATCCTGCTGATCGCCGCGGCGATCTTTGCTGCGCTCTTCTTCCTGCGCTATGCGCTGCTGCGCCGCGTCATGAAGCGGCGGATCAGCCAGGCGGACAACGGCAAGGCCGTTATCGCCATGTACCGCAGCGCGAAAAAGGCCGCCGGGTCGGAGTACGCGATCCCCGATACGCTGCGCATGGCGGCGGAGAAGGCCGTGTTCAGTCGTCGCGGCGTCACGGCCGAGGAGCGCGCTGCCGCCGGGGATGCGCTGGACGCGCTGCTGCGCGAGCAGCTTCAGAGCCGCTCCCCCTTCGGCGCCTTTGTGTTCCGCTATTGGCAGGGTCTCGCCTGACTACTGCCCGGCGCAGGCAGAACTGCTCCTGATCGCGTGAAGTTTTGATAGCTTTTCCGAAATGGATATGGTAGAATAGCGGCAAGACAGAAAGAAAGGAAGAATGCATCTATGGACATGACCTCCGCCGCGCTCTGGCTCAACACCGTCTTCGCCGGCTTCGACCAGTCCGTCACCCAGGCGGTGCACAGCCTCTATGACTGGGGCGGCTCCGCGATGACCGTCTTCATGAGCTTTATCTCCCTGCTCGGCAAGGGCGGCATATTCCTCATCCTGCTCTCGCTTGCGCTGCTTTTCGTGAAAAAGACCCGCCGCTACGGCACAGCGATGGCCTTCGGGCTGCTGATCGGCGTGATCCTCGTAAACCTCTTTTTGAAGGTCTGGGTCGCCAGGCCGCGCCCCTATGCCGATATCAACGGCTTCTTCTACCCGCTCTGGGTTCAGATGGGCAGCCACATGGAGAGCGATATGAGCTTCCCCTCCGGGCATACCAACGCGGCCTTCGCCGCCATGATCCCGCTGTTTCTGCTGGGCAACAAGAAAGTCAGCTGGCTGGCCGTCGTGTTTGGGCTGCTGATGGGGCTGAGCCGCATCTATCTCGTTGTGCACTATCCTACCGATGTTCTCGGCGGACTCATCACCGGCACGCTCAGCGGCATCCTCGGCACGCTCATCGCCCTCAAGCTGCCCAAGGGCTGGTACGCCTGGCCGCTCGGAGGGAAGAAAAGGGAACCCGCGGCATGAGCTTATTCGGACTCAGATTCAAGGGCGTCGACAAGAAATACATCAAGGATGAAGCGCATATCGCTGATTTCAAGGCCGCGCGGAAGATCGGCCGGGTGAGCATTGGCGAGCTCTGCCTCTACTACCGCGACCTCGGCGTGAAGTACTATGTACCCTACGAGTATATCGACCGCAGCTTCACCCGCATCAGCGAGTGCCAGCCGGACGACAGCCCCGCCTATTACTACTACCGCCTGATCCTTGTCCACGACGGTAAGGAGTTTGCCAACCTCATTTTCAACGAAGAGAAGGACGTGGACGAGATCCACGCGATCCTCAAGGAGAAGCACCCCGGCATCGCGCACGGCTACGTCCCCCCTGCTGACGGCAGGGAAAGGCCGAAATTCATGTAATACTCCGCTTTATACGCGAAATCCCCCCGGCGAGAGCCGGGGGGATTTCGCGTTTATTGTACGACCGAGTCATGATACTGCGGCCGGAAGATCACTTCCTGTCGATCCGCATCTCGCCGCGGTTGGCTTTGCGCAGACCCACCTCGGTGCCGCGGAGGATGCGCACGAAGTTCTCGCGGTGCTTATAGAGGATGATCAGCGCGACGACCGTCAGGATCGCGGCGGCGAAGAACTGTTGCGTTGCCGCGCAGTAGGCCGGATAGGCCACGACCGTCGTCACGGTACCGACCACGATGTAGTCCGTGATGAGCACGAGCACGACCATGACCGCGAGGATGCAGAGCGCGACGCGCCAGTTGAGCATCAGGATCGTGCCGATCGTTGAGGCGAAGCCCTTCCCGCCGCGGAAGCGGAGGTAAAACGGGAAAAGATGCCCGAGGATGCACGCGGCGCCGGCGAGCTCGCGGCAGAGCGCGAGAGAGGGAAAGAGCTTCGAACAGAGCCACACGGCAAGCGCCGCCTTCCCGATATCATGCAGGGCGACGAGGATACCGAACTTCCAGCCCAGCAGCATCATGGCGTTCGATGCGCCGGGATTGCCTGTGCCGGTCTTCTGAATATCGAAGCCCTTGGCTCTGGCGATATAGTAAGCGAGGTTTGAGCAGCCGATCAGATAGCCGATCAGTACGATCAGCAGATAACGGAAAATGTCCATAGCGGATCCTCCCACAGAATGCTTCAAAGCACGGCTTGCAAATCCTTCCGGAATCAGTATACACCCATTTTGCAAAAAGCTCAAGCAGTCTTTGACGCGGGAGGGGAATTGCGCTATACTGTGTGCAGAAATACAGAGGAGGCGGGCATATGATCCGACGCTTGACCAAAGAAGGAGCCGCGCTGCCGCAGATCCCCTGGGCACGCTATCCCAGACCGCAGCTGCAGCGCAGGGACTGGCTCTGCCTCAACGGGAGCTGGGAGCTGGAATGCGGCGGGAAAACACAGCGGATCCTTGTCCCCTTCTGCCCGGAAAGCCTGCTCTCCGGTGTTGAGGAGCCACCCGACATTGGCGAAGAAATGACCTACCGGCGGCGCTTCGCGCTCCCGGAGGGCTGGGAGGGGCGGCATATCCTGCTGCACTTCGGCGCGGTGAGCCGCAGCGCGGCCTTGTTCGTCAACGGCCGGGAATACCTGCGGCATGAAAACGGCTATCTCCCCTTCTCCTGCGACATCAGCGAAGCGCTGCAGCCCGGTGAAAACGAGCTCCGCCTGCGTGTGAGCAACGACCTCGACCCGCGATTCGCCCTGGGCAAGCAGAGCAAAAAGCGCGGCGGGATGTGGTACACGCCCTGCTCCGGCATATGGCAGAGCGTATGGCTCGAGCCTGTCCCGCAGAGCTATGTGAAATCCCTCGCGATCCGCTGCGGGCGCGACTGGGCGGAGATCACTGCGGAAGGCGTGCAGGACGGGCTGATCCTTCTGGACGGGCGGGAGATCCCGCTGCGCGGCGGCATGGCGCATATCACGATCCCCGAGCCCGAGCTCTGGAGCCCTGAGCATCCGAAGCTCTACCGCTTCCTGCTCCGCAGCGGCGAGGACAGCGTGGAATCCTATTTTGCGCTGCGCAGCCTGACCATAGAGACGGTTGACGGCCTGCCCCGTCTCTGCCTCAACGGTAAGCCCTATTTCTTCAACTGCCTGCTCGACCAGGGCTACTGGAGCGACGGTCTCTATACCCCCGCCGATCCGGACGCCTTCGCGCGCGACATCCTCGCTGCAAAAGCGCTTGGCTTCAACACACTGCGCAAGCACATCAAGCTCGAGCCGGAGCAGTTCTATTACGACTGTGACCGGCTGGGGATGATCGTCTTCCAGGACATGGTGAACGCAGGCGTATACCGATTCGTGCGCGACAACGCGCTGCCGACCATCGGCTTCCAGCGGCGGCGCGACAGCAGGCTGAACCCGGACCCTGCAATGCAGAAAAACTTCCTCGCGGCGATGGACGAGACCGTGCGGCTGCTGAGAAATCACCCCAGTATCTGCCTCTGGACGATTTTCAACGAGGGCTGGGGGCAATTCCGGGCGGACGAGGCCTACGCGCGGCTGAAGGCGCTCGACCCGGAGCGCTTCATCGACAGCACCTCCGGCTGGTTCAGGCAGACGAAGAGCGACGTGGAGAGCCTGCATATCTATTTCCGGCCGCTACGCATCCCAAAGAGCGACAGGCCGGTGCTGATTTCGGAATTCGGCGGCTATGTCTGGAAGCTCCCGGAGCACAGCATAAACCTCGACAAGACCTACGGCTACCGTATCCTGAAGGATCGGGAGAGCTTCGTCCGCGCGCTGCGCGAGCTCTACGAGCAGCAGGTGCTGCCGCTGATCCCGCAGGGGCTCTGCGGGGCGATCTACACCCAGCTTACGGACGTGGAGGACGAGACCAACGGTCTGCTGACCTTCGACCGCGCCGTGCAGAAGCTCCGCCCGGAGGAGCTGGCCGATCTCTCGGAGCGGATGCAGAAGGCCATCCGCCGGGGGAAGCACTGAAAGAAGGACGCTATGAAACAAAACTGTATGATCATCTCCGGCGGGGAATTCTCGCCCCTCCCCGCGCCGGATGCGGATACCTATGTGATCGCCTGCGACAAAGGCTATGCCTACGCCCGGCGCTGCGGCATCCGGCCGGATCTGCTCGTGAGCGATTTCGATTCCTATGACGGCGAGGTTGACCCGGAGATCCCCCTGCGGCGCTTTCCCTCCGAGAAAGACGACACCGACACGATCATCGCCCTGCGCGCCGCCATCGAAATGGGCTTTGCGCGCGCGGATATCTACTGCGGTCTCGGCGGGCGGCTCGACCACACACTCGCCAACCTGCAGTCCGCCGTGTTCGCACAGAAGCGCGGCGTGCAGGTGCGCATTCTGAGTCCGGATACAAGGATCTTTACCCTCACGGCGGGAAGCCTCACGCTCCCGCGGCTCGAGGGCTTCTCCCTCTCGGTCTTCGCGGCGGAGGACCGCTGTACGGGCGTCAGTATCCGCGGAGCCAAATACGAGCTTGAAAACGTGGAGCTCACGGACGCCTTCCCGCTCGGCGTGAGCAATGAGTGGAGGGAGGAGGCAGTCACGCTAAGCGTTGAAAGCGGCGTGCTGCTGATCGTCCTGTCAAAGCTGTAAAGAAATAAATCGCACCGGTTTCAGTGAACGAACCGGTGCGATTTTTGATTCTCTGTTCTTCAGGGCTTCCTGGCGACGAAGCAATGCCACTCTTCTTCCCGCCTGCGCTCGATCACAGTGAAGCCAGCCTGCTCGATGGCGGCAAGCACCTCCTGCTCGCGGCCGTCGATGATGCCGGAGCTGATATAGACGCCGCCGCGCTTCAGAAAGGCGGGCACATGCGGCGAGAGCGCAATGATGACGTCCGAGACGATGTTGGCGAGCACGAGGTCATAGCCTCCGCCGAGCGCGCGGCGCAGGGAGGCGTCCGCAATCAGATCCCCGGCGCGAGCCTGCAGCCGTTCGGGGCCGAGGCCGTTAAGCGCGCCGTTGGAGATCACCACATCCGGGGCCTTGGGATCAACGTCGCAGCCGAGGCAGTACCTGGCGCCGAGCACCAGTGCGCCGATACCGAGGATGCCGCTGCCGCAGCCGAGGTCGAGAACGCGGGTATCGGGCGTCACAAATCGCTCCATGGCCGCGAGGCAGAGCCGCGTCGTCGGGTGGCTGCCAGTGCCGAAGGCAAGACCCGGCTCGAGCCGCAGCGGAACGCGCCCGCCCTCCGGGATCTCCTCCCAGGACGGCACGACCACCAGCCGCTCGCCCACCTCCTGCGGCTTATAATTCTCGCGCCAGCTGTTTTCCCAGTCGCTGTCCTCCACGAAGGATACGCCGACATCGCCGTAGGCCGCGCGGATCTGCCGCAGCTGCTCTCTCCCCTCCTCGTCGTCGGTCAGATAGCATTTGATGCGGCTCAGGCCGCTGTAGCGTCTGTTCAGCTCCTCGTCCACATAGTCCCAGTACTGCCGGTTATTCTCCAGGAAGCTCAGGAAATCGGCTTCGTTCTCGATCACAAAGCCGCTCACGCCGAATGCAGCCATCTCCTCACAGCGGCGGTCGATCTCCTCCTCGGGCGTGTTGACGGTCACTTCGATATAACGCATGGTCTTCTCCTTCTGCGCGCAGGACGAATGTCCGTCGCGCCGCGTGATTGCACGCTGACATCATATCAAATTCCCATTTCGCTGTCCATTCTTTTCTGCACGGCGAAAACAGAGGATATGGGGCGCAAGGTTCTGACAAATTTTTATCAAAAAGAGCTTGACAATTGCAGGCCGCAGTGCTATATTCTGCTTGTCTGTTAAATAACAAACAATGCAAAGATAACCTTTTGGAAGGTTTGGAGGTTATACAAATGATTTGCCCTTGCTGCGGACACGAAATGATGCTTGACGGACACCGGAAGATCGATCTCTATATGTGCTATGATTGCGGCTATATCGAGGGGCGCAAGATCGAGCATCGCGCACATGCCACGAACTACAGTCGTCTGATCGGGATGAACCTGAACGAAGCCGCCGCTTTCCTTTCGGAAGGTCTCGGCCTCGACGAAAAGGGCGTCGCCGAGTGGATGGATGAATCCGTCGCCTGATCCGTTTCCCAATCTTTTTTCCTTTCTATTCGATCCCCACGGGTTTTACTGTCCCGTGGGGATCCCTGTTTACATGCACAACAGCTACGCCCCGAAGGGCGAGCAGGTTAGGGATTCGGCAGGTTTTGAGCCGCCCTTTCCCCAAGCATACTTCACGAAAAAAGGTGATCCAACCAAGGATCACCCTTTTTCATATTGTCTGCGAGAGAAATCGCGGACTCAAAACTGCGAAGCATCATATTCACGATTCGCTGCCGAAGCGCTCCTTTGCTGCCTGCATGTCCTCCACAAGCTCGACGGTGCCGAGGTATTCCCCACTGCGGCCGCGCACGGCCATATAGCGCGTAAGGATCGCGCGGCCGTTCTTCTCCGACCAGACAGGCACCACGTCCCGCCTGCCCGCGCGGAAATCCTCGAGGATCTTGCGCACCAGCGGCTCGATCTTCGGGGGATGGCAGGAGAACACCTCGCGGTCAAGCGCCATTCCGGGGCGCTTGAAGACCTTGGGTCCCTCGTTGAAGAAGCGGTTGATGTCCGCGGCGTCCACAAAGGTGATCTCCATGGGGATCGTGTTGAGCAGCGCGATGAGCTGCTCAAGGGTCAGATGCCCGCCCGGCATCACGATCTCCCCTTCCCCGGCTTCGAGCTCGACAGGAGCAGGCTGTTCCGCCCCCTCCCAGATCTCCGCTTTGACGCCGAGGCAGTCTCCGTAATCGTGCATATCGCGTGCGATTCCGCGCCATTCCTGCTCGCTGAAGTTTACGGCGCACATCGGGAAGAGGGCGCGCTTCTCCTTATCCGCCATCCTTTCCACCCGCGCAAGCACCGCGAGCATCTCATCGCGCCATTCCCTGCCGAGCCGAATGCGGCGCAGCAGGACCTTGAAGGCGTCGCGGATCTCGTCGTCCTCCGTCCACATGAGGTCGGATGGGCCGGCGATGTGGTAGGTCACTTTCAGCAGCGGATAGAGCAGATCGCCCTTCTTGGCATAGTGCGTTGTGAAGCCGTGGATCTGCTCGAGCAGCGCCTCTGCGTCCTCTCTCCCGCCGATCAGGGGCCTCGCCCGTGCGATCAAGGCAAGGAGAGCTTCATTCTCCCGCGTAAGCGTGTGCAGCGGATGGCCGGGGATTGCCGCGAGCGCGGCCGCCAGCGCGTCCTTGTTCCGATAATCCTTCCCCGAAGATAGCGCCTTAGCCCGCTCAAGGGCTGCGCGCAGCTCCTCGGGACTCTCCCTGCCGGTCATGGTTTTATGATCGTCCATCTTTCATCCTTTCCATGCAAAAACGCCCGCAGGTGCGGGCGTTTTGCATTGAGCTCTCAGGCGCCGAGCTTCCTGCGGATCGGCCGCGGGAGGAAATGCGGGCATTTGGGCATGCGCGTACCGAACAGGAGGCTGCGGATCACGCGGCGGTGGATATACACCCAGCAGGTGAGGCCGCCCAGCAGCGCCAAAAGCAGAAGCTTGATCAGGATTTTTTTGAGGAACTTGAGGAATTTATCCATTTTCTCTTTCATAAGAACGCCTCCGTAATCTGGATGTTTTTATTTTAGCACACTCCTGCGCGATGCGCAACCGCTTCCGCCGATGTTTTGGCGCCGCCTTGAGCGGGCTTTGCCCCGGGAGCTTGACAGCGCCGATTTTCGGGGGTACGATACAGAAAAAAAGCAGGAGGCGCGAGATGAAAAAAGGCAACAACATTCTGCTGGCCGCGGCGCTGACACTCATGCTGATCGGCCTGGCGCTTTTCGTCGTTGATAGGTCGAAAGATCACCGGGATCCGCTGTCCTTCGACGTGACGCCTTGCGTCCTGACGAGCGTTGACGTAGAGGATTCGTTCCGGGAGATCAGCGTCTCTGCGAATATCGAGAGCATCAGTTTCCTTCCCTCGGCTGACGGAGGATGCCGCGTCGAGTTTCTGGAGCCGGAGAAGGTCGAGCCATCCGCCAGGGTGGTCAACGGCACGCTCACGATCGGCACGACACAGCCGGGAAATATCCTTGAGATCGTCGTAAGCAGTCTCATCGACACCCCGACGATCACGGTCTATCTGCCGGAGGACGACTACGACAATCTGAAGCTTGAGAGTGACACCGGCTCTGTGACGCTGCCGGAAGATTTTTCTTTTGGCAGCATAGAGCTTGAGAGCGACACCGGATCGATCAACTGCAGTGCATCTGCAAGACAGCACATCCGCGTGAAGAGCGACACCGGTGCCATTCGTCTCTCGGGACTGAGCGCGGGAGAGCTCGATTTGAGTACGGATACCGGCGCCGTGGAGCTCGACTCCGTGACCTGCGCAGGGCCGATCACCATCCGTGAGGACACCGGGAAGACGATGTTGAGGAACGTGAACTGCGGCAGTCTGGATTTCCACGGCTGCACCGGCCTCTTTGAGATGGAAGATCTCCTCTCGACGGGACTGATTGCCATTGAGCAGGATACGGGAGCCGTGCTCTTCGAGCGCTGTGACGCGTCGGAGCTGCGCATTAAGACGAGCACCGGCAAGGTCGTCGGCTCACTGCTGACAGAAAAGGTCTTCAACGCGAAATCCGATACCGGAAAAGTTGAGGTTCCGAATACGACGAGCGGCGGCAGCTGCACGATCACGACCGACACCGGCAAAATCCAGGTTACGGTCGGGTGAGGAAGCGCGGTTATTCCCTCTCGCTGTATTTGAGCGAAGCGGATCATACCGCGGCGCAGCCGCGGCACCTGAAAGGGGGCTTCCTTTCGGAAGCCCCCTTTCAGGAGCGCCGGGACAAACCCGAGCCAAGCTCGTCTCGCATGGGGTGAGCGCGAGAGGGGATTGGTTATTCCCTCCCAATAATTTGAGCGAAGCGGATCACGCCGCGCCGAAGGCGCGGCACCAGAAAAGGGGCATCCTTTCGGATGCCCCCTTTTCTGGTGCCGGTGGTGGGACTCGAACCCACACGGTGTCGCCACCAACGGATTTTGAGTCCGTCACGTCTACCATTCCATCACACCGGCATGTGCATCGAGTATATACCAAACAGAGACGATTTTCAAGAACAAAATCATCTGCAGTTAGGGACGATTCATATATCTCCCCCACGACACCCTTCAACGAGCTTCGTTTAGGCTGCCGATTCTCTCTGCGGCGTAATATAGTGTTATTTTCGCTTAAACAGCGCATTTGTCCAGTAGACAAAGTCAGAAAGCTCTGATATACTAAAAATGTTTTGGATCATAGGATTCTGACGGAAGGAGCTGTTTCCATGGCCAACCCCCTTGTAATCACCGCTGACAGCACGGTTGATCTCTCCCCCGAACTGCGGGAGCGTTTTGATATTCATATCATGCCATTGATGATTACCCTCGGCGAGGATCATTTCTATGATGACGGCGTGAGCTTCACCCCACTGGACATGTATCGCCGCTATCACTTGGACGGTACACTGCCCAAAACCTCCGCGCCCGGTGTAAACGAGTTCAGCGACTTCTTCCGGCGCTTCACAGAAAATGGTTTTGAGGTCGTTCACCTCGATATCAGCGCGGAGCTCTCCAACTCCTTCAACGCGGCCCGTCTTGCCGCCGAGGATTTAGAAGGCGTCTTTGTGGTCGACAGCCGCATGCTCTCTACCGGTATCGGTCTGCTCGCCATCGAGGCCGCAGAATGCCGCGACCGCGGAATGGAGGCGGCCGACATTGCCGGACACCTGGAGAGCCTCACCGACAAGGTCTCCACGAGCTTTGTGCTGGATACGCTGGAATTCATGTGGAAGGGCGGACGCTGCAGCGGCATCACTGCGCTCGGCGCAAACCTGCTCCGTCTCAAGCCCGCTCTCGAAATGAAGGACGGGAAGCTCGGGGTTTACAAAAAATACCGCGGCTCCATCGAGCACGTCTATGAGCAATACATCCGCGAACGCCTGCAGGGCAAGAAGGTCCGACCGGGCCATATCTTCATTACCGAGTCAGGCGAGATCGACCCTGCCGTAATTGAGAAGCTCGAAGCCCTCATCAAAGAGCTCTCTGGCTGCCATGAGGTGCACCACACAACGGCCGGCTGCACCGTTGCGACACATTGCGGCCCCAAGACGCTAGGCGTGCTGTTCATTGAAGAATAATCAGGATCCTGCGATAAGAGAAGACACAAAAGCCGCCTCCGGTTCAAGGAACCGGAGGCGGCTTTTGTCAGAATGTCATAGGACTCCTTGCTTTCGTCAAGCGGAAGCAAGGGGTTCGGCGTATTCCGGGAAAGGAAGGGAAAGGAACGGATGAAAGAAGAAGTTTATCCAAAAGCACATAAAGAAAAACTTTCGCTTATAACAAAACACATAAATGCAAAATCCCCCAGGGGACGAGCGAAAGCTCATTCTCCGGGGGATCTCATTTCATACCGAACGCTTTTGGTGTAAAGCTGATGAAGTATAGGGCAGCCCTAAGCCAAAAAGCTCCGATTTCTCAAGGTTTTTTCGCCTTAATCAGTACATGCCGCCCATATCGGGTGCGGCGGGGACGGCGGGAGCGGCCTTCTCGGGGATATCGGCCACCAGGCTCTCGGTAGTGAGAACCATGGAGGAGACGGAAGCCGCGTTCTCAAGCGCGCTGCGGCAGACCTTGGTCGGATCGACAATGCCGAGCTGCATCATGTCGCCGTAGGTGTCGTTGGCGGCGTCATAGCCGAAGTTGACATTGTCAGAGGAGGCAACCTGATTGAGGATCACAGCGCCCTCAACGCCGGCGTTGGCAGCGATCTGCATAATGGGAGCCTTGAGAGCCTTCGCCACAATGGCAGCGCCGGTCTTCTCATCGCCCTCGAGGGTGGCGGTCAGCTTCTCGGCGGCCTTGGCGGCGATCACGTACGCGGAGCCGCCGCCGGGAACGATGCCCTCGGCAACAGCGGCGCGGGTGGCGTTCAGCGCGTCCTCGATGCGGAGCTTCTTCTCCTTCATCTCGGTCTCGGTAGCGGCACCGACCTTGATGACGGCAACGCCGCCGGAGAGCTTCGCCAGACGCTCCTGGAGCTTCTCGCGGTCATAATCGGAGGTAGTGGTCTCGATCTGACGCTGGATCTGATTGCGGCGGGCAGAGATCTCCTCCGCAGAGCCGGCGCCGTCAACAATGACGGTGTTTTCCTTGGTGACCTTGACCTGGTGCGCCTGGCCGAGCATATTGAGTCCGGCCTCCTTGAGTTCCATGCCGAGGTCGCTGGAGATGACGGTGCCGCCGGTCAGAACGGCGATATCCTGCAGCATCTCCTTGCGGCGATCGCCGAAGCCAGGCGCCTTGACGCAGATGCAGGTAAAGGTGCCGCGCAGCTTGTTGAGAACGATGGTGGCAAGAGCTTCGCCTTCGACGTCCTCGGCGATGATGAGCATCTTGCGGCCGGCCTGAACGACCTGCTCCAGCAGAGGCAGAACCTCCTGGATGTTGGAGATCTTCTTATCGGTAATGAGGATCAGGGGATCGTCAAGAACGGCCTCCATCTTGTCGGTATCGGTAACCATGTAGGGAGAGAGGTAGCCGCGGTCAAACTGCATGCCTTCAACGACGTCGCTGTAGGTCTCGGCGGTCTTGCTCTCCTCAATAGTGATAACGCCATTCTGGCTGACCTTCTCCATGGACTCGGCAATCAGGGTGCCGATGACCTCATCGCCGGAGGAGATGGTGCCGACGCGAGCGATGTCCTTGGAGCCGGAAACGGGCTGGGACACGGCCTTGACAGCGGCGACAGCCTCATTGGTGGCCTTCTGGATGCCGCGCTTCATGGTCATGGGGTTGGCGCCGGCGGCCAGGTTCTTGAGGCCCTCGTTGATCATGGCCTGCGCGAGAACGGTGGCGGTGGTGGTGCCGTCGCCGGCGACGTCGTTGGTCTTGGTGGAGACTTCCTTGATCAGCTGCGCGCCCATGTTCTCAAAGGCGTTCTCCAGCTCGATTTCCTTTGCAATGGTCACACCGTCATTGGTGATCAGCGGTGTGCCGAATTTCTTGTCGAGAACCACGTTGCGGCCTTTGGGGCCAAGGGTGATCTTGACGGTGTCAGCCAGCTGGTTAACGCCGCGCTCGATGGCCTTGCGGGCCTCTTCACCGTAAATGATCTGCTTTGCCATAATGAAATGCCTCCTTACTCAATGACCGCCAGAATGTCGCTCTGGCGCGCAATGGTGTATTCCTCGTCGCCGATCTTGGCCTTGGTGCCGCTGTATTTGCCCACGAGCACGCGCTGACCGACTTCGACGATCATCTTGATCTCATTGCCGTCCACGATACCGCCGGGGCCTACTTCGACAACTGTGTAAATCTCGGGCTTCTCCTGCGCGGAAGACGCGAGGAACAGGCCGGAAGCAGTGCGCTCTTCGGCAGCTTCCTGCTTGAGGACAATGCGATCAAACAAGGGTCTGATTTTCATACATCTATACCTCCAATTGTTTTGATTACAAAATTCAGCATCGTTAGCACTCAAAACCCTTGAGTGCTAACGATGCATACTATAGCACAAATATCTGATTTTGCAAGCCCCTGAAGCAAAAAATTTTTGAACAATTTGTTACCGTGTATTGCACGCCCTGGACAATCAGTCGAAAAAGCGCATCCCCCTCGGGACAATCAGCTTTAAGCCTCCCGGAACGAGCTTCATACGCACCTTGTCGGTGTAGAGTGCCTCGCCGTCAACGTTGACGACGTTCGACTCATCGAAATCGATCTCCATCTCGGTGCCGCGCAGATGCGTCACGAAGGCCGGCAGCTCATCCGCATGACCGGAGGCATATTTGCCGATCAGAGCGGCGAATTGGAACAGGTTAACCTTTTTGACAATCAGGATGTCGAGAAGACCGTCGTCTGGGCGCGCGCCCGGCGTCGGGTTGAAGCCACCGCCGTAGAAGCGGCCGTTGCAGGCGCAGGCCAGGGAGATCTTCTCCGCGCGCTCATAGTCCCCTACCCGGATCCTCATGGGACGAGCGATCCCCTTGAACATGTTGACGGCAGCAGAGACGACATAGGCCGCTGCGCCGCCCACGAGAGGCAGGGAGCTGTATTTGTGCACATCGGTGCCGATGCGCGCATCAATGCCGACCGAGCAGATGTTCGCGCTGTAACGCCCGTTGCAGGAGATAACGTCGATCGGACGCACCGTACCGTCGATCACGGCGGCAAGCTGGCGGTAAAGCTCCTGCTCCTCGCCGAACATCCGACAGAAATCGTTGCCGGTACCGGTCGGAAACGGACAGACGGCGACATTCTCTTTTTCTGCGGCTCCGCAAACGCATTCGTTAAAGGTACCGTCACCGCCGCAGGCATAGACATGAAGCTGTTCACCCGACTGTGCTTCCTCCTCGATCTTGCGCACGGCGTCCATGGGGGCTTTCGTCACATAGATTTCAAAGGGCTCTTCGCGGTCATGGAAAGCTGCGCGAACTCGCTGCGTGATCTCTCCTGTTTTATCCTTCCCTCCGGCAACCGGGTTTACGATGAACAAATGCTTCACGGCTCTTCTTCTCTCTTTCTGCTGTCTTTCAGGTAAGAGTACAAATTGCAGGGGATCTTTCCGTTGTAGAGCTTGCGCTTTTTGTCTGCCTCGCGGCCGAAGCTGCGCTCAAACTCCAAATGGGAAGAAAGGACGAAGACCTGCCAGTTGTCCAGACCGCTCAACGCTGCGCCGAAGCCGCGGTAGAGCTCCTCCGCCTCCTGCTTCTCAAGAAGCCGCTCGCCGTAGGGCGGGTTCGTAACGATCACGCCCCGCTCAGTCGTGCGGGAAAAACGCGTCGCGTCCGCTGTCTCAAAGCGGACGATCTCCCCTACCCCTGCGCGCTCGGCATTGGCCTTTGCGATCTCGATGGCTTTGGGGTCGATGTCACTGCCGAGGATAGAATAGTTCCCGTGAAACTCGCGGTCACGCGCAGCCTCCTTCTCACGCCGCCAGACGGATGCGTCCAGCGCTCTCCAGTTCATGGCAGAGAACTCCCGGTTCAATCCGGGGGCGCGGTTGAGCGCGGTGAGCGCGGCCTCGATGGCTATGGTGCCGCTGCCGCAGAAGGGATCGACGAAATCCCCGCGGCCGCGGTAGCGCGCGAGCTCAACGAGCCCCGCCGCCAGCGTCTCGCGCAGCGGCGCGAGATTGTGCGCCGGGCGGTAGCCGCGCTTGTGCAGACTCGCGCCGCTGGTGTCCAGGCAGAGAGAGACGCGATCCTTGAGGATCGTGAAGCGGATCTGCATCAGCTCGCCTGTCTCGGCAAACCAGGACACGCGGTACTTGCTCTTGAGCCTCTCCACGACAGCCTTCTTGATGATGCGTTGGCAGTCGGGCACCGAATGCAGCCCGGAGTCGACACAGTGGCCGCTCACAGGGAAGGCAGAGTCCTTGCCGATGAGGTCCTCCCAGGGCAGGGCGCGGGTCTTCTCAAACAGTTCGTCGAAGGTCCTGGCTTCAAATCTGCCTAGCTCGACGAGAACGCGCTCGCCCATACGCAGGCAGAGATTTGCACGGGCAATGGCCTCCGCGCCGCCGCGGAAATAGACGCGGCCGTTTTCCGCCGAAACATCCTGCAGTTCGAGTTTTTTGAGCTCGGCTGCGACAGGCCCTTCCAGGCCAAACAGGCAGGGAACGCAAAGTGTATACTTCATCATATCATCTCTTTCGGGTCAAACAGGCTGATTTGACTGGTATCCGGTAATTCTCCGAAGGCGCCCATGGCCTTGAGCGTGTCAAGGTGGGTCTGGCTGACCTTTCCGCAGGCCTGCCTCAACTGCTCGATGGAAATGAATTTCTTTCCGGAATGCGCGGCCTTTGCGAGATCCTCCGCGGCAGCCTCCCCCAGGCCGGCGATGGAGACAAAGGGCGGACGCAGCTGCTTCTCTCCGACCGGAAGGAAGCGGGCCGCATCGGACTCATAGAGCTCGATCGGCGCGAAGGAGAAGCCGCGGAGATAGAACTCATAGACCGCCTCGAGTGTTACCAACAGATCCTCTTCATTCGCCGTGAGGTCGTTGCGGCGGTGCATCTCGTTGATTGTCCGGCGCACACCGTCGGTACCGACGCACATCATAGCAGCGTCAAAGCCGCCCTTCTGGCTGCGGCGATAGAAATACGCGCTGTAGAAGGCCAGAGGCTTGTGCACCTTGAACCAGGCGATACGGAAGGCCATCATGACATAGGCAACCGCGTGCGCCTTAGGGAAGAGATAGGCGATCTTGCGGGCCGACTCGATCCACCAGTCGGGCACGCCGAGATTGCGCATCTGCTGTTCGGCGTCGCCCGGGAACTGACCGCCGCCCTTTTTGACCTTGCCCTTGCGGACGGCCTCCATGGTCTTAAAGGCCAGGGAGGGTTCCATCCCCTTCTGGATGAGCGTGATCATGATATCGTCGCGGCAGCCGATGGTCTGGTTGACATCCGCGACGCCGTTGACGATCAGGTCATGGATGTTGCCCGCCCACACATCCGTGCCGTGAGAGAAGCCGGAGAGACGCACCAGCGTGTCAAACTGCCTGGGTTGGGTATCGACCAGCATCTGGCGCGTAAAGGGCGTGCCGAATTCCGGAACGCCGATCGAGCCGGTCTTGCCGATGATGGGATCGTTGTCAGGCAGGCCGAGCGCCGCAGGCGAAGTATAGATAGACATGGTATCCGGATCAGACAGGGAGATAGTCTTGGCGTCCACGCCCGTCATATCCTCCATCATGCGGATCATGGTGGGGTCATCGTGACCGAGCTCGTCGAGCTTGAGGAGGTTGTCCTCCATGCAGTGGTATTCAAAATGCGTGGTGATGATGCCGCTTGTGGGATCGTCCGCCGGATGCTGGACAGGGCAGAAGTCCGTCACGTCCTTGTCCTGGGGGATGATAACGAGGCCGCCGGGGTGCTGACCCGTGGTGCGCTTGATGCCCACAAGCCCCTGCGCAAGGCGGTTCTCCTCCGCCTTGCAGGCCTGGATGTTTCTCTCCTCGAGGTACTTCTTCACATAACCGTAGGCCGTTTTCTCCGCGAGCGTGCCGATGGTACCGGCGCGGAACACGTGATCGGAACCGAACAGCACTTCTGTGTATTTATGCGCCTTGGCCTGGTATTCGCCGGAGAAATTGAGGTCGATATCCGGGGTCTTCTCGTTGCCGGGGAAGCCCAGGAAGGTTTCAAAGGGGATGTCAAAACCGTCGCGGTTCATCCGCGTACCGCATTCCGGGCAGTCCTTCTCCGGCATGTCCGCACCGCAGCCGAAACTGCCGTCGGTTATGAATTCCGAATGGCAGCACTTGGGGCAGACATAGTGCGGCGGGAGGGAGTTTACCTCCGTGATGCCGGACATGAAAGCCACGATCGAGGAGCCGACGCTGCCGCGGCTGCCGACGAGGTAGCCGTGCTCGAGGGAATTCTGCACGAGCTTCTGTGCAGACATGTAGATGACGTCGTAGTTGTGGTCGAGAATGGTGTTGAGCTCGGTGTCCACACGGCTCTGCACGATCTCGGGCGGGTTCTCGCCGTAGATGCGGTGCATCTTGGAATAGACCAGGTCGCGCAGCTGCTGGGCGGAGTTCTCAATCTTCGGCGGGAAGAGGTTCTTCGGCAGCAGCTCGATTTCTTCAACCTGATCGGCAATGGCGCGGGTGTTGGTAATGACGACCTCTCTGGCCGTCTCCTCGCCGAGATAGGCGAATTCCGCCAGCATCTCTTCCGTGGTGCGGAAGAAGATGGGACAGTCGCGGTCGGCGTCGGAAAAGCCCTTGGCCGCCTGCAGGATCTTGCGGTACTGCTCGTCCTCCGGGTCAAGGAAGTGCACGTCGCTCGCGGCGATGACAGGCTTGTTCAGACGTCGGCCGGTCTCCAGAATGCGGCGGTTGTAATCCTGCAGAACGCCGACGTCGCTGACGCGGCCGTTATCCACCAGGAAGCCGTTGTTGCAGATCGGCTGGATCTCGAGGTAGTCAAAGAATTCGGCGATTTGGTCAAGTTCTTCGTCGCTCACGCCGCGCATGACCGCGCCGTAGAGCTCGCCCATGCCGCAGGCGGAGCCCACCAGAATGCCCTCTCGGTGCTGCAGGAGCAGGCTCTTGGGCACGGTGGGACTGCGGTGGAAGTACTTGAGGTAGGACTGCGAGATCATCTCATAGAGATTCTTGAGTCCCGTCCGGTTCTTCACAAGCAGGACCATGTGATAGGTCTTCGCAGTATCTGTACGGCGGAGGCTCTGGCACACAGTCTCCACATCATCGACGCATTTCGCACCCTGCTGACGCAGCATGGGCAGGAATTTGTCCATCATCCTGGCCACGACAAGCGCATCATCCGAAGCGCGGTGGTGGTTGAAGGCGGGCAGCCCCAGATGATTGGAGACCGTGTCGAGCTTGAAGCGCTTGAGCTCAGGCAGCAGTGCCTGCGAGATGGCAAGCGTATCGAGATACACGGGATCGAATTTGATCCCGCTCCGCCTGGACGCGGCCTTCATAAAGCCTACGTCAAAGCTCGCGTTGTGTGCGATGATCGGTCTGTCCCCCGCGAAATCGAGAAACATCCGCATGGCCTCATCTTCGAGCGGCGCGCCGGCCACATCGCTGTCGCGAATACCGGTTAGTCTGGTGATATCCGCCGGGATGGGCATCTGCGGATCAACAAAGGTGTTGAAGGTCTGCTTCACCTCACCGCCGGAGAAAAGGATCGCACCGATCTCGGTCATGCGGTCATTGAGCGCGTTCAGACCCGTGGTCTCAATATCAAAGGCGATAAATTCCGTGTCCAGCGGGAGCTTGGAGCTGCCGCTCACGGCGCGGTTGCCGTCCATGTCGTTGACAAAATAGATCTCGCAGCCGTAGATGATTTTGACTCCGTTCTTCTTGCCCGCCTTCCACATATCCGGGAAGGCCTGGGCTACGCCGTGGTCTGTCACGGCGATGGCGGGCATGCCCCAGGCAGCTGCGCGCTTGACGATGGCTGCAGGGTCGGTCAACGCATCCAGTGCAGAGAAGCGCGTATGCATATGCAGCTCCACTCGCTTTTCCGGAGCGTTGTCCGGACGGACATATTTCTTGCCCTTCATGATATTGTTCGGCTGCAGCGCATAGTCCTGATCGCGGTTGTTCCAGGTATAGAGTCCCTGCACGATCAGATGATCGCCCGGCGCGATCTTATCGATCACGCTGCGATCCTCTGTGGGCGGGAAAAAGCGGGCGACGCGCACGGAATTCGTACGGTCGGTCATATCGAAGCTCAGAAAAGCGCCTCCGCCTTTGGTGGTCCGGCTGTTCACAAGCACAACGTCCCCTTCCACGGTGACGCGGCTGACGTCGAGGCTCAGAAGCTTCATGGCGATCGGATGCTGCTTGATCGCGTGACCGTAGAGCACCTCGCCCTTCGGTGCGCCCTTCTTATCGTTCTCCGGCAGCGCAGCTGCGGCAGAGGCCTTCACGGCCTGGGGATAATCCGGGACGAGCACAACGCGCGAGAGCCCATAGTCTGCCCGGATTCGCTCCTCCAGCGTGCCCTGCTCCACAGGAGAAGGCATAGCCGCAAAGCGGGCCGATACGGTCAGGCTGCGCTCCGCACGGTTCACCTTCGCCTCCGTAACCCAGGCCAGGTGCAGACCGCCCGCGGTACTCTCGAGATCGTCGCAGCCGGGGAAGATGGTCAGAAATGGGGTATAATCAGGCATTGCTTACTCCGTATACTCAAAAATCACAGGCTCAGTCGCTCTCGATCATCGCCATCAGCGCGTCGAGGAGCTGATCGTAGTCATAGGTGCCGACGACCTGGCCCTTGCGGAAAATGAGGCCCTTGTCCTTGCCGCCGGCGATGCCGAAATCGGCCTCGCGCGCCTCGCCGGGACCGTTCACCACACAGCCCATGACGGCAACGGTAACGTCCTTTTTAACGCTCTTCAGCCGATCCTCCACGCGGGAGGCGAGACCGATGAGATCGATCTCCGTGCGCCCGCAGGTAGGGCAGGAGATAAACTTCACGCCGCCCTTTCTCACGCCGGCCGCCTTCAGGATAGCGATACCTGCCGTGACCTCGCGGACCGGGTCTGCCGTGAGGGAGACCCGGATCGTATCCCCGATCCCCTCGGACAGCAGCGTGCCGATCCCGACGGCGGACTGGATCGTGCCGTTCCATTCGGTACCGGTCTCGGTAACGCCGAGATGCAGGGGGTACGGGAAGGTCTCCGCCGCCATGCGGTAGGCCGCAATGGTGAGCGGAACGGTGGAGGATTTGAGCGAGAGGCAGATATCCTCAAAGCCGAAGCGCGTGAGCAGCTCCACGTGACCTTTCGCGCTCTCCACCATGGCCTCCGGGCAGGGATGACCGTACTTGGCGAGCAGGGGCTTTTCCAGGGAGCCGGCATTGACGCCGATGCGGATAGGGATATGCCGCGCCTTACAGGCCTCCGCAACGGCCTTGACATTTTCCGCACCGCCGATATTGCCGGGGTTGATGCGGATCTTGTCGATGCCGCGCTCTGCAGCCATGAGGGCAAGACGGTAGTCAAAATGGATATCCGCGACGAGCGGCACATCCACCTGTTCCTTGATCTTGTCGATGGCGCGGGCGGCGCGCTCATCCGGCACCGCGAGACGCACGATCTCGCAGCCGGCAGCGCGCAGATCCTTGATCTGCTGGACAGTTTTCTCCACATCCCAGGTTTTGGTATTGCACATCGACTGCACTGTGACCGGCGCGCCGCCGCCCAGCTGCAGTCCGCCCACCGAAACGGGGCGGGTATTCTCTCTGTATATCATGCCGTTTACCTGCCTATTCTCTTGATAACTTATTGATTATATCATGCCGCCGCCGAAAAAGGAAGAGCGGATGTCGATTTCCGTCGATTTCCGTCATTGCAGAACTGGCCCGAGCCAAAAAGGAACTCCCCTGTCCGGCTGCTTCGCTCCGGACGGGAGAGTCCTTTTTGTGTTGTTTGTTCAGCGCCCTGCAAGTGAGGCGGGACAAAAAGCGCCGAAAAGGGACGCTCACCGGCAGCAGGTGTTCGTAACCGCTAAGCCTAGCCTCTCACAAGGCGAAGAATGTCATTGAACATCACGAAGGCCATCAAAGCCAGCAGCAGGATCATGCCCGCGCCGTGGACATAGCCCTCGTACTTGGGGTTGAGCTTTTTATGGGTAACGCTCTCGATGAGCCAGGTGATAAGCAGGAAAAAGACGCGTCCGCCATCCAGCGCGGGGATGGGAAGCAGATTCATAATGGCGAGGTTCACGGCAATGAAGGCGCCGAGATACAGGATATTAAAGAACGCATCCTCCACCGTTTCCGCCTGCTCGCCCGTCTCGGCCATGAGATCAACGATGCCGACCGGGCCGGAGAGCTCCTTGACGCTCACATCGCCGCGGACCAGCATCTCCAGGCTCATCCAGACCATGCGGCTGAAGTCCATGGCTGTATCCCAGGTGTGAGAGAGCTTTTTGCCGAAGGTAGCCTCCTCGACATCGTTTCCGAGGTAGAAGCCGAACATTTTGTTCTCCTGACCTTCGTATTCGATGGGCACCATGTAGTAGTCCTTGATCTTGACCTTTTCTCCGTTGCGGATCATGACGAGATCATAGTAGTCTCCGCCGCGGCTGAGAAATGTACCGACGTCCTCGGTATGGTATATGCGGTGGCCGTCGATCTTATAAAACTGATCACCTGCCTGCAGACCCTCTGCGCTCTCGTAGGGGCAGCCGTCCATGAAGCCGCTGAGCACCGGAACATAAAAGCCCTTCGCACTGATATACAGGCAGAAGATCACCAAGAGGCCGAGCAGGAAGTTCATCGCCGCGCCGGCGCAGAGGATGATCGCCCGCTTCCAGGGCGCCTGGCTGGTGAAGGCGCGCGGATCGTCATTCTCCTCGTCCTCGCCGAGCATGGCGCAGTAACCTCCGAGAGGGATGGCGCGCAGGGAATAGAGCGTCTCGCCTTTTTTCTTTTTGAAAATGGCAGGGCCCATGCCGATGGAGAACTCCTCCACCTTCACGCCGCAGGCCTTGGCTGTGATGAAGTGCCCGAATTCGTGGATACCGATGAGCACGCCGAAAATCAAAATGGCAAACAGGATATATACGATGGTCATAAGGGATCCTTTCTTGCGCGGGGAAAACGCTCAGAAATGTTCGTTCACGTAGGCGCGGGCGGCGGTGTCGGCGGCAAGGATGACGTCGAGATCGTCCGCAGGCTGCCGGGGGATGGTCTCGACAGCGCCGCGCGCGGCGTCATAGATGCGGTTATAGCCCAACTCGCCGCGCAGGAACTTGTGCACCGCGACCTCGTTGGCCGCGCTCATCACGCAGGGCGCCGTACCGCCGCGGCGGGCACAGTCCATTGCCAGCGCGAGGCAGGGGAAGTTGACAAGATCCGGCTCCTCAAAGCTCAAATCGCGCAGCTTCCAGAAATCAAGATGCTCAAACTGCGACGCGCAGCGATCCGGGTAGCTCAGCGCGAGCTGGATCGGCAGACCCATATCGGGCACGCCGAGCTGGGCGATGACCGTGCCGTCGACAAGCTCTACCATAGAGTGTATGACGCTCTGCGGGTGGATAACCACCGTGATATCATCCGGCGTCACGGAGAAGAGGTGCATCGCCTCGATGAACTCCAACCCCTTGTTCATGAGCGTGGAGCTGTCCACGGAGATTTTCGCACCCATGCTCCAGTTGGGGTGTGCCACCGCCTGGGCGGGGGTAATATCCTCCAGCGTCGCACGCGATCTGCCGCGGAAGGGGCCGCCGGAGCCGGTAAGCAGGATCTTGTGCAGCTCGCCCTCTCCCCTGCCCATGAGGCACTGGAAAATGGCGGAATGCTCCGAATCGACCGGGACAATCTCCGCGCCTTTCTCCTTAGCGCGCGCCATCACGAGCTCGCCCGCGCAGACGAGTGTCTCCTTGTTGGCAAGGGCGATGCGCTTTTTCGCGTCGATGGCGGCCAGGGTGGGCTTCAGCCCGACGGCGCCGGACACCGCCGTCACTACGCAGTCGGCGCTGTCAAGCGTGGCGGCCTCAATCAGGCCCTCCATGCCGGAGCCGACGCGGATATCCGTATCGGCAACGGCGAGCTTGAACGCCTTTGCCGCCTCCTCATCGTATACGGCCACAAATTCCGGCTTGAATTTTCTCGCCTGCTGCTCCAGCAGGTCGATCTTCCGGTTGGCAGTCAGCGCGGCCACACGGATGCCGGTATGCTCGGCAACCGCTGCCGTCTGCCGCCCGATGGAACCGGTGCAGCCCAATATGGAAATGGCATTTACCATAGGAATACCCCCTCAGGATCACTTTCTTTTCAGCACTCTCAGCTTTGCCTTCTGCTCTGCGCCTATGCGGTAACTCTCCACCGCTTTCTGAATGGTCTTGTTATGTGTCCAGCAGTCCAGGCGGCCTTCTTCAAGATAAGGCAGCGTAGCCTCATACTGCTTGGCAAGGGCGGTGGCAAAGAACCAAGCCCTCATCATGTTAACATAATATTCTTTCGATTCAATTAAGGAAACCAATTCCAGCGCTTCCGGCATAAAATCCTCGTCAAGAAAATGCGCCATCAGCATCCCCACGCCGAAGCGGACGGTGTAGGGCCGCTCGGAGACAAGCCAGCGGCGGATATGCTCCAGCAGCTCCGGGCGGTGTTTTTTGAAAACCTTCGGGCTGAAGCTGTCGCAGGTGGCCCAGTTGTCAACATAGGGCAGGAAGCGCTCGGTCTCCGCCATGCAGTGGTCAAAGTCCCGGATCTGCTCAAGCAGGAATGCATGGAGCCCGTTTTCCTCAAAGGTTTCGTGGGGCAGCACTCTCAGAAAGGCCTCCGCCGCATCGCTGCCGCGCAGCTCCTTTGCCAGCTTTCGCAGGGCGGGCGTGCGCGCGCCGAGGATGGTTTGACGCTCAAGGGTCGGGACAAGCCTTGCCACGAAGGCCGCGTTCTTTTCATCCCGCAGCGCGAACAAGCGTTCCTGTATTTCCGTCATGCTCAACACTCCGAAAAGCTATTTCACGCCGCCGTAGCGCCGGTCACGTCTGCGATAGGCCTCGATCGCCCTGTCGAGTTCCTCCGGGCCGAAATCGGGCCAGAGCACGTCTGTAAAATAAAACTCCGCGTAAGCGCACTGCCAGAGCAGAAAATTGGAGAGGCGCTGCTCACCGCCGGGACGAATGAGCAGGTCGGGATCGGGGATGCCGGCGGAGTAGAGATAGCCGCCGAAGCGCTCCTCCGTGAGCGCATCCGCCTTTCCCGCCGCGAAGTCCTCCGCATAGCGGCGCGCGGCGTGCAGGATCTCGTCCCGCCCGCCGTAGTTGATGCAGATGTTGGCCTGAAAGCCTTCATAGTGCGAGGATATCTCCTCGGTCTTCGCAACCAGGGCGCGCTGCTCCTCGCTGAGCGCGCTGATATCGCCCAGCACCTTCATGCGGATATGGTCGCGCTCCATGGTGTCCACCGCCTCCTGCAGATAGCGGTTGAGCAGAGCCATAATGGTCCTGACCTCTGCGGGCGGACGCTTCCAGTTCTCTGTGGAAAAAGCATAGACCGTGAGATAGTCTACGCCGATGTCTTTGCAATAGGTGGCAATTTTGCGGAAGGTTTCCGCGCCGACGGCGTGCCCCGCCGTGCGCGGAAGGCCGCGCTTCTTGGCCCAGCGCCCGTTTCCGTCCAGAATAATGGCAATATGCCGGGGGATGCCCTCCCCCGGCGTATTGGTCTTGTTGTTCGTGTTTGCCATCAGATCTCCGTGAGTTCCTTCTCTTTGCGCTCGGCGATCTTGTCGATCTCCTTGATAAAGTCGTCCGTCAGCTTCTGGATGTCCTTCTCGGCGATCTTGTAATCGTCCTCGGTGATCTCGGACTTCTTCTGCTGCTTCTTGAACTTCTCGACCGCGTCGCGGCGGATGTTGCGGATGGCAACCTTGGCCTCCTCGGCATACTTCTTGGTCTGCTTGACCAGATCGCGGCGGCGCTCCTCGGTGAGCGGCGGGAAGACGAGGCGAATGCTGCGGCCGTCGTTCTGCGGGTTGATACCCAGGTCGGAGGCGAGGATGGCCTTTTCAATAGTCTTGAGCAGGGAGCCGTCCCAGGGCTGGATCAGCAGAGAGCGGGGATCCGGCGTGGAAATGGACGCGACCTGCTGGATCGGGGTGGGGACCCCATAGTAATCCACCTGGATCTGATCGAGTACGGAGGCATTGGCGCGGCCGGCGCGGATCGTCGCCAGGGTAGCGGTCAGGTTTTCGCAGGTCTTTTTCATTTTGCTTTCAAATTCGGTGTAATCAGACATGTTGTACCCTCCTCATTTGATATATCGTAAAGCTTTATTACTTGACAGTCGTACCGATCTTCTCACCGCAGACGACCCGGCAGATGTTATCGGGATCAGCCAGAGCGAAAACGATCACAGGGATATTGTTGTCCATAGCCATGCTGGTGGCGGTAGAGTCCATGACGGCGAGACGGCGGGCAAGCACCTCGTCATAGCTGATCTCGTCGAACTTCACTGCCTCGGGATTGCGGCGCGGATCATCGGAATACACGCCGTCGATGTTCTTGGCCAGCAGGATAGCGTCCGCGTGGATCTCTGCCGCGCGCAGCGTAGCAGCGGTGTCGGTGGAGAAAAACGGAGAACCCGTGCCGCAGGCGAAGAGCACGATTTTGCCCTGCTCCAGATACTCAATGGCCCTGCGGGTGTCATAGCGTTCGCCCACGCCCTGGATGTCCACGGCGGTCATCACGCGCGCGTCCGCGCCGTGCTGCTTGAACACATCGCCAACTGCGAGGCAGTTCATTGCCGTGGCGAGCATACCCATGCGGTCTGCGCTCACGCGCTCGACCTTTCCTGCGCCGTCCTTGACGCCGCGCCAGAAGTTGCCGCCGCCGATCACGATACCGATCTGGACGCCGGACGCGGCGACCGCCTTGACGCTCTCGCAGACGCTGGAGACAAAATCAAAGTCAAAACCGCTGTGCTTCTCGCCAGCAAGCGCCTCGCCGCTGATCTTGATCAAAACGCGCTTGTAAATTGCTCCCATTATGTTTCCTCCACAGGTATAGCGACAATTCGCTGTATTCAACCTGAATGATTCTACCACAGCTTCAGGATTTTGACAATGCCAGATTGACAAAATCTCACGCCCGCCCGGTGGTATCATAAGCACATGGAGATCATCTACGTCGACTCTCTGTTCTTCCTCAACCTCGCGGCGGACTATCTGCTTCTGCTCGCCGCTGCGGCGATCGCAGGCCTGCGCTTTCGGCGCGGAGCTTATCTGCTTGCGGCGCTGCTCGGGGCAGTCTACTCCGTGGCGGTTTATCTTCCCGGCTGCCGCTTTCTCGCCGCTGAGCACTGGCGGATCGGTGCAGGGCTGGGAATGGGGCTTATCGCCTTCGGCGGGGAGCGCAAGCCCTGGCGCTGTATGCTGAGCTGGCTGGCAGTCTCGGCTTCCTTCGGCGGCGCGCTCTGGGCGCTCGGCGGAGAACACATGAGCCTGCGGACGCTGATGCTCTGCTTTGGCCTCTGCTACGGAGCGATGCGCCTGTACTTCTCCGGGAAAGGGCGGAGGATCGACAAGCAGCGAAAGGAGGTCAGGCTGCGTTTTCTTGGGCGTGAGGCAGTGTTTCCCGCTATGGTGGACAGCGGAAACGAGCTGCACGACCCTGTCACGGGCGCGCGCGTACTCGTCGCCTGTCCGCACGCGCTGCGTCCGATTCTGAGGGAGTATACGCAGCTCTTCGAAACAGGCGACGCGCCTGAGCTCCTGACGCGCTGCGCCGCCATTCCCACGCTGCGCGGGAAGCTGCGCCTGCTCCCCTTCTCCGCCGTCGGCGGCGGCGGACTGCTGCCGGTCTTCCGGCCGGATGCACTGCTGCTCGACGGGGAAAGAATTGAGGGTGTGTTGATCGGAGTTTCGCCGCAAGCCGCAGGCGACGGCTATGAGGGCATCGTGGGAGTGGATATGGGAAAGGAGAATTAAATGTTATGTAAACCTCAAATCGTTTTCTTCCAGGCGCAGCTGCTGCGCATCCTGGGCTGTGAATCCTCCTCGCTTTTTTACATCGGCGGAAGCGATCCCCTGCCGCCTCCGCTGAAGAAGGAGCAGGAGGACGAGGCCATCGCTGCGCTGGAGCGGGGAGAAGAGGCGGCAAGACAGCTGCTCATTGAGCACAATCTCCGCCTGGTCGTCTTCCTTGCGCGGCGTTTCGAGAACACCGGCGTGAATCTCGAGGATCTGATCTCCATCGGCACGATCGGGCTCATCAAGGCGGTGAACACCTTCCAGTCCGGCAAGAACATCAAGCTGGCGACTTATGCCTCACGCTGTATTGAGAACGAGATCCTCATGCACCTGCGCAAGGTAAGCGGGCAGAAGGCGGAGCTGAGTTTCGACGAACCGCTCAACACCGACTGGGATGGAAACGAGCTGCTGCTCTCCGACATCCTCGGTACGGACGATGACGAGGTCTCGCGTCCGCTGGAGGACGACGCAGACCGGCAGATGCTTATGGAGGCGATCCGAAAGCTTGACGAGCGGGAACAGACCATTATTCTATTGCGCTTCGGCCTGCCGAACGGGCGCGAATACACGCAAAAGGAGGTTGCCGACCGTATGGGAATCTCCCAGAGCTATATCAGCCGTCTGGAAAAACGGATCATCGAGCGTCTGCGGCGGGAGATACTGAGGCAAATGCAGGCGTAATAGCAGGAAAAGCCTTGCAAAACAAGGCTTAAGGCTGAGGGCTATTGTATTCGATGCGGGTCTTGCCTTCTCTGGCTAACCCGCTGCTCTATGCTCTCACGATTCAATAGGTTATTTGACAGTCTCGAGGAAAAAACGAGCGGGAAACCGCTCGTTTTTTCCTTGACAACAAACCGGAAAATCAAGTATGCTGAACATGCCATTCTATAAGAAGAAGGAGGAAGCGTCCATGGACGGTGGAAGTAGTACCGGCACATCCGCAGGCCGAAGTACAACGGCGGACCCCGTGCCCTTGCGGGCGCTTCCGTCAAATAACTGAATAGCGGAACTTTGGTCTGCTGTACCGGCCTTCCGAACCTGAGACAAAATCAATCAGAAGGAGGAAAGACCAATGGCAGAACGCAACGCGACCCTGGGAAGCACCATTCAGGCGCTTCTGGAGGAGAAGAAGTATTCCGCGATCAAGGACGTGCTGATCACCATGGAGCCTGCCGACGTGGCGGGGATCCTGGAGGAGATCGGCGACGCCCGCATTTCCAAAATCTTCCGTCTGCTGCCCAAGGAGCAGGCGGCGGAGACCTTTGCCGAGTTGGAGCCGGAGCTGCAGGAGCTGCTGATCCGCGGCTTTTCCGACGCGGAGCTGCACGACATCATCGAGGAGCTCTACGTGGACGACGCCGTGGACCTGGTGGAGGAGATGCCCGCCAATGTGGTCAAGCGCATCCTTTCCCAGGCAAACCCCGACACCCGTAAGGAGATCAACGATCTGCTGCGCTATCCGGAAAACTCCGCCGGCTCCATCATGACCACGGAGTATGTGTCCCTGCGGCCTGCCATGACCGTGCGGGACGCCATCAACCGCATCCGCTCCACCGGAGTGGACAAGGAGACCATCTACACCTGCTACGTCACCGAGAACCGGAAGCTGCTGGGCCAGGTCAGCGTGAAGGACATGATCCTCTGCGAGGATGAGAGCACGCCCGTCTCCCGGATCATGGACGAAAACGTCATTTCCGTCAGCACCATGACCGACCAGGAGGAAGTGGCGCAGATGCTGTCCAAATACAACTTCCTGGCTCTGCCGGTCATCGACACCGACGGTCACATGGTAGGTATCGTCACCTTCGACGACGCCATGGACGTTATGGTGGAGGAGACCACCGAGGATATCGAGAAGATGGCCGCCATTCTCCCCTCGGACAAGACCTATCTGCGCTCCAACGCCTGGGATCTGTTCCGGCATCGGATTCCCTGGCTTGCGCTGCTGATGGTTTCCGCAACCTTCACGGGCATGATCATCACCGGCTTCGAGGACGCGCTGGCAGCCGTGGTGGTGCTCACCGCCTTCATCCCCATGCTGATGGATACCGGCGGCAACTCCGGCTCCCAGGCCTCCGTCTCCATCATCCGCGCCCTGTCCCTGGGCGAGCTGGAATTTGCCGACCTGCCCAAGGTGGTCTGGAAGGAAATCCAGACGGCGGTGCTCTGCGGCTGCGCCCTTGCGCTGCTGTGCTTCGGCAAGATCATGCTGGTGGACAAGCTCATCATGGGCGCGGACATCAACCTGATCACCGCGGCGGTGGTCTGCTGCACCATGGCCGTCACGGTCCTGATCGCCAAAGTTGTGGGCTGCACCCTGCCCATGGGCGCCCAGAAGCTTGGCCTGGACCCGGCGGTGATGGCAAGTCCCTTTATCACCACCATCGTGGACGCCCTGTCCCTGCTGGTGTACTTCGGCATCGCCAAGGCACTGCTGTTCTGAGTTTTGCGTTTACAGTTTTGAGCTTTGAGAAATGAGCATAATACAAGAGGAATATTCGTACGATCCGGTACGAGTATTCCTCTTCAGTCTGTCAAAACGGGAAGCAATATGCTTCCCGTTTCCTTTTCGTTTCTTCTTGCGTATTGAATGGCTTCACGCTACCAGGTTTTTGACCCACGTGCGCTTCTTGACGAGCACGTAGCCGATGATGCACTTGATAAGGTTGAGCAGTTCCACACAGAGATACATCGTCACGGCGGGCATGGCCGTGCCGCGGCTGAGGAAAAAGGCCAGCGGAATGCTGAACACCCAGGTAAAAAGTGAGTCAAAGGCAAAGGTGATGAGCGTCTTGCCGCCGCAGCGGATGGTGAAGTAGCAGCTGTTGGCAAAGGAGTGCAGCGGCATCAGCGCGGCGGAGACCACGAGCAGCGCAGAGGCAAGCGACTTGACCGTATCGGTCGTGTTGTACACGCGCGGGATCAGCGGCCCGGCCAGAGCAAGCAGCACGCCCACAACGACGCTGAGCACAAGGGAAAAGACGATGAGCTTGCGGTCCTCGTCCACGGCGCGTTCAAGGTCTCCCGAGCCGAGGATCTGCCCGACAAGAATGCCGATGGCATTGCCCATAGCGATGATCGCACAGAAGAAGAGGTTGGAGATGGACGTAGAGATATTGAAGGCCGAGACCACCTCAAGGCCGCGCAGCGAATAGCACTGGTTGAGAACGGTCATGCCGCCCGACCAGAGGATCTCGTTGAGCAGAAGCGGCGCGCCGAGGATCAGCACCTGCCGGAGCAGTTCGCCGGAGATGTGAAAGCTCCGGTAGAGACCCTTGAGATAAGGGCAGCGCGCCGGATGGCGATGCGACCATATTACGACGATCGAAAGCTCCACAAAGCGCGAGAGCACGGTGGCGGCTGCGGCTCCGACGACGCCGAGGGCCGGCGCGCCGAACTTGCCGAAGATGAGGATATAGTTGAAGACGAGGTTCACCAGCACGGCGGCGATGCCCGCCTTCATGGGCAGCAGCGTCTCCTGCGTCTCGCGCAGAGTGCTGGCGTAGACCTGTGTCAGCGCGAAGGGCAGCAGCTGCCAGAGCATGACAGCAAGATACTGCTTGCCGTAGCCGAGCGTGGCCGCAAGGTCAAGATTCTCCTTCCCCTCATGGAGGAAGAGAGAAATGAACACATCCCCAAAGGAGAGCAGCACTCCCGCGGCGATCACGACAGCGAGCAGCGCGAAGCCCAGCTTGATGCGCATCGTGTGGCGCAGGCCCTTCTCGTCGCCCTTGCCGTAAAACTGGGCGGTGAAGATACCCGCTCCGGCGAGGCCGCCGAAAATGCAGAGGTTGAAGATAAACAGGAGCTGATTGACGATGGCGACGCCGGACATGGGCTCTGTACCCACCTGGCCGACCATGACGTTGTCCAGCAGATTCACGAAGTTCGTGATCAGGTTTTGCAGCAGGATGGGGAGCATTACGCCGAACAGACGGCGATAAAAGGCTTTGTCCCCGAAATAGCGCTTGAAATTCATCGAAGGATCCTCATAGGTATTGATTTGCAGCGGCGCTTATTCTACTTGATGAACATGGAAAAAGCAAGCGATTTTACGAAATCGCTTGCTTTTTCGTCATTTATCAGACCTCGACCTTCACGCGCCGCACGAGGATGGCGGCGGCGACGCCGATCACGACGCCGGCGAGCGTACCACTCAGGATAAGGAAGGGCAGATAAAAGCGCACGACGTCGGTCTCCAGCAGGATGCAGGCCATGGCAATCTGGCCGACATTATGCAGCACGCCGCCGGTGACAGAGACGGCAACCTCGGAGAAGCGTTCGGTCTTTTTGAGGAGGATCATGCCCAGCAGGCTCAGCACCGCTCCGGCAAAGCTGTAAAAAAAGCTCGCCAGATGGCCGAACAGCAGACTTACCAGCACGACGCGCAGCAGCGATACGCCCGCGGCCTCCTTCCAGCCGAGCTTATAGAGCGCGAAGACCACGGCGATATTGGCAAGTCCCATCTTGATGCCCGGGATCGCCACAAAGGCGGGAATCATGCTCTCAAGATAAGAGAGGATCATCGCTACCGCGATCGTGAGCGCCAGGACGGTCAGTTTCTTTGTCTTCATCCGCTCACCCCACGATAATATCCACGCCGCTGTCCTCTCCGCCCTCGATTGTGACGGTGAGGCGGTTTGGCAGGCAGGTGATGACCTGGCCGGTGTAGCGCACCCGACCCTGCTGCACGCAGAGCTTGTCCGGGCAGTCAGCATCGGAAAGCCATGCCTGTCCATCCTCGATCACGAGGATGTTGCTGCCGCCATTGAGCGGATAGGTCCCGTTTTCGCTGAGAGAATAGCGGCCTGTCACTTCTCCGTCGACACGCACGACAGCCCAGCCGCCGCTCTCACGCCCTGCGGCAAGCCCCAGGTACAGCGCAAGCGCCGCGAGCAGGAAGAACAGTATCAAGCCCGCGTCAAACAAGAGCTTTTTCCTGTCCGCCATGGCCTATCCCCTCTCTGTTTATTCTCCGGGGTATTCTATCACGATTTCTTCGCTTTGTAAATCACTGTCCGCATCCTCATAGAGCTCCGGGTGCGAGCTCTCGCAGAAGTAAGTAAAGCCGAGGCGCTTGTCGCAGTAGGTGGCATGCACAGTGCCGAGCTTGCGGTTCGATTGAAAGACGACATTCGGCTGGAGCATACGCTCACCCTGCAGCAGACGCATTGCAATCTGGACTGCGCGCCGCCCCGGCAGCAGCTCCTCAAATTCCTTCGTACAAACGTCCTCATACTGTCCTTCCTGATAGACGACCTCCTCCATCGTGTCCGGAAACTCGGGGGAGGCCATGCGGTTGAGCACCACCTCGCCCACACACATCAGCAGCTCGTCCGGAAGCCAATCGCTCCCCGCCTCTGTCTCGATCACACGGGCGAGAAGGAAGAGCTCTTCGAAATCCATCGGCTCGCCCTCCCGTTCTCCCTCAAGGAGGGCGAGATTCCAGCCCTCCGCGGCAGCCTCACCGGCCTCGTGGTCGCCGAGCACGGCGGCGTCGCGCATCATCCGCCCCCAGTTCGTCGGAGGTTCCTCGGCAAAGGCGCTTGCGCCCATGACGAGGACCATCGCCAATACCAAGAGCACCATCAGGCTTTTTTTCACAGCGAACCGCCTCCCTTCGCGCTCAAGTATACGCGAAGGGAGGCGGGAAATTTGTCAAAGCGGGGCAGCCGGTCGGAAAATCACGGAGTATCGTCTATTTCAGAGATCTCGAGCAGATAGCGTCCGCAGGCGTTGATGATCGTCGTTCCGCCGTATTCGTGGACGCGCTCCTGTCGGGCGGCATAGCGCTGATGGACATGGCCGTGGACAAGGTAGCGGGGATGCCAGTGGTCGATCAGCTCGCGGAAGCTGTGGAAGCCGCGGTGCGCGGGCGTGTCCAGGTCGCCGAGCCCCTCCACGGGTGCGTGCGTGAGGACGATATCAACCCCGCCGGCGAGCTTGAGCTTGAGCCAGAGCTTGCGGATCCTGCGGCGCATTTGCCGATCGGTGTACTGGTTGGGGCCGCGGTTGTAGAGATAGCTCCCTCCGAGGCCGAGGATGCGAAGCCCGTTGACTTTGACGAGTTTGCCGTCGATATTCTCGCAGCCCTCGGGCGGCTTCGTCTCATAGCTGACGTCGTGGTTGCCGGGGACGTAGAGCAGGGGCTTGTTCGCCATGGTGACGAGAAAGCTCAGATATTCCGCCTTCAGATCACCCGCAGAGAGGATGAGATCGACGCCCTTGAGACGGCCGGGGGTATAATAGTCCCAGAGAGCCTTTTCTTCCTCATCGGAAATCAACAGCAGCTTCATAGTTGTCTCTCCACTTTTTGCGGAGCGATCAAGTCGCGGTAAACGCCGAGCAGCCGCACGAGCTCACGGGAGCGCGGCTGCAGAGCCTCAAAAGGCGGGATCGCACCGTCCACATTTTCGCAGAGCCAATCCATCGCTACGATTTCTTCCGCTCGAAGGCTCTGCCCTTCGCCGCAGCGGAGAACGCCATTCTGATCCGGGATCTGATCGCTGAAAGGCTGGAAGCTTCCATCGGCAAGCGCGCCTCGCAACAGGCGGGCAAGTCTGCACACACCGTCCGGAAGCTCCGGGGGGAACTGGAGATCCAGCACGCCGCTGTCCAGCCCCCAATAATAATTGATCGAGCGATCGCTCGGCTCATCATTCCAGCCGCCGTTGAAGATGGAGCGGACGAGTCTCACATAGAATTCCCCCCAGTCCAGACAGGGTACAGCCAGCGTCTGAAGCTGCCCGTCCTCCCGGATGCGGAATAGGCCCCAGTCTTTGTCCCCGTGCGCCATGCTCGGGTAGGCAGCGTCCCTGTTTGAAATCACACGCACGCCATCCTGCAGCAGCTTCCCGAGCGGATCGTCATCGAGACAGGACCAGCGCAGGCGGATGCGGGCGCGCGGATTCGTGAGGCGCGCGCCGAGCGCGAAGGCGTTGATGCCGGCGGGCGTCCCGAAGATGGGGTAATCGGCGATATAGCCGATCTCGTCCTCAGTCGCCATGGCGCCGGCAATTGCGCCGGTGATGAATTTACACTCGTAAGAGCGAGCATAATACATGCGCACACCCGTATAGGGCTGGGAGAGGGAACAGTTGAGTACCTTGACGCCCTTGTGCGCAGCTGCGATCCGCCGACAGTCCTCGATCATGCTCGGGAGCGTCGCGAAAATAAGCTTGGCGCCGCTATCGACAGCCTTCTCCATGGCGGAAAACGGGTCCTCGTCGCCGCTGAACCAGACAGAGGTCTCGACCGCACTGCCCAGCTTCTCTTCAAGACAGAGCCGGCCGTGCTCATGTGCGCGCGTCCATTCGCTCTCCTCCGGTGAAAAACCGTATATAAAGGCGGCATGGATGTGATCCGGCACCGCAGCGCTCAGGATCCTGGAGACAAGACTTTTTTCCTTTGCGTCCGGCTCGGTGGTGAGCTTGATGGGCTCGGAGCCGGCCTGGGCGCTGACGTCCGGCCAGAGTGCCTCAAGCGCTTTTGTCAGCTGCGCGCTCGTCATCTCCTTGAGCTCGCGGAAGCTGTGGATCTCCAGGAAGCTCAGCAGCGCTTCCGCCGGCGTCGCGCCGACGAGCCTGCGCGTCTCAAGTGCCGCGCGGAAATGAGCGTAGCCCGCGGAAAAGCTGCGGCGCTCCTCCGTCGTCCAGACGGCATCGGCCTCCAAGCCGAGCGCGGCCTGCAGCCTGCGGTAACTGCCCGGCTTTTTGAATTCCAGCCCGTACAGGCCGGAAAGGGCATAGAAATCCATGAACTCGTAATACATCAGCACGGCAGGCTCCTCCGTCTTTTCCGGGACGAGGCGAACTACGCTGCCGGGGACGCTGGGTGCATCAAAGCTGCGCAGTACGCTGACGCGCTTGTTGCCCTCTTCGATATAAAACTTGCCGAGATACTCATAGCACTGAACCGGATCGCGGATGCCCTCTTCGAGATGCGCCTCACAGAGCAGCATCCACTTGCTGGCGAATTCCGTGTTTTCTGCGAGCAGCGGCATGAAATTCCCCGCGAGAGCGTTCACGCGCCCGACGGTCTTCGTTCCAACGATCAACTCCGTCGGGATGTCCAGCAGGCCGAGTTTTTCCTGCCGCACGATTTTCACATTTTCCAGCAGTGTGTCCAGCACAAGGGGATAAGGGTTCTCTCCCCTGCCCTGCGCCGCTTTCACATATTTCTGTCCCGCCTTCATGGACTGGACATACTGATTCAGGATCTCCTGGCTCATTGACCTTGCCCTCTCACGATCATCGAAATTGTTTTCTCTCATTCTGCGGGCATACCATATCACAACAGAACGCGAAAAACAAGAACGTTTCTTTGCATTCGGCTTTACAAATGCGCATCGGAATGATACGATAGCGCGGCATTCCTTCGCGGAATGCCAATCACAGAAAGGCAATTCTCAGCATGGGCAACAGAAAAGGAGGCAGGCAGATGACGCTTGACGAAATCGTCAAGCGCTATGGCGTGCCGAAGACGATCATACGTAAATACTTCCCCCGCGGCGAAGTGCGCCGCTTCCGCTCCCGCAAGGGCTTCTTCTGGACACAGGAGGTATGGAGCCAGGCCGCCGTGGAGTCTTCGCTGCTCCTCCCCGAGGTGAAGGAGGCAGTTCAAAAGCGCAGAGCAGAGCTCCTGGAGCTGCAGCAATGCCGCGAAATCACCGCCCTGTTTGCACAGTACTCGCCCGAGGCCTATGTAGAGCGGGCAAGACGCCTGGACAGGCAATTCATCCTGCACGTCGGCCCTACGAACAGCGGCAAGACCTACGACGCCATTGAGGATCTCAAGAAATGGACGCCGGGCACCTATCTCGGCCCGCTGCGTCTGTTGGCACTTGAGATGTACGACAAAATAAACGCCGCCGGCATCCCCTGCACGATGCTCACAGGCGAGGAATACCTCCCCGTCGAGGGTGCGGAAATCATATCCTCCACGATCGAGCTGTGCGACACGCACACGCATTTCAAGACTGCCGTCATTGACGAGGCGCAGCTGATCGCCGATCCCTCGCGCGGCGCGTCCTGGCTACGGGCGATCTGCCTGGTGGACGCAGACGTGGTTCACATCTGTATGGCGCCGGAGGCTCTGAGCTATATCAGCAATCTCGTGCGCAGCTTCGGCACAGAGCCGAAGATCGTACGGCATGAGCGCCTCGCGCCGCTGCGTTACGGCGGCAGCTGCCGGGACTACCGCGACCTGCGGGCGGACGACGCGGTCATCTGTTTTTCGCGCAAAAACGTGCTCGCCACCGCGGCGCTGCTCGAGCGCAGCGGCTTTCGGGCGAGCGTGATCTACGGTGCTCTGCCCCCCGAGGCGCGGCGCAACGAGGTGCGCAAATACCTCAGCGGAGAAACCGATATCGTCGTCGCGACCGACGCCATCGGCATGGGGATCTCCCTGCCGATCCGCCGCGTCGTATTCGCGGAGACGGAGAAATTCGACGGCAGGCAGTTCCGCGCACTCTCGACCGCGGAGATCAACCAGATCGGCGGACGCGCAGGGCGCTACGGCATGCACGAGAAGGGCGAGGTACTGGTGCTCGGGGACGATCCCATCATCGGCAACAAGCTCGGCCAGAGCGTACGCGCGCTCAAGGCCTCCTGCATCGCCTTCCCGCGCGAGGTGCTCGCGACAGACTACCCGCTGCGGCTGCTGCTCAAAACCTGGCAGGCCCTGCCGGGCAGCGGCGCCTTTCTGCGCGAGGACATGAGCGAAGCGCTGACGCTGCTCTCACGCCTGCGGGGCTTCTCCGTTGAGGAGCAGAAGGAGCTCTGCTTCGACCTTATTACCTGCCCGGTCGACACGCGCAACGACGAGCTGGTGCGCTATTGGGCCGACTGCGCCCGTGCCATCCTGCGCGGCAGAAAAATCCCCTACCCTCCCTTCGGAACAAAAACGCTGCTTGACTGCGAGCTGCAGTACAAGGCCTTCGACATTCATCATCAGCTGCTCCGGCGCATCGGTCGGCCGGACGACTGCAGCGCACAGCGCAGAGCGATCTGCGAGCGCATCGCGGAGCTCATGCGGCAGAGCAAGGAAGAATTCATTCGCCACTGCAGGGTGTGCGGTAAGGAGCTGCCGCTCGGCAGCGTCTCCAATCTCTGTGACGCCTGCTATCTCGCCCAGGGCATGTCCGGCCGGATCTGAGTATAGCTATGCGTACACGGGGATCCTCCCGAAGAGGATCCCCGTGTACTTTTCATACCGTTTCTGTCACGACCTGGACATGGCTGCCGCCGCTGCGATCCTTGGTAACGAGGATCTTTTTGTCCATGCGGCTCTTGAGTTCGGCCACATGGGAGATGATACCTACCAGGCGCTCGCCCTCCGTGAGGTCGTAGAGTGCGTCGATCGCCACTCTCAGCGTATCCTCGTCAAGCGAGCCAAAGCCCTCGTCCACAAACATCGTGTCGAGCCGAATGCCGCCGGAGCTCGCCTGGATCTCGTCTGAGAGACCGAGCGCGAGCGCGAGCGAGGCCAGGAAGGATTCTCCTCCCGAGAGGGTCTTGACGCTGCGGGTGCTGCCGTTGTAATGGTCTATCACGTCGAGATCCAGGCCGATTTGCCCGCGGTTCCCGGCGCCGTCCTCGCGCCGCGTGAGCTGATACTGGCCTCCGCTCATGCGCTGTAAACGAAGATTCGCGCGCTCCAGGATGCGATCGAAATAGGTCATCTGGATATAGGTCTCAAGGCGGATCTTGTCCCTCCCGCGGATTTTACCGTTGACGGTTACGGAGAGATCCTCCATCCAGCGGTACTCCTCGTCGAGCGCGGCGAGGTCATGCTGCCGCAGCCGGATGCTCTCCTGCGCACTGCGGTTAACGGTGATGCGGCTGTGCAGCTCGCGCTGCTGCGTGGTCAGCTGACGGCGTCGTTCGCTCAGCTCCGTCTGGCGCGCCAGCTCTCGTTCCCGGTCGAAGCCCGGAGCAGAAGCGCACTGCTCGCGCAGCTGACCGACGCGGCCAAGGAGCTCGGCCAGGCTCTGGCGGCTGCGCTCCTGTGCGCGGCGGGCCGCCTCAATGGCGGCGTTGATAGCATCCTGCTCCGACCGAAGGCGCAGGATCTCGCCCTTGGCCGCCTGTTCGTCGGGATAGGGAAGGCGCCGGTCGAGCGCTTCCCGCTCCTCGTGCAGCGCAGTATTGCGTGCCTGATCCGTTGCAAGCGCGGCCTTCTCTGCATGAAGGCTTTCCTCAAGCTCGCGCAGCAGCTGCTCCTGTTTCGGGAGCTGTGCGTCGAGTGCGTCTTTTTCGTGGAGCTTCTGTTCCTCGTCGAGGATTTCCAGGGTCAGCCGCCTTATATCGTATGCAAGTGTGCGCCGCTCCGATGCAGCGCGGTCTGCCGCCTCTGTGAGCGCGCAGTCCGGCAGCAAGGAAGAGAGCGCTGTTTCCGCCTCTTCTCTCCTGGCGTCCCGCTGCGTCAGCGCAGCGCGCGCCTCAAGGCTCGCATTGGCCGCGTCGCGTTCTGCGTCCTCCGCGCGTTTTTTCTCCTTCTGCAGCTGTGCCTCCGTCGGCGCGTCGGCGGATTTCCGTGCGGGACGCGGGTGATCCGTCGCGCCGCAGACCGGGCATGGCGCGCCGGGCTGCAGCCCTTCCGCGAGGATGCCGGCCTGCTCGGAGAGGAAGGCATGGTTAAGACGCTCATAGCTCTCACGAAGCCGCACGGCGTCGCGCTGCAGGGCGACGAAGCTGTCCTGCCGCCGGGCAACGTTCTGCTCGCAGCTTTGCAGCAGCTGCAGGCTCTTCAGCAGCGCGGCAAGCTGCGCGTCGCGCGCGCAGAGCGTTTCCTTCTCTCTCTGCATGCGCTCCTTTTGTGCTCCGGCGTTTTCAAGCTGAGCGCGTCTCAAGCGGTCCGCCGAAAGCTTTTCCCGACCTTCCGAAAGCACGCGTTCCTTCCTCAGGATGGCATCCTCCGCGGCAGCGATACGTTTTTGCAGCGTCAGTTCTTCCGCGCGCAGCTCCTCCCGGCGAATATAGCCGGGGAGCTCCGCGTTCAATGCCGCGGCCTCTGCGCCCAGGCGTTCCCACGCGGGCTTGCGCGCTTCCTCGCAGCGAAGCCTTTCCTCGTCCGCTCCCGCCTTGGCGCGGCTCTGCTCCAGTTCACGCTCCGCAGCAGAGAGCGCCATCTCCCGCTGCTCCTGATCGGCAAGCAGGCGCAGATGCTCGTTCGTCTCAGCCAGAGTCTTGTCCGTCTCTTCCTCGCAAACGTCAAGCTCTCTGCTCATAGCCTCATCCGCCTCTATGAATGCTCCGATGAGCTCAAGGCCGCGTTCCGTCGGCATTTCGCCGCGCAGCACCTGCGCAAATTGATCCGCGTACAGATCGCCCGGGGGCACCTTTACGCCGCGCAGAAACTGCTCCGCGCTGCGCTGCGCCTCCTCCCTGCGTTTCGACACGTCTTCCGCAGCGCGGTACACGCGCTCCTGGAAGCTCTGATAGAGACCGGTTTTGAAGATTTCACGGAAAATCTCCTGCCTTGAGGAAGTATCGGCAAGCAGGAGCTTGAGAAAGTCCCCCTGTGCGATCATTGCGACCTGGGAGAATTGCTCCCGGTCGAGCCCAATCAGCTCACGCACGGCCTGGTCGACCTCTCGCAGCTTGGTCACGGATGGGCGATCCGGAAAGACGAGCTCCGCCTCCGCGCTCTGGCGGCTCGTGCCCTCGCCGCGTTTTTTCGGGCGCTCGTATTCCGGGCTGCGGATCAGCGTATAGGTCTTGCCGCCCACCTCAAATACGAGCTCTACTCTGGTGGGGGTCTCAGCCTCCGCGTATTTGGAACGGAGCATGCCCGACTCGCGGTTCTCGCCGCTGGGCTTTCCGTAGAGTGCAAAGGTGATCGCGTCAAAGATCGTCGTTTTACCGGCGCCGGTGTCGCCGGTGATGAGATAGAGGCCGCTCCTGCCGAGCTTGTCAAACTCGATGCAGACCTCGCCCGCGTAGGGGCCGAAGGCGGACATAGTCAATTTGATCGGTCTCATGTTCTGTCCTCCCAGATCTCTTCCATCAAACGCCGTGAATACTCTCGTTGCTGTTCGCTCATCGGCCGCTCATTCTGCGCGAGGAAAAACTCCTCGAGCAGTTCCAGCGGCGTCTTGCGTTCCTGCTCCTGAGCCGCGCGCAGCGAGCCGCTCGCACGGGTACGGGCGTTGTCGTAGCTGAGCGTGAGAAGGTTGGGGTAATCCTGCCGCAGCCGCGCAACCGCCTCCGGCACATCCTCCTCGTCGGTGAGCGTGAGAGCATACAGATCCCCGCGATTTTGCCGCTCAACAAAACCGCGGTCCGTAAGCTCTGCGAAGCTGCCCCGCAGCTGCCGCAGTTCGCGCAGCGGCGTGAGCGCAACGGTGCGCACGCTAAGCTCGCCAGGCTCGCCCAGCTCCACGATGGTCACGGATTTCTCCTGGCCGCATTCCGAGAAGGAATACTTGAGCGGGGTGCCGCAATAGCGCAGGCGCTGCGTGCCTATGTTCTGGGGGCCGTGAATATGCCCCAGCGCTACGTAATCAAAGCCGTCGAACACCGAGGCGTCCACATTGTCGAGCCCGCCGACCGAACGCTCCTCAGACTCCGAGCGCTCCGCGCCGGTGACGAACTGGTGCGCCACGAGCACCCTGCGCCATCCGGGCTCGGCAGGCAGCCGCGAAAGCGCGGCGCGAAGCGCATCGGTATAGCTTTCGATCTTTTCCTCGGGGCAGCAGCGGCGGACATGCGTAGGCTTAACAAAAGGCAGCATATAAACCGCCACAACGCCGTGCTCGTCCTGCAGCAGCGTCGGCTCCACGCGCCCGTCATAGACCGGCGAAAGATGAATCCCGCCGCGCAGCATGACACGCCTGCCGAAGGCGATACGCTCCGGTGAATCGTGGTTGCCGCTGATGACGAAGGTCTCCAGTCCGCGCTCCGAGAGCGCGCAGAGGAAATCGTCAAAGAGCTGGACAGCCTCCGCGGAAGGAATCGCCTTGTCGTAGATATCCCCCGCGATCAGGACAGCGTCCGGCTGCTCCCTGTCCAGGACGCTGAGAATCTGGCGCAGGATATGCCGCTGATCCTCCATTAAGCTCATTTCATTGAGCCGCTTTCCCAGGTGCAGATCCGAAAGGTGCGCGAGCTTCATCTGCATCCCTCCTGTTTCTGTTTATGTATAGTATTATACCAAACAATTCGGCGGTACACAAGCATCTGCGTCGATTGAGAGGACAGGGCTTTACGAAATGCGTCAAAAAGCGTATACTGTGAGCGAATCCACCCGAATAAGGAGTTTTCTCCATGGAAATGAACTATTGCATGCAGTGCGGCGCAAAGCTTGAGATGCGCGACCACAAGGAGGAGGGCGTCGTTCCCTATTGCCCGCAATGCGGGCAATACCGCTGGCCCGTCTTCAACACTGCCGTAAGCATGATCGTCAGGGATGAGGCGCTCTCCCGCATTCTTCTGATCCGTCAGTACGGCCGCCCGTTCTATGTGCTTGTTGCAGGTTATGTAAACCACGGCGAGGACGCCGAGGACGCGGCGGCACGCGAGGTCTGCGAGGAGCTCGGCATGACTGTGACGAGTGCAAAGTTCAACCACAGCCATTATTTTGCTCCCAGCAATACCCTGATGCTGAACTTCACCGTCACCGTGCGCGAGGCGGAGCCGCACCCCAACAGCGAAGTTGACGACTGTGCCTGGTTCAGCCCCGACGAGGCGCGGCAGAACATCAAGCCTCACAGCCTGGCCGGCGCGTTTCTGCGCGGATATCTGGACGGGAAGTATGACTTTGAAGCCTGAGGAGGACGCCATGAAACGACTTCTTTCCCTTGTGCTCTGCCTGCTGCTGCTTTTGCCGTTTGCCCCGGCGGCGGCAGCCGAGGATGGGCCGAAGCTCTTCTCCCTCGCTGTGCGCGTGGGTGAGAGTGTGACGCCGGTACGGGCCTATGAGTGCTCCTACCCCGGGAATGTCTATCTCTCGCTGTCCGATCTCTCGGCGGCGCTCAACGGCAGTGCAAAGCAATACAGCATCCAGAAGACCTACTCCGGCGGCGCGGAGGTCTTCGCCATCTGGACAGGCGAAGCGGCCAAAGCGCCCTCAGCCGCAGGCGAGGTCTCTTCCCTGCGCCCCATCGCCTTCGACCTGCCGCTCAAGCGCAGCCGCATCTTTTTTAACAATACCGACCGGCGCTATTACACCTTCCGCGAGGGGGACGAGCTGTACATGAGCCTGATCGACGTGCAGCTGATGCTCAACGTGCCCGCAGCCTGGGACGGCGGCGTGCTGGTCTTTTATCCCGAGGAGAGCTTTCACCCGGACTTTGATGCGCTGAAAGCCGCGGGATACTTCGATGAGATCGGCTCCATCGTGATCGGGGATATCGACACGGGACGCTACCTCACCAACATCCGCGGCAGCCGCAGCCTCCCGATCGCCTCCCTCACAAAGCTCATGAGTTATCTGCTCATCGCGGAGGCCATGGAGGCCGACGGACTCAGCGAACAGGCTCCTATCACGATCTCCGAAAACGCGGCAGCGCTCTCCCGCTCGGCCGACGGCATGGTGCTGCTCAAGGCAGGCAAGCAGGTTCCCCTCGGAGAGTTGATCGACGCGACCATGCTCGCCTCGAGCAACGAGAGCTGCCTAGCAATCGCCGAAGCGCTGTTCGGCTCGGAGGAGGCCTTTGTTGCGCGGATGAACGAGCGCGCGCAAGAGCTTATGCTTCGCACCGCGAACTTCTACACCTGCCACGGTCTCCCCTCCTATAACGAGGGCACAGTGGTCGCAAAGCGCCAGAACCATATGAGCGCCATCGACCTCTTCCGTCTGACGCGTTTTCTCGTCTCGGAGCATCCGGAGATCTATTCCGTGACACAGCAGTACTACTGCAGCATGCCCACGCTCGACTATAACTCCGCAAATTCCAATCCTCTGGTCTTCAATCTCCCCGGCGTGAACGGCCTCAAGACCGGCTCGACCAACCGCGCGGGCTTTTGTCTGGTAGCGACGCTGCCCGTGACTGCAGGAAACGAGACGCACACGATCTGCCTGGTGCTGCTCGGCGCGGAGGATCCGTCTCTCCGCGGTCAGGCGGCCGAGATCCTGCTGCGCTGCGCTGCGGAGCACTACGCGCAGAACGGCTTTTGAACCGCCATATCTCCCGGGCGGAACGCTCCATCAATTAATCCTTGAATAAATTAGCACATCAATAAGCAAGCGGCAACAGCGCCGCGGTGAGGAAAGCCCTCGCCGCGGCGCTGTTGCGTATTTGCATTTGCATCACAGCGTCTTTTCGAAGACGCCGTTTTTGTCCTCATAACCCATTTTCTGCAGGAAGGGCAGGTGCTTCTCCTCGGCGCCGCTGTAACGCAGCAGCTTCAGACCCTCGCTCGGCAGATGCTCAAGCAGATAGCGGCCAACGGAGGCGTCCCGGTACACGGGCGTGGTGTAATCAAGCGCGATGTCCAGCACGCCGTCCTTCTCCCTGCCGAGCAGCAGACCGGCAGGCTCCGCGCCATGGCAGACGAGAAAAGCGCGGTTCGCGTCGGCCGGACGGATCTCACGGCCGGGGAAACAGGCGGCAATATCCTTGCCGTAGTCATCCAGGAAGAAGCGCACGAAGCTCTCCCCCGGCTCGAGCTGCACGAGCTTGTAGTTCGGCTCGCTGTTGCGCAGCTTCCAGAGATAATAGAGATTGATGCACACGAGGGCGACGTTCATGATCGCCGTGGGATAGGAATGGATGATAAAAGCATAGGTGGAGAAAATGACGCCGCCTATGGTGTTGATGACGCGCAGCTTCACAACCGAGCTCATCAGGAACGACACCAGCACCAGCGCAGAGCCCAGATAGCCGATGGCTTCGATCAGATTCGTGTTCATGGTTCCTCTTCCTTTCCGTAAAATATCAACTGTGCGTGAGATTCCCGAGCAGCCCGATGATGTTGTCGTTGATCGTGCCGGTGAGTACGCCGTTGTAATTGCAGAGGAAGGTGCCGGTGATGAGGATCATCATGGCCTCCGCCTCCTGTTTGCCCGCCGCTTCACCGTAGACGGCGACGAGGCATTGCTCCATCGTCTCGCGCCACTCCTTGAATTCCGCGCGCACCAGCTCTGCAACCTCAGGATTGTAATGCGTAAGAACATAGGTCTGCGTGGTGGCGTTGGGGCGGATCTCCCCCTCTTTGCCGTTGGCGACATATGCCATGAAGGCGTTCATGTAGGCGAGATTGCTCTCATAGTCTCGCCGGTCGTGCTCGAAAAACCAGGCCTTGCACTTTTCCGTCATAAAGTCCTTGGTATAGCGCACGTAGTTGACGATCAGATCGTCGCGGCTGTCAAAGTAGTTGAGGAGGTTCGCGTGCGACATGCCGGCCTCGGCTGCGATATCGCGCAGGGAGACCTTTGTCAGGGGCTTTTTTTCGATGCAGCGCTGGAAGGCCATCAGAATCTCCAGACGCATGGCGTCCTTATCAACGATCAGGGGCATGGGATCACCTCTCTGCATAGTTTAGCACGCATTTCCGCCCCGGTCAATGCAGCAAACGAGTCCGCGGACAAGCATTCTATATTGCACGCTTGATAGGAAAGCCGTAGCATTTCGTCCGCGTTCTGCCAATGGGCTGTTGACATTTTTCTGACCAAATGGTAGATTATATTTTGAAAGAAGGGGTCTGCTTGAAACTCCATATTCTGCGCTGCGGGACGATGCGCGTGTCCGAGACGATCCCTTTCGGCGACGCCGTCAGTCTCGCCAATACACGCAGGCAGCTGCTCACGCCGGACAGCAAGCGCGTGACGCTGCCGAACTTCTGCTATCTTCTTGAGCATCCGCAGGGCCTCTATTTGATTGACACCGGCTGGTGCCGCGAGATCAGTCCTAAGGGCAGCTATGACGCAAGGGCAGTGAGATCCGTCCTCCCCGCCCCGCTCGCCGCGCTCTATCATCCGCAAGTGGAGGAGTGCATGACGGCGCGGGAGCAGCTTGCCGCCATGGGCATCTGCCCGGAGGATCTTGCCGGCGTGCTCATTACGCACCTGGACGCCGACAACACCGCCGGTCTCCGCTCCCTGCGCGGCGCAAAGCGCATCATATTGCCGGAGGACGAATATTTCTGGGCCTGCCGCACGGTATACAAGGCTCGTCAGCCCTGGAGCCTCTGGGAGGATCTGCCGATCGAGCGCATATACTACCGCGGTTCCCCGCTGGGTCCGAACCGCTGGGCTTTCGACCTGCTGGGCGACGAGAGTATCACGATGGTGAATGTCCCCGGGCATACCGACGGCATGGCCGCCGTGATCCTGCGGCACGGAAGCAGCTTCGTGCTGCTCTGCTCCGACGCCGCCTTCTCCCCGCGCAACTGGCGCGAGGGGATCGCGCCGGGCTTCGGCTTTGACCGGAAAAAGATGATGGTCGGTCTGGAATGGATCGCGCAAATGGAGCGGGAGCCCGGCTGTGCCGCCGTTCTCTGCAGTCACGACCCCGCCGTCACCGCAAAAATGATTGAATTCTAACGATAGCCTTCAAGTCCTTCAAAGCCGCCGAAGGCATGAACAAGCCCCGAGGGCCGGAAAGCTTTGACTGTCAAAGTCTTTTCGATGTCCCACGGGGCATGTTTTTCATCCTGTTCATTGCCGGGATCAGAAGAGATCCAGCGAGGAGCTGAGATAGAGCTTTTCCCTCACGGTCAGGCGGTATTCCGGTCTTACGAGATAATACAGCAGGAATTCAAGGAGCAGCGCGCTGCCGAGACCGCGGCCCTCGAGCTTGAAATTGGAAAAGCCCATCGGCTGATAGATCGTCCGGATCTCCTCCGGGTCGATAAAGCCGGGGTTTTTCATTGCCCGGGAAAAGAGGTAGCCCTCTGACGCGCCGGGCGCGCGGCAGATATGCGCTTCGCCCTCCTCCCCCAGCGCGAGACGGCTCACGCTCTCATAGCAGGCCTTCCGATCTGCGCACGAGAAGGAACAACACTCGTTGCAGAGGAATTCCACCTTGTCCTTCTGCGCCTGCGGCAGTGCATACAGGCGGCTCAGCTGCTTGTTCAGGCGGAAATCAGGCACGACGCATGCAAACTCCTCCCTCTCGAGTTCCGCAGCAAGCTCCTCCCAGCGGGTGAGCGTCTTGGTTGTGGAGGAAATGAAGCAAAAGCCGGGATAGCGCCTGCGCAGATAGTCGAGCAGCAGCTCCGAATGGACGATGACGCCGTTCTTAGCGCCGCCGTTGTGCTCAAACAGTGCACAGAGCGCGTTGCAGCGCTCGTCCGCCAGATGCTCGCTGCGCAGGAGCGAGTTGCTGAACGTGAGTCTTGCGGAGAGGCCGTATTCGCGCATCAGTGCAGCGACCTCGTGCGCATCGTCCTGTCCGCAGCCGACGCGGCCGCCGCCCCAGAGGCAGTCCCCCGGTGCGCCGTAGATCGAGGCGATCTCGCAGTCGGCGCGGAAGTATTCCCGGTGCTCGCGCCAAAGCGGCAGGAACGCCTTGTAGAATTCCGTGAACTCGAACAGCCCCGGGAGATGAAAGCGGGCCGGAGTGCGAATTTGACAGGTTTGGCTCATGGTATCTTCCTCCTGACTTGGCAGGGTATGAGATTGCTTCCGATTATAGCAGAAATCTCCGCGCGGCGAAAGATTTCTCATGACAATCCCCTTTCTGTCTGCTACAATATGGATTGCAAACATGCGTATTGCCATGAATCTGATGCCTGCGAAAAGGATGTGGAGAAATGGACGCAGAATTGATCAAAACGCTCTCTGAAATCACACCGGAGGAGCAGGCCATTCTGAACGGCAGCGGAAAGATCGACCGCTCGCTGTATATCGACGGCAGCGGCACGAAGATCAGCGCCTCCCGTCTGCTCTCTGCGGGAAAGCTCATCACCCTCCGTCCGCACACGCGATTTATCGCCTTCCCCGCCCACAGCCACGATTATGTGGAGATGGTCTATATGGTCTCCGGTTCCACCGTGCACCGCATCAACGGCCAGCGCGTCGAACTCAAGGCCGGCGAGCTGCTGCTGCTCAGCCAGACCGCCGTGCAGGAGATCGACTGCGCGGGAGAGGGCGACGTGGCGGTAAACTTCATCGTGCTGCCGCAGTTTTTCACCACAACGCTCTCCGCTCTCGGAGAGGAGGAGACGCCTCTTCGGCGCTTCCTGGTAGACTGTCTGTGCGGCGACCGCGCCGCCGAGGGCTTCCTCCACTTCCGGGTCGCGGAGGTACGAGCCGTGCAGAATCTGGTGGAAAACCTGATCCTCACACTGTTGGAATCGAGCAGCGTTAAGCGCAGGCTTGCGCAGATGACCATGACTACGCTCTTCCTCGAACTCATGAACCACGCGGAAATGCTGCACTACACAGAGGACGAGGACGCGATCGCGGTGCAGATCCTCCGCTATATCGAGCGAAAATATGCGCACGGAACGCTTGCAGAGGCAGCGGAGGAGCTGCATTACGACGAGGCCTGGCTCTCCCGGCAGATCAAGCGTCAGACGGGCAAGACCTTCACCGCGCTCATGCAGGAAAAACGTCTCGCGCAGGCGGCGTTTCTGCTGCGCAGCACAGACCGGCAGGTCGGTGAGATTGCGCTCGCCGTAGGCTACGAAAACACCAGCTTTTTCCACCGCCTGTTTCTGAGCGCTTACGGCTGCTCGCCAAAGCATTACAGAGATGCGGGATAATGCATGACGCAAAACACGGAGGATCCGAAACTGGATTCTCCGTGTTTTTCTATCTGCATGACAGGCGGGCGGTATTCCCCGCTCACATGCTCTCCGGTGCGGAGACGCCGAGCAGCTTGAGGGCGTTCTGCAGGGTGATCCGCGCCGCGGAAATGAGGCCGAGACGCTCGTTGGTGAGCGCAAGGTCATCGGGATTATAAACCTTGGTGCTGTTATAATAGCTGTGGAAAATCTTGACCATGCTGAGGATATAGTCCGCGAGCTTGTTGGGCTTGCGCAGCGCCGCATCGTTCGCGACCTCCGCCGGGAACTCGCCAATCATCTTGAGCAGCTGCAGCTCCTTTTCGTCCGTCAGGCGCTCGTAGCTCTCGGCGCGCACGAAGGCGGGCATCTTGGGGTTGCGGAGGATGGAGCACATGCGGGAATGCGCGTACTGCGCATAGTAGACAGGGTTGTTGTTGTCCTTGGAGCGGGCGAGCTTGAGATCGAGATCCATGTGAGTGGACACGTCCTTGGATGAGAAGAACCAGCGGGCCGCGTCCACGCCGATATCGTCGCAGAGTTCGCGGATGGTGATGGCGTTTCCGGTGCGCTTGGACATCTTGACTTCCTTCCCGTCCTCGACCATGCGCACCATCTGGATCAGATCGACGGAGAGGGTGTCGTCCGGGTAGCCGAGCGCCTTTAGCGCGGCCTTCATGCGCAGCACATAGGAGTGGTGATCCGCGCCCCAGAGATCGACGAGCCTGGGATAGCCCCGCTCTACCTTGTGGACGTGGTTGGCGATGTCGGGCGTGAGATAGGAGAGCGTACCGTCGCTCTTGCGCAGGACGCGGTCCTTCTCGTCGCCGAATTCGGTGCTGCGGAACCAGAGCGCGCCGTCCTGCTCGTAGGTCAGACCCTTTTCGGCCATGCGCGCGAGCACCTCGCGGATGCGCTTTTTGTCGTCCTCATAGAAATAGGTCTCGTGCATCCAGGACTGGATCTTCACGCCGTAGAGCGCGAGATCCTGCTCGATTTTTTTCAGCTCACGGGTCTTGCCCTCGAGCATGAAGTATTCCAGGCGCTCCTTCGGGTCGGCCGTGAGCCACTTGTCGCCGTCTTTTTCGGCGATCTCTGCGGCGATCTTCTTCACGTCCTCGGCATGATAGCCGTTCTCCGGCAGCGGGTAGTCCTGCCCGAAGTACTCAAAATAGCGTGCGGTCAGAGATTCGCCCAGCATGACGATCTGGTTGCCGGCGTCGTTGACATAGTACTCGCGCAGAACCTCGTAGCCGCTCGCCTCCATCAGACGACAGATACTGTCGCCCCAGGCGGCGTTGCGGGCATGTCCGCAGTGGAGCTCGCCCGTGGGATTGGCCGAAACCCACTCGACCAGCACCTTCTGACCCTTGCCGGACTCGTTTCTGCCATAGCTCTCCCCGGCGTCGAGGACGCTGTTGATGAGCGCGGTGAAGGCGCCGCTCTTGAGGCGGAAGTTGATAAAGCCGGGGCGCGCCACGGTTACGGATTCGGCCTCGGGCAACAGCTCCTGCAGCTTTTGGGCGAGGGGCTCCGCGATGTCCATAGGATTGCGGCGCAGCGTGCGGGAGAGCTTCATCGCAGCGTTGGTTGCATAGTCCCCGAGCTTGGGGTCCTTCGGTGTCTCCACGACGAAATCAAGTCCCTCGGTGTCGAGCTCGTATACGGAGCGGACGGCGGCATGCACCGCGTCCAGGATCCTGGCGTCAAAAGAATTCATAGCTGTGCGTTCCTTCCTGTCAGTTTCAAACACAATGCTGTTACTATATCACGAATTGGAAAATGTGCAAGACTCAAATCGGGCCGGGCTCGACGAAAGACGCCGCCAGGCCGCAATGCTCATTTATCGCGTCCGCGGCGGCGGCCTGTGCGGCCGGTCTCGCTTCCGTCGGCCTTCTGCAGCGTAACGCTCGCGCGAAACTGTGTGGGCGTCATGGCTTTGATCTTGAGAAAATTGAGATTGAAGGTCTTGATATTCCGATAGCCGACCTCCACCGCCACGTCAAGGATCAGAAAGTCCGTCGAGGCCAGCAGCTCACAGGCGCGGTTGATGCGCACCTCGTGCAGCAGCGCGTCGAAGCTCCTTCCAGCGTAGTACAGCAGCAGGCGGTTCATCTCCGTGACCGACACGCCGAAGCGCTCCGCCGCACGTCCCGCCGAGAGCGTCTCGTCGGAGTAGTTTTGCAGAACATACTCCGCCAGGGCAAGAGCGGTGGCTTTCTCAGAGTGGTCGGAGCGTCCGCGGGTCTTGGCATAAATGCGGCGGTAGTTCATCGGCGTGACCTCCATCTCGGCGACAAAGTGCCTGGAGAGATGCGAGGCGTCCACGAAGCCGACAAGTCGGGCGATTTCGTTGAGCGTGAGCTCCGTATAGAGCAGGTAATCTGCCGCTTTTTCCACACGGATCCCGCTCAGCAGGCGCTTGAAGGTCGTGCCGGTGAGCTTGGAGATCTGCCTGCTGAGGGCGGATTCGGAGAGGAAGAACAGCTCCGCCGTGCCGGCGAGCGTGAGCTTTTCGCCGGAATGGGTATAGAGATACCGCAGGATGGCACGCCCCTCCCCTGCCGCTTCTGCGGGAACCTCTGCACGCAGATCATCGGCAAAACGCCGATAGAGAATCATCAGCTCGATGAGCTTTTCCGCAGCGTACAGCCGCCCCATGGGCTTTTCCGGGACACTCTCCCGTGCGGAGGCCACGCCGAATTCCTCCCGGATCTCGCCCAGAAGGCGCTCGATGGCAGCGCTCTGCGCCTCGTCGAGCAAGACGGCGGGCCGCAGCGTAAGGAAGCGCAGCAGCTCCGTCCCCTCCTCCTCTGCGCCGGGCACAGCCTTCAGCACAGCCTCAAGATAGGAGTAATTATATATCACCTTTTCAAAGCTCAGCGCCTCGGAGACCTCGGTGACCTCAGTGATCTGCCAGGGCGAGATGGCGACGAGAGTGCCGGGATGGATCGGCTGCGGTTTGCCGTCGATCTCAAGCACGCCCTCGCCTCGCCGGAAAAACCAGAAGCGCGCGGCCTGGTGGATGAGCGGGCGCGTCGGCGCCTGGATCGCCTCATAGTCGAAGGAGCAGAGCAGCGCCGGGTCGCTCTCGGACGCCCGGTTCTCCTGCAAAGCAGCCGGTTTTGTCATGGGGAGTTCCTCCGCAGCAAAGCAATCGTTGATTCAAAAAAAGCGCGAAAAAAACAGCTGCCTCTATTTTAGCACGAAGGCAGCTGTTTTTCAATTGATTCTTACTCTGCCTGGATCACGGGATCATTCAGCGCGGATCACGGTGCCGGTCTTCCCTTCCAGCGCCTCGGCTGCGCGGGCAAGCGAGGTGATGAGCGCGGTGCTCCCGGGGCAGGCGCGCACGAAATCCAGGCAGCTTTCCACCTTTGGGAGCATGCTGCCGGGAGCAAACTGCCCCTCGGCGATGAAGCGCTCGCAGTCGTCCAGGGTCATTTCCGCAAGCTCACGCTGATTGGGCTTGCCGTAGTTTACGCATACGCGGTCGACCGCGGTGAGGATAATGAGGCGGTCTGCGCGGATCTCACGCGCGAGCAGCGCGGAGGCGCGATCCTTGTCTATGACGGCGGGGACGCCGCAGAGTCCCTCTTCTGTCTCCACAACGGGGATACCGCCGCCGCCGACCGTAATGACAACGTCGCCGGAAGCAATAAGCTGCTGCACGACGCCGAGCTCCACGATGCGCTGCGGGATCGGGGACGGGACTACGCGGCGGTAGCCGCGCCCGGCGTCCTCAACAAAGGTAAACCCCTTCTCCGCCGCGATGTTCTCAGCCTCTTCCCTGGTGTAGAAGCTGCCGACAGGCTTGGTGGGATGCGCAAAGCCCGGGTCGCTTTGATCGACGACGACCTCCGTCACCACCGTGGCAACCTCTCGGACGATTCCACGGCGACGCAGCTCGTTCTGCAGCGCCTGCTGCAGATGATAGCCGATATAGCCCTGGGTCATGGCGCCGCATTCGGGAAAGGGCATGAAGGGCGTGCCGCCGCCCTTCTGCGAGGAATACTCCATGGCGAGATTGATCATGCCGACCTGCGGGCCGTTACCGTGGCCGATCACGAGTTCAAAGCCCTTCTCAACCAGATCCGCCAGCGAGACGGCAGTGCCGCGCACGAGCTCACGCTGCTGTTCGGGCGTATTGCCCAGAGCGTTGCCGCCCAGGGCTACGACGATTCTTTCCGGCATGGCAGCTTACTTCAGCGTGGCGTAGAGGATGGCCTTGATGGAGTGCATGCGGTTCTCGGCCTCATCGAACTGGCGGGCCTGGGTGCCGAGGAACACGTCGTCCGTGACTTCCATGGCCTCAAGGCCGAACTTCTGATAGATGTCCTCGCCCACGGCGGTCTCGCGGTCATGATAGGAGGGCAGGCAGTGCATGAAGATGGCGGTGGGCTTTGCCAGCGCCATGAGCTCTTTGTTGATCTGGTAGGGGCGCAGCAGCTCAATGCGCTTGGCCCAGATCTCGTCGGGCTCGCCCATGGAGACCCAGATATCGGTATAGAGCACGTCGCAGTCCTTTGCGCCCTGAGCGGGATCGTCGGTGAACTCGAGCACGGCGCCGGTCTCTTTGGCGATCTCGCGGCACTTGGCGATGAGCTTCTCGTCGGGCTGGTTCTCCTTGGGGGCACAGGCGCAGTAGTGCATACCGAGCTTGGAGCAGACGACCATGAGGGAGTTGGCCACGTTGTTGCGGGCGTCGCCGAAGAAGGTGAGCTTGCGGCCGCGCTCATCTCCGAACTCCTCGCGGACGGTAAGGATGTCTGCGATCATCTGGGTAGGATGGAAGTCATCCGTCAGGCCGTTCCACACGGGAACACCGGAGTATTTGGCGAGATCCTCGACTACGGACTGCTTGTAGCCGCGGTACTCGATGCCGTCGAACATCCTGCCGAGCACCTTGGCAGTGTCAGCGAGGGACTCCTTCTTGCCCATCTGGGACGATTTGGAGTCGAGGAAGGTGACGCCCATGCCGAGGTCACGCGCGCCGACCTCGAAGGCGCAGCGGGTGCGGGTGGAGGTCTTCTCGAAGAGCAGGACAATCTGCTTGTCGCTGAGCCACTTGTGTTCCACGCCGGCCATTTTCAGGCGCTTGAATTCTGCGGACAGGTCCAGCAGATAGCGGATCTCCGCCGGGCTGTAATCGAGCAGGGTGAGAAAGCTTCTGCCTCTGATGTTGACTCCCATGATGTGTTCCTCCTGTAATAGATATGTTGAGTTTGGTTTCTTTTGCTTCAGACGTCGCGCACGAGCGGCATGGACATGCAGCGCGGGCCGCCGCGGCCCCTGCTGAGCTCCGCAGAGGGGATCTCCAGGACAGTGAGGCCCTTTTCGCGGAGAATGTCGTTGGTGATCTGGTTGCGCTGGTAGACGATGATCTTGCCCGGCTCAAGGCAGAGCGTGTTGGAGCCGTCGTTCCACTGCTCGCGCGCCGAGGCGATCATGTCGTCCCCGCCGCAGCGGATGAGCTCCACCTTGTCGACCCGCGCGTAGTACTCCAGCAGGTGCTCCAGATCGGCGTCGATGCGGCGGATACGCAGATCGGCGGGATCGCGCTTGCCGGGCGTGATCTCATAGACGCTGAGCGGGCCGAGGATTGCCGGGTGGATCGTGAACTTATCGTAATCCACCTGAGTGAAGACCGTGTCGAGATGCATGAACGCGCGGCAACGCGGGATATCAAAGGCCAGCACCGTGCGGATCTGCGCGTCGGGGTCGCTGAACAGAGCGCGGGCGGCCCGCTCCACGCCGTCGGGGCTGGTGCGCTCCGAGAGACCGATGGCCAGGGTGTCCTCCGTGAGGTTCAGCACGTCGCCGCCCTCGATGGAGCCATGGAAGGAGCGGTCGTAGTAGCGCGTGATCTTGCCGGCGAAGTCCGGGTGATAGCGGAAGATATAGTCCGCATAGATGGTCTCGCGGCGGCGTGTCGAAAAATGCATGCGGTTGAGCAGGATCCCGTCGCCCACGGAGGCGAACGGGTCACGCGTGAAATAGAGGTTCGGCATCGGGGCGACAACAAGATCGTCCGGCGGGGCGATGCGGTCCTCGAGAGAATAGGCGTGCGTAGCGCTGCCCATCTCGCGCAGCGTGATGCCCTCCATCGTCTTCTCGACGAGAGCCTTGCCGGCATAACGCTCCATCAGATGGTCAAAAAGCTTGTCCTGCCAGCGGCGGGTCTTGATATTGCCCTCCTCGAGCCACTGATAAAGAAAGGTCTCGGTAAGCTCGGGGTTCTGCTGCAGGACCTCCGTCATCAGATCCTCCAGATACACGACCTCCGCGCCGTTTTCCCGCAGGACGCGGGCAAAGGCGTCATGCTCCTCCTGCGCGACCTTGAGATAGGGAATGTCGTCAAACAGAAGCTCGCCGAGGCGATCCGGCGTCAGATTGAGCAGCTCGCGCCCGGGGCGGTGCAGCAGCACCTTGCGCAGGGGCTTGATTTCATTGCGGACACAGATCCCGTTCATGGCTTCTCCTTTCCGCGCGTGCAGCAGAACACCGCTGTGCGCCGGTATTGGGTATTGTATGTTTAGATTTTACGCTAATTTGCGTCAGGGCGTTGGAACATTCAAGGCGATTGCGTTGTATTTTTCAGCATTCTTCCCAGCGAGCGATTGGCTCTTTCCACGCGCGGGAATTCATGGTATCATAGTTGCGAAATCCTGTACCGAAGGGGTGCTTATCCATGAAGAAAGCGATGATATTGCTGGCGGACGGCTTCGAGGACGTGGAGGCCTTCACCGTGGTGGACCTGCTGCGCCGGGCCAGAATCACCTGCGACATGATCTCGATGTCCGAGCGGAAAAGCGTCACGGCAAGCCACGGCATCACCGTGACAGCGGATGTGAAATTCACCAAAGCGGAGCTGGACAGTTACCAGGCGCTGATCCTGCCGGGCGGTCTGCGCGGCACGGAGGCGCTCCGGGAGGACTTCCGCGTGCTCCAGCTCGTGCGCGACTATCACGACGCGCAGCTGCTCACGGCGGCGATCTGCGCCGCGCCAACCGTTTTCGGCCGAGCCGGCATTCTGGAGGAGAAGCGCGCCTGCTGCTACCCCGGTCTGGAATCCGGGTTGATTGGAGCGGAGGTCTGCTATGACCCGGTCGTCGTCGACGGGAACATCGTCACCAGCCGCGGGCTCGGCACGGCGCTGCCCTTCGCGCTCACGCTGGTGCGTCTGCTTGCCGGCGAGGAGGAGCAGAAGCGGCTCGCCGGGAAGATCGTCTACAGCGGCCCTCTCTATTGAGACCCAATCTGAGACGTATATGATCGACTGTATTCTGCTCGGCTGCGGCGCAACGATGCCCCTGCCCGCGCGCGCCCTGAGCGCGCTCGTGCTGCGCTGCCGCGGGCGAGGTATTTTGTTTGACTGCGGAGAGGGCACACAAACTGCGCTGCGGCGCGAGAAAGTGAGTCCCCTCAAGCTCGACGTCATTGCCCTGACGCATTACCACGGCGACCACATTTTCGGTCTGCCCGGGCTGCTGCAGACAATGAGCTGCCTGGGGCGCCGTGAAGCGCTAACGGTCACAGGCCCTCCCGGGCTGGAGTCCGCTCTGTCGCCGATCCTGGAGCTGGCAGCTGTGGAGGAGTTTGAGATCCGCCTTGCAGAGGATTCAGCCCTGTCTCTGCATGACCTGCACCCAGCCTGGCCGGAGGGCGCTGCGCTCACCGCCTTTCCGACCGAGCATCGCGTGCCCAGCGTGGGTTACGTCTTCTCCCTCCCCCGCCCGCCCAAGTTCATGCCCGAACGCGCGGAGGCGCTGGGCGTAGCGAAATCCGATTGGAAGACGATCATCCGCGAACCGGACGCTCTGTATCCCTGCGCATCCGGTATGGTGAAAGGCCGCGAGCTGCTCGGAGAGGCGCGCCATGGTATGAAGGTCGTCTTTTCCGGGGATACGCGACCCTGTCCCTCGCTTCGAGACGCTGCGCGGGACGCGGATCTGCTCGTGCATGACGCTACCTATGCCTCGCATGACGACAGAGAAAACGCGATCCTCTATGGACACAGTCTGTTCCGTGAGGCCGCGGAGCTCGCAGCAAGCGCAGCTGCGCAGCGTCTCTGGCTCACGCATTTTTCGCAGACGATCGTCTCGCCGAAGGATGCGCTCCCGGAAGCGCAGGCCGTCTTCCCTGCAGCCGAATGCGGCTATGACGGAAAGCGCGTCACGCTGCGCTATGCGGAGGCGTAACGAAAGAATCCCCCTGTCGGGTTCAAAACGTCCGACAGGGGGATTCTTTCATTCAGCAGCCGCAGGAGCCGCCGCAGCCACAGCCGCAGTCTCCGCCCTCGGCGCTGCCGCAGCCGCCGCAGCTCCCGCAGGAACCGCCGCAGCCGCCTTCGGCGCCTTCGATGGGCAGTTGACCGGTCACGAGCATATCCGCTGCGGTATCCGCGTCGCCGCAAAAGCCGGAAACAGGAACAATGCCCGCCGCGAGCAGCTGAGCCTTCGCGGAGCCGCTCATCACGCCCGCGATCACCGCAGCGACGTCCTGCTCCTTCATGAACTCCGCCATGGCCTCCTGGGTCTCCCGCTCCGAGGAGTCGATCAGGACCTTGGTGCAGTCAGTGACATATTCGCCGTATTCGTAGATCGCAAAGCATTTGCAGGAGGCGAAGTTCTCGCAGATCTGGCCGTCCTGGTACGCAACAGCAATTTTCATGGTCTTCTCCTTTTTCGATCAGGCAATCGCATCCGCCAGCGCAGCGAGCTCGGGATTGGAGACCTCTTCCACGCGACCGGCATCCACCAGCTTGGCGATGGCGGGGTCGATGGGCAACCGGGCATAGTGTTCGATGCCGTGCTCGGCGGCGATCTGCGCGACCTTGCTTTCGCCGAAGATTTCATGCTCCTTCCCGCAATCGGGACACTTGAAGTAGCTCATGTTCTCCACAAGGCCGAGCACCGGCACATGCATCATGCTCGCCATGTTGACCGCCTTGCTGACGATCATGCTGACGAGATCCTGCGGGGTGGAGACGATAACGACGCCGTCGATCGGCAGAGACTGGAAAACAGTCAGCGGCACGTCGCCGGTGCCGGGAGGCATATCGACGAACATATAGTCCACATCCTGCCACAGCACGTCCGTCCAGAACTGGGTGACAGCGCCGGCAATGACCGGGCCGCGCCATACGACGGGCTCCGTCTCGTTTTCGAGGATGAGGTTGATGGACATGACCTGGATCCCGGTGGATGACGCGGCTGGGATGAGGAATTCATCCGTGCCCATGGCCTTGTCGGTGATGCCGAAGGATTTCGGGATGGAAGGGCCGGTGATATCGGCGTCCAGCACGGCAGTGCGATGTCCGCGGCGCTGCATCTCGGAAGCCAGCATCGAGGTGACGAGGGATTTGCCCACGCCGCCCTTGCCAGAGACTACGGCAATAACCTTTTTAACGCTGGAGTAGCGGTTCAACTCCTTGCGGAAGCTCTGCGGGTTCTGGCGGGACTCGCAGTTTTCCGCGCAATGGGAGCAATCATGATTGCATTCGCTCATTCATTCAGATCCTTTCCGAACCGGTAGTATTCAAGCTTCTCTATTATACAGAAGTCTCGGAAAAAGTCAAATCCCATCTCCGCTGATTCAGGGCAGAACAGT